>JAPPES010000161.1:0-32226 GCA_028824125.1 Candidatus Poribacteria bacterium
ATCATGGCGAATGCCATACGCGCATTCGTCTTTAGGCATTCCCCGCCTCGTCAGCGGGACCCTCTGCTGGCGAGGTTTCCTAACCTCGCCAATGTCAAGGTAATTGTGGATTCCACTATAATTATGTGCTATTGGGATGCCAGAGATGTTCTTCAGTTATCCCCAATTCTTCTATAATTGGCGCAAGCAGTGAAAGTTCTTCCAACTGTTTTAAGTTATGCGCATCGCTCCCGATGAGCAGTTTCACATCCCGCTCCAAGCAAAGTTGGTAGAACGCAATGAGATGACGTTGATTGTAACGTACCATCTTCGGGCTAATCTCTATACCTAACCCGCGCTGAGAGGCAAGATCAAGCTGATAAATCAACCGCTTCTGTTCAATATTGCGCATCATTTCTTGTGCGAAAGCAGCGAGTTCTTCTGCAGAAAACTGGAAAACATCTGGAGAGAGAAGAAATGGATGAACAACGGCATCGGTAATAGGACATGCAATCGCTGCTTCAAACATATAGATTTCGTGGAGTGCCACGCGCCGCGGATCGCGAAAACTTCTCGGTTGTGCTACACCACGCAAATGATAGTGATTCGGAGCCATTAGAACATAATCGAAATACGATGCTAAACGAATGTTAATTGAAGTAACCTGATATTCCAACATCTGTGACTCTACACCAAAATGCACTTCAATTGAGGGGTCCGCTGCCTTTATTGCCTCTCGCGCGGCTTGAATCCTTTTTACTTTGGACTGATAGCTGTAATCATGGTCTGTTATTCCGATTGCTTCAGTCCCACGTTCTTGCTGAAGTTCAATAATTTTTTCTATACTGAATCCATTCTCCGCGCATCCGGAAAGTTGTGTATGAATATGGTAGTCACAACTAAACATTTCTTACTCCTTCCAACATTTTCATTCCTGTAAAATTATTGCAGACTTTTAGATGTATTGCAAGAAAAAATTCAGGGCTATTTAGTTTTCGGTTTTTCTGGTGTATTTATCACAAATATTAATTTTTTATAGTGGTATTGTAGGTCGGGTTTTGCTCCGCTCTACACGAACCTACGGTATAAACTCTCAGTAACGTTCATCAACTGGTCCTTCATATAGTGACCTTTAAAATTATTGGGACACTTTGACAAATCTATTTTGGAAACATAACGGACAACAGTAGTTGAGCATCAAACTTTATGAAGTTTAAATAAATATTTCGGTAAGGGGGCGAGGTTAGGAAACCTCGCCAGCAGTGGGGCCCCGCGTGTCTTGTGTGAACCGAAAATTACCGAATTAATAAATTAATCTTCATACAGTTTGCGATACAAAAATGTCCCATTAATTGTAAGTTTTTCTATAAAACTAAATAACTATGGTGTTTATGCTAATTTGGACTTGACAATTTTCGTCCTTTTTGTATACTACGTGATAGGATGAATTTAACATCACGCTGCCCACTGGATGCAGCAAAAGAGAGAAGAAACTGACATGTCTAAAAAAATGTTATGGGGACTCGGTGTCCTCGTGCTACTGATCTGCACTGCGTTTGTGTTTATGACAGTGCGCAATACTTCGCCTCTACAAACGAAAGCATCTAACATTGATTGGAAGAATCCTACAAATGTCAACTGGCATGATCCAAAAACATTGGAATCTTACCGTGCCTTCTGGGGTGAGGATCCACCTTGGAATGGCGAATTCCAACATATTCGCGATAGTCAAGGTAAGGTCCGTAGATTTTATCGGAACAAACCTCTTGTGACAAATTATAATATCAGGATTGATTTCGTTCCCACACCCAAAGAACTTCGTCGGTACAAAGATTTGCAAGAAGCATGGACTGAAGAACAAGGGTTAGGAAATATCAATGAAGCAAACCGAATCATGATGGAAATGCAAGAACTTGTCAATTCCGCACAAGGAGAAATTCCAATAGTTTTAGGGATTTCCTATTATGGAGACAAACGTTCTCCAGAGGAAATAATAAGAACAAATAATGAAGCTATCAGAGAACTCTACGAGTTCATGGAAATAGAACATTTGTTTAACACTGAACTTTAATCTGTTTTATTAATTTATTGGACTTGACATTTTTCGCGTCTTTTATTATACTATGTGATAGGATGTTAAAAAATGTGAAATTTTTCTTGACATCTAACATGTATTATCGTATAATACATAAATAGACATTAAAAATTCATGGTGAATGCGTGGATTTTTAACGTCGGGAAGGGGTGCTGAATGCACCGACAGTGTTATATGCCAAACGACACTGCCGATGCTTAGCACTGCCGTATCGTATATTTAGAAGTTCTACGACAGCGCTGGTCTCTATTTTATCATGGAGAGTCCGTGTAAGTCAATTTAGGGACCAGCAACCCCTACAGGGATTATTCCCACTTCGGACCTGCCCCTGTAGGCCTGTCTAAACATTTAACTTGCTTCATAATACAATAAAGGAGCATAAGATGAGACAGTACTACAAACCACTTCTCATATCAATTCTAATTACACTGATAATAACAAGCGGTTTGCTGCTGCTTGGCACTTATGATGCCACGCAGGCAGACACGTTTGACTGTGAACGGATAAGATTGGACTGCATTCCACGTGGCGAAAGACCGATCTGTCCGGATATGAATTTAACCCCACGCTGCCCACTGGATGCAGCAAAAGAGAGGAGAAACTAACATGCAGAAAATAACGCTTTTGGGACTCGGTGTCCTCGTGCTACTGATTTGCACTGTGTTTGTATTTATGACAGTGCGCAATCTTGCTGAGATTCGGCAACTCAAAGAAGAGACTGCCGTAGTAGAAAAACTATTAGAAGATAGCAACAAGCCAAAACCTGTTGAGAAAGCTGATGAACAACCCCCTGCTGAACAGGGTTTCAAATGGGTGTGGCATAATGACCACTGGGACAAAGTGCCAGTGGCACAAACGGACGATGCTCCTCACGTCACGCCTGTTGATATTCACGAACAAGCACGACTAAAAAGACAGGCTGAAGCACGAGCAGAAGCTGACAAATTCAATGCAGCGATGGCAGCTGCAAAGACGGCACGTGAACGAAACCAGCTCATAATGCAGCAGATGGAAAATAGTCCATATTTCGAACTGCAGATAGATCACTATAATTTCTTGAAGGAACATCCTGATTTTAGCACCGCGACTGCCTCGCCAGAACTTCATGCCAAGTGGCGGGCTGCTGTCCGTGCAAAATACGATAAAATGCGCGCATTCTCCGATGAAATAACAGCCGACATGGAAAAGTTAGGTGGAACCACAATGGATCGTGCGCCGAAGAATCCGAAACCGATAGGGCTTGACGATGGAGGAGGTGACCAATAATGTTAAACTTCACATGTTTACCACTATTACTTTTTTCAATTTGTGCTCTTTTCCTTCCGATTAGTCCTCTTGCCTTTGCTCATGAGTTGCCAGCGGAAGACATCACAACCAGTGAGGGGTCAACGCACGAGATTTCGAACTTAGATCAAGCAGATGCGGCACATACCAAGTATGAAGGCAAATTGACAGCTGCGAGAGTCGATATGTCTGTCTTGAGATACGATCGCGATCTTATTCAAAAGGGGCTTGATAACGATCTATCTGGTCTTACGAATGCGATAGAAGGTGGCGCTGCGACTTTCCTTGCGGGTAAGCGGCCTGATGCATCTGCGGCGATTGCGCTTGCGCGTGAAATTCGGGATTTTCTTAAGAAAGGTCAAAACCGTGCAATCCGTGAGAAGTTGATAGACAAGTATAGTGAGATAGCCAATAAGAATACGGATTTAGCCGATGTCTTTGCCGATCGCGAACTGTTTTACGCAGAATATGGTAAACGTTGGACACACGATTCGGTAGACAGAGGCCTGACAAATAATCCTGTGCCAAAAAGAACAAACAAAGGCAGTTTATCCTCTATGCAGATACATATTCCGCCTTTGTCTTTATCGTGTGCGAATGGATGCGGTCACTATTTTGTTGATAGCAGATGGACGTTAGTGGATGACTATTGGGCCGGCGTATTTCCGAGGAACAACTATACGGAAGTTTCACTATCTTCTATTGTCTCGTCTGCGACGGATAGTCATCAGAAGGTTTGTAGTGTCACACCACATAGTAACTATTCGTATTATAGTTGTCCTGCACATGGGTATCCAGGTTGTGACAAATCTTATGAACACTATATCTCTTGTCTTGGCGGTTGTAGCACAAAAGGCCCGCCTGAGTGGGCTTTAGTGGATAGTTATGGCAAAATGACCAATAAACGGACGCAAAAACCGGGGCCTTTGATGCTGCTTCATGAAAATGTCACAATCTCTGCTCATAAAACGCAATGCCCCAAATCCGTATCTAATGGGTGGGGCGGTACAAAGACATGTCCCTACTGGTATTATAGTTGTAATAGTCAATCGTGTCCGAATGCGAGTAATCATGTCTCAGGTTCAGGCAGTGGTAGCACGGCATCAACTCCCTCAGAAAATGGGAATTGCGACACGGATGGCAATGATAATCAAGGCAATGGCAATGGTAATCAGGGTAATGGCAACGGCGGTGGTCCACCCCTTGCCAACGGAGACTGCAACACAAATGGCAATGGAAATGGCAATAACGGCAATGGAAATAGTAATAACGGCAATGGAAATGGTGCCCCCGTAGCCAATGGTGGTTGTACCCCAACGCCAACGCTCGTCAACTGCGATAAGCGTTATGACTATAGATGCTACGTCAAAGTAAGTAATGCTTATGAACACCATGTGAATTGTCCCGGTTGTTATGATGGATATTGGACGTGCAATAGTTCCGATGTGGCAGAACACGGACTACGTAGCTGCACGCGCCCGATTCAACGACCTGGGGGTACTCGGTGTGACAACCAATGGCGGCGATGCGCCCATAACCCATATACGCCAAATGGAGGTGTTGAGTTTTTTGACACCGCACCGCGGTGTAGCACGTCGCCGCGTTACCTTGAGTGTTCAGGCCCTGTATTACCTTAATTGTTCAGGACTTACGCAGTTTCTCTTAAAGTCCCCCTGATAAGGGGGAAATGCGTAAGTCCTGATTGTTAAAAGGTGTTTTAACCATCACTCAAACCCAGGCAGGTACTGCGGTACCTGCCTACTCATCAATTCAATGCAAAATCCACGTTCTAAACATCTCGTACCACTTTTCTTACTCATCAGCATTCTGTTTCTCGCTTTCTGGATACGCATTCAGAGCGCGGAGACACTCCCTGATGGACAATTTCTTGAAAATGATGGTTACTTTTACTATTGGCAAGCAAACACAATAGTGGAACAAGGCAAACTCCCACCACGCGACATGCACCGATGGCTGCCGCTCGGTAGAGATAATGGATTGCTCCTGTCACTGTATCCACATCTGCTGGCACGGACCTATAAAGCGGTCAACCTATTTTTCAAAGACGTATCGTTGTATCACGTCAGTCTTTACCTACCGACGATCTGTTTTGTGATCGGTTTAGGTGTTCTCTGTCTTTTCCTTTATAGCACGTTCGGTGCGTTTGTGGCGAATGCCACAGGAATCTTAATTGCAACGCTCCCTGGTACAATAGGCCGTAGTACTGTCGGATTTGGTGATAGAGATTGCTGGTGTCTGCTGCTTGCTATTGTTGTCATTGTTACCTACCTCATCGCGTTGCAAACACAAACCCCGCGCAAACGGACTGCTTGGACACTCATGAGTGGGTTTTTCACCCTTCTCGGTGGGTTATCATGGGAAGGATTTGGTGCATTTTTGCTTATCATCTACGCGATAGAGATATGGCGATTTCTCACTTCAGAAAGAGAAACAGACATCTTATATTATCTACTTTGGGTCTGTTCCTTTGTTCCCGCGCTTTATCTTATCGCGCCTGCGTATCGTCGCGGTGAATTCTTTGCGGCACATCTTGCAGCCTTTGTTCTTGTGCTACCTATAGCGATTTTGGCAATGCGCGCACTCCGACACCTATTCCTTACAATCCCACAGACAGCAGAGACGTTAAAAAGTCACAGCCGGAAACTTGCACTCGGATTGACGGTCTTAATGCTCGGCATCGGACTTGTCTACTTTTTCACACAGCTCAAAAACTTTGGGACAACAACAATCCTATTGAACACTCCGCTCATGCAAACCGTTTCTGAACTTCAAAATCCTCATTTTAACTTTTGGATGGGCAGGTACGGTAGCGGCTTTATTATTGCAAACATCGCGCTTGTTGCTGGTGCCTACTACTGGAAACGCTTGATACTTGCACTACCGCTCTGTCTTTTTGCATTAACCACCTTTGCGAGACAACCGATAGATGCACTCTTCGGTGAATTGACAACCACGGTTCTCTTTTTTGTGGCACTCGCTACCTGCGTTCTTGGATACTTATACACCGCTTTTTGCCAACAAAAGCAAACGGAAAAAGTCCAACTTGCATATATTTTCTTGGCTCTATGGTTCTTTTTATGGGCTGCACTCTCCCGCGACGCAATGCGTTATGACTTTTTCATCGGTATATCCGTTGCCTTCTGGACTGCGCTTGGTATTAAAGCATTCGCGACAGCAGCCGGAAATTTCGTGAACAATACACGCGCTGGTACAATCGCAGCAACCACTGCACTTGTCCTCATCCTCTTTTGGGCACCCACAGGTGGACATGCGCGTTTCTCACTTTATGCTTCAGAGCAGATGCGGACTGCAATACCCGGACAGCACTCTCAAATTAACAACACTTTTCATTGGATAAAGACGCATGTGAAAGGCGGTGTAGTTGCTGCACATTGGCGGTTCGGTAGCCAACTCAATGTGCTCGCTGGTGTCAAAACGATCACCGATCAAGACCATTATATACCCAACTGGATATACCTATACAACCAACACGTGCACCATGCTGCCAACGAACGCGAAGCACTTGAATACCTAAAAACACACGAAGCTACACACATCCTTATCACACCTGACGACCCGCATGACTCCTTCCTGAATAAAAATCCACTCGGCAACAGAGGTTTCAAACCCTTGTTTCCCAAATCCTACTTTGACACATCCTCCATAAAACTCTGGGAAATTCACTACCCACCCGATATAGAGGTAGACGCGAAATATCTTGAAATAGCGGTGCCGAAAAAATAGTTGGGTATGTAGATATAGTAAAACGTATAATTATTGGGACACTTCTGTAGCGCAAACTGTATGAAGTTTAAATAAATATTTCGGTAATTTGGTGAGGTTAGGAAACCTCGCGAGCAGAGATGTACACCTGCTGCTGCTGGTGAGGTTTTCTAACCTCGCCAAACTACATATAATGTGTTATTTGCTGGGATTTCCTGTAGGAGCGACCTCCTGGTCGCGACCAGGAGGTCGCTCCTACAGAAGAAAGGTCCCTTCAAATGTGTAGAAACCTCTTTTTAAGATAACGGAAATACGTGAGTTGCAAATTTTTTCCTTGCAAATTCCGACTAATTTAGGATATACTTTATAGACAAATGAAGAACACAATACAGAAACTTAGTTTTGGAATAAAGGTGAGATAGATGCTTTTTAATTTTGCAAATGTTCTAATTTTCTTAGTTGTTGGTTGCTTGTTTGTCGTCCTAAATCTTACTATTTCTCGTCTTCTGCATACAAAAATCTTTTCAGGCGAAAAATATATCCCTTATGAATGTGGGGAAGACCCGATTGGCGACACACGCATTAAGTTCAATACGCGCTTTTACGTTATTGCTCTCATTTTCCTTATCTTTGACGTGGAAGTCGTGTTCCTTCTTCCATGGGCAGTCGTGTTTCGAGAGTTAGGACTCTTTGCATTTTTGGAAATGCTTGTCTTTATAGCGATCTTGTTAGTTGGTCTCGCTTATGTGTGGGCAAAGGGCGATCTTGAGTGGATCCGCTCTACGCAATTAGAGGTACAATCCTTCCAAAGGGAGGAAAGTTATGATAATTGATGAGAAATTAGATAAAAACGTTATTGTTACTTCAGTTGACGCTGTGGCGAACTGGGCACGTTCTTCCGCGCTCTGGCCAATGACATTTGGACTTGCGTGCTGCGCCATTGAATTTATGGCGACTGCTGCTTCTAACTACGACTTGGACAGATTCGGGGCAGGCGTTCCGCGTGCTACACCGCGCCAATCCGATTTAATGGTGATTTCTGGTACCGTAACGCTGAAAATGGCAACGCGTATCAAACGCCTTTATGAACAGATGCCTGAACCGAAATATGTCATCTCTATGGGTAGCTGCGCTACGAGCGGAGGCCCCTACTGGCAGCATGGATACCATGTTCTCAAAGGAGTTGATCGGATTATCCCCGTTGATGTTTATGTCCCCGGCTGTCCGCCACGACCAGAGGCACTCATTGAAGGTTTGTTGAAATTACAAGAAAAAATAAAAACACAAACCGTCGCAAAACGCTCCAATGTTCCGTTCCTAAAAAGACTCTTTACCAAAACAGAATGGTACGAACACGAAAAAACTGAAAAAGCAGAGGAAACTGAAGCACCAGATACTGAAAACGAAAACCCTGAAAGCACCGAATAAAATAATACCATATCTAATTGACAAATCGTCATAATAGATTGTCCGTCGGGTTGAGTGGACGAAACCCGACAAATACCGAACGCGTATTTAGCGTTGATTTGGACATGTGCTATAAAAAGTCGGGTTTCGCTCTGCTCTACCCGACCTACAAAATAATGTCCTATTATTACATAGAAATGGTGTAACACTATCCCATCTGGAGTAGATATTACGTGAACCCGGAAGAAATCTATAAGACATTAACTGACAAGTTTGGTGAATCTATCCTCGGTTTTGACACCGAACTCGCTGGCGATCCAAACATTCAAATTGCTCCTGCAGCTATTGCAGACGTGTGCCAGTATCTTGCAGAAACTGACACGTTGGCGTTTGATTCGTTGATGTGTCTCAGCGGTGTTGATCTGGGTGCTAAGGAAGAAGAACTCTCTGTCGTCTACCATCTTTATGCCATGCAACATCGGCATAGCATAGTTTTGAAAACATCAATGCCAAAAACCGATGCACATCTTCCAAGCGTCTCACATATCTGGAAAACTGCGGACTGGCATGAACGTGAAGCGTACGATCTATATGGTATATTCTTTGAAGGACATACTGACCTTCGCCGTATCCTACTTCCAGATGATTGGGAAGGATACCCCTTACGAAAAGACTACAAAGAACCCGATCTCTATCGTGGGATGCGCGTACCTTACTAAGTAATAAGTGAAATAAATAGACATAATAGATAAAGTCAATCCACAAAACCCGCACTATGGAAACTACACAACCAACAGAATCAAAGATCATTGAACTGAAACCGTTTACCGATGAAATGGTAGTGAACATGGGACCTCAGCATCCCAGCACGCACGGGGTGTTGCGTCTGGAATTGCGATTAGATGGTGAGGTTGTGCGGGAAGCGATTCCACATATCGGGTATCTACACCGCTGTTTTGAGAAACATTCAGAAAATCTCTCTTACCCCCAAATCATTCCTTTTACGGATCGCATGGACTACGTTGCTGCGATGAACCAGAATTGGGGGTTTTGTCTTGCTGTTGAAAAGCTGATGGCAGCAGATGAAACAAAAGATTTTGCAGTGCCAGAACGGGCAGAATATCTGCGGGTGCTTATCTGCGAATTGAATCGGATTGCGAGTCATTTACTCTCTTTTGGCACTTATGGGATGGACATTGGGGCATTTACCCCGTTTCTCTATGCGTTTCGTGATCGGGAACGACTTCTCTTACTTTTTGAGAAGATTTGCGGCGCACGGCTTACCTATAACTATATCCGCATCGGTGGTGTCTCTGAAATCATCCACATGGAACCCGGTTCGCTTGATGAACAGAATTTTTTAGACGAAGTTAAAGACTTTCTTGACTATTTTGAGCCAAAGATTGACGAATATAACGATCTGTTGACGTCAAACAGTATTTTCTCTGAGCGGACTATGGGAGTCGCTGTGATGTCTGCAGAGATGGCATTGAGTTACGGTGCTACCGGTCCGAACCTTCGCGGTTCAGGTGTCGATTGGGATTTACGGCGGGATGAACCGTATTCTATCTATGATCGGTTCGATTTTGATGTGCCTGTCGCTAAGGATATTCCAGAGTTAGGGGCTGTTGTCGGAGATTGCTGGAGTCGTTACAAAGTGCGTATGGATGAAATGAAAGAGTCCGTCCGTATTGTTCGACAAATTTTAGCAGAAGGTCTTCCCGACGGTCCTGTTATGGCAGATTTGAAGGCTGTTCGCCCGCCAAAAGGTGAGATATATTTCCGTAGTGAAGCACCGCGCGGTGAACTCGGATTTTACATCGTCAGTGACGGTACACCGAAGCCAGTACGCCTTAAGGGGCGTTCCCCCTGTTTCAGTGCGTTAAGTGCGCTACAAGAACTGAGTCGTGGTTTGATGGTTGCAGATATTATCGCAATTATCGGTAGTATTGATATTGTCATGGGTGAAGTTGATCGGTAAGTCTGTGGCAACGCGAGATTTAACCTGGGGTTAGGAGATTAGATGCCAGAAATTTTTTCTGAAGGTTTCTTTCCCAATATAAATTTACAAGACGAAACCAATTGGGCGACAGATTTCGTGCAGGAAGTTATTATTCCACGATTGCCAGAAGTGGTCGCTGGACATTTTTCCGTAGAATTAGGCACGATTCTTGTGATGTTGGTATGCGCTGGTATTTTTGTCGCTGTTGTGCCGTTACTTCCATTGGTATTGGTGCTTGCTGAGCGGAAAGTCGCTGCACGTTTTCAAAACAGAACAGGTCCCATGCGCGTTGGCCCTTGGGGCACTTTGCAAACATTGGCAGATGGTATAAAACTCATCTTCAAAGAGGACTATATCCCACCACAAGGCGATAAACTCCTTTTCCTGCTTGCTCCTTATATTATATTTGCATGTTCTTTCGCTGTTTTCGCCGCAATTCCATTCGGTCAAGGTATCTTGGTGAGCGACTTTAATATCGGTATCTTCTATATTATGGCAATCTCATCAGTGATTGTGATGGGCGTAATTATGGCGGGTTGGTCTTCGAACAGTAAATGGTCTCTGTTGGGTTCTTTACGTTCCGCTGCGCAGATTGTTAGCTATGAAATCCCGCTCGGTCTCTCGATATTAACCGTCGTTATGCTCGTTGAAAGTTTGGGAATGAAGCAGATTGTGGCGAGTCAGGATGGTGGTATTTTCACATGGCTCATATTTCGGTCACCTTTTACCTTTATTGCATTCTTTATTTTCTTTATATCTTCTATTGCGGAGGTCAACAGAACGCCATTTGATCTACCCGAAGCGGAATCTGAGATTGTTGCTGGATTCCATACCGAATATAGCGGCATGCGTTTTGCCCTCTTCTTCATTGCCGAATATGCAAATATGTTTGCTGTGAGTGCAATTGGTGTTACACTTTTCCTCGGAGGATGGCAAGGTGTCTTACCGGGTTACGATTTTCTCGGAGGTTTTCCAGGGTTCGTTATCAAAACATTAGGGCTCGTTTTCCTAATGATGTGGTTGCGATGGACACTGCCACGTCTTCGTGTGGATCAACTCATGAATCTGTGCTGGAAATACTTTATACCGATTTCATTCTTTAACATATTAGGCACAGGAGTATGGGGACTAATTTTTGAAAAAGATGATGTGTGGAGCATTGGAATCAGTTGTGTTATAATCTATGTTGGTTTAATCAGTGCTTATGCAGTTGCTGGGAGAAGTCTGGCACGAAAACCTGAGCCACAACCAAGTTCAGTTTAAGCAGTACAATGTGTTGGAAGTGTTGAAATTATCTGTATCTTAATTTTAAGGATAGTTCTAAACGGAGGTAAACGATGAATGCTGTTACGGGGGTTTTTCGAAGTACGAAACAGGAAAAAATCGCATGGTTTGTAAAACAGTTACCTATTATCGGTATAATTCTCCTTATTGCTGTGGGTGATTCGCTTGCTAACAGTGTCAGTCAACGTTGGCTGCCTGTTTTGGGATTCGTATTAGGAGCGAGTTTTGCATGCTTCAGTTTTTACATAGTGTTTCCGTTAATCAGCAAAATAAGAACTATGGAGGCAACAAAAACAGAAAAAATCGCATGGATCTCTGGGATTCCGCTTGCGATTATCGGAGGCACAGTCTTTACCCTGAACAATTCAATCGCAGTAATTTTTAATGTTCGGTTGTTACATACTTTTGTGGTTTCCTTTATTGTAGGTTTAGGCTTAGTATGTGTCGCTTACTGGATAATGACATTATCCAGTGAACTCTTCAAAGGTGACCGTATATGGAAATTTTGCGGCATTTTTCTTCACAGTGTGTTGCTTATCGGTGTGCTTATTAAATACGCGTTTAAGTAGTATTTGCCACTTCCGCGTGGGAAAACTATAGACCTATAACGGAGGTGAAACATGAGTGCGTTTATGGATACTTTGGGAATAACAAAACAGGGAAAAATCACTTGGGTTGCCAAAAAATTGCTAACCACACTGCTCCTGATACTTGCTGTTGTGCTTGTTACTACCGTAGACTATTTCATCATAGGGCAAAGTGTTAGTGCTCGCTGGCTTCCGCTTGTGGGATTGGTTTTAGGTGTAGGTTTGGCATGTTTGATTTTCCGGGAAATCACCTTTTTGAGAAATTTGGGAAGGCACTCTCCAGCAGATGGAAAAGGAATTGGCACTGACAAGGAGAAGAAAAAAATCGTTCTGATCTCTCGAAGGTGGGCATTCTTTCTCGCATTAGTGTTTTTTTGTGTGCCTAATTCAATAGCTTTGGTCTTTAACGTTCATTGGCTGCATACTTTCGGACTTGGTTTAGGATTAAGTTTCATGTGTATTGGTTGGTGGATGTGCACGTTGTTCTGGGAACAATTCAAAGGCGATTGGATGTGGTGGCTTTTAGGATTATTGTTCCATATTTCCGTGTTTGTCAATTTGTTTCAAATTCGGATTTAGCTGGTGGTAAACCGCACCTATTGTGTGAGAAGACTATAGACTTACAAGGAGAAATTCGTTATGGACAAATACATCCGCAACATTTACAAAGGCGTTTATACCGTTCTTGTTGGCATGCGAGTCACGATCCGGCAGTTTTTTGAACCGAATGTGACGCACCAATACCCTTATGAACACGATTTTGAAAAGAAGCAGAACGTCCGGGAGATTCCAAAAGGCTATCGTGGTCAACTTTACAATCGGATTGAGGATTGCATCGGGTGTAAAAAGTGTGAGTTGATTTGCCCTGTGGATTGTATTACGATTACAGGTGACAAACTTCCGAAAGGTGAACAACTCTGGGATAGCATGAACGTTGTGCATCTCAAGGATGGGCGCGAAGTCATCGGTATCATTGAAGGTGACGACAAAAAAATAATGTCGGAAGACTCAATGATAATTACAAATATCACTACCCGCTTAGGTCCACAAGAAGTCATTGATCGTTTGGAAGCATCGGAGGATGAAAGTCGAACCGAAACCTTTTCAACAGAGGATATATCGCGCGTTGTTACGCGTAACCCTGTTGTTTTCTATCTTGACCAGTTCGATATTGATATGTCCCTCTGTATGTATTGTGGGCTTTGCACCGAAGTCTGTCCAACACAATGCCTCGTTATGAAGGATTCACTTGAAGGGATTGAGTATTCAAGTTTTGACCGCACAGACTTAATCTTTGAGTTTGACAAGCAGGAGATGTACGATAAAGACGAAACGGATAACACAGAAGCAGCAGATTAGGAAAATTTTAAGATCAAAGTCTTTATAACAAGAATAGTTTTATAAATGGAATTTACACTCAAAACATTTATTTTTTACGGTTTCGCGCTCATAACAATTGCCTCAGCACTCGCTGTGGTAACTGTCCGAAACATTGTGCATGCGGCGTTTGCACTAATGGTCACGCTGTTTGGGGTTGCGGGGCTTTACGTGTTTCTACAAGCCGATTTTCTCGCAGCAACACAGGTGATTGTTTACGTTGGTGGAATTCTGGTGCTTATCCTTTTCGGTGTTATGATGACAAGCGGACGGTTAGAGATGCGTATCCACATTGAACGTGGTCAACTGCTGTTAGGTGGTGGAATTTCTCTTGCACTGCTTATGCTGCTTTTGACTGTGATTGCGAATACACCCAAATGGGAAAATCTCACCGATGACGGAACGGCATTTGAACCGACAACAAAACGTATTGGCGAATTGATTTTGAATGAAAAATTTTTACTACCGTTTGAGGTTGCGTCTGTGTTGCTGTTAGTTGCGTTAATTGGTGCTGCCCTTATTTCTCGCAAGGAGGTCCGGGATTAATTCCCGCTGTGCCTTTAGAATAAAATGAGTCTACAACACTATTTGGTAATCAGTGCAATTCTATTTTCACTCGGCATTTTCGCAGTGTTAACTCGGAAGAACGCTATCAGCATTCTGATGGGTATTGAGCTTATTCTCAATTCCTGTAATCTTAACTTTGCTGCTTTTTCGCGTTTTGTTACGCCACCTGAAAATATTGATGGTCAAATAATCGCTATCTTCGGTATTGTGCTCGCTGCAGCAGAAGCAGCAGTCTTTCTCGCAATTATTCTCGCTATCTACCGTGAATTCGGTAGCATACGTCCAGACGAAGTGGATACCTTGAAAGGTTAAAAATAAAAAATATGGTTATTCCATTAATAAGTATTATCTTACTTTGCCCGCTTGCAGCCTTCGCGATTTTTGCGTTGTTAGGCTTAGCAAAACGGAGTTTCCCACGACAAGACCTGCTGTCTACAGTGGCAATGCTCGCCGCGCTTGTATGCTCTTTTCTTCTCTTACGAGAAGTTGTCCCCAATCCAGAACCGCATACTGTCGATTGGATTTCACTCGGTAAAATCACTTTCGCAATGGGTTTTTATCTGGACAGTGTTACCGTGATTATGCTGATTGTTGTCACGCTGGTCAGTAGTCTTGTGCATATTTTCTCAATAGGCTACATGCATGGGGATCCGAGGTATCCAAGGTTTTTTGCCTATCTTTCGCTCTTCTCTTTTTCAATGCTGTTTTTGGTAGTATCGGATAACCTACTCGGTATCTATATCGGTTGGGAACTTGTCGGTCTCTGCTCCTATCTGCTTATCGGTTTCTGGTTTGAAAAAGACTCCGCTGCGAATGCGTGTAAAAAAGCATTCCTGACAACACGTGTCGGTGATGTCGGTATGTTCATCGGCATGATGATGTTGTTTGCCAAATTCAAAACGCTTTCCCTTTATGACGGAACAGAAAACGGCATCTTTACACTTGTGGAAGGGTTAAGCGGCACAGGAGATATTATTTGGCTTTCTATCGCTGGTATTCTCATCTTTTGTGGTGCTGTTGGTAAATCGGCGCAAGTGCCGTTGCATACATGGCTGCCAGACGCAATGGAAGGTCCTACACCTGTGAGCGCATTGATTCATGCTGCTACAATGGTTGCCGCTGGGGTCTATCTTACCGCACGGATGTTCCCAATTTTGACAGATACCTCATCTCTGGTAATCGCATACATCGGTGGAATAACTGCTCTTGTCGCTGCAACTATTGCTATTGTCCGATTTGATATAAAGCGGGTTTTGGCATATTCTACGGTTAGCCAATTAGGATACATGATGTTGGCAATTGGGGCAGGTAGTTATGTTGCAGGACTTTTTCATCTTACTACGCACGCATTTTTCAAAGCGTTGCTGTTTCTCGGTTCCGGTAGTGTAATACATGCTTTCCACGCAATGCATGCCCATCATGATGAGGAACATGCAGATGGCGAAGAACATGAACACGATGACCACAGTTTAGTTCATGAACATGGATCCGAAATTCCACCTGACCAGGATATGCGGAACATGGGTGGACTCCGCCGTAAAATGCCGTGGACCTTTGGCACTATGCTCGTCGCAACATTGTCTATTTCTGGCGTGCCATTCCTCTTTTCAGGGTTCTGGAGTAAAGATGCGATTTTAGGCGGCGTGCTTGGACACGCAATGGTATTACATTCACCACATTACTACGTTCTGTTTGGCATTGCACTTCTGGCAGCAGGGATCACAGCGTTCTATATGTTCCGCCTGATATTCATGACCTTCTTCGGTGAACCGCGCAATCAAGAGATGCACGACATGGCACATGAATCCCCCTGGGTGATGGTAGTGCCACTTCTCGTTTTGGCATTTCTAAGTCTCCCTGTCGTGAATACAATCTGGTTCAACAAAGATTATGTAAAACCGCCACCACAACACCATATTCAAGCGCCGCAACATGCACAGGTTGTGCCTGATACTAAAACAGGTGATGCGAATTTTGGCATGGCATTCTTCTGGATTTCCGAGGCGCAAGCAGCTGAAGAAGAGGGTGGAAAAAACACAGAAAAGGCAGATGATGCATATCGTATACACAAACTTGCACATAATATCGCAATGGTGCTGTCTATCGTTGTCGCAGGTTTAGGCATACTGCTATCTTGGCTGTTTTACCATAGACGAAGGTTCTCTGCCGAATCTGTTGCAACAAAGTTTAGTCCCGTCTACAACCTATTTTGGAACAAATATTATTTTGACGAATTTTATGATGGCGTCTTAGTTGCGCTGACGGTATGGAAGTCTCGGCTTTTTGCCCAATTTGATGGGTCTATCGTTGATGGGACCGTCAACGGTGTTGGAACGGTAACACGTCAAATATTCGCTGCCTTCATTGGCTTTTTTGATAATCGTGTAGTTGATGGTATTGTCAACCGTGTCGCAGAGGTTACGTGGGCTGCTGGCGGCAGAATCCGAAGAATACAAACAGGCGCAATACAAACCTATCTCTTTGTCGTTCTTGGCGGGATAGTGTTGATAATTTTGATTTTCCGGGCATTATAGTTAAAATACATAAAAAATACTGCCTGATGGGATAAGGAGGATTCCCACTAAATGCTATTGTCTCTAATGATTTTTGTCCCGTTGCTTGGGATGATCGTTGTTTTACTTCTACCGCGCGAGT
Source organism: Candidatus Poribacteria bacterium (assembly GCA_028824125.1). Lineage (GTDB taxonomy): Bacteria > Poribacteria > WGA-4E > WGA-4E > WGA-3G > MSPOR6. The sequence goes on from JAPPES010000161.1 coordinate 16,982, forward strand.
CGGAAGAACTCATAAAACGCGTCACACTCCTTTTTACACTAATTCCGCTTCTACTCGCTGTTGTTTTATTCATATCTTACGATAGATCAACTGCTGGAACACAATATTTTGTTAGTGTCCCTTGGATCGAGACATTCAATATCAACTATCACATCGGTATTGATGGTTTAAGTGTAACCCTGATACTCCTCACCGCCCTTCTGGGACCGATCTGTGTGCTTGCTTCATGGCGCAACATAGAAAAAGGCATTAAAGCATATATGGCACTGTTCCTGTTGCTTGAAACAGGGATGTTAGGCTTTTTCGCTGCGTTGGACCTATTCCTGTTCTTTGTTTTCTTTGAACTGACACTGCTGCCGATGTATTTCCTGATCGGTGTGTGGGGTGGACCGCGCAGAGAATATGCTGCTATTAAATTTTTCCTCTATACGCTATTCGGTAGTGTGTTGATGCTGGTAGCAATAATAGCGGTTTATCTTAACAGTAATGTGATCAACGGTATCGCAGCGGGGGCACGAACATTTGATATTCCGACACTCATTGAAAGAGCAGCAACTGAAGGGCATGCGCTCGCCGATAGGACATTCCAGATATGGGTTTTCCTCGGTTTCTTTATCGGATTTGCCGTTAAGGTGCCGATTTTCCCCTTCCATACATGGCTCCCCGATGCACACGTTGAAGCACCCACAGCAATTAGCGTTATCCTTGCTGGCGTTCTTTTAAAGATGGGAACTTACGGACTGGTGCGGATTAACATGGATATGTTGCCAGAAGGTATGGCATTTTTCACAAAAGTGACAGAGGAAACAGGTCTTTGGGGTTATAGTTTGGCACTGCTCGGCTTTATTAATATTGTCTACGGGTCCTTTTGTGCGTTAGCGCAAACCGATTTTAAAAAGTTAGTCGCATATTCCAGTATCGGACACATGGGATTTGTGATTTTGGGGCTTGCCGCAGGAAATGAAGTCGGTGTCACTGGGGCGATCCTCCAGATGTTCAATCACGGTGTCATCAGTGCAATGCTCTTCCTATTGGTTGGTGTTCTCTATGACCGCGCACACCATCGTGAAATTAACGGGTTTGGTGGTTTAGGAAATAGAATGCCTATCTATACAGGCATCACAACGCTTGCGTTTATGGCATCTCTGGGATTGCCCGGCTTAAGCGGATTTATCGGTGAAGCGTTCTCCCTACTTGGTGCTTATGAGAGATTCCCAACATTGGCTATTTTATCCACAATCGGCATTGTGGTAGGTGCGGCATACTTCCTCTGGACGCTTCAACGTGTTTTCTTGGGAACACTTAATCCTAAATATGAAGCCCTTCCAGAAATCAATAAGCGTGAAATACTGACTTTAGTACCGCTCGGAATCCTAACCATTGTCCTCGGTATTTGGCCCCATTTCGCCATTGAAATGTTCAGCGAATCTGTTGTAGAGTTGACTACTAAAATTATGGGCACACTACAAGCGAATTTATAGGAGAAGGGTGTGGATTACTTAGAAAATATTGAAAGCCTTGCCTATTTCAGCCCAGAGATACTCCTCGTCGTCTTTGCAGCTGCTGTGATTATCCTTGACCTCGTTGTGAAAAATAGAGAAAGTGAAAAGGTAGCATACCTCGCGCTTGTAGGGCTTGGATGTTCTTTAGTTGCGATTATCATTACGCATTCCGCTCTGGGCACTAACGAATCGAAAAACCTTTTTTGGGGCATGATTCGCTTGGATGGATTCGCAGTATTTTTCAAAGTTCTGCTGCTTTTGGCAACTGCTGCTACGATTCTCTTCTCCATCCGTTCTGAGGAACTTGATGTCCGATTGAAAGGCGAATACTACGCCTTGTTGTTAGCCGTTACCTTCGGCATGTTCCTCATGGCATCCGCTACAAATCTGTTGATGATATTCATTGCACTGGAAACGGTTAGTCTTACCTCTTACATTCTCGCTGGATTTTTGACGCATAGTCCGCGTTCAAGTGAAGCAGCGTTCAAATATATCACTTATGGCGCCGTTGCATCTGGGACGATGCTATTTGGATTGTCCTTGATTTTTGGCATGGCAGGAACAGGTGACCTTACCACAATTGGTCAGCAGCTTCCAGCGGTGCTTGCTTCAGGTGAAGTTACCGCGCTTGGCGTACTGATTGCCATAACTTTTATTCTTGCAGGTATAGGTTACAAAATTGCTTCGGTCCCCTTCCACATGTGGTCGCCCGATGTTTACGAAGGCGCGCCTATTCCGATAACAGCGTTTTTATCAGTCGCTTCAAAAGCCGCGGGATTCGCGCTGTTCCTTAGGTTTTTCTTCTCAGGATTTGGCAATTCAGAAGTTATGCAATCTATTGACTTAGGATTGTTGTTAGCAATAATTTCTGCACTCACAATGACTATCGGCAACCTTGCTGCCCTGCCACAACAGAATGTCAAACGCTTGTTAGCGTATTCAAGTATTGCGCACGGTGGCTACCTATTGATGGGCGCAGTTCTGTTGACAAACGGAGACGCAGCAATTGTTAACAAGGGAATTGGTGCTATCCTATTTTATCTCGTCATCTACTTTTTTATGAACTTAGGCGCGTTTTATGTTGTCGTTCTAATTGCCAACGAAGCAGGCACTGAAATGGTTGAAGGCTACCGTGGACTTTCGTCGCGAGCTCCCTTAGTCGCTGGCGCAATGGCGGTTTTCCTCTTCGCGTTGACAGGAATCCCACCTCTTGCCGGTTTTTTTGGAAAATGGGTACTGTTTACTGCCGTTATTGAAGGTAATTTATATTGGCTTGCGTTTGTTGGCTTGCTAAATAGTGTCGTTTCGCTTTACTATTACGCTCGTATTGTCAAGGCGATGTATCTTGAATCTGCCGAAGACACAGATAGTTTCTCCTTTTCTAAAGGCACCTTTGCACTGTTGACTGTTTTTGTCGTCCCCACACTTCTCATCGGACTGCTTAATATTTTCTACTCCCTCTCAGAAAAGATAACACTGCAATAGCAGCAGAACCATTCAATTGTCCGTGATACACTCTTGTAGGAGGGGTTTGTAACCCCGATTTCTTTGTAGGAGCGACCTCCTGGTCGCGACCTGTCTAATACCATTTCTAAAAAATGAGACTTCATTATAAGATTATTGGTTCAAGCAGTTGAAAAATGTAAGAGGCGCAATGAATTGCGATTAAACGCGTTTTTTGTTAATGAAAGGCAATCAATTAGAAATGGTATAAGATATTGAGAAAAACCCGAAAACTGAATGGCTCTGATAATAGCAGCAAATAGATTGACAAGCCGCGTCTATTAGGGTATACTTAACACTAAGGTCAATGCCCGGTCGTCTAATGGTAGGACGCATGGCTCTGGACCATGTAGTGAAGGTTCGAGTCCTTCCCGGGCAGTCATTTTGTTATACCATTTCTATTAATTTTTGTCCCATTACCTATAGAAGATTTAAAGAGGACAACTATGTTTAACAAAGCATCTGCATTATTTGTTATGATAGGTTTACTGTTTATTGTCGGTTGTGCGGCACATCATCATCAAATCGGTGCAGGTGTGCAAGGGCGCGGCGAGTCGGTTGTCGTGCGTCAATGGTATATCTTGTGGGGCTTAGTGCCGATTGACAAGGTGGACACACAAACCATGACAGGTGGCGCAAAAAACTACGAGATTACAACCGCTGTTACGCCTGTAGATTTTATTATCTCTGCTTTTTTCTTACCTGCATCCGTGCAAAGTCGGACTGTAATTGTTTATCGGTGACATATAAACAAACAAAGGAGGCATTTATGTTAAAAAGAATAGCAGCGATGTTGTGTATTGCGAGTGTACTCTTTATTGTCGGCTGTGCAGCACACGTCCACAACATTGGCGATGGTCCGCCAAGACCGTCAAGACCGCAAGAGGAAATCGTAGAACGGCAATGGTATCTTCTATGGGGACTTGTGCCTATCAACGAAATAGACACAAACGATATTGCAGGAGATGCAACCGATTACCAAATCGTGACATCCATGACAGTGGTCGATTGGCTTGTTGCTGTAGTTCTCAGTCCGGCATCTATTTATAGTCGCACAGTCGTCGTGAAAAAGTAAAGCGACACTTGATGGGGGGACTTAGGGGGGTAAAATACCAAAATAATGATTTTTCTATCCCTCTACCCCCTTATCAAGAGGGAATGTGTCCATCCTGATATAATAGAGCAATGTCTATTGCAACCAGAAAGGAAACAAAATGGAACAGGTAGAAACCTCACCTGAAGATTATATCGAGAGCCAAGAGCCAGAGATTAAGACGGTTTTAGCCGAACTTCATACGCTAATCAAAACTGCCTTACCAAACCAAGACTATTGTATGTGGGAAGGTGTTTTTTGGGGCGGTAGCGAGCAGCAAATCATCGGCTACGGCAATTTTTCCTACGTACGCTCTGATAAAAAGAAAGTCGAATGGTTTCTCGTTGGGTTAGCACGACAGAAAAATTACTTCAGCGTGTATGTGAATGCAGTTGAAGGGAAAAAATATCTCGCTGAAATTTACAAATCCCAACTTGGCAAAGTCAAGACCGGCAAAAGTAGTGTCAGTTTTCGGAACTTGGCGGATGTTAATCTTGATGTGTTGCGTGAGATGATTGAACACGCAGGAAGAATAACAATTGAAAACGAATCGTAAATATCGGCAGTAGAACTGCACCAGTAAGGAAGCTCAACATAATACGCCGCTATCGTCTAGGGGTCAGGACGGATGGTTCTCAGCCATCAAACCGGGGTTCGAATCCCCGTAGCGGTATTTCTTATCCATAAGGGCGGGTGTATACTACCCGCCTGTAGTTTTAACGCGTCAACCCTTCTTAACTCAGACTACTACACACTGGAGAATACACACATGCACGATACCCCTAAACACACCAATCGCCTAATTCATGAAACAAGTCCTTATCTGCTCCAACATGCACACAACCCCGTTGATTGGTATCCGTGGGGTGAAAAAGCGTTGGAACTTGCTAAACGTGAACAGAAACCTATATTATTGAGCATCGGCTACTCTGCATGCCACTGGTGCCACGTCATGGAACGCGAATCCTTTGAAAATGAGGAAATCGCGGCGGTCATGAATGAACTTTTTATCAATATTAAAGTCGACAGGGAGGAACGCCCCGATTTAGATGAAATCTACATGAACGCTGTCCAAGTGATGACACGCCACGGTGGTTGGCCTATGACTGTTTTTCTTACCCCTGATCTCAAACCTTTTTATGGTGGCACCTACTATCCACCCGAAGATCGATATGGCAGACCGGGGTTTCCAAAAGTGATGCACGCCGTGGCAGAAGCATTCAGCGAAAAAAACGCACAGGTGCTGGAACAAGCAGATCAAATCACAACGCAGCTCAATCAGATGAGTAATCTCGTGGATCCGCATGAGCATGAACTGACTGAAGAGCTGATGACGAAAGCCTTTCAACATTACCGTTCCCAATTCGATGCGCAATACGGTGGATTTGGCAATGCCCCTAAATTCCCGCCGAGCATGGGTTTACCTTTTCTCTTGCGATATTGGCATCATAGCGGGAACGCGTATGCCTTAGAGATGGCAGAACTTACTTTACAAAAAATGGCGCGCGGCGGTATATATGACCAGCTCGGCGGAGGTTTCCACCGATATTCTACTGATGAACGTTGGCTCGTACCACATTTTGAAAAGATGCTTTATGACAACGCACAACTTGTTGTCGCCTATTTTGAAGCATACCAAGCCACGCAAAACACCTTCTATTGCGACATAGCCACAGAGACATTAGATTATGTGCTGCGCGAGATGTACGATGCTGAAAATGGTGGTTTCTATTCCACACAAGATGCGGACAGCGAAGGGGTAGAAGGCAAATTTTTCGTCTGGGAACCTTTTGAAGTGGAAGATATTATCGGAGAAAAGAACGCTGAAATTTTCTGTGAATACTACGATATTACACCGCACGGAAATTTTGAAGGTGAGAATATCCTCCACGTTCAAACGCCACCAGACATCTTTGCCCGGAAATTGGGAATGGGTCAAGATGAATTGGAGTTACTTCTTACAGATGGCAAACAGAAACTGTTTGCGGAAAGAGAAAAACGAATCAAACCTGGGCTTGATGACAAAATCCTAACCAGCTGGAACGGTATCATGATCCGCGGCATGGCGATGGGATACCAATTGACAGGAAAATCTGAATACCTTACCGCCTGCGAAAAGTCTGCTGAATTTGTCTTGACAACACTCTCCCAAGAGGATGGACTTCTGTTGCGCACCTACCGTGCTGGCAAAAGTCATCTCAACGCTTATCTTGAAGACTATTCCTATTTCATTGCTGGTTTAATCGCGCTTTATGAAGCGAGCTTTGACCCGAAATGGCTGTCTGAGGCAGAACGGCTTGCACACCTGATGATTGACCAGTTTGGAGATGAGTCAGGCGATGGATTTTTCTTTACAGGCAAAGCGCATGAGTCACTTATCGTACAATCCAAATCTGCTTATGATGGTGCTACACCTGCTGGGGCATCCATGGCGATCCATAGTCTGTTGCGTCTTGCTAAACATCTGGACAAACCGGAATTCCACGATAAAGCAGTGGAGACGTTAAAACTCTATTTTCACCAGATGGATGTAATGCCTTCAGGTTCAGGTCAACTGCTTTGTGAGTTAGCATTTCTGCTGTCAACGCCGAAAGAAATTGCTATAATCGGTGAAAAAGGTGATGCGAAAATGGATGCAATGTTAGCAGCGTTGCACGGCATGTATCTGCCCAACAAAATCGTTGCTTTCAATGAACCGACTGAGGAAACAACGTTACCACTTCTTGCGAACAAACCACAGATCGATAACAGTGCTACTGTCTATGTCTGTGAGAATTATGTTTGCCAAACACCAACAACTGAGATAGAAGCGTTTGTAGAGATGCTATGAATTGCCAAGCACTATCTCTATTAATATCCTATAAATGTCTTATTCAAAAAATGGGTGAAAACGATTCTATGGGTTGTATACATGGAGGGAAAAGAATTGAAGTTTTTGATATGGCGACAAATGTTTTTCATTCTATTGATCTGTTTTCTGTTTGCCTGTGGAGAAACTGAAGATCCGGTAATACCGGTTGTCACTATTGAATTTGTAGGTTACAAAGATGTAGACGTAGCACAGTTTAAACTAACAGCGAAACCGCGCCTTGATGATTTGGCTGTTTTAATAGAATTTGTTGCTGAAGAGAAGGAATCGTTTCACAGTTGGAAAGTGATTCCGAAAGGTCCTGCTTCACTAACATTTACTGTGCGACTTGATAGTTCTGTATCTTGGGAAGTTTCAATCTTACCTTACTGGGAGAAAAGTCAGACAGATTACCCGTTAACGGGTGTTGGACTATCTTCGTATGATGAATTGATTCGGTATGAGTTGGGTGATCCTTACAAAACTGAGTCAGTTCTTCTTGATCCTGCCGATTTAGTGAGACTTGCTACCCCCAAAGGTATGGTGCTGATACCTGAAGGTGAATTTCTCATGGGAAGTAATGATCCATCCGCTTCATCCGATGAAAAACCGCCGCATACGGTCTACATTGATGTGTTCTATATAGACATCCATGAGGTGACCGTCGGTGAGTATAAGCGGTTTGTCCGACAAACTGGACATAGCGCTTTACCCTCTTGGGTTCCTACAGATTCTCCGACGAATCAACATCCTGTTGTAGGTGTAAGTTGGCACGATGCGATGGCGTATGCAAAATGGGCAGGAAAGCGTTTGCCCACAGAAGCGGAATGGGAAAAGGCAGCGCGAGGAGGGTTGAGTGGAGAGAAGTATCCTTGGGGCAACGACCCACCGGATGGAACGCAGTGTAATTATGCTGATAAGCATGTTGCTGGTTTAGTATGGAGTTTTGATGGAGAGGAAAAAGTTATTACTTGGGCAGATGAAGATGTTGATGATGGGTACGAACGTAACGCACCTGTGGGAAGCTATCCTGCCAACGCCTATGGCTTGTATGACATGGCAGGGAACGTGTGGGAGTGGTGTCTTGATGAATACGATCCGAATTTCTATGCTACTTCTCCGCGTGATAATCCGATTTCAGGTGAAAGTATATTAAATACGATTGAAAATTACAAGAACATTTTCACTGCCCGCTTAGAACGAGGTGGTTCTCGGTCGACTCGTGCCAGCGGGTTACGCGTTTCTAAACGTAACGAAAGTCCACCAAGTAAGCAGTATGCCGATGTCGGATTTCGATGTGTGAAGCCTGTTAAATCTGATCTAAAGGATCCATGATTACGATTTTAATATGGTTCTGGTATGATATAGTTATAAACACAGAATCCATTTGAAAATATCAAGATGGGACTCAGTCCAAAGTTTCTACCAATTGCAACATTACGAGATGTTACGATGACAATTATAGAGGTATCATCATGAGTCTGACAGTCCAGTTAAAAAACATCGGAATCATAAAACAAGCAGAATTTTCGTTGGGTGACCTAACCATCATCTGCGGCGAAAATAATACTGGTAAGACTTATATTGCTTATGCGTTGTATGGGTTTTTAAGTTCTTGGCGTGAATTTATCCCTATTACGATTAGTGATATGCAGATCCAGCACCTGTTTACAGAGAAAACTCTCAAGATTGATTTATTACGTACAGGCGATTGGATACTTGCGGATGCATGCGAGAATTATACTAAGCAGTTAGATGAAATTTTTGCTGCATCTAAAGGCACATTTCAGAATAGTGAATTTCACTTCTTATCAGATGAGATTGATATTTGCAATGAAGAATACAACGGAAGTTACGGATCGTTTCTTTTGTTTTCAAAGCGCGAAGGAAGTGAAGAACTTACACTTACTTTGAAAATGGAAAAAGGAAAGGAAAGAGAAATTGATGCCACTATTGTGAGAAATGCTATCAACGTCATTATCAAGAACGCTCCTTTTTTTAATTCTGTGCCTAAACCTTTTATCTTCTCATCTGAGCGGACAGGGGTTTCTCTTTTCCGAAAAGAACTTGATTATGCTCGCAGCCGTTTGCTTGATGATGTAGCAAACGCTGATAAAAATATAGATACGCGTCAGTTGTTGTCTAAAGCATACCAAAGTTATCCTTCTCCGATTAAAGAAAATATAGACTTTTCTCGCCGACTTGACGACTTTGCAAAAAATAAAAGTTTTATTGCCAAAGAACATCCTGAAGTATTAGCAGATTTTGCTGATATTGTTGGTGGAGAATATGTCACTACGCAAAATGACCAGCTCTACTACATTCCTAAGGGAACACAAACAAAATTGACGATGGTAGAGAGCTCAAGTGCTGTACGTTCGTTATTGGATCTCAGTTTTTATCTGCAGTGTATTGTTAGAAAAGGGGATTTGCTTATGATTGACGAACCAGAATTAAGCTTGCACCCCGAAAACCAACGCCGCATAGTAAGGCTTTTCGCTCGACTCGTGAATTTAGGGGTTAAGGTTTTCATCACAACCCACAGCGATTACATTGTCAAGGAATTGAATACGCTCATCATGCTCAACCACGACAAACCACATCTAAAAGCAATTGCCGAAGAAAACGGCTATCAGGAAAGTGAGTTGATTACGGCAGATCAAGTTAAAGTATATGTAGCGGAAAAAGCGTTAATGCCTTTGGAAGAGGGACAGCAAAAACGTAGAAGAGGGCACACACTCGTACCGGCTAAGATCCATCCAAAGTTCGGCATTGAAGTTCCAAGTTTTGACAAAACAATTGATGACATGAACAGGATTCAGGACGAAATTGTGTGGGGAGAAGAGTAACTTTGTGAATGATATACAGATATTGCAGGAAATGCTTAGTCCCGATGCTCAAGTTGTGTTACAACCAGGACAAGGCAGACCTTCTGTGGAATTAACCGACTTGCAATCTGGCATAACTGTCGAAATAAAGGGATTACCTCATAACTCTATTGTTATCAGGGCGGAAAATTTCGAAAATCCTCTTACTATGTTTAATGGGTCAAAAGGCGAACGCAAGCGAGCTGATTTCGTAATTGTTTCCAATGACGACAATGAAAGAAAGTGGGTTATTTGTATTGAAACTCAAAAAATGGATTCTAAACTGGCATCACATGTTATCCAACAATTAAAAGGCGCTTACTGCTTTATCAGTTACTGCAAATGTATTGGAAAATCTTTCTGGGAATTAGATGAGTTCCTTGATGATTATGAATACCGTTTTGTGAGCATTGTAGACATTAACTTCAACGCGAGCAGGCGGAGAACAGAACCTTTTGATTCCAAAGGTAAATTGCATAACAATCCTGACCTTTTTCTAAAAATTTCACGGAGTCCTACAATCTACTTTCGCAAGTTAATCAATTTTGTGCCTTAAAGGGCTGCTTTCTTACGTCAATCTGACAATCTCCTTGGTATATGTAAGGTCTGCACAAGAAATGGTATTATTATACTCTACGGGTAGCAAACATATCTTCTACGGCGGGGATTGCGTCTGGCATACTGAAGACAATCACGCGATCGGCAGGCTGAATGACACTTTCACCACTGGGAATAATGAGTTTTTCGCGTCGAAGGATCGCGCCTATAAATGCGTTGTCGGGAAATTTAGTTTTCAACGAACTAAGTTCTTTGTGTGCAATTTTTGCGTTTATACCAGCGACAATCTCAATCACTTCCGCGTCAATTTCATGAAGCGAAGCAACAGAGATAATATTGCCGCGGCGAATTAGACGTAGTAGGTTGCTAACAACGGTCAAATGTCTGCTGACGGCTCCATCTAAACGGTGGATTTGAGTCAACAACGGAAGATAGCGCGGCTGTTGAATTAAAGCGAGTGCGCGTTGTGCACCGTGTTCCTTTGCTGTCATACATGCCATAATATCGTTTTCATCATCACCAGTTACCGAAACAAAACCGTTTACTTCTTCAATACCGGCTTCTTCTAATAATTGGAATTGGAGATAATTTCCATGGAGGACAGTTGTGCGTTTTAAAGATTGTGACGCGAGTTCTGCCAAGTTTTCATCTGCTTCAATGAGCTTCACATCGGTACCATTTCCCTCCAGGACACGGGCGAGTTCAATGCCGATAGTGCTTGCACCGACAATGATGACCCGTTCAAGATGCGGGTTAAAGAATATCCCGAAGAGCCTGAACAACTGTTCTATAGCCAATGCGCTACCGATGACAAATATATCATCCCCCTGTTTAAGGATATCCCGCCCTTTTGGGATGATAACATCTTCCTGCCCGCGTCTTTTAATTGCTGCAAACCGTATATTTGATAAAACACCGTTCCTATCCAATTCGGCAAGAGATTTGCCTATGAAAGGATTTGCCTGTCTAATTCGCAAAGCAGCAAGTTGGATTCTACCATCTTCAAATTCAACGATTTCTCGTGCTTCGGGTGTTTTCAAGAGACGTGTAAATTCCTCTACGCATAATTGTTCAGGATTAACAAGTAGATCAATTCCAAAATCTTTCGGCGTGAGCCCACTTTCATCCGAAAAATAGTCTGGATTCGAAACGCGAGCAATTTTGGTTTCAACCTTGTAACGATCTGCGATTTGGCAGGCAAGCATGTTAATCTCATCGCTGTTGGTGACAGCAATGATCAGTTCTGCATCACTGATACCTGCATTTTTAAGCAGTACCGGTGATGCGCCTGAACCACGAAGGGTTTGCAAGTCTAACTGTTCGTTGACGCGTTGGCAAGCCTCTTCAGATTCATCAATTAAGACAACGTCGTTATTATCTACTGTTAACAATTTGGCAGTATGAAATCCGACTTCACCTGCACCTATGATGATTGCTTTCATTTTTTAGTAGTTTTATTGTTGGTTATCGTTAAAACTCTATAGTAGCTGAAATACGGATAACCGTTTACTAATATTCTGTTAGTGGAGGACAGGAACATACAAGATTTCTGTCACCATGAACTTCGTTAATGCGTGCGACTGGCGGCCAAAATTTAGATTGACGCACCCATGGTTTCGGAAACGCTGCTTTTTCGCGTGAGTAAGTGTGGTGCCAGTCAGTTTGTGTAACTGCTTGGACAGTATGTGGTGCGTTTTTTAGCACGTTGTCATCCGATGATGCGGCACCGTTTTCAATTTCAGCAATTTCTTCACGGATAGAGATAAGCGCTGAACAGAACCGATCTATTTCCGTCTTGGACTCACTTTCAGTAGGTTCAATCATCATCGTTCCGGGAACTGGCCAGGATACCGTTGGCGCGTGAAAGCCATAGTCCATTAAACGTTTGGCAACATCTGTCACTTCTATACCGGCAGTTTTCTTAAAGTCGCGTAAATCAATGATACATTCATGAGCGACCAACCCGTTTTTGCCTGTATAAAGGACAGGATAATGGGATTCCAGTTGTTTGGCGATATAATTGGCATTCAGGATGGCGACTTCTGTTGCAAATTTTAGTCCTCCCGCTCCCATCATTGCGATGTATGCCCAAGAGATAGGCAGAATACCTGGGCTGCCCCATGGTGCCGCGGATACAGGACCAATCCCTTTTGCGCCTCCAACTGTGACAATCGGGTGATTGGGTAAGAAATCCGTTAGATGTGCCTTGACACCTATTGGACCCATTCCTGGACCGCCGCCGCCGTGTGGTATACAAAATGTCTTGTGTAAATTGAGATGACAAACATCCGCTCCGAGATCAGCAGGGCGACTGAGTCCAACAAGCGCATTAAGATTAGCGCCGTCCATATACACCTGCCCACCATATTCGTGAACAATACCGCATATTTCATGAATCTTTTCTTCAAAAACACCGTGTGTTGAGGGATAGGTAACCATTGCCGCGGCAAGCGTTTCTCGATGTGTCTCTGCTTTCTCCTGTAGGTCGTCAAGGTCGATGTTGCCTTCTGTGTCGCATGCTACAACGACAACTTTCATACCTGCCATAACAGCACTGGCAGGATTTGTGCCGTGTGCAGATGTCGGAATTAAACACACATCTCGGTGTGCTTCGTTTCGGCTTTGATGGTATTTTCGGATAACTAACAGTCCAGCATATTCACCTTGCGAACCTGCATTCGGTTGCAGTGAAATTGCGCTGTAACCTGTTATCTCTGCCAACCATTTTTCCAATTGATCAAATAGAGTGTGATAACCTTGTGCTTGATCGCTCGGCACGAAGGGATGTAACTCACCAAACGCTTGCCATGTGACAGGCACCATTTCTGCTGTGGCATTGAGTTTCATTGTGCAAGAACCGAGCGGTATCATGGCGTTTACAAGAGAAAGGTCTTTAGCTTGCAGTCGGTGGATATATCTGAGCATCTCCGTTTCTGAATGATAACTATTGAAAACGGGATGTGTCAGGCACGGGGATTTTCGCTGTAATTCTGTGGGAATTTTAATAGATTTTGCCTCGCGATTACCGGTAGCGTTTATCGCAAAGAGTTGGACCAGGTCATCAACATCAGCATGTGTGGTAGTTTCGTCAAGCGAGATACCGATATGTGTTGAGTCAATAGTACGGAGATTTATCTGTTTGGCTTGCGCAGCAGCCTGCAATTTCGCAATTCCTTCTGGACCAACGTCAATACAAAGTGTATCGAAACAGGGCGCATCTCCTGTGTTATATCCAAGACTTTCAAGTTCGGTACGTAGTGTGCAGGTCCGCGAATGGACACGTTCTGCAATCTGTTTGAGTCCTTTCGGTCCGTGATAGACAGCGAACATGCCTGCCATCACGGCAAGGAGTACCTGTGCTGTGCAGATGTTACTTGTGGCTTTTTCACGGCGGATGTGTTGTTCGCGCGTTTGGAGTGCTAATCGAATGGCCGGTTCGTCGTTTGCATCGTGAGATACGCCAGCAATCCGCCCGGGAATGCTGCGTTTGAGTTCTTCGCGCGTAGAGAGAAAAGCAGCATGAGGACCACCATATCCGAGTGGAACACCGAACCGTTGCGAGTTGCCGATGACAATGTCTGCACCAAATTCACCAGGAGGCTTTAATAGCAGGAGTGCTAAAAGGTCTGTGGCAGTAATAAATAAACCACCAGCGGCATACACCTGTTCAGCGAATTGATGATAATCGTAGATCGCACCATCTGTTGCAGGATATTGCACGATTGCGCCTAAGATAGGTTCATTAAAATGTATTTTCCTGTGGTCCCCGATGGACAATTTAATGCCGAGGGGTTCGGCACGTGTTTGTAAAACAGCAATTGTTTGCGGATGACAGGTTTCTGAAACAAAAAAGTTGTACCACTCCTTCTGTGTTGAACTTGTTAGACACATTGTCATTGCTTCTGCAGCTGCCGTTCCCTCATCAAGAAGGGATGCATTAGCAACGGGAAGTCCTGTCAAGTCAATAACCATTGTTTGGAAGTTTAGCAGTGCCTCTAAGCGACCTTGCGAAATTTCTGCTTGATACGGGGTATATTGGGTATACCAACCGGGGTTTTCAAGAATATTTCTTTGGATGACAGGTGGTACGAAACAGTTGTAGTAACCCATTCCGATATAGGAACGGGACACCTGATTTTGAGAGGCAAGTTGTTTTAAGGTATCAAGTACCTCGGATTCTGAAAGACCTTGTGAGCATGTGGTTTTCCCATCAATATCTAAACTGAGCGGTGATGATAGGCGAATGTCTGCTGGCACAACGTCTTCAATGAAATTTGCCATTGAAGTATAACCGAGCGTTTCCAGCATCTGTTCAATATCTTCATGACGAGGTCCGATGTGTCGGTCTGCAAAGGTTACGGTTTGGTTTTCTTTATCAAGCATGTTCTGCCTCAATATACGCTTGATAACTATCGGCATCAAGAAGCGCGTCAAGTTCGCTGGAATCGGTCATCTTGATTTTGAGAAACCACCCATCATCATAAGGGGATTCATTCACCTGTTCGGGAGTGTCAAGGAGAGATTCGTTTACCTCAATCACTTCTCCACTAACGGGTGCGTAGAGATCAAACGCTGCTTTGACAGATTCGATTACCCCGAATTCTGTTTTATGTGTTAAGTGGGTGCCTACTTCCGGCAATTCGACGTAGACAATATCTTGTATTTCGGATTGGGCATAGTCTGTAATGCCAATCGTGGCGATGTCGTCTTCTGGTTTTACCCATTCATGGCTTTCATTGTATTTTAAGTCTTGTGGAATCATATTTAAATCTCAACGAGAATTTACTTCAATATAAAGAATTCGTAGGTCGGGTAGAGCGGAAAACCCCAAAAAAAAAAACGTTGGGGGTTAGGGGTAACCCACCAAAGAAAAA
>JAPPES010000161.1:32236-43774 GCA_028824125.1 Candidatus Poribacteria bacterium
TTGTGGAATCTAATTTGCGACTGGTTGTCAGCATTGCGAAAAAATATAAAAACCAAACCCAATTTTAAATAAAAAAAAAAAATTTGTTTGGGCGTGACCCCCAAACCCCCAAATAAATATTCGTGTGTATTTACCGCTCTACCCGACCTACGATACTATAGACCTTATTTTGCCACCTCTGGGTCTATCTCTTTTGCCTTTTCAAAATCAACTTTCGCTGCCTCATGTTGCCCAAGTGCTTCCTTTGCAAGTCCGCGGTTGTGGTATGCCATAGCATATTTAGGGTTAAGTTCAATTGCCTTATCATAGTCAGCAATTGCACCAGCATAGTCCTTGAGAGCAACCTTTGTAAGTCCACGATCATTGTAAGCATAGGCGTATTCAGGTTTTAGTTTTATAGCCTGATTATAGTCTTCAATTGCCCCCGCATAGTCACCGAGTTTGTGCTGGACATCACCACGATCTCTATAAGCGAAGTGAGCTTGAATAGTGTTGTTAGAACTAACTTTTATTGCTTGATTATAATCCTCTATTGCACCGGTATAGTCACTCATGTCAGCTTTTGCACGGCCGCGCATCCTATAAGCAGTAGGATCGTCGGGTTTTAGTTTTATTGCGTGGGTAAAATCATCTATAGCTCCAGCAGGATCACCAAGATCGCGCTTGACAAGGCCACGACTGTTTATACAGAAATATGCGAAACCGGGCTCAATTTTCATAAGCTGATCGTAGTCTTCAATTGCCCCTGCATAGTCACCAAGTTTTTGCTTTGCATACGCGCGGCTTATGTAAGCGTCTACGTCATTAGGTTTATGTTTAATGACTTGTGTATAATCCTCTATCATACCAGCATAGTCCTCAAGAATCCTCCTTACCGATGCTCGATTTTTGTATTCGGAGACATCACCAGGTTTTAATTTAATTACCTCCGAAAAATCTTCTATGGCACCAGCATGATCACCAATCTCACGTTTTGCCCAACCGCGCTCGTTATATATGGAGTAGGTGTAGGTATCGTCAGGTTTAGGATTAAGATCGTCAGGATTAAGTTTTATGAGTTCAATGACTTGTGTATAGTCCTCTATAGCCCCGGCATAGTCACCCAATTTGCGTTTTGTATCGGCGCGTTCACTGTATGCAAACACATCCTTCGGATTTAGTAGGATAGCTTGACCATAGTCTGCTATCTTCCCAGCATTATCTCCAAGTTCAGCCTTCGCCTTTCCACGTTTTTTATAGGTTTCAGCATCATCAGGATTTAGTTTTATAGCATGATTAAAATCTTCTATCGCACTTTGATGGTTGCCAAGGCTTGCTTTCACCTTAGCCCTAAACTTATAAGCTTCTGCATAGTCCAGATTGAGTTCGATCGCTTGGTTGAAATCGTCCATCGCACCATTAAGGTTTTTATCATTAAATTTTTCCCTGCCCTCTTTAAAATAGGAATACGCTCGGACAATTTTTCCCTTCACCCATTGCTCTAAAGATTCCATTTTAGTCTCGGCAAGTAATACTCTGAGTGCGTTTGAAGCAGCTGCATAACTGTCGGAACGAAAACGGCTAGTGACAATTCCGATGACTTCACCTTCACTGTTTAGAATAGGTCCACCACTGTTTCCACCAGAAACTTCGGCTGTCGTCCGAAACCATTTATCCTTTTTCCGGATGCTGTGTATAATCCCTTTTGTCACTTTATATTTTCCAGCCGGAAATCCCACAGCAGATACAGAATCACCTATTTGAATTATATCACTGTTAACTAAGCTCAGTGGTGTGCCTTCACCTTTCACTTTTAGGATAGCGATGTCGGCCTCAATATCAAATGCTACAACACCTTCCACGAACCAGATTGTTTCTTTGTGACTTAATTTAGCGGTAATAGGTCCGGTTGTGAAATTTGCGGCAACGTGAAAGTTTGTTGCAATCTTATCTTTGTCAACGAAGAAACCACTCCCAATTATATGATGCGAGAAGTCGCCCCAAACTATGCGTACTATAGATTCTTTTGCCTTATTGGATATTAGGTCAGTTTTTGTTTGCTTTTCGGTATTTTCGGCAGTTTCCTGTGCATAAGAAAGTGAGAGAGATACCGCCAGAATCAAAATGCACAATGAAATTTTTTTGATATGTTTCACTTTATTACCTCCACGTGTTACGGCACACCAAATCAACGGTATGAATGCCTGTTGGCATTCCCCGGAGTGTGCCTACTACTTTTAAGCGTTCATTTCTAAATAAAAGGCACTTTCACGATTTTCGCAGGGTACAGTTTGCCTCGGATCTCAATTTCTATGCTTTTCCCAGTATTAGGGGAGATAGACGCAAAACCGATATTGCAATTTAGACTCGGTGAAGGCGCGCCGCTTGTCACTTTACCGACAACGTTGCCGTCTTGATGGACATCATATCCGCACCGCGCAACAGCACGGTCCAACATTTGAAAACCTACCAATTTCTTTTTTAAATCCCCTTTTTCCTTCTGTGCAAGGAGAACATCTTTACCGATAAAATCCCCTTTATCTAATTTGACAAACCGCCCCAATCCTGCCTCAAGAGGTGTTGTGTTTTCGTCCATATCCATGCCGTAAAGGCGGAGTCCAGCTTCAAGTCTCAAGGTATCGCGTGCGCCAAGTCCGACTGGTTGTCCTCCTTCTTCTTTCACTGCAAGATAGAGTGCCTCCCATAAATTTTCCGCATCGCTTGCCTCAACGTACAACTCAAATCCGATTTCACCGGTATAGCCGGTTCGAGAAATTGCTGTACTTATTCCCGCAACTCTACTTACACCAAACTGAAAAAACTTGATTTCATAAGCCAGATTTTCAGGTGTGAATCTGTATAGGACGTCCATAGCTCTTGGACCTTGCAGGGCAATAAGAGCTGTGTCATCACTTGTATCACTCACTTCTGCATCAGCATCATTATGGGTTTTTACCCATGCAAAGTCTTTCTCAATGTTTGCGGCGTTGACAACCAACGTATAGTCATTATCAGCGTGCCTATAAATTAGAATATCATCAACTATACCGCCAGCTTCATTGCAGAGGAGCGTATATTGCACCTGTCCATCGGTCAAACGACTGACATCGTTTGTGCAGAGTTTTTGCACCAATTCGTTTGCCCCCTGTCCCTCAACATCAATTTCTCCCATGTGCGATAGGTCAAATAAGCCGACGGTTTCACGGACAGCGAGATGCTCTTTAACGATACTGGTATATTGTAGAGGCATCTCCCATCCACCGAATTCAGTGAATTTGGCATAGAGGGATTTATGAACTTCATAAAGTGGTGTTCTTTTCATCTGTTTTGTTCCATGATAGTTCATTTATAAACATCAACGTTTCTGCAAATGTTTTGATTACGCTAATCCATAAATACGTGCAAGATTATCTCCGAAGATCAATGCTTCAGCGTCATCACCGAGTTCCAAACGTTTTAAGGCGTTAATAACCTGAATGGGTCGATATTCGGGCAAATTAGAACCGAAAACTATCTGCTCTGGTCCGAGGGTGTCAACAGCAGTTTTTACCTCTGTTGGCACAACCGTGTCGGGATCAGTTCCCCAACGGCGATGGAAGCGCAGAATTGTTGTTCCGAGTGAGACGTTTTTGTTCGCTTTTGCTACAGAGATCGCAGCATCCAAATCATCTGGAAATCCCATGTGGTCCATGATAATAGGTGTTTCTGGCACCCAACTTGCAACAGTGCCAATCCGGTTTGGATGACAATTTTTCGGACCAGAATGGATTGAAATGATTAGCTCATGATCACGCGCAGCTTCAACGACAGGGCGCACGATTGGGTCGTCAACATTATACTTGTGAATCGCGGGCATTAGTTTTATACCATGCATTCCCCACTCGTTTGCAGCCAGTTTAACTTGTTGGACGGGTTCTGGCTCTGTCGGATGCACGAGGGCGCAACCGAGGGTTCGTTGATTGCCGCGAATTGCTTCAGCGAGCTCATCATTCCGAGGATTTGGTTGAGGGGTTGGCATGACGACTGCTACGTCCATAGCAGCTTCATCTTCTAATGCAAGTAGCGCATTTAAATCTAACGTTCCAGATTCATCGCGAAATTCATCGTTGAGATATGCTTCAAAATCACCGCGCATAAGACTGTTCCTTGTATCCTTTGAATTTCTATTTTCAATAATCGTTGGGGAGAACACCTTGGGTGTTAAAAACAATTCTATGGTTCAGCAAACTGCTCATTGATAAGAATTGTCCAATTTTGGGAGTCTATTTCAAAAGGTGTCTTTTCTGCCATTAAAGCGTGACTATACTGTTCAAAAGCTGATTGTGCGTCGGCAACATTAGGAAACCGAATGACGAAAACAATATAAGGATTTGCCGATTTTTTAGAACGAGTCCCTTTGTATTGCGCTAATATACCGATTGATTTATCCGTTAATTGTGGCGTAATTTTAGGAGCGGACTTATAGACTTCACGAAGTGCCCAATTCGTATAAAATAACTTTTCACTTCCACGAATATGTTGGGTCGGTAACAATTCGAGTAAGGGGACTTTTTGCGGTGGATCCTGTATTTTTTTAGCAGTGACTCGGGCAAGGGAAACCATACCTTCTCGAATTCCTGTGGCAATTGCGTATCCTTCTATTTGAATGAAATATTTTCCTTTCCAAAATCGGAGGGACTTCCCGGTAATAATCGCTTTACACCCTACCCATTCAAATTTTGGATGCGGGTAACTGTTGACGCTAAAGATCCCGAATGCGTTTTCAGGCGTTCCCATATCGAAAATCTCAAGCAAAATAAAGGGAACAGATCCAAATTTTGGACTTTGGTATTCTACTTCCGCCTGCCTCTGAAATCCATAATGATGGTAAATTTTCGTAGGAACGACTCGATCCCGATAGAGTGTTTCCGTATTATATGTTGTCGGTTTGCCAGCTCTGACCCAATCTGTTATTTCACCATCTTTTGGCAAAAGAGTTTCTGGCGCCGCTGCAGTAGAATATGGAAGTGTCCTATAAACTGTTTCTGCCTCGGTATGCTTAGAATCACTATCTTTTAGTGCTGTATTTTCTTCGTTCTGTGTAATTGTAAGAGGCAGTTGGATATTCGTATAGTCATCAATTCTTGCAGAAACATCTGCTAAGGTTTGCTTGGCACTTTTCGCTGTAGGTGCTTTCCATACACCGAAGACGTAGACATTTTCTTGGCTGACCGATGTCAAGTTACCCTGTTCTTGCTGACAAGAGAGAAAAATCAATATAAAAAAAGAACCGAGCCAGATTGTGCTGATCCGTTTCATAGGGCTACCACTGTTCTGCAAGTTGATTATAAAGGTCCTCAATGAGTTCGTCAATTATCAAAGTTTTTGCTTGGTCTACTGTTTCTCGTGGTTCGCCCCTATTCTCTACAACATAGAAGTCGTGTATCTGTATGTGGTTATCTGTCTTGGCAATCATATTGTTTCGGACATTATCAACAAATTCGTATTCAACTTGCAAACTCATCCGTAACAATTCCACATTGCCGCTGGGACCAAACCCATGTTCCTTTATATCGTAATCCTGTATTCGCAGTGTGAATTTGGCATCGTTTCCATCACTCCATTTTCGATTAAACCGTTGGATCATTTTCTCACGTACCACTTCATCATAGGGACGCTGCGAAACGTTATCATAAGTAAAATCTGGATCATCAATTTCAATAGGTTCTATACGGATAGTTCTGATATGCTCTAAATACGATGAGGTAGAAACATATCCGCACCCAGCAATTACACTAAACAGTGCCAAAAAACTAAAGCACAACAGTGCTATCATACCAAAGTTAAGGTAAGACGGGTAAATTTTTCGAGTTTTCTCGGTCTTTGGGGGAAGCGTTGAACCAAGGTGAAAGGATTTTAGGTTACAGTGTATCCAATTGGTACGCATGCGAATTTCCTCTTAGCAAAAATTTAAAGATATGGAAAGGATTTTCAAGTCTAATTTCTGGCCGTTTCGGTTTCTGTTTCTGTTCTTTTCCATAACGCAAGACTCGTACAAAATCAACAATTTGTTTTTTTACTGCGGGAATTGATAGAATTACAAAGGCAACAATAAGTACGATTAAGATTAATGCCAATAGATTGGTCATCCATTTCTGGGCGAGCAAATCCCCTTTGGCTTTTTGAATCTGTTGCCTTGCCCTGGAGTTTCGAGTTCTCATGAGGCTCACCTTCAAGTAAAGTGTAAATAATAAAGGGCGAATTTCAAAAGAAGAGGATAAGACATTTTTTGAAATTCATCTGCTGCATGCCGCCTGTGCATTCAGCGTTGATTTAGCCGAATACCGTGGGGTATTCGGCGTTAATTTGGACGAAAGAGGTGTTCAAACACCTTCGTTAATTATGGATTACTATTCTTAAAACCTACCTTTTGGGATACGCGGCGATCTTCTATTTCTGGAGTCACGTGAGTTATCCCGCTGGTTATATCGATTGTTCCGTCTTTCACGATTGTCGCGATTGTCGCGATTATCTCGTCGATTATCTCGTGATTCACGATACGGACGATTCTCGCGGTAATTTGACCCGTCTTGTTCGTCCTGCCCCGAATCCCAATCTGAGTCGGAAGAAGTGTTAAGTTCTTCAAGCGGCACACCGTTAGCGGCGATAAGAGATAGGTCAATTCTACCTTGTTCATCTATAGTCAAGATTCGTACGGTAACCTCATCTCCGACCTGCATGACGTCTTCAGCTCTGCGGACATAACCGTCTCCCATCTGTGAGATGTGTACAAGACCATCTTTTCCGGGGAGAATCTCTACAAATGCTCCGAAAGAGGCTGTTCGAACGACTTTTCCGGTGTACTCTCTTCCGATTTCAGGCATAGCCGTAATTTGACGGATTTTTCCCTCAGCGATTTTGGCATCTTCCACGCTTGTTGAGGCTATTTCAACGGCACCATCATCTTGAATATTAATGGTAGTACCTGTTTCCTCTTGAATACCTTGTATGGTTTTACCTCGTGGTCCAATGAGGTCTTTTATCTTCTCTGGAGCTATCTGTAGTGTGTAGATACGCGGTGCGTAAGGTGATAACTCTGCACGTGGCTCGTTAATAACGGCGTTCATTTGCTCAATGACAGCAATACGCGCTTCTCTTGCTTGATGTATCGCGCGCCGCATGAGTTCAGGCGTAACACCGTCTATTTTTATGTCCATCTGGACTGCCGTTATACCTTCTGTAGTACCAGCGACCTTGAAGTCCATATCTCCGAGGAAATCTTCAGTACCGAGCATATCTGTCAGAACAACTTCGCGTTCCCCTTCTTTAATAAGTCCAACGCCAATACCGGCTACGGACCTTTTTATCGGCACACCCGCATCCAGGAGGGCTAAGGTCGCACCACAAACGGTAGCCATTGAAGAAGAAGCATTTGACTCTAATATTTCGGATACAATGCGAATCGTATAGTTGAAATCCTCTTTACTTGGAATAACCGGTTCAAGTGCCTTTTGTGCAAGTGCACCGTGTCCGATTTCTCTGCGTCCGGGTCCCATCATCCGCTTAACTTCACCCGTGCTAAACGGTGGAAAGTTGTAATGTAAAAAGAAAGGACGGCGGACTTCACCGTCTAATCCACGTTGAACATCTTCATCACCAGAAGTGCCGAGTGTTGTGACACAGAGTGCCTGTGTTTGCCCTCGTGAAAAGAGCGCGGAACCGTGAGTCCGCGGGAGTAGGGCGACTTCACTGGAAATCGCGCGTATATCTGTTACGCCACGGCCGTCAACCCGTTTTCCTTCAACAAGAATTGCTTGCCGCATCTCTTCTTTTTCAATATCACTAAGGATAGAACGCGCATCTTTTTCAGCATTTGGATCAATTTCTTCTGTACCCTCCTCTTGAATTTCGGAGAGGATATCGGATTGGATCTGTTCAAGATACTCTGCGCGTAACTGTTTGTCTGCCATCCCGATGGATTCACGGATTCGAGCGGTGGCAAGGTCTCTAATGCGTGTGTTTAGTGTGTCCTCTACAGTTTTTGCTTCATATTCCCGTTTTTGCTGGCTACAAACAGCAACGATACCTTCTTGAAGTTTGATAATCTCTTGTATCTCTGCGTGTGCCGCAATGATAGTGTCAATTACTTCGTCTTCTGGTGTCTCATGCCCGCTACCTTCAACAGACATAACAGCATTGGAAGTGCCGCTTACAAAAAGTTCTATTTCAGATGTGTGTAACTCTTCATAAGTTGGGTTAATAACTACTTTGCCGCCTATTTTACCAACGGTCACAGCGGCAACTGGCCCATTAAATGGGATATCGGAAACAGATAGGGCAGCAGATGTGCCGATTAGGGCGGGTACATCCGCAGGGTGAACACCGTCTGAAGACAAGACAGTGCATAAAACTTGAACTTCAGCCTTAAATTCCTTTGGAAAAAGTGGACGAATACAGTGGTCAATTAGGCGTGCAATGAGTTGTTCTGATGTTCCGGGCCGTGGTTCACGCCTTCCATATACGGTAGGGATACGTCCGCCAGCGTAGGCTCTCTCTCTATAATCTACTGTTAAAGGGAAAAAATCTAAATCATTTTCGCTATTATCTGCGACTACTGTCACTAAGACAACTGTTCCACCGTATTGTACCCAAACGGCTCCATCTGCCTGCTTAGCAACTTTCCCCATTTCAATCGAAAGGTTTTCACTTCCGAGTTGCATTTCAACTTTCACTCAATTTCCTCCTCATACTCATACACAAAATGCTTACGGTGGAATACTTAACTTGTCTGCGAACCGATTGTGTCGCGAATTCCGAGTTCATTTATTAAACGATAATACCGTGGGACATCCTTCTTATAGAGATATCTTAACAAACGGCGTTGTTTTCCTACTAACCGAAAAAGTCCGTATCGAGAATGGTGATCTTTTTTATGGGTCTGAAAATGCCGCGTTAGTTCCTGAATACGGGCATTTAAAACCGCGACCTGCGCCTCTGGCGAACCGGTATCTCGATCATGTATTTGGTGCTTTTGAATCAATTCCTGCTTTTGTGCTGCATCAATTGCCAAACTATCTCACCTCCTTTGTAAGTATTTTTGTCGTAAACATAAAGCCAAGCACGACGGAAACAGATTTGCCGTGCATTAATTTCTTTTATGAGTTGATTTCATACATATTGAGAATAATTATATCATAAAATGGCGCGGATTTCAAATAAATTTACGCGAAGTCTCTGAAACAGATGATCAAAACAATAATGCTCAATTAGTTAGCTGGTCAGTGATTCACCTGTGTCTGGGTCAAAAAGATGTGCTTTGTTAATATCAAAACTAACTGTCAAAGGCGTATTGTGTTGTGGCAAATTGGCGAGATTAGATTGCGCAACAAAACTGTTTTTCTCTGTCCGAAGATACAGCAGCGCGTTATTTCCAAGCGGTTCAACCAATTCTACCTGTGTTAATATCTGATTTCTCCCGTTTTCGCCGACATGAATGTCCTCTGGTCGGATACCGAGCGTTACCGACTTCCCCGAAAGATCGTTGATCACTGACTGCAAATCAGGGTTCAGTTGTACCTCAAAATTTTCAAACATGAGTTTCGGTGAACCACTGCTATTCTCAATATATGTCTCTATAAAGTTCATCGGTGGTGTCCCGATGAAACCGCCGACAAATTGGTTGGCGGGTTTGTGATAGAGCGTTACCGGGGCAGCAATCTGTTGGATTTTTCCCTCATTGAGAACGACTATTTGGTCTCCCATCGTCATCGCTTCGACCTGATCGTGTGTAACATAGATAATAGTCGCGTTGAGTCGCTCATGTAAACGACTGATTTCCATCCGCATCTGCACGCGCAACTTCGCATCAAGGTTGCTCAAAGGTTCATCAAATAGAAACACTTTGGGTTGCCGAACAATTGCTCTGCCGACAGCGACACGCTGGCGTTCACCGCCAGAAAGATGTTTCGGTTTGCGATTCAATAGGTGGGAAATACTGAGGATGTCTGCTGCTTCCTGAACGCGTTGGTCAATCTCACTTTTCGGATATTTACGGAGTTTCAACCCGAACGCCATGTTCTTATATACTGTCATGTGCGGATAGAGCGCATAGTTTTGGAACACCATGGCGATATCTCTATCCTTTGGCGGAATTTCATTAACAAGCTCGTCATCAATATAGATGTCACCTTCGGTAATCTCCTCCAATCCAGCAATCATCCGTAAGATTGTCGATTTACCACATCCTGACGGACCGACAAGCACAGTAAACGACTCATTCGGGATTTGAAAATCTGCTTTTTCAACTGCCAGGACATCACCGTCATAAATTTTGGTAACATCTTTCAAAGTGACATGCGCCATAAACTCTCCTCAACCGCGCGATGGGCGAGAATTTAGGAAAAACACGGTCAGCTATAATTATAGCATAAAATGATAATTCGGACAATCATTTTAAATTACGTGAGTGATGTGCATAAATATTTGGCGCATCAGCACAGACAGGGACAGCCTTTAGGTGCGGCATTGTTTCACAAAGTGCTGTTTGTAGTCGCGCAATTCATTGCGCCTCTTTAAAAACTTGTGGACGGCACACGGCGTGTGCCTACTACCTTTAAACGCATATTTAACAGCTGGATGACACAGATTGTACCAAATCATCGCTAAGGGGATAATGCTTATTATTTTTTACCAGTCTCGAGTGTAACCTGCAGTCCAACCGCCATCTACGGTGAGGATAGTTCCATTAACATAACTCGCCTCTGGTGCGACTAAAAAAAGCACGGCTGCAGCGATCTCCTCAGGTTTTCCCGGTCGTCCGAGTGGGATGTGTGATAAGAGACTTGCAGCCTTTTCTGTGTATTCTCCATCGGGCCCATAAAAAAGTGCTTTTGTGCCACGTGTCAACGTAGAACCCGGTGCAACTGCGTTCACAAGAATGCCTTGCGGTCCAAGTTCCAACGCCATTGAACGTGTGAGATTAGTAACCCCCGCCTTTGCCGCAACAAACGCACTCTGAAGTCTGAGCGGTACCAACCCAGCAATAGAACTGATATTAACAATACGCCCAGGTGTCTTTTTTAGCATGTGCGGTATTACAGCACGACTTGTCACGAATACGCCTGTTAGGTCAACCTGTAAGATACGGTGCCAGTCGTCTAAAGTGTATTGGTGGATTGGTACGCGGTCGCTTTTTGTGTTAATACCAGCATTGTTGATAAGTATTTGAATTCCACTGAGTTGGGTAGCGATGTTTTGTGCAGCTGCTTCCATTTGTTCGGGGTTCGCAACATCTGCCTCCAGGAAGATACACGTGCCGCCTGTTTGTTGAATGTCTTGGGCGGTTTGCATGCCAGCTTGTGCGTCAATATCCACAATTGCGACATGCGCGCCGTTTTCTATGAGCGCATGCACAATCGCCTTACCGATGCCGTTTGCACCACCAGTGACAATTGCTCCGTATTCTTCAAGTGCTACTTTCATTTGCGTTTCTTCAGCATGACAATTATAGTAAAACCCACAATTACCTGGACATTGGCGAGGTTAGGAAGAAATCAACGGTATGAATCATGGCGAATGCCA
>JAPPES010000001.1 GCA_028824125.1 Candidatus Poribacteria bacterium
ACATTCTATCATAAAACAGAAACAATGTTGCTTTAATTCTAAATGCTACTATAATCAATTTTCATGTTAACATTATAACATGAAATGCCAACAAAAACAACGAAAATATTGTGATATTAATTCAACTAAAATTTTAACATAATGATATTTTCGCCAAAAACGATTGAATACGTTTATTTAAAACAGGACTTACGCAATGTATTCAAAAGTCCCACTGATAAGAGGGATTTAGGGGTTAAAAAGACTAAAAACACTGAATACCAGACTATTTACCCCTCCTGCCCCCGCAAGCGGGGGGAATGCGTAAGTCCTGTCATGTAATAAAATATGTGCGGTTGTTTTTGATGAAGACAACGGCCACGCGGATTAGACTTTTTCATTTCCACTCATTCTTAACATGAGCTGACCGTATTTTCTGCTGATGTTATCTATGAATTTTAGTTAGCAATCTTGCAACAGCATATTGTAGAATTAATTGATGAAAACCTATCACTTATCCGCAATAGGAGTTATTAAATTGAAAAAAAGTTTTCTCTGGCTATTACTCGTTTTCTTATTTCCAATATCAGCATTCGCACAAACAGGCACCATTGAAGGTACCGTCTATGACCAAACTACTGGAAAACCGCTTGCAGGCGCAGAAGTCCACATCCTTGAAACTGACCACCGCCAAAAAACGGACGCAAATGGAAAATTTCAGTTCACCGGAATTCCCAAAGGCACTTATACGCTATCCGTATCTCACCCAGATCATAAAATACCCGAAAAAACCACAATTGAAGTAAGCGCGAACAGGACAATTCAAGGCAAAATTTACCTTGGACCAGCGTTCCAATTAGAAAAAGATACTGCGACAGGCGACATTGAAGGCACCGTTTATGATCGGGATACCGGTGCGCTATTAGCAGGCGCGGAGGTATATATTGTTGAAATCGAAAAGCGTCAGTATACCAAGAGAGATGGAAAGTTTCGGTTTACCGACATCCCACCCGGAACTTATACTATTTCAATAAAACATCTCGCTTTCGACACACCAACGCCAACTACTGTTGAAATCAGTGCAGGCGGGACAACTCAAGTTAAAATGTATTTGGGACCAGTTTTCAAACTGGAAACAATAATTGTGGAAGGAAAACGCCTGCCACCAACTATCAGTCGAAAACAGATACGCGGATCAGAAATTAGACGGATCGCAGGTATCGGTGCTGATCCGCTCAAAGCGTTGACAACACTTCCAAGCATCGGTATTCCATACGATCTCTTTGGGATTCTCTATATTCGCGGAAGCGAACCGGGGTCTACCCTCTACTATTTTGACCGCACACCGTTAGGGTATCCGTTTCATTTTGGCGGACTTAGTTCAACAATTTATTCGGCTGCCATTGACGATATTCACATTTACGCGGGTGGTTACGGTGCGGAATTCGGCTTGGATTCGCAATCGGTTATTGACATTCATTCACCAGATTGGATAGATAAAAAGAGAACTGGCGTAATTGATATGAACATCTTATACCCTCAAGCTTACATTCAAACAAGGATTGGTAAGAAAGGGTACGCCTCCGCTGCTGCTCGTCGTTCCGTGTTCCATTACATCTTTAATCCCATCTATAATACCAAATTGCCCAACTTTTCGGATTATCAACTCAAGTTTGTTTACCCACTCACCAACAAGCACCAACTTACGCTCAATGTTTTGGGGGCGACAGACCATTTCGATTTCTCTAATTTGACATTTGGTTACACAGAAGAAGATAGTAATTTAGCTGCATATTACAAGAACGGTTTTGAAGGAGCAGGCATTCATCTCCGATCAGAATTTACAGAAAAACTCACATCTTATTTGTCCCTAACCCGTTCTTTCAACTTTCTCAATATGCAGTTTGGCTCTCCTTTTAATCCTGATGAAGGTCCAACGCGAGAAGGAGTATTTACGGATACAAAGACTAAGGTTCCAGCATATCAACTTCGTACAGATATTGCCTATAAAATAATAGACAATTTCCAGTTTGAGCCAGGTTTTCTTTTATCCTACAGTCCAGCTGAAAATATTTCTTATTCCACCCGCGCATTTGAGGACGAAGATTCTGATGATGGTGAACTGGTTGGGAGTAGGTCGCTTGACGAGTTCAGTTACCTGTTTCAACGTGCAGAAGGTTATCTTCAAGGACGCTATGATCCATTTTCATTTCTATCACTCGCGCTTGGCGTACGGTTCGACTATCTAAATATGACAGACGAACTTTCAACGCAGCCGAGAGTAAGCATGAGCCTCAAACTGCCGATCGGTACTAACGTTCGCCTCGCCTACGGTCAATACGAGCAAAGTCCTTTAGCATATCAGGTACTGAAGGAGGGTGGAAACCGATCATTAAAATCCAGTGTTGCGCAGCATTATATTATGGAATTGGAACACAATTTTTCACCGCATACAGAACTTAAATTTGCCACCTATTATAAAGACTTCCAGAAATTGGTCACACAGCACATTGATCTTGATGCACTTATTGATTCGCTTGAAGATGCAACTATAGATGTCCCTTCTTTTGATTTTCTCAATCAAGGTGACGGTTTTGTAGGTGGCGTAGAATTTTTCTTGCGGCATCGAATCCAGGACAGATTCTTCGGATGGATTTCATACACATATACGCATTCAGAACGGCGCAACCATCTAAACGATTCCTATAAACCTTATCTCTTTGATAATAGTCATATTGTTAGTGTTGTTGCAAACTATAACCTCACCCGTAATTCTGAAATAGGAGTGAAGTGGCAGTATTTAAGTGGAACAGCTGCAGCACCAATAGGCACGTTTTTCCAAATTCAAGACCCTGTGACGCTTGGCATGAACAAAAATATCTCTGATAATTTGGATGCTTTTCTCCATGCTGAACTCCCTCCTTACCATAGATTAGATTTAAGAGTGAGCGGAAAGGCAATGTTGTGGGGCTTGCCAGTTACCCGGTTTTTTGAGATATGGAATATCTCTTTCTTTTTACATAGAAACAGTATGAGGTTAGGTATTTCCAATCAGCTTTTAGATGTTCTTGAAAATATTGCCCCAGAAGATTTGCCCGAAGATTTTGATCCAGCAACCTTGGAGTCTATTGAAATCCCACAAATCCCCATTTTAATTTATGGTGGTTTTATCTATGAATTTTAGTTGGCAATCTTGAGGCAACATATTGTAGAATTAGTTTGTAAAGTCTATCACTTATCCATAATAGGAGTTATTAAATTGAAAAAAAGTTTTCTCTGGCTATTACTCGTTTTCTTATTTCCAATATCAGCATTCGCACAAACAGGCACCATTGAAGGCACTGTCTATGACCAAACTACTGGAAAACCGCTTACAGGCGCAGAAGTCCACATCCTTGAAATAGATGAACGCCAAAAAAGTGATGCAGACGGTAAAGTCTGGTTCACAGGTGTCCCGCCCGGCACATACACCCTCACAATCACACATCCCTCTTTTGCTACACCAACCACAACCTCCGTTGAAGTAACCGCAGGACATACTACACAAGCAAGAATGTCCCTCGGCGAAGTATTTGAGTTAAAAACGATAGTCGTTGAGGGTGAACGCGTTCCGCCCACGGTAAGTCGTAAGGACATTCGCGGCAGCGAACTTCTCCGTATTGCGGGGGTAGGAACAGATGCATTAAAGGGATTGACAACCCTACCCAGTATCGGTATTCCTAATGATTTTTTTGGCGTCCTCTACATCCGTGGCAGTGACCCTGGATCAAATCTCTACTATCTTGATCGAACACCTCTCGGCTACCCATTTCATTGGGGCGGTTTGCTTTCAACTATCAGTTCAGAGACTATTGATAAGATAGACATCTACGCAGGCGGATACGGAGCACAATTTGGATTAGATTCGCAATCCGTGATTGACATCCATGCACGCGACAATATTGAAGAACGATTAGACGGAAAATTTAATCTGAATATTTGGTATTCTGAAGGTTTACTTGAAGGAAAAATCGGCGAGAAGGGATATTTATCCGCATCCGGACGGAGAAGCTACTTTGATCTTATTGTTGGACCGATTGCTGAAAGGCAGACAGGGCGAGAACAGCAATTTCCCTATTTTTCAGATTATCAGCTCAAACTTGCCTATCCGATCACTGAAAACCACGATCTTACCGTTAATGCATTCGCTGCGACTGATCACTTTGATTTTGAGTTAGAGGAAGAAGTTAATGAAACAGAGATAACAGATAATGAGATAGAGGCAACAGATGGTGAAACAGAAACCCAACCTTTTCAGGCTTCTTTCTTTTTCAAAAACGGTTTTAACGGGCAAGGAATACATCTCCGTTCAAAGTTCACCGAAAATCTTAGATCACATCTATCATTGACACGATCCTTCAATTTCCTTGATATCGACATGAATACAATTGTTAGTGAGACCACTGTCCGAGATGAAAGCGGTGAATTGATCTCAAAATCTACAGATTCATTTGATTTAGAATTAAAGGTTAACGTTCCGGTTTACACCCTCCGCGAAGATTTATATTACAGATTATCACCTAAGCTCCAACTTGAACCGGGTTTTCTTTTCGCTTTCAGTCCCGCGAATAGTACTGAATTTCTCAGTTTTCCAACATTTGAAGAAGAAGTGCTTGATGAAGAGACACTGCAGCAACTAATTCAAACAAATCCAGAGAAAATAGGATATGACGATGATGGAAATGCTCGGATACGCACAACTGAAATCAGAGACTATGAATTTGGACACGATTTACAACGTGTTGAAAGTTATCTACAAACACGATACGATCCGTTGCCTGCGCTTTCAGTCGCCTTCGGTGTTCGGCTTGATTACCTTGATTTGATAGAGCAGCTTTCTATTCAACCTCGTGGCAGTGTAAGTATAGAACTACCAATCGGTTCTAACCTCCGTTTCGCTTACGGACACTATGAACAAAGTCCGCAACTTTCTCAGCTGCTCTCAGAAAATGGGAACGCTACGTTAAAATCCAGTCTTGCACAACATTATATCATGGAGATAGAACATGAACTCTCATCTCAAACGGAATTCAAGTTTGCTACATATTATAAAAATGTGCAAAAATTGGTAACTGAGAATGAGGCGTCAAATTTTCTCAATCAAGGAAATGCTTTTGTTGGCGGTGTTGAAGCGTTCTTACGGCACCGAGT
Organism: Candidatus Poribacteria bacterium; assembly: GCA_028824125.1. GTDB lineage: Bacteria > Poribacteria > WGA-4E > WGA-4E > WGA-3G > MSPOR6. The sequence goes on from JAPPES010000001.1 coordinate 5,170, forward strand.
GCCCGATAAATTCTTCGGTTGGATATCCTATTCATACACACACGCAGAACAACAAGAAAGTCCGAATGTCGCATATCAGCCGTATATTTTTAATAATACACACATCGTTAGCATTGTGGCAAACTATAACTTCAGTCCCGATTTTGAGATAGGTGCAAAGTGGCAGTATTTAAGCGGAACATCTGGGGCACCTTTTAGCACAATGATTCCTATTCAAGACCCAGTGACGCGTGGATTAAACCCACTCTTTGCAGGTTTTGACCGAATTGTAAGGGCGAAACTAACACCGTACCACAGATTAGATTTCAGAATTAGCAAAAAATGGAATCTTTTTGGAATGAAGATCGGTGGCTTCATTGAGATATTAAATGTTTACAATCGCAAAAATACTATTCAGTTTATTCAGCAAGCGGGAACATTTGAGGTTCTGGGTGAAGAAATCACAGTTGAAGAACATGAGACTGAGGAAGAGGAAAGTAATCAGCTTCCTCTGCTCCCCTATTTCGGTTTAACAATTGAATTTTAATTTTACTAAATTACATACATTTTCTGGCAATTCTGACGAAAGTAATTGTATAATTTAACGGTCTATCCTAACATACTGATTTTTAACACATTTTGCATTGGAGTTACCGAAATCATGAAAAGTTTCATCTGCCTACTAATAGTTCTAATGATCCCCACTATTGCTTTTTCCCAAACAGGGTCTATTGATGGCACTGTATATAGCAGAAATACGGACGAACCGTTAGCAGGCGCAGAGGTCTATATCATTGAACTCGACAAACGCTTAAAGACAGACGAAAACGGAAAATTCTCTTTCAAGGAAATCCCAGCAGGTGAATATACTTTATCTATATCTTTCCCAAATACTGAACTCACTGAAAAAACCGCTATTGTCGTTGAAGATGGCAAAGTCCTTACCTCTAACATTTATGTCAGTGCATCTGCATATCAACTTGAAAGGGTGGAAGTCAAAACAAAACGTGATCCAAAAACTATTATTAAAAAAAGCATTGAATCCGAAGAAATAACACGTATCCCCGGCACTGCGGGCGATGCACTGCGGGCACTGCCTGCTATCCCCGGTATTGGTGTCGCGAACGATTTTAGCGGGGCGCTCTATATCCGTGGCGGTTCCGATGAAGATAACCTCTACTATTTTGACCGTGTGCCAGTCGGGTATCCTTACCACTTTGGCGGGCTTGTTTCGTCACTGAGTTCTGAAATCATTGATCGGATTGACGTCTACGCAGGCGGTTATGGTGTGGAATACGGTGTGGACTCTCAAGCCGTGATAGACATCTATTCACAAAACAGCAGTCCAGAGAATCTACGTGGAAAATTTAATCTCAATCTGCTTTACTCAGAGGGATTACTTCAAGGCAAAATCGGTGAAAAAGGATATTGGTATGCTGCCGGGCGTAGAAGTTACATTGACCTATTCATCGGAAACCTTTCATTTGCAGCAGGGGCATTTACTGCTTTTCCCCGTTTCTGGGATTATCAACTGAAAGCAGGTTACGACCTCAGCGAAAAACACCAACTTTTTTTCAATCTCTTCGCATCGGGGGATAAGTTTGCAATCACATTAGACGGTGAAAACGTAGACGAAGATTTTAGGGGAAATACAAGCTTTGATAGCGGCTTTGAGGGGGGAGGATTTCACCTACGTTCTATCCTGACAGATCGTCTTACCTCATTTTTATCGTTAACGCGCTCAAATTTCTTATTTGATGTCAATTTCGGTCCCACACTCTCTCTTAATATTGATGCACCAACCTATACACTACGAGAAGATCTCACTTACGAAATAAATGAAAAACATCAATTGGAATCAGGACTTATCCTTGGACTTGAACCTGGAGAAGTTTCTGGGACATTCACACGTATACCAGATGAGGGCGAAATTGAGTATGACATCCGATTTGAAGAAAAACAGGTCATAGACGAAACCGTTCGTGGGCAACGTATTGAAGGTTACTTGCAAGACAGATATAATCTGTTACCTTTTTTATCAGTCGTGTATGGATTACGATTTGACTATTTTAACCAAATTGATCAGCTTTCTATTCAACCTCGTGGTAGTCTACGTGTTGAACTTCCCAACAGTTCTGAACTCCAATTCGCTTACGGAATTTACAACCAGACTCCCATTCCCGCACAACTCTCTACCAGCGTTGGCAATCCAGAATTAAAATCCAGTCAGGCAAGCCATTTCATCGTTGAACTCAAACGCCAACTTTCACAAGATACAGAGATCAAAATAGCTGCTTACTACAAAGACCTTGTAAATTTGGTGACATCTGACGAATTATCAGTATTTCTTAATCAAGGTGTCGGTTATGCGCAAGGCACGGAGCTATTTCTTCGACACCAAAGCGGCGATCGGTTTTTTGGCTGGGTTTCTTACGCGTACGCACTCTCAAAACGGCGTGACCGTTTAGGTGAGCCGTATCGCTACTATTCTTTCGACCAAACACATGTCGCTACCCTCGCAGCAAGTTATAACCTTACGCCTACCTGGGAGTTCGGAGCAAAATGGCAGTACCGAACAGGTAACCCATATACACCTGTTGTAGACGCTACACGCATACCCGATCCTAGGAACGGAAAACTCATCTACTTGCCAATTTATGGTGAAAAGAACTCAGAAAGATTACCTCCATATCACAGATTAGACCTACGCGTAAGTAAGGTTTTCCGTTTTAATAGTTGGAAATTGGGTTTCTTTTTAGAACTACTTAACGCCTATAATCGTAAAAACCTCCTTGATTATCAATATGAGGAGGACTACAAAGATAAAAACCCGATTTATCAGTTTCCTATTCTCCCATACTTAGGTATTACGGCAACATTCTAAATGGTTATTTTCATGAAGGGAATTAACTAACAATCCCATTGCTTTAGCATTGGGTCCAAAAACGCTTGACATTTAGATGTATTTTATGGTATAATTATAGGACTGTTTCAGTGCAGGTATTGTTAGTGCCTGCACACCGCTAACAACGGGAAACAGAAACCTATCAGGAAACAGTAATATGCCGTATAAAACACATAAGATTACATTAGATCCAACTATAAAGCAGCGTCATTGGTTTGCTTCTCAATGTGGGTATGCCCGTTTTACTTACAACCATGCTTTATCAGATTTTAAGGCGGGTTTGGATCAAGATAACTTCCAATCGTGGCAAACGCTAAATGTCAATTTCAACAAGACGAAAAAGCGTTATGATTGGACAGCATTGATGGATCAACGTGCTGCGTTATATGCGATCAATCATCTTGGCAAAGCGATTGCGAATTGGGTATCCAAACGAGCGAAGTTTCCGAAGTTCAAAAAGCGTGGGATTAGAGATGCTTTCACGACAGATGAGCAATCCGTGAGAGTAGAAGGCAAGAAAATAAAACTACCCAAAATCGGTTGGATAAAGATGCGTCAAGAGTTACGTTTTATTGGGAAGATTATCAAGGTGACGATCTCAAGGACAGCCCATCGTTGGTTTGTCTCTATCACCGTAGACACAGAGGACACCGAAGTTGTTGATAACTCAACACACCCTGTTATCGGTATAGATGTCGGTATCAACACATTAGCCACCTTGAGTGATGGCACACAATACGATAATCCGAGACCGCTAAAACGCTACGAGCGAAAACTTGCAAGAGAACAACGCAAGTTAAGTCGTAAAGTGTTTAAGTCTAATAACTGGTATAAACAGAAAAGAATTGTGGAGCGTATCCACTATCGTATTGCTTGTATTCGGAACGATACACACCATAAAGCAACGACAGATATTGTCAACAACGCTTCTGTTATCGGTATAGAAACACTGCAGGTTACCAATATGCTAAAGAATAGGAAGTTAGCGAAGGCGTTATCAGATAGTGCGTTAGGCGGGTTTCTGCTAAAACTCAAGACAAAAGCAGAAGCACGTGGCATACCTATCACAGAAGCAGACCAGTTCTTTGCATCGTCAAAAACCTGTAGCCACTGTGGACACAAAAATGACGACTTGACACTAAAAGACAGAATATATCAGTGCAGCGTGTGCGATATTTCTATAGATAGAGATGTCAACGCTGCAATAAACCTAAAACACCTCGCTGTCGGATAGACAGAGAGAATAAACGCTTGTGGAGTCCAGCTAAGACCTCAAGAAAGTTTGGGATGGAGGCACGAGAGACGGAAACAGGAATCACAGAGGAGCGTTGTGTGCTAAAAGAAGCACACGGCTTTAGCCGTCGTGAGTATCACCAGAACCTTAAAACTGATATTGCTTCTCTTAATCTTCCTATTGCCAATTTTTTCTTTCGGACAAACCGATGACCCTATAAAGGACCAACCATCAGATGATGTTATCACCTTACCGCCAGTAGAAGTCAAAACAGAACGGATAGAAAAGAAACCGAGACATACTTTCAAAGCGCATTCATTTAGAAATGCCATTGGAACAGGTGGAGACCCGTTGCGCCTTCTAAGCCTACTCCCAAGCGTTGGTGTTCTAAATGATTTTGTCGGCATTCTTTCCGTGCGTGGCGGTGGACCTGAAGATAACCTCTACTATTTCGATCGCCTGCCTTTAGGATATCCATACCATCTCCTTGGAATCGTCTCTACCGTCAATGCAGAGGTAATTCAAAATGTTGAAGTGTACCCAGGCGGGTACGGGGCAGAATTCGGTTCCGATTCTCAAGCAGTCATTGACATCTATTCCCGAAGTATCACTGATACTCCCTTGAGAGGTAAACTCAATTCCAATCTGGTGTATTCCCAAGCTTTTCTTGAAGGAAATATTGGGAAACGTGGATATTGGTACGCTTTTGGTCGACGTAGTTATATGGGGACCCTTTTTGAATTGTTACCGCGTTTGGTGAAGGTTGAAGATGACTTGGTAACACAGGTCCCAAGTTTCTGGAGCTATCAAAGTAAGGCTGTCTACCAATTAACTAAAAGTCACAGGTTGGTGGTTAACGCCATTGCAGCGGACGATTCAGCAGAATTTCGCCTCGGTCCCGATGAAGTCTCTGATAGTGATTTACTCGGTCCGTTCAAGTCGGAAAACCCTTTCGATTCACAAGGTATTCATCTCTATTCAGAAAAAGAAAAAACATTTAAGTCTGTCGTATCATTGACACGGTCATTTTCTCGGAGAGACCTAAAGTACGGTGAAGGATACTTCTACGGAAACACGGATAGTGTCTATTCACTCCGTGGTGATCTTCAGTACTGGGTTAAATTTCCGAAGACGTTATTAGAAGCAGGTTTTGATTTCTCAAGTCTCCCTTCAAGCCTTACAAGCATCGGCGCACGCCCCCTTGAAGAAGGGGATTGGGACTATGACTTTAGGTTAAAGGCACAGGGTGAGAAAGTCCACACCGTCACATCTAAAACCCTGCATCGCCTTGAAGGATATGTGCAAGCAACGCAAGACCTTGTTTCATCTCGCTACGCTGCCCTTTATGCTACTATGGGAATGCGCGCAAATTACTTTAGTCTGATTGACTCCTTCTCGCTGCAACCACGCGGGTTACTCGGCTTAACACTTGGCAGCGAGCAAACGAACACTGTGGGATTCTCACTTCTACCGATAGACTTACGGTTCATGTATGGAAATTATGTTCAAAACCCGCGGCTTTACCAAGTTGTGCTTGGAGACGAAAATCCTGAGATTGCACCAAGTTTAGCGAGACATTATGTTGTTGCGATGGAAAAAAGGCTAACGCCAGAAACCAAAATTGAAGTTGCAGGCTATTACAAAAACCTTCGCGATATGATTACCTTTGATCTTTTAGATAGACGCTACCAAAATCAGAGGAGTGGAAATGTAAAGGGCATTGAAGTTTCACTGGAACATGAAATCGAAGATACGTTCCGAGGGTGGGTTGCCTATTCCTACACCGTTTCCAAACGCCAAGATTCGTCCTGGGAAAAAGAGAGAGATTTTATGTTTGGCACGCCCCACGTTTTGGCAGTTAATCTGAATTATACCCTTGAGTCGTGGGAATTCGGCGCAAATTGGCAATACAAGAGTGGTATTCTCTATTCTACATTGGAAGGCAGGGAACCGTATACCAATCCGTTCACGAAAAACGAAACATGGCTGCCTATATGGGGTGTCCAAAAACGCACAGCACCCTATCACCGTTTGGATCTACGTGTTCATTGGTACTTCATTCGTTCGAACAAAGTGAAGGCAGGATTCAGTTTCGAACTTTGGAACGCTTATAATCGTAGAAATATCCTACAAGTTCGTTATGGTAAGCACTTTACAGAAGAGGTGCCGATTGCCCAATTGCCGCGTGTTCCCTTCTTTGCGGTGACCGGGACCTTAGAATTTTGATTAACATGTCGGTAAAATTTGTATAATCCAATTAGCCTCCTTTTTCGTCTTTAAAATATTATAGTAAATCCAAAATATATGCTCACTTTTGTCCGCGGGACCTAAACCGCCAGCCTGTGCTGTAGCACAAACTTTATGAAAATAACTTGGGTAATATGGCGAGGTTTCCTAACCTCACCATATTACCGAAATATTTATTTAAACTTCATAAAGTTGCGCTACAATTGTGTGCAAGTAATTATAGATTTCACTATAATGTTTAATTTTGGCGCAAAGGAGGCAACGCTTTTGGACCACTACCTATTATTTTCTTTCCGATCGTTTCCCAAAATCCGAATTTCTTTATTTATCCTTACATTTTTGTCCATCGTTGTTTTCAGTGTGAGTGCCGAAACACCAGTTAACCAGATTACAGCATATCGCATCTACGAAAGTATTGAGATAGACGGCGATCTCACCGAAGCAGATTGGCAAAAAGCTGAAGTCATGGACAGGTTCATCCAAATTGAACCCCATGAGGGTGAAGTCAGCACTGAACCGATGGAGGTGCGAATTCTATATGACGATGAAAACATCTATTTCGGTTTTATCTGTTTCGACTCAGATATGTCAAAACTTGTTGCAAACGAAATGCGGCGAGACGCACGCGACATACACGAAAATGACAACGTTTTTATTTTATTGGATACGTATAACGACAAACGGAGCGGTTTTTTCTTTCGTGCAAATGCATTAGGCGCAGTCCAGGACAGAGCAATAACAAATAATGGGGATACGCGGAACGAAGACTGGGATGCTGTTGTAGCATGTAAGTCAAAAATTAACGACAAATCTTGGACAACGGAACTCAGTATACCCTTTAGTCAACTCCGTTTTAAAAAAAGCGACCAGATTATATGGGGAATTAACGTTGGACGTCAACATAAACGGTATAAGGAAGAAGCGTTATGGATACCGGTGTCAGCGTCTTATGGCGGCTTGGCAAAATATAGAACCACAAATCTTGGCACACTTGTCGGTCTTAAAGGCATTGCCCCTTCACGGAATATAGAATTTCTTCCGTATTTTCTGCCCGGTATTACACAAGTCAACGATGATGATGCGGAGCAAGAAACTACGCGCGAATTTAAAATCGGTTTTGACACAAAATACGGCATCACATCTAACCTAATTGCGGACATCACCTATAATACTGACTTTGCACAAGTTGAAGCAGACCAGGAGCAGGTTAACCTCACCCGATTTAGTCTCTTCTTTCCGGAAAAACGCCCATTCTTTTTAGAAGGAGCGGGACTTTTCGATTTCGGAATACCGAGACAAAGTTTTCGAAGACCTCCACCAATGCTACTTTTCTACAGTCGGCGCATCGGATTAGCCGAGGGAAACGCCATTCCGATTATTTTCGGTGGAAAAGCCAGTGGCAAAATCGGGTCTTATGGAGTCGGTGTTCTCAATGTGCTTACAGACGAATTCTATGACGAACCCGCAGAAGATGATCCGATTGACATACCGCGTACTAACTACTCTGTCATCCGAATTACAAAGGATGCTGCAGCAGGAACGCGCTTCGGTGTGATGGCTATCAACAAAGACGAAATTGGGAACTATAACCGCGCAGGTGGGTTCGACTTTGAATTTCGTCCAAACGATAGATTTGATGTGCGCGGGATGTGGGCGCGCACTTTTGTACCTGATATGTCAGGAAAAAATAACGCATGGTACTTCGGCACTAAATGGCGAAACAACATCTTTCGATCCGGCGTATCTTATACCGATATTGATGAAGATTTTGATCCTGCAGTAGGATATGTCCAACAAACAGGGATACGGCAACTGCGAGGTGATTTTCGTTGGGCACCCAGACCACAAAAATATGGAATTCGCGAAATGTGGTCAGGGCCAGAGCTAAACTATATTCTCAATCAAGAAAATGAATTAGAACGTTGGAATTTCTCCTATACCCATTGGACATCATTTGTCACAGACGACTCAATTATGATGTTTGTTAGAAGTGCTTTTGAACGGCTTGACGAAGATTTTGAAATTCGAGAGGATGTAGTTATCCCAATCGGGGATTACCAATACAGTATAGTCGGCGGGCGATTCTCAACCAGTGATAGCCGTGTTATCAGCGCGACAACCGGATTTGAATTGGGAAACTTTTATAACGGACAAATTCGCAAATTTTATATTGATGGAAGCCTGAAACCGAGTGGGCAAATCAGCCTACACGCGGATTACCAATTTAATCGTGTCAACCTGCCAGCAGGTGATTTTGATGCCAACCTCTTCTCAGGCAGGTTAAACTATTCGTTTTCTACAACCCTATTTGCGAAATTCTTTGCACAATGGAATACAGAAACTGACCTTGTGTCTACCAATTTCCTGATCAATTATATCTATCGACCAGGCAGCGATTTCTATTTTGTTTTCAACCAAACATACAATACAGACAAGACAACAAAGACAAGACTTCAGAATTCTACAGTCGTTGCAAAGATGACGTTTTGGTGGAATCCATAATCAAACTTCGCCATCAAACAGAAGAAAATCCTTAAAAAATACTTACAACTTAAAAAAAGTTGACATATACTTTTAAATATGTTATAATTTTGTTTTAGATCAGGTGTGTAGATTAAGAGTCAGTTGTTAATTAAAGACTTGCATTGATGTTAACAGGCCATTTATGCGTAAATTAATGTTGTAACGACAACTTAAATTTTACGATACTATCTCATAAACTCCGGTACGTGTGTTGAACGCGCGCTATCGACATCACGAGATAATTTCTGGGAGGAAAAGAAATGAGTAGAAGTTCAGATATTGTCCACCAAATACAACACCGTCGAGCTGAACGGAAAAAACCCAAAGTCAATGCGAAATTGAAGAAAGTTAGCATTGATGAAAGCCAGAAAGGTGGAATTACCGCCGCACAAGAGAATAAACCGCCGCCGATAACCGTGCAGAAAACAGGTGGGCGCAATTCTCTTGCTTTGACATTTTCTGTAGGACTACATGTAAGTTTAGCTTTATTATTAGGTTTCTTTTATATTAAGCATCAAATTGCATCGGAAGTTGAAGACCTTGCGGTCGCGTTGATCCCTGATGAGCCGCCACTGACAGAACGCTCTACTATCAAACCGCGACCTCGTGTAACATTTGATGCTAAGCCTCAGGAAATAGATGTACCGGTTCAACGGACACCAGTCACAAATCCAAATATCCGACGGACACCAGGCGATTTCGAGCTGCCGACTCCGTCTGATACAGATCTTGCTCCCGCAGGACCTGGCCTTGACGCGGGACTAAAAGTCAAGGCGATTCCGGGAAGTTTGAAGGGACCGGTTCAACCGACACAACCTGTTGTAAAACCTACATTTGATAGACCAACCCAAGAGAACACATCCATCGCGGATCTTGACACCGCTAAGCCATCTGAAGGGCCATCTTTAATAATTCCCGAAATTGATACCACGCAAGCAGGTGTAACACCGCCAAAGACAAAAATTTCGCGGAAGCCTGAATATCCGAAAAATGCCAGAAGGGCAGAAAAAGAAGGCACCGTAATTTTATTGGCAACTATTACAAAAGATGGAGTTGCGAAAAATATTAAAGCACTAACAAAGCTTGGATTCGGTTTTGAGGAAGCAGCAATTGCGGCATTAAAGAGGTTTAAGTTTATACCAGCAAAGAAAAGTGGTGTAGAAATTGAATTTGATGTCAAGATCCCTTTTGAATTCAAGTTAGAAGATAAGTAAGTTTTAGGTATTGATATTCTGTAGAGAAAATCCAAGATATCAAGTGATTATCTTTAGTGAATCTTCAAATTTTTACGATACTATCTCATAAACTCCGGTACGTGTGTTGAACGCTCGCTATTGACATCACGAGATAATTTCTGGGAGGAAAAGAGATGAGTAGAAGTTCAGATATTGTCCACCAAATACAACAGCATCGCGCTGAACGGAAAAAACCCAAAATCAATGCGAAACTGAAGAAAGTGAGCATTGATGATAGCCAGAAAGGTGGAATTGCCGCCGCACAAGAGAATAAACCGCCACCGATAACCGTGCAGAAAACAGGCGGGCGCAATTCTCTTGCTTTAACATTTTCTATAGGGTTACATGTAGGTTTAGCGTTATTATTAGGTTTCTTTTATATTACGCAGCAACTTACATCGGAAGTTGAAGACCTTGAGGTCGCGTTGGTCCCTCAAGAGCTGCCCCAAAGGGAACGCCCTATAAATAAACCACCCCCTCGTCCGGACTTTGATCCTAAACTTCCGGAAATAGAAGCACCGATACAACAACCACCGGTGACGAATCCAGATATCCCACAGACAGAAGGCGGTTTAGAGATACCGCTTCCGTCTGATACAGATCTTGCCCCTGAAGGACCTGCCCTCAACGAGGGACCAAAAATCAAGCCAATTCCGGGAGTGAAGGGGCCGGTTCAACTGACGCCACTAGACACAAAACCTACATTTGAGAAACCATCCCAGGATCCTCCGCTCCCCGACTTTAAAAACACTGAAACATCAACCGAGGGTCCAACTATAGATTTCCCTGATGATATTGATACCTCACAAGCAGGCACATCGTATCCTAAGCCGACAAAAGCGCCGGATCCGATTTATCCTGAAAATGCTAAACGGGCGGGGAAAGAAGGCATCGTCAAAGTACAAGCAACTGTAGGGACTGATGGGATTCCACGAAATGTTGTTGCTTTGACAGAAATTGGATTCGGTTTTGAAGAAGCGGCAGTTGAAGCGATGAAAAAGTGGAGATTTATTCCGGGAAAGAAAAAAGGCAAAGAGACTAAAATGACCGTCAAAATTAAGATCGAGTTTACATTGGACGACTAATTAAGTTTTGAGGTCAGTCGGATAGATAGAAGTTCTTTTATAGTAGACTTTAGAGTTAATTGGACGTTATGTTCGGTTAGGAAACCGAACCTACAGGAGTGTTGAGCATCAAACTGTTAGTTTGTGCTACAGAAGTATCCCATTAATTATAGGTTCTACTATATCTACCGTATTTTTAACAATCCTTTAGCCGCAAAATTGCGAACCAAATTCACGACAGATTGCCGCGCAGTCTCGCTTAGTTGCTTTTGCTCAAAAGTGAGCTGTGCACTTTCTTCGCCAAGAGTTTCCGCTTGCTCATGTGACATATTTTCAAAGAATTTATCCTGAATTGCGGGGGATGCCTCGTGCAGAGCAAGGGCTAAGGTGTTTGGTTCTAAAACTTGCAGGAGTGTCAAAATCGCCTCGTCAGGTACATCAACAAGGTCTTCAAAGGTAAACAAACGATCAACAACAGTGTTTGCTAACTCAGGTTGATCTTTTTCTAATGCCTGCATCAGTTGATTCTGCCGCTCAATATCAACTTGTGCAAGGAATTTCGCGAGGTTTTTCGCTCCGTCGCCAAAAAATAGTGTACTTTGCAGCACTTCGTTTATTTTCTCAATAAGGCTCTCCCAAACTTGTTCTGCTTGTGAGGTATCAATCATCTCTGTAGTTGCCAAGTGCTCTGCTATGCGAATCTGCCTTTGAATCGGAAATTGCGCAAAGATCTGCTGCGCATAAGCGGTAAGTGTTCTTTTTGTTTCTTCTTTAGGTATATCATCTTCAGCGCGCGCTAATGTCCTGCGTATCTCATCGGAACTCTCTGATGGAACTTTGCCAGCTGCTACATCTAATAGTAACAAAAATGCAGCGATCTCTGTATCATCCACCTGCTCAAATGCTCGCATAACCACAGGCAACGGTGCTTTTTCAAAGAGGTTTGTTAGTTCTTGCAGCGAGTCTTTATTTAAGAATGATGCGGACACAACTCTACTCCTTTGTCACCTGAAACCACAGCCCCTAACAGAAACGCTGACTCACCTGATGCGTTTAGCAATTCCGAAGCCGCTGCAACTGAATCAGGGGCAAGAACCAAGACCATTCCAACTCCCATATTGAAAACTCTATACATTTCCATTTCTTCCACATTTCCTTCTTGTTGGAGGAGCTTGAAAATTGGTGGTACTTCCCAACTTTGCTTTTGAATTACTGCACGACACCCTTCAGGTAGGATCCGCTTGAGGTTTCCGGGCAATCCGCCTCCTGTGATATGCGCAATGCCTTTGATTTCACACACCTCGCGGAGTTTCAAGATGGATTTGACATAACTTTTGTGGGTTTTGAGCAGCTCTTCACCAACTGTTGATGAAAGTTCCGGCAGATAAGTATCCACATTGTAGTTACAACGGTCAAATAAAATGCGCCGTGCAAGTGAATACCCATTTGTATGTAACCCCGTTGCCCCTAAACCAATTAACTTATCACCAGGAGCGATATTCTCACCTGTAATCAAAGTATCTCTTTCCACTACCCCTACGATTGTTCCAACCAAGTCGTATTCACTAAGTGAATAGAAACCGGGGAGTTCAGCTGTTTCCCCACCGATTAAAGCACAACCAATCTCGCGGCATCCTGATGCAAGGCCTATTATAATCTGTTCAAATACCAACGGTTCCAGTTTTCCGATGCCGATGTAATCTAAAAAGAAAAGTGGCTCGGCACCCTGTACAACTATATCATTGCCGCAATGTGTAACAATATCATATCCTACTGTATCGTGTTTGGCAGCTCGGAAGGCTACCTTCAACTTTGTGCCAACACTGTCCGTGCTTGAAACAAGAACAGGTTTTTTATATGTACCGAGTGCGAATAAGCCACCGAAACTTCCTACATTGCTCAGAACTTCGGATCGATAGGTAGTTTCCATGATTCCCTTTATTCGTTGCATAGCCTTGGATTCAGCTTCAAATGAAACACCCGCATCGGCATAAGTCAACGATTTTTTATCTGCCCCCCTATTCTCCTTATTTCCTAAGCTTTCGTCTGTTAATTCACTTACTACTACGCCAAGGTGGTCGGCGAGGCAGTAGGTATTTTCGTATGATGGAAAATTTTTACCTCTGCTCCAGTTCGAAACAGATTGTTTTGAAACGCCGAGTGCCGTAGCAATCGATTCTTGTGTGTGCTGTGGTTTGCGAAGAAATCTGCTGAGATTCTCTGCAAAGATTTTCAGAATTTCCGGGTCTTTTTTGGGTCTACCCTTCATTTTTCCTCCTTTATGCAGTTTTTATAGGGATACTGCATAAACTCTAATTTAACATTCTATGCTTACGAAAGAACTACGAAATTACCTGAGCTAACAACCTCTTTATCGTCTTTTTTTAAAGTTAGGTATCTTGATGACGCGATTCTGATTGCTTTTGATTTGATCTGCTGCGTAGCATTAGTCCTTTCAAAAGACTCACTATTAAAAAGAAACCGGTTATCACTATAGCCCCAAGCGTTCCAAAGTACTGCGCTTCTTCCTTTAGCATATCAGGGTTCATCTTCAGAAGGACGGTAGGCAGCAACCAATGCAGAACCATACCGAGAACAGAGCACTTTAGGACAATTTTCAACGTGGACATACCTTGTGATGTACCGAGCGAAGTTCTCATTACTCGCCCTACTCCCATTCTATTTCTTGTCCGTATTAAATTGCGGCGGTCTTGCAGCGTTTTTCTCGGGGAATTCTTTTTCGTATTTTGGTCTGGTGGTACGTGTGGTGGGGAAATAAATACCATAGCATTCCTTATGTCCAAAGTAGAAACAGCTCTGTTTTTCTACGTTATCTGTTTTCAGTTAGTCTTCTTGCATCGCAGTCACAACTTCCAGGCATATTGATAAAAAGTTAATCTCCGATTAATGGCAATTGGCGCGGAATCCTTTCATGCAAGGTAATAGGATAATTCCCATCAAAACATGCAGTGCAAAAATTATCGGGTGCTTTCACTGCTTTTAGCATACCTTCAATACTGACATATCCTAAGCTATCAGCACGAATATATTTACGGATTTCTTCAGTAGAATGTTTACTTGCTATCAGTTCTGATCGGGTAGGGGTATCAACACCATAAAAACATGGATATTTATTGGGGGGTGATGCAATACGGACATGTACCGCCGTTGCGCCACCTTGACGTACAATTTTGACGAGTTTGCGACTATTTGTGCCACGCATGATAGAATCATCAACCATTACAACCCGTTTTCCTTTGAGAACTTCCCGAATCGGATTCTGCTTCACTTTTACCATGAGTTCACGGATATTTTGTGTAGGATTCATGAATGAACGTCCTACGAAGGCATTCCTTGATAATCCCAGATCAAAAGGGATGCCAGATTCCTGGGCATAACCAAGAGCTGCTATCGTAGCTGAATCGGGAACGGGAATAACGACATCAGCTTTGACGGGGTGTTCACGTGCAAGCTGCTTACCGAACTCACGCCGTGTGCTGTTCACACCTTGTCCAAACATCATGCCGTCTGGACGAGCAAGGTAGATATGTTCAAAGATGCACTGAGATAGTTTCGGTTGTTGTGGAGAAAAACGGAAAGATTCTATACCGAGATGTTTTGAACGCAAAGTGACCAATTCGCCGGGTTCAACTTCACGTATCGGTTTTGCTTCAACAACGTCAAGGGCACAAGTTTCAGAAGCTAACACATAAGCTTCACCTAATTTACCGATCCATAGAGGGCGGAACCCATACGGATCACGCGCGCCCATCAGGGTTGTCTTGTCCATGACAATGAACGAATACGCACCCTCAACAGCCCGAAACGCATCAAAAATTCTATCTTCTAAACTGTTTTGGCGGGAATGTGCTATGAGATGGAAGACAACTTCCGTATCCAAACTTGTACTAAAAATTGACCCAATATTTTCAAGATGATCCTGGATGTGAGGTGCATTGACTAAGTTGCCGTTATGTCCAAGCGCAAGCTGTCCCTGCTTATAATTACGCACCAAAGGTTGAGCATTTTCAAGTGTGCTTTCACCTGCTGTTGAATATCGATTATGTCCAATAGCAATATGTCCTGTAAGTTTCGCTAAAATATCGGTATTGAACACAGAATCTACAAGTCCCATCCCATGATGACTGGATAATTTCTCACCATCAGACGCGACAATTCCGCTGCTCTCCTGGCCTCGGTGCTGAAGCGCGCGCAACCCTAAATAGGTTAATTCTACCGCTCTTGGATGTCCAAAAACACCGAATACGCCACATTCGTCCTTGGGTTTATCATACTGCATGTGTCTAACGATACCTCCGGCACGCGCGTGAAGTCGCGCAATTCACACTGCTATCCTTCATTTAATGACAAAACCTTCATGACACTAAAAATGAACCAATCGGAAACGAGTACGTATAATCTTTTACGTTTCTTGGACGTTAACTTCTGTCGCTTCTATGTTCGCTAACCGGTACCCCAAAATCGCACCAATAGGTATCGCTATAACATATAAAATTTCAATTGGCAACCGAAGCATCAACCAAGCTTGAACAGGTAAAGACAAAAGGAAGACAAGGGCTTTAAATATCGGAAAAATTAAGACAAAAATAATATTTTGTATTCCAGCAATATCCGATAGTAAATTCAGTAACTCAAGTGGGCCAACGATTGCGGGTGCCCCCAAAAAAGCACCTGAGCACACTGGTTTGAAAGGAATATCAACTCCGAATTTCCGTCCAACATATCTAATTCCTTCACTTACTCCTACTACGATTAAACCGTAAGTGCCTCCTATTGATATTAATAAAAACAGTCCGACCCAAAACCCGTGCATTATTCGGTCATCAATGAGCATTTGCCAAAGAAATTTCTTGAAAATTAGAAAATATATTAAACTGCCAGCAACCGTTATCACACCACCGATAGCGATTTGGCTTAGCGTTAACAAGACATTATTTTTTTTTGACATCACATCTCCTTGCCCATAAAATTCATCAATTTTAAGTATATCATGGTGTCATAGATTTGTCAAGATTATTGATATTGGCTTGATTAAACGAAGATTAAAACAAGCTCATGAAATGGAGAGGGAATTATGAGCAGTAACATTAAAGTTGAAGAAGGCAGCGGGAATATATTTAAGGATTTGGTTTTTCTGATGAAGTCTCGGCGAAAGAACTCCTAACAGCGCAGTTAGAAGCCGAGATTTTCCGCATTCGGATTTTACTATAAATTGCGATATTGAGATTCGGATTATTCCTTCAGAGGATAGAGAAAGACAGCAGCGGGGGGTTGCTGTTTAGTTCAAGGTATGCTTCAATCATGGCACTGACACCTTATAATTGCTTCTCCAAAAACGCAATCCCAGACTCCAAATCAATCTCATGCTCGCCTTGAAAATGATCCAACACTAACCGATCGCGCTTTCCGCATGCGGTGTATATCTTTTCAAGATGTCCAAACGCCGCTAAAGCATCAGACTCAATAAAGCATCGGTCGTCAGAACCGATTTGTACCATACACGAACGCGGTGCGATCAGCCCTGCCACGTCTGCAATATCACCAGCTGCGCGTAGCCCAAACATAAATTGCGAGCCACATGTGTTCCCACGCCCACGGTCGCCTAACGCATCTATCAAGGTGCTGAGATAACAAATAATAACAGCCGCCTTAATTCGTCTATCAAAAGCAGAAATATAGGTCGTCATTGTGCCACCAAATGAACATCCCATACATCCCAACCGGCCACCATCCACTTCAGGGCGAGACAACAGATAGTCCAAGCACCGTTGCCCATCCGAAATGTTGAGTTGGAGCAGCTGATAACCGAAATATCCGAGCGCGAAATAGGCAGCGTTACATCCATCTCTGCCTGGGCGGCGCACCCATTCATCCCTGTCTTTACGTTCACCGAAGCACCGCCAATCTGGTGCAAGCGTAACAAACCCGCGTTTTGCAAGTTCTACAGCATACTGTTTCTGATAGTCCTCCACAATGCCGACTGCCCCATCTTTACCGACACCGTGCCCATGCGCGCATAGTACCGCAGGTGCAGGATTGTCAGCGTTTGCACTGTCGGGAATTAGAATGTATGCTGGAATTGACGAGAATGCATCTGAATTGAAGATAATCTTTTCTCTTGTGTATCCATCTTGTTGGACCTGCTCTAAGGTTTGGATTGCCAACGGCACCGGTTCAGGTTTTGGGCCTAAATAACGAGTAATGTTACGTCTGAATTTCCGCCGCCATTCTTGCCACTCTGTTTTGGTAGTACCGTTGAAGTAAAGCGATGGCGTTGTTTTCAGAAGATGTTGAACACTCTGTTCTGCTGTTAAAAATCTCTCTGTTGCCATAATTTGTGTCTCCTAATTGTACTTGTTGGCCTGTGCGCAAATCGGGGTTGAAAACCCCTCCTACAAGAATTAATTGGGTTTAGAAAACGTCTATCACATTCACATTTTCCAAATAATTGATAGTTGTTCTCTTACCACGGATGTCTATACGATGGCGCATTAACAAAACGTTCCATTCCTACCGCTAACGCAATATGCGTATTCGGCGGCAGGTGAACTTGCAGATACGTACCGTTGACAGAAACGGCGTTCTCACCGTTACCCTCTTTGGCGCGTACAGTTGTGAAATTGTGTTCACCCATTGATCCCGCTTGGACAATTACATCACGTGCTTCAGTGGCATTTAGATTAACCAATTCCAGTTCAGTCGTGTCGGCAGTCAGTTTAGAAACCAATGCAGCAACATCCGCTGGAAGTCCCGGCCGTTTCTCTTGTGGATCAAAGTGCCGTACCCGTGTCACAAGCAATCCGCCATTATAGTGTGGCAACGGACCACCACATGTGAGTTCAACCAATCCTTCACAGGTAACGGGGTTACGTCTCTGGAAATATGCGTCTCCGTATCCTGCCGGATCTTCTTCATCATTTTCCATGAAGTTGAGTCGTTGTTGAACTTGCGATAGGTTATGATTGAGGATAGATTCTGGATATTCAGGAAAATCCCCTCGCATATATGCCAGCCAACCACCATCACGTCCACCTTGGTCTTTCGTGTGATGCCATGCGTTAATGTCAAATTTCGATCCTGTCTTTTTAGCAATCTGCACCGCACGACGTTGGTCAACATCATCCATTGACATTGCCCAAAGATGTGCCACATCAGACGGATGCATCGGCGCGAATTCAAACCAGCCATCAATCTGTAACGTGGTATCATCCTCATTTTTTATTGGATACTGCATCCACGGACCGAGTGTATAGTTAGCAATTCCAGGATCACCATACTTCTGCGGCACATAGAGTTGATCGTTGTGTTCTATACCTTGCTGTATTAGCACATCAATCTGGGAACGCGGGAAGTCCATATAAGTTAAATCTCTGTGAAGGAGTACAGCGTTCTGTCCAGCAACACTCACTGCTTGCCCAACGCTATGCCAGCCGTGGGGCCAACTCCATCCATAGCGAGAACCATACCACTTACCTTCCATGTGTTCACCGATTACGCCTGAAAGCCCAACGTTATCAGGCACGATCCCGTCGTTTTCTTCTGTACGACTAATCCATGCATCAACATATTCCTGAACCCATGCTTGATATTTTTCATCACCTGTAAACATATAAGCATTGGTAGCAAGGGTCGTTGCAGCGAGATTGCCGACTGCGTCCCCTTTTCCTTGACGTTCATAGATGACCCGTCCCATCCGATCGCGCAATTCTTCGCTTTCCAGCATCACATCACGACTTGTGCAGCCGGGAACATCAATAAACGGCAAATTGTAACCCATTGAGGGATAAAAAGATTCTCTTTCCAGTATCCAAAAGGCCGGGCCTTTACTGCCGTTCATCACACACTTGATGATTTTGTGTTCAAGGTCATAATTCTGTGCATCAGGGTCTTCGTTCATAAAGAAACCTGCGAACCGTTTAGCACGCTCAATGTTCTCTGTATGTGACGGATCCGCCATGCACAGCATGTAAAACAGATAGTTTCCTTCGCTTTGGTGAAACCAGTCGTATCCCGGTTGATACTCCTTAAAGACCATCGGATAGTCGTGTCCTGAGCCATATCGCGCCATGTCTATCGTGATAACTTCAAATTCGTTTTGCGCATCTACCAAGAACTGCGCATCTCCACCGAGCATGTAGAATAGCGGCCAGTTATGGAAACTCTCATAAGCATCGTCTAATCCATCAAAGCTTTGAAATTCTGGGTGATTCGGCCAGAATAACGTCCCATCTGGACGGGTGTATTTTTTCAAAACCTGTGGTGCCGCGTCGTTGATTTTGTCAATCAGTTCACGTTCAAGCACCGCCCATGTCGGTGGTGTTTGGATAGATGTTTGTGCTGCAATTGTTGGAAACATAGTTGATTACCTCCGTGTTGAATGTTCAGAATTCGGTTTGTTGCAGTATAGCACATTTTTGCATTTTTGTGTCCGTTTTGTTTTATATGAAGATTAAAAAATAAATTGGGTAATTTAGCGAGGTTAGGAAACCTCGCCAGCAGAGATGTAAACCTGCTGCTGGCAAGGTTTCCTAACCTTGCCAATTACCGAAATATTTATTTAAACTTCATTAGAAACAATTTGCGATGCAGTGTGTGTTATGCTATACTTATTTTATGCTTCTGTGCAAAAGAAATGAAGCACGGACACTAATTCAAGGAACAGTAAATGAACATCCGCTTTAACACCGATCGAGAAACTGGCTTGCCTCATATTTATAAGCATGGTGTTAATGAGGATGAGGTTGAAGATGTTTTACTGAATCCTGGTGAGGATAGGGCAGGAAATAATAACTCAAGAGTTGCAATTGGTCAAACACGAGCAGGACGCTATTTACGAGTCATTTATCTTCGCGATCCCCAACCCGATAGTGTTTTTGTAATTACGGCTTACGACTTAAAAGGAAAACCCTTAACAGCTTACCGACGACGGCAACGACGGAGAGGCAGACGATGAAACAGAATAAATTTCCCCCTGGCTGGGATGAGGAACGTGTGCAGAAAGTCATTGATTATTACGAAAATCAGACGGAAGATGAAACCGTTGCCGAAGATGAGGCTGCATTTCGCGATGAATCTATGAACGACAAATCCGATTCTCAAAATGAACTAAACAAAGTTTTAGAAAAGATTCAAGAAATAGTGAAAAAGTCTGCTGATGGAGCCTACATCTATCGGGGTGAACCCGAATGTCATCTGAAAGTTTCCTCAAATCTCTACCGAGAATACGAGGAAGAAATTGAGGCGGATTCCTTTGATATTACGGTTGTCCAGCAAGAAATTCTGAATGAAGCAAAGGAGTATCTTGAAAAAACAGTCAGTGATTTTGAAATACTAACCGAGCTTCAACATCACGGAGGTAAAACTAACCTGATTGACTTCACTACTGATTATCTCGTAGCACTTTTCTTTGCTTGTGACGGATCTCACGGTAAACCTGGTAGGATTATTTTACTTGAAAACCAGTCAGAAGCCTACGAGGTCATAAAACCAACTAAAATTATCAATCGCGTTACATCCCAAAATAGTATATTTGTTCGGTCTGGAATAGGTTTTATTGATCCTACACAATACAAAGTAATCCGTATCCCGGAAGATCTAAAAACACACATGTTAAACTATTTGCAAAAGCATCATGATATATCTACCAAAACCATTTACAACGACCTCCACGGTTTTATTGAAAATCGACGCATCCATAGCAGTGATTACACTGAATTCTATAAAGGGATGACCTGTCAGAATAGGGGAGATGTAGCAGAGAATCAGATAGAAAAGTACAATTGGTATGAAAAATCCATTGAGCATTATAGTAAATCTTTAGAACTTAACCCTGTACTTGTTTTTGCTCATAACAATCGCGGTTTAGCCTATCACAAAAAGGCAGAGATTGATAACGCCATTAAAGACTTTAACAGGGTGATAGAACTGGCACCTAATTATACAGAGGGATACAGGAATCGTGGTGGGGCTTTCGTTGACAAGGGCGAATTCAACAAGGCTATTGCAGATTTTAAGGCAGTTTTAGCGCTGAAACCTGATTATGATGAGGTGTATTACAACCTTGGTGTTGCTTACGAGAAAAACGGTGAATATGATAAGGCCATTGAAAATCATAACATGGCAATCAAACTTAAACTGGACTTTGCTGAAGCCTATTACGCTCTAGGCATAGCCTATAGAGAAAAAGGTGATCGTGACCGAGAACTGCCAAACTATAATATGGCGATCAAACTCAAACCGGACTTTGCTGAAGCATTTAACAATCGTGGAATGATTTACGATATAAAAGGTGATCATGATAAGGCAATACAAGACTATACTGCAACGATCGAACTTAATCCAGACTATGCTAATGCATATTCGAATCGAGGAGTTTCCTACGCTGCTAAAGGTAGACATGACAAAGCAATACAAGACTATAATATAGCGATCAAATTGAACCCAAACTATGTTAACGCTCACTTAAACCGAGGAGTAGCCTATGCTGCTAAAGGTGAATATGAGAAGGCAATACAAGATTATAATTCTGTCCTTAAGATTAAATCCGATGCAGCTGAGGCATACTGCAATCGGGGTGAAGCATGGCTACATCTAAAAGAATGGGAAAAGGCCAAATCTGATCTAACTTTTGCAAGAGACAACGACGTGGACATCATTGCTTCTTTTCGAAATGACTATGAAAACGTCACTGATTTCGAGAAGAAAAATGACATTAAGCTACCCGAAGATATTGCAGCAATGTTGCAGGAACAGAAAAAATCGATTAAAACACATTGAACACAGGAGAAAAATGTGTATTTTGGCAACGAACAACTTGCAATAATTAACGAAGATGTACTGATGACTAATGCTATTGAAAAAGAAAGCATTGATCTCATTGTCACATCACCTCCTTACAACGTTGATATAAAATATAACTCAAATGACGATGCGCTCTCCTATGCGGACTATCTCACTTTTTCCAAAGATTGGTTTTCCCGATGCTTGCAATGGCTTAAACCTGATGGCCGTTTCTGTCTTAATATCCCGTTAGACAAGAATAAAGGTGGGCAACAACACGTCGGTGCAGATTTAACAAAGTTAGCAACCGCGCTCGGATTTCAATACCACTCTACGATTGTTTGGAACGAAGGTAATATCTCAAGAAGAACCGCTTGGGGGTCGTGGTTAAAGGCATCCGCGCCTTATGTCATTGCACCTGTTGAGTTAATAGTCGTTCTTTACAAAGATCAATGGAAGAAAACAAGCGGTAGTGGAGAATCGGATATGAACAAAGAAGAATTTATGGAATGGACAAACGGTCTTTGGACTTTCCCTGGTGAAAGCAAAAAACGAATTGGGCACCCCGCGCCATTTCCAATTGAACTTCCGCGTCGATGTATCAAGCTTTTTAGTTACGTTGGTGATACAGTCCTTGATCCGTTTATGGGAAGTGGCACAACGTTAGTTGCTGCACATTTGAACAAAAGGAACGGTATTGGAATTGAGGTTGATAAGGGATACTGTGAACTTGCTAAAGAGCGTTTAGATGAAGCTACGAAACAATTAAGTCTTTTTGAAGAAGAGGGTAAACTGGATGGCAAAAACGATTCGTGAACTTGTATTGGAATATTTCAAGAATCATCCAAATAAAGAACTCCCTCACGGTCCTGTAGTTGATTGGGTAACAGAGCAGTACGAAAAGGAACATGGTAATCCTCCGAGAGATCCGTGGCGAACCATCAGACAGCTGCATCAAGAAGGAAAGTTGAAAAAGATCAGGAAAGGTGTTTACGAGTACGATCCAAGTTACGTACACGAGGTTGTGTTATTTGAGTTTTCTCCGCGAGATAGAGAATCAATTTTTGAACGAGATGGCCACCGTTGTGTTGTCTGTGGACGTGGAAAAGAAGACGGAGTTGAACTTGCTGCTGACCATATTAAACCAAAAGATAAGGGTGGCACAAATACAATTGAGAACGGACAAACTCTCTGTTACGAACATAACTTACGCAAAAGTAACTATTCCCAAACAGAAGCAGGTAAAAGGTATTTCATCAGGATGTATCAGACCGCATTGAAAAACCAAGACGAAAAGATGATCGCATTTTGCCAATCAGTTTTTGATGTTTACGATGAACATGATGTTGACAGACATATTGACCGTCCTGACACGAAAAATCGACTCATTTAATTTATCCTTTTACTCAAAGTTTGTTTATAGATTGACAATTTTAATCATTCATAGTGAGTAATCAAATGTTGACACAGGTTATTTCTGATATTGTACAGTGCAGAGAAACTATTGAAAAACATGAGTTTGATGAGACTGCGACTAAACAGTATATTGTAATTCCTATCCTAAGATCTTTGGATTGGCACGACAGCAATTTGCATACTTTAGAAGTTTACCCGGAAGAAAGGGTCAACGGAGGAAAAGTCGACTATGCCTTACGACAAGGTGATACTTCTTTAGTATTCATTGAGTGTAAACGTTGGGGGATAGGGATTGAAAAACATCAAGAGCAAATTTGCCAGTATGCTTTTTTAGCTGGAGTAGAAATAGCCGTTATAACCAACGGGAAAATATGGGATTTTTATCTTCCTGACCGAACAAGTACATCTGAAAGAAGGGTAATCCCATGGGAAGATAGAATTTTCTGTTCTATTGATCTTGAGGTGCAGCAGGAAGCCGTATCTGATTTTCAAAAGTACCTTTCTAAATCCAACGTTGAACAAGGGAAAGCAAAAGCAAATGCACGAGAGGCATTTCAACCCCGAGCACCTGAGACTCCTTTACCTCGGCAACGTTACGGTCTACCAATTCTGAGAGTTTTAGTAGAACTTGGAGGTTCAGCATCAACTAAGCAAGTGCTACAGGGAGTTTTTCAACTCATGGAGGCAAATAACGAACTGCGGGACATAGATAAATCGCTCCGATCAGATGGGCAGTTTTATTGGGATAATAGAACCCAGGACATGCGTAGAGAATTGATAAATAAAGGTTTTATGAAGGAAGATTCTCCGCGCGGTGTATGGGAAATCTCTGACGCAGGGCGTAACCACCTTCTTAATAATGGAGGATCCTAAATGAAAAATGATACTAAACCTATTAAAGCAGCACCAACAGCAACTATCAAAGGATCACCAACACCAGTATCTCCTGGCGAACTTAGCGGTAGAAAAAATATCCTTACAGATACCCTCTATGAAATGGGTTATGATGATACTTTGGTAGATATCCTAATTGAGAGGGATGTTATTGATTTTGATATGGCTAGTTATACGAGCCATATCATGAATGATCTCATAGAACACTATGGAGAATCTGTTTTATGCGGTGGTCTTGAACACTCTGTTGTCTTTGAAGGTTTAGATGCTTCTTTGACAGGAGAACTCGGAAACAGTTGGCGTGCTTCTGAGGGAAACACTTTTCGAGAACGGATCTTTGATATGATCGTGCCTTCAATTGAAAAGTTAGGGTTGAAATTGGTTTTATGCTATGATTTAGTGGAGAGTGCTACGTTGTCCGAAGAATTGGAAAAAGTACAACGGCACTTGACAATTGATTATGGAGAGTCCAATTCTATTCTTCCATATATTGATTTTGATATTGTTATTTATAACCCTGAAAATTCGCGCGTTGTTGCTGTAATTTCGTGCATGGTCAATTTGAGAAACCGAATCATTGATATGGCTTATTGGAGACTCAAGATGCAAACGGTCGAAAATACAGCTTCTATCAAATTTTATCTTATCACGACTGACTTGGATGAAACCTTGAAAATTACAGACGTGCCACAGAAAGGACGCGCCATTGTAGAAACAGATCTTGATGGCACCTATGTACTAACGACAGAATATCTTGAGGAGAGCGACAAGATAAAACTATTCGAACATTTCATTGAGGATTTCAAGAAAGTAATTGAAGAAAACCGATAAACCCATGAAAATCGCAAATGCACCATGTTCCTGGGGTGTCCTTGAATTCGACCTACAAGGCAAATCCCCCGACTATACCGAAGTCCTATACGAGATGCAAGCAATCGGTCATTGTGGTAGAACACGGAATCTTGCAGGTGTAGTGTTTAGCTAAAGTCACACTTCAACTATGTTTCTGTGCATTAAATTTATTATCCCACAACTGCCTCAACCTGTCCTGTCTCTAATGATCGATTCGCAGCAAGTGTAACAGCAAGTGTTTTGAATGCATCTGCATAAGATGAACGTACTAATTCTTGATCGTTTGCTTCAACTGCTTTGATGAACTGCTCAACTTGTCGGAAATAACCGGCTTCTGCACCCGTAAATTCAACTCCTTCGCCTCTGATTTGACCGCGTAAATCGAGATCGTGCGTAAGTTTGAGATAGATGTCATCTCCGACCAATTCGGTAGCGAAATTCTCGTGCGCGCGAGCAATACAGGTGCTGGTAATGCTGCCTACTGCACCGTTCTCAAACTTCAGATTGCAAACGGTGCACTCCTCAAAATCTGCAATATCTGCAGAGACGTCTTTGATACCGTAAGCGTGAACACACTCAACATCGCCGAGGAAATAGCGGATCAAGTCAAAGACGTGTGTAGTCTGCTCAACCATTTGTCCACGGGACACTTCAAATTTACCCCACCACGGATGGGACGCTCCCATTCTCGCTAAAAATCTTCCGATTCCCATGGTCAGTTTCTGATCGCCTACCAATTCCTTCGCTTTATCAGTGATGTCGCTATACCGTGCCATATAACCAACTTGGTTAATAACGCTTGCATTTTTAATCGCATCACAAGCAATTTGAGCAGTATCCAAATCTTGTGCAACAGGTTTCGCAACAAAAACCGCAGCACCAGATTTTGCAGCATCAGCAACTTGTGTCGTATGTGCTCCTGGTGGGATACAGGTAAAGACTACGTCTGGATTTTCTTTCTGTAACATTTCTTGATGGTCTGTGTATGCTGTGGCGTTTTCTTCGGCGGCAATAGCTGCTGCGCGATCTGCATTTATATCACATACGGCTGCAATCGGACGTTGTAATCGTTTTAAACTTCCGCGGTAGCTTCCTGCAATACCACCAACACCAATAAATGCAATTTTCAAATCGTTTTGATTCATAATATTCTCCTTGATTTCCAACAAATTGGGGTTCAATGGAAGGACTCATATCAGTTCTCGAATTTTATCACGAAAATAGCAAAAACTTGGGCATTTGTTTTTCTCTACGTTCATATTTGGAGTTATTTTCCTGCCCATGTAGATTTTTCTCTACCAACAGCCTCCCACCCTCTTTTTTTTAATCTACCAGGATTTACGCATTCCCCCTTGATAATGGGAGTTAGGGGGGTAAAAAGTCGTTATTTCAGCAACTACATATAATGCAATTCTAAACCTGCTCAACGCTAAGCGTTGCAGGTTCACCGTTGAGTTTTTGGTCAAGACTAAATGCCTTTTCACTTGGAGATTCAACAACCTCAGTCGTCAACGTCTCCGTAAGGATATAATCCCGATGTGTTTCGAACGTTTCTGTCACAAGTGCAGATGATGTGTTCACACTGAGTTTAATTCTATCAGACACATTAAAATCGGCATCCTTTCGCATATTCTGGATTTTGTTGACAAGTTCGCGTGCCATCCCTTCAAGCATTAATTCATGCGTCAACTCCGTTGACAATGCGACAAATTTCTTCGCGTCCACCTCCACAAAAAAGCCTTCCCGATTTTGTGTTTGCACGTCAATTTCTGATTGATCAAGCGTCCATGTCTCACCTGCTGCTTCAACCTGTAGGCTTCCATCTGCTTCCAATTCTGCTTTCAACTGCGTAGCATCTGCAGTAGCGAGTGCCTTTGCGATTTCCTGCACACCTTTGCCGTACTTCGGTCCCAGTACCTTGAAGTTCGGTTTGAGCGTAACCTGTGCAAACGCGCCCAATTCCTCTGTAAAGACAATTTTCTTAACATTCAATTCATCGTGAACAAAGGATGATAGCCGATTGATGGTCTCTTTTTCTGCATCAGATAGTCCACCAAGCGTGATTTCAGCAAGTGGTTGGCGCGTCTTAATACCAGAGCGATTCCGAGCGGCATGCCCCATACTTATTACTTCGCGTGTGAAAGCCATGTCGTTTTCTAATTCAGCATTTATCTGTGTATCATCTGCAGTCGGGTATTTAGCCAGGTGAACGCTCAGCGGTGCATCGGGAGCAAGTGAGCCGACTAAGTTCCGATAGAGTTCATCTGCCAAAAAAGGAATAAATGGCGCGGCGAGTTTCGCGACGGTGACAAGCACCTCATAAAGCGTGGCGTAAGCTGCCTGCTTATCCTGTCCTGCCTCTGCACCCCAGAAACGATCACGAGAACGGCGAACATACCAATTGCTCAGGTCATCTACAAACGCCTCAATTGCACGCGGTGCATTTGTGAGATGGTAACTCTCCATATCATCGCGCACCTTGTTAATCAAGGTATGCAGGCGGGACAGAATCCATCTATCTACGATAGCACGTTCCGCAACCGGTGGTGCATCTTCCAAGACATCAACCTGTTCTAAGTTAGCATACATCACGAAAAAACTATAAACATTTTGAAGCGTTCCCATGAATTTCTTTAATGCTTCGTCAACACCTTCAAGTTTAAATGTTCGTTGAGCCCAAGGCGGTGATGCTGTGAACATATACCACCGCATTGCATCTGCCCCCTGCTTGTTTAAAATCGTCCACGGGTCAACTGTGTTGCCGCGACTTTTACTCATCTTTTGCCCATCGGAAGCAAGAATCAACTCAAGACAGAGGCAGTTTTTGTAGGCGGGTTTGTCGTAGAGGAGTGTGCCAGTCGCTAAAAGACTGTAAAACCACCCGCGGGTCTGGTCAATTGCCTCAGAAATGAAATCTGCCGGATAAGCTTGTTCAAAAAGTTCTTTGTTTTCAAAGGGATAATGCCATTGTGCAGTGTGTGCACAGCCTGAGTCAAACCAGCAGTCAATCACATCTTGCACGCGATGCATTATGCCGCTGCATTTCTCACAGGCAAGCACAACGTCATCCATGTATGGACGGTGCAATTCAATATCGTTTGGCACATTGGTGCCGAGTTCCTTCAATTCGGCAATGCTACCGATGCAGTGCTGATGTCCACAGTCGTCACATATCCAGATAGGTAATGGTGTTCCCCAATAACGTTCACGACTTAATCCCCAGTCAA
Organism: Candidatus Poribacteria bacterium; assembly: GCA_028824125.1. Taxonomy (GTDB): domain Bacteria; phylum Poribacteria; class WGA-4E; order WGA-4E; family WGA-3G; genus MSPOR6. The sequence goes on from JAPPES010000001.1 coordinate 33,546, forward strand.
TATTATTTTCTAACCAATTCCCGAACCGTCCATCTTTGATATGCTCAGGGTACCAGTTAATCTCTTTATTATGTTCAAGCATCTGGTCTCTGATGGCGGTTGTGCGGATAAACCACGATTCGCGCGCATAATAGAGTAGTGGGTTATCGCATCGCCAACAGAACGGATATTGGTGTGTATACTCAGCAGCCTTGAACAACAACCCGCGTTCGTTCAAGTTCTCAATGATTTTCGGGTCGGCATCTTTGACGTATTCACCTGCCCACACATCTTTAACTTCAGGGACAAACTTGCCATCGGCACCCACCAACTGCACGAACGGTAGATTATGTTTCTGCCCAATATCGTAGTCGTCTTGTCCGAAAGCGGGCGCAATATGCACCAAACCGCTTCCTTCTGTTGTCGTCACAAAATCACCAGGGACGACATAATGCGATCTTTCTGCATGTTGTCCACTGTCAAAAAGCGGTTCGTATTCCCAATCGCAGAGGTCACTGCCCTTATAGTTTTCAACGATTTTCAACCCCTCAATGCCTCCCTTATCATCGGGGGTGAGTTCATCACCGAATAAATTCGATATACACTCTTTCGCAAGAATCAGGTTTTGTCCATTGTGTTCAACGTTAACGTAATCATAATCTTCACCGACAGCCACAGCAACGTTGGAGGGCAACGTCCACGGTGTGGTTGTCCAAACAAGCAAATAAGTATTTTCTCTGTTTTTGAGTGGAAATCGTACAAAGATGGATGGGTCAGCCACCTCTTGGTAACCGAGCGCGACTTCGTGGCTTGCCAAGGTTGTGCCACACCGATAACAATAGGGTTGTACCTTATGTCCTTGATATAACAATCCTTTATCCCACGCTTGCCGCAACACCCACCAGACGCTCTCAATATAATCGTTTGACAACGTGATATACGCCTCATCTAAGTTCACCCAGAACCCGATACGTTCCGTCATCTGCCGCCAATCTTGTTCATATTGGAATACATTTTCTTTGCACTTTTCAATAAAATTCTGAACACCGTAAGCCTCCAGCTCCGCCTTATTGGTAATATTGAGTTGCTTTTCGACTTGGTATTCAACGGGAAGTCCGTGTGTGTCCCACCCCGCCTTTCTGTGGACGTAATGTCCCGTCATTGTCTTATATCGGCAAACGGCATCTTTCATGATGCGTGCAAGGACGTGATGCACACCGGGTGGTGCATTTGCAAACGGTGGTCCCTCAAGAAAAACAAAGGGCGGCGCGTCCTTGTACATCTCCATACTTTTCTGAAAGATGTCGTTTTCACGCCAGAATTCAAGGGTCTGTTTCTCCTTCTCAGCAAAAGTAAATTGCGGTGATACCTCTTCAAACATGTGAAATTTCCTCGTTTATAGTGAAATCCAAAATATGTTTACACTCCCTGGTAGGTGCGGTTTCTAACCGCACGATTTTACATAGGTTCGGTTAGGAACTGAACCTACCGTTGTGTCCAAGTGATTATGGATTTTACTATAATAGTTTTCGGTTATCAGTTGTCAGTTATCGGGTTAAAAAGGTTTCTGATGCATCCGCAGGGATCTTTGAAAAAACACTGAAATCCGAGAACTGATAACTGAAACTTTTAAAATACAAAACGCCCCACCGAAATTATGTGTTTCAGTGATGGGCGTGTCAATAGTCTTTATTATCTGCTTATGATTAACCCACCACAGCACGACGAATTGCAATAATAATGTGTATGGCGCGAAGGAAGTCTTGAGAAAGGGCAGTGTCGCGCGTAAACTTTTTGTCCTGCGATGTCGGTGTGGTAAGCGATTGATGTAACATTAGATAATCCTGATTAGAGAACTATAAATTTGATTGTGTTTTAATTTATGATACTACATTTATGGGGTAATGTCAAATCTTTTTGGTATGAATTCTGAATTTTGTGTATAATGGATGTAGATGCCATACGAGATATAGTAAAAGAGGAGATTGGTGTAGTGGCAGCTCCGAAAAATGACAAAAACCTACAGCCTATTGAAGAAATCAGGGGCATGACGCTTCTCTTGGAAATGGAATATGCAGATGAGAGTATCAGAAGTCAAGGTACTGGTTTCTTTGTAGCACATGATAAAATCGCGACGAATTGTCACGTGCTCTTAGGAGCTACAAAGGTCATTGCAAAGCATATTGAAGCAGATACTACCTACACTATTGAAGGTATCATAGCCTTTGATACTGAAAATGATCTCGTGGTTCTAAAGACCGCTGATAAAGGCACATCCTTCCAACTTGGTGATAGTGACATGGTGAAATCTGGTGAACCTATTTGTGTCCTGGGCTATCCTAAAGAAGAAGAGTGCAGATCCGATGGCACCTTGATCGGTTTTCTGAATCGTGGAAAACGCATACGGTTTAAAGCACCTATTGGACCAGGATACAGTGGTGGCCCTGTGCTGAACGGTAAAAGAGAAGTAATAGCCGTTATTCAAGGAGGCAAAAACAAATCTGGGGATGATGGTATCGCTATATCTTCAAATACACTTAAGGCATTACTCGCTGAGGCAGGAAATGTTGAAGTTGAACCTTTGTCGACATGGCAAAAACGACTCAATGTTCTTATGCTTACTGTGTATAATTTGTATGAGTGTGGAAGGTGGTATAAGCGAACACTTTCTATACTCCGATGCGCCTGGCATGTTGTTAAAGGCACGTTCTACGGTATACGCGCAAGTATAAAGCACACATCAGGAAACTATCAATCAGCGATAGCAGTCTATGACAAAATTATTGTGAGTAAACTCATTCCCTTTTTGAAGACGGCCTATGCTGCACGCGGAATGGCTAAGAGTGGATTGGGAAACTACCAAGATGGAATAGAAGATGCTAACGAGGCCATTTTTCTTGATCCAGACTCTGGCACTGGATACTTCAGTCGGGGACATGTAAACCTAATGTATGCGAAATACAAAACGGATCAAGGAAAGTTGAAAAAGTCCCGAAGTCGATTTCAAGATGCTATAAGCGATTTGACTGAGGCGATTAATCTAAATCCTGAAACAGCTAAATCCTATAATCTCAGAGGATGGACAAAGTATCTTCTTGGACAGGTTGAAACTCAAAAAGGAAACAGGAAAAAAAGCAAAAAACTATTTCAAGCAGCAATATCTGACGCGGATGAGGCTCTACAGTTAGAGTTAAAGAATGCTAAATATCGGTCTGCCTTTTATCACACTCGCGGTGCTGCAAAAGCCGGTCTTGGAGATCACAACGGGGCGATTGAGGATTTTAATGAATCCATCCGACTCAGACCAAAGAAGGTACTATATTATCACGACCGCGGGCTATCAAAAGAAGCATTCGGACAACAAGAAGCAGCGGAGGTAGATTTTGCCAAAGCGAAGGAATTAGACCCGGATTCTAAAGACAAGTCTTAGAGCCTAAGGCACAGGAATAGGAGAACATACTAATGGAACAAGAAAAAGATGATCTGTCCCCGCAAAACGCCGAAGAAATCGTCGGCACAGCAGTTTATATTGAAACCGAAATCGAAATTCCAGGCTGGATCGGCAAAAGTGGAGGGAGTGGTTTCTTTGTCGGACGTGATAAAATCGTGACGTGCTTTCATGGTCTTGCAGGTTCTACAAAGGTGACTGTGACACATGTTGACACAGGAACCGTTTATACGATTGAGGGTATCATTGCATCTGATTACGAAAACGATCTCGTTGTCTTGAAAACTGCTGAGGAAGATACGCCTTTCCGACTTGGCAACAGTGAGGCTGTTCAGAAAGACGCTCGAATTTATGCAGTAGGCTTCCACGGCGACAAGAAAGATAAGATAGAAGGCACTATACGGGGGGCACAGTCCCCCGGCAAACGGCTCAGGTTAAATCTATTGATCGTACCAGGGTGGAGTGGCTGCCCTCTCCTAAACAGCAGCGGTGAAGCCATAGGTGTTTGTTCAGCGGGTGTTGAATCCGAAAATGCTGGTTATGCTATTCCTTCAAACATATTGAAAACACTGCTCGCGAGCGTGGCATCGGCAAAGATTGAATCTTGGTCAACGTGGCAAAAACGACCGGAGGTTCTTGCCTATACTGCGTACACTGCAGCTAAGAAGAATAGCAGCGAAGTTGGCATATTTCAGCGTATCTGGCGGGGTCGGGTTAAAGGTGCCTTCTATGCTGTACGCGCATATCTAAAGCAAGTATCGGGGGACTATGCAGGGGCAATTGCAATTTATGACAAAATTATTGAGGACATCGGGTTCCTTGCCATTTCAAAAGTGGAGGCATACGCCGCCCGGGGTATTGCCAACGGTGAATTAGGGGACTACCGGAAAGCGATAGAAGATGCTAACCAAGCTATCGTTGTCGCTCCAGTTACTTACGTAGGATACTACAGTCGGGGTTATACAAGGATACGTTGGGCGGAAGCTGAAGCAGAACATGGAAATCATGCAAAATCCCGAACTCTCTATGAAAAGGCGATAAACGATTACACGGAATCGCTTCAACTAGATTCAAAGAAAACCCTGGTCTGGGCTAAGGTTTATAACGAACAGGGTTGGACGAAGTACTTGATGGGAAAATTGGAAATCGAACAAGGCAACACCGGAACAGCACAAACCCTCTATCAAGAAGCGGTAAACGAGTGCGACAAGGCACTCCAGTCAAACCCGAAAGGAACCAAACCTCGAAGAGCTGCTACCTATCACACGCGCGGTACTGCGAAGGCTGCCCTTGAGGATCATGAAGGAGCGATTGAAGATTTCAATAATGCTATCCGACTCAGACCGAAGAAGGCGCTCTACTATAATGACCGTGGACTTTCAAATGAAGCACTCGGACAACATGAAGCAGCCGAAGCAGATTTCACCAAAGCGAAAGAATTAGATCCAAAACTCGAAAAATAAGACTTCCGAATTGACGCTGCGAATAATTGAAAGAGAACCGTATTATGCAAGAGAAAAAGGATGACCAATTCCAAAATATAGTTAAAAGCAGTAAACAATCTATTGTCTTCTTGAAAGGCAAAAAGTTTGGGTTGACAAGCGGGGTTGGAATCGGTTTCTTCGTCCAACCAGATAAGATTGCTACGAACATTCACGTTATTAGTTTGCCAATTGTCAAATACAAGGTAGTCACCGCAAAGCAGTATGAGATCGAAAAGACACCTATTCACAATCGTGTTTATGAGACAATGAAAAAACTGCCCCTTCGAGGGTATCCTAAGCACTTGAGGATGCAAGAAAACCGAGTACCTGAACTATCGCGTAATTGCGATGAAACAGCAATCTACGCAATTGAAGGTGTGGCAGCATGCGATGACAAAAACGACCTTGTGCTTCTTAAGGTTGCCGAAACAGGTGTGCCGCTTCCCCTTGGAAACAGCGACGAGCTTCAGAGAGGAGATCCAGTTTCTATTGTCGGTTACAAAAACAAAAAATACAAAGGTATAATAGGCAACATACTTAGCGGACATAATAGCGACTATCAACTCCTGATAAAAGCAAAAATTTCGCCAAAGGATTGTGAAGGGCTTAGTGGCGGTCCCGTGCTAAACAGCAAAGGTGAAGTCATTGGAGTTGTTGATGCTGGCGGAAGGCTGCCAAGTGACAGTGACATTGATACCTATTCAATGATTGGGGCAATTCCACTCACAGCGCTCAGAAGGTTGATGGAAAATACTGAACAGATTGAATCTTTTGAGGAATGGCGAAACCGGCCGCGAGTCCGGGCATATTGCAAAGGAAAACTTGGGAACTGGGAATATGCGGCGGGGAAACACAATAAGGCTATAGATCATTATAACGACGCACTACGATGGAACTCTGATTTGGCTGACGTCTATTATAATCGTGGTAATGCAAAGGAGTACCTTGGTGACACCAAAGGGGCGATAGAAGATTATGATATGGCTATACGACTAAATCCTGAATTTGCAAACACATACTGTAATCGTGGTAATGCAAAGGACGATCTCGGGGACACCAAAGGGGCGATAGAAGATTATGATATGGCTATACAGCTTAACCCTGAACATGCTTATGCCTACTGTAATCGGGGAATTGCGAAAAAAGCACTCGGACAACACGAAGCTGCAGAAGCAGATTTTGCGAAAGCGAAGGAATTAGACCCAAAATCTGAAAAGTAAGGTAGTTATCCCTTCCTCAATATTCAAAAATGCCGCACCAATTCCAGACTCCAAAACCGAGGTTCGTTAACATAACCGGTTAGATTGTTAAAATCGATACCTCCGGTAGGAGACATATCGTTGAGGATATTACGTCCGATAAGTGCCACTTCTGTGTTGCCATCAGGCAATTGGCAAGCAAAGCGGAGCCCTCCCTCCAACAACCATTCATCGCTGAATTCCACAGAGTCGTAAAGGAAGAAGTGCACTCGGCTGCGGTATGCCCAATCTGTAGCAGCAACAAGGCGAAAACCTGCTGGCAGATCAAGCATGTAACGTAACGTTACATCTGCAATCCAAGCAGGTGCCTGTGGTAGACTGTTGCTGTCAATGGAAAAAGTGCCTTCAGCAGAAGCGGGCGGATCCAGCACCTTACACGGTGCACCGCAGCCCTGCACTGCCAAATTTGGATCGTCAATACGTGTCTGGTTGTAGCTAAGTCCTGCTGACACCTCAAATGAGGTTATCGGGAGGAAAATCAACTCTGCCTCAACACCGCGCCCAATTGTGCTATCGGCATTTACTAATCGATTAAAGTTGGCTTCTCCACCCACCGCAGTGAGTTGTTGATCCTGCATCAAGTAGTTGAACGCTGCCAGATTCAGGTGCAACCGTTGTTCCCATAAACGTAGTTTTGTGCCACCTTCAAAGGATAGAATAGTCTCTGTCCCTGCCACCGTGACCTCATTGCCAAATAGCAAACGTCCTTGAATGCTGGGAGCACGGAATCCGCGCGCTGCGCGTAAGTATGTCTGCACACTGGGTGAAACCTCATAGCGTAGGCTTAGATCTCCACTCCACACTGTGTCCTGTGGATTCTGATGAATGGGTCCGAGTGGGCCTGCCTCGGTAACAGCAGGTGCTTCGTCTAGCCAGGCGGTATAGTCCTTCGCATCGTCAGACAACCGTACGCCAGCACCTAATTCTATATTGTCAAATAGTTGGAAGGTCGCTGATGCAAAAGCTGCTCGTGCTGTGGTGGTCTGTTCTTGACGCACATATCCATCCTGAACGCCTTCTGCCAAAGTATCGTAGTTGAAATCCTCCATTCTCACGAACTCGCGGAAATAGTACAATCCGAACTGATACGCGAGACGACTTTCTCCTGTCGTCATCAAGCGAACTTCTTGGCTAAACTGGTTCAGCAAGGGAATACCGGACGCGGTTTCGGAAGGAAAAGGAATTACACCGGGACCACTTGACGGGGTGAACGCAGCACCGTATCCACCGTCAATATCCCCACGTGAAAAATTAGCAAGTCGCTCTAAACCTGTCAGCGAAACCAATTGGAAGTTTCCAATATCGTAGCGCACTTCAGCACTTAAACCCCCCGAACGCATCGTTTGTTCATTTCGACCGTCGTGTGCGATACTGTCGCGAGTAAAGTCTTCTATCAGACCTCCTTCATCCGGTACCAAGATATTGGCACGAAATAGGCGTGATGTACCATCAAGATCGCGTGCCTGGAGTTTGAGCCACGCTTCCAGTTCTGGCATCGGTGTCCACAACAACTGTAAACGTCCTGCTAAGTCACGATGGCCACCAAGGATATTTTCTTCAGTTGTCCGTGCGTTATCTATCCAATCGCCTCGCTCCTGTGCCAGTAGAGATAACCGCGCGGCAAGCACTGAAGGCACAAGCGGAACGGACACTGCCCCCTCAAAATTTACACTGTTGAACCGTCCGTAACTTATCCGTCCATATCCCTCTAATGTCTGTGTAGGTCTTGCTGATTCAAGCTTTATAGCGCCTGCTGGCGTATTGCGTCCGAATAGCGTGCCTTGCGGTCCCCGTAGCACCTCAATCCTTTCTAAATCAAAAGCGGGGAATCCTTTCAGCATCGTATTTTCGAGGACAACGCCATCGTAAAGAACCGAAACTGGTTGCGAAGCGTTGAGATCAAAATCCGTATTGCCGAGTCCACGTATATAAAAGCGCGGAAAAACGCGTCCAAATGATGACTCCATCTGTAAACTTGGTGTCCGATTTGACAAAAATCGCAAATCCATCCCCGATGATCGCAAAGCATCGGATTTGTCGCCACGGATAGTTGAGACGGAAAGCGGCACTTCAAAAGACAGCTGCTCACGTTTGCGAGCAGTGACTATAATCTCTTCTAATGTATAAAGTTCGGGTTCCTGATCGGCAGTGACTAATAAAGATGTGGACAGTACCACTAAAAAAACTAAAACACAAATTTGTTTGCTAAGGTTCATATTTCCTCTTTGAATACTACTGTATCTCTGTTATGTTATTTACTTTCGTTATTTGTGTTAGCGATTTGCGCGCGTAACCGTTCTACCTCAGCTTCTAATTCATTTGCCTTCGCTTCCGCTTCCTCGCGACGATATTGTTCCTCCTCGCGACGATGTTGTTCTTCTTCGCGCAGGGTTTTCTCTTGCTCCAATAGGTGCTTTATTTCCATAGATGTCGTAATTGGCGTTCCATCAGGCAAATACGGACGCATGAGTCTCACATGGGTAGTCTGATCGTTTTCCCAACGCAACCAGAGATTCAACGCTTCGCTGAACAAGCCACCTTCCGCATCCGGTTCAATCTCTACAATGTCTCCCGATGGACTCCGCTGCCACCCACGAAACTCCACAGGTTTCTTCATTTCAGGTTGATGGATAAAGTATTCTTGAACGCCTATATCATTCAGATATAGCTCCACTTTTCTGTCCCGATCCTGATGTGCCGTTGAATCCGAGAGAAACTCAAATACGACTACAGGGACTGCTCCCTCCGCCCACGTATAGAAACTGCGGCGTAGCGGGTATTTCTCAACACCAAACACAATGTGGATATCAGGGGCGACACATTTTGTAATATCCCCTTCACTATAATAGATAAAACTGTCAACGGCAATATGAACCAGTTCGTTAATTGCAAAATATCGTTTGAGTTGATCGAATAACGTAGTAATCTGCTCAGCGTGAAAATCGGTTGCGGCCATAGGTTCATCGTCCTCACACGGATAGCCTTCAATGTAAATGGTCGGTTTTCCAATCGCTTTTGGAAAGACGGGCATATACTTTTTTTGTTTGAATTCAAAATCGTTTAAGGCATTCATGATTCTCTCCGTTGTGTATTAAGCAGACGGCGTTTCAACTACCTGCTGTGTGCCTGTCTCTAATTGTTTGTTTGATGTGGCTAATTGTTGGCTTACGGACGCATCGCTATAGTTTCTGCTCACCAATTGTCCAGTCTTTTTGTAATTACGAACCACGACTCTTCAATAGTAATGCTCATAACTAACTTCAGCAAAGCATTTTCAAAGTATACCACAAATTTGTTGGAAAATCAAAGGTTTCCGTTGCTCATTCTGATTTTGGTGCCAAGATGAACGTAAACGAAACACAACATTCAAAGGATGGACTAAAATCACAGATGCAACCCATTTTTATGCTTCAAAAAATGAAAACACTTAAAATTACTAAACTTTGGACAATTTTAGGGGTCCTTATTTGATAGCATCGTTTATGGAAA
>JAPPES010000101.1 GCA_028824125.1 Candidatus Poribacteria bacterium
TGACGTGAGATAAAATCTTACAAAACGATATTTATGTCATGAACTACTAAGCACGTTTAAATTTTTTGCCAGCAATTTCAATTAACTTCATCGTAGGCAAATCCTGATTTCATAGGGAAAACCTATCCGTTGTTAAATTTATTTATGAGTACCATTACCCACTTGTAGAAAATTTTTCGGGTTTTCCCTATTGTCCTCTTACAATTTATAATAGAGTCTTCAAAGTTAAAAAGGATAGCCAAATTATGTGGTTACAATGTCGGCGCTGTTACTGCTACTTCGCGTCCACCTGCTTCTGAAGAATCAATGACTCCCTGAATGATAACATTTGTAAGCAAAATCTCATACGGGTCAATAGGGGAAGGTTTACCCTCTCTCACTGCATCAATAAATGCGCTATCTTCCTCTTGGAACACACTTACCGATTTAAACTCAGTGTAGGTTTCATCGTGGATCTCACCATTTTTGTCACCATAAACACGAACACCATCTTGCGGTCCACGGACTTCACCGATACCGATTCGTAACCCAGCTTTTTTACCAAGAAAAATAGTGCCACCAAGCGAATCCATATTCATGCACCAACATGTCTTGAACACTAAGCGAGCTCCGTTGTCAAAAACAACCCACCCAACACCGAAGTCTTCAACTTCTGTTTCTTTAAGTGCGGCATTCCATGTATTGTGTAGACTCAAATAATTTGAGGTGATACCAGAAACAGCAATAGGTTTGGGATGTCCCATTAAATAGAGGGCGGTATCCAAGGCATAAACACCAATGTCTGCCGATGCGCCTAAACCGGCTGTTGCTTTACGAATAAAACTGCCTCCGGGATTTCCACGCCGCCGATCTGCAACAGTTTCAGCATAGTAAATCTCGCCAAGTGTGCCTGCATCAACAATCTCTTTCGCCTTGATGACTTGTGGTGAATAACGGAGTTTGAGACCGATCATCAGTATTTTTTCGTTTTCTACTGAGGCACGCCACATAGCAGTTGCTGCATCTAATGTTGCCTCCATCGGTTTTTCGCAGAAAACATGTTTACCCGCGTTTAACGCTGCAACAGTTGGGGCTGCATGCACACCTGTAGGGGTGCACACATACACTGCTTCAATCTCGTCCATTTTGAGCATCTCGTTGTAATCAGTAAATGTGTTTTTGATTCCCCACCGTTCTTTTGCTCGTTCCAAATTTGCTGGAACGAGATCCGCAGCTGCGATAATCTCTGCCCCCTCAACCTCTGCAAGCGTTCCGCAATGTGCCTGCGCAATACCGCCTGCCCCAATTAAACCCAATTTGACTGTTCTCATAGTCATCTCCTCTTAACAGATTTGTACTATAGATTTTATCCTATTTTTTTAGTAGAAGTCAAGAAAATTTCTGATTCTGAATAATTGCTGATCGTTTTTAAAAAATGGGTTTGAAGTTGCGCAATTTATATTCACATTTTGTACGAGTATCAATATACCATAAAATCTCCGTAATAGTGAGTTGTAGATTGGATAGAGCTTGCGAAACCCAACGGTAGGCGCGTTTTCAGGAAGATTATAGAAAAATCCACATTACCTGGACAGTGGCGAGGTTAGGAAACCTCGCCAGCGAGAGCGTGTCCGGTTTTGACAAAGTTGATGAGATGTCCGGTTGTCTGTGGGTGTCGTCAGGTGAGCAACATAAAGCGGTAGGGCATGCAGACAGGTGCGATGGCAATTGCGTTGGAGAAAACGGTGCCTTCTTGTGCGAGTCTATCAATGTGTGGTGTATCAATCTGTTTTTCGCCATTTCGTCATATACTGGCAATGAACAGACAATGTTTCAGAAGCAAATTACTTGGGGTAAATTTTAATAATCCCTGTTGAGAACGAAATTTTAATATCAAAATGTGACAAGAAATTTAAGCCTAATACACCATCTATAGTTGATCCAAAAGGTAAATCGTGGCATACGACATCAATATTTTCGATAGATTCTCCAATTGCTGCTAATTTACGTGCGGTGATGATTTTTGCGGGACAATACCGCTGCCTGTGGTTAGAAGTATGACTTGTTTCGGATTTGAAAGATCATATCCCAAATCTGAAGCAATTTTTGTTGGAATTGAGGTATTTGATGATCCTGTGCCTAAAGCCACAATCACATTTCGGAAGTTATCGGCATTGATGTCGCTAACTGTGAGACGAAGGGAAATTAATTCATCTATTGGGTTGAAGGATATATACCCATTATAATAGATACCTCATTCCCTCTGGTAGTCCACCTGTCCAATGTATGGCTGCGCTTCCTTCATAATTACTGGAAACTTCAGAGATATCATCGCGAGATTCACTATGAGCAAAAACAACCCCTGACAACAGTTCGGTATTTTCGCTGATTTCACAGTCAATGATAAACAACCATTGGTCAGGATATTTCTCAGTCATCTCTTCAAGTGTGAGACGTTCGTTGGACATTTATACTTCTCCTCTTCAAGTAATATGCTACAGTTCATAAATTATACCTTTATCGTTGTATGTTGTCAAATCATTTCAGTAAGGACCAATCCGGTTCGTCTTCGGGATTGCCGAAAGGACCGTGAGCATTACGGACGATGCGGCGTTGTGCGTCATACCAATCCGTGTAGCTTGTGGCAGGTTGGAGTTTGTCGTTTCGGGCGTCCATCAAGTTTGTGAGGGTATGTTCCATTTCATCTGCTAACGACTTTGCTTCGGGATTATCAATCAGGTTGTTCATCTGCAGCGGGTCTGCCTCAATGTCATATAGCATCCGTTTGCCGTCAAGCCAACGTGCGTAGCTATGCGTTTTTGTACGGACACCGCGCCATTCGTCACCATTAACGAGATAATCGTAGGTTGCACCGAAGTTCATTGTCAAAACAGCATCCTGTTCAAAAGCATCCGTTTCACCGCGCCAAGATGCGGACAAATCATAGCCTTCCACTGTTCGGGGAGGTTGAATCTCACATAAACCACAGAGTGATGGGAATAGGTCTGCGGGAGATGTGAGCGTGTTGCAGGTGCGGTTGCCATCAAAAATACCGGGTAGCCGCATGATAAGAGGCACTTTTATGGATTCTTCGTAAGGTTTCCGCTTTGCCCAGAAATTGATGCCTTGTGCGCCACCCTGTGTACCGTGATCCGATCCGAAAATGAGCAGTGTGTTCTCAACACGTCCGGTTCTTTCCAGATATGCCATCAGTTCGCCAAGCATATCGTCTACTGCTAACGTCATGGCAAGGTAGTGTCGGTATATTTTTAGCGATTGTTCCTTTACCGAATCGGGAACGTTTTCTGGTAGTTGGAGTTCAGTAGGAAGTCGGTCATAGTACTTCTGCGGTGCAAAGTCGTAAGGTGTAGAGTGCGCTTGATGCGGAGAGATAAACAGGCAAAACGGTGTGCCATCGTCCACGTCATCCATAAACTGAAAGGCGTATCGGTTGAGTGCATCAGTTTCATATCCTTTCCATCTTTCGTTTCGCCAATCGTCAAGGTTTACAGTGCCGTTAAAATAGTCAGTATGAAAATTATAACCGCGCCAATGTTGAAATCCGAGTCGGTCACGTCCTTCGGGGACGTAATCGCGCCCACCGATTTCTGGGAACGACCCTGTGTGAAGATGCCATTTACCGACCCACGCTGTCCGATAGCCGTTTCGATTGAAAACATCACCGAGTCCGATCTCATCGTGTCGGGTTTTGACGAAATTGATGAGATGACCGGTTGTCTGTGGGTGTCGTCCGGTGAGTAGCATGGAGCGGTAGGGCGTGCAGACAGGCGCGGTGGCAATTGCGTTGGAGAAAACGGTGCCTTCTTGCGCGAGTCTATCAATGTGTGGTGTTTCAATCTGTTCTTCACCATATACTGGCAGTGAACAAGCACGAATTTGATCTGCAAGAAGATAAACGATGTTGGGTTTGTTTGTCATGTTTGATGTTTTCAGAAGCAAATTACTTAGGGTAAATTTCGATAGTCCCTGTTGAAAACGAGATATTGATATCGAAATGTTGTAAAAAATTTAAGCCTAACAGTCCTTCAACTATTGAATCTTCAGGCAAATCATGACATAAAACATCAATATTTTCAACAGTTTCACCTATTGCGGTTAATTTGCTCACGGTAATGATTTTCGCAGTAAAAACTCCGTTGCTTGCAAGAATATCAACCTCTTGCTTTGGATTTGAAAGATCGTATCCTAAATCTGTGGCAACTTGTGGTGGAATAGTTGTAATTGAAGCACCCGTATCCAAAGCAACAGAAAAAGTTTGGACATTATCAGTATTTATACCACCGACTTCAAGACTAAGGGCAATTAGGTGGCGTGTACTATCAAATGATATTCTTGCCATTATAAGAGGTACCCTACACCTTCTGGGGTTTTGCGTGTAGAATGCACCGCGACTCGTCCTGTGTATTTCATTGAAATATCACGTATCTCCTTACGGGATTTACTATGCGCAATAAGTCTTCCCGATAGCAGCTCAGTGTTTTCGCTGAGTTCATAATCAACAATAAGCAGCCATTCATCAGGATATTTCTGCTCCATTTCCTCAATCGTCAGATGTTCTTTTGTCATTGATTCTCTCCTTTCCAGGTAAGTGACGGCATGGCTTCACCTAACTACTGAATTGTTGTAATACCATTTCTGATATATAATGCCTCTTTTTTGTAGCATAAACTTTCCAGTTTGTGCCACATTCCGCTACATTTCTAACCACCACTAATGGACAAAATTGATAGAAATGGTATAAATTATACCATATTTTGGCAATATGTGGTAATTTCATTTTCGCTAAGGGTGTGTAAAGTTTTGGTATGAGTGTTGTCTGAATCGCGGGTTACACGGATTACGCGGAGGAGGTGTTGTGGCTGTCAAGTTGTTTTGGTATGTTGTCTGAATCGCGGATTATCGCGGATGACACCAAAACAAGCAAGCTCTTTGTAGCATAAACTTCCAGTTTGTGCTATCCCCAAAGCGCAATCTGGAAGTGAAATCAACGGTATGAATCATGGCAAATACTATACGCGTATTCGTCTTTAGGCATTCCCCGTGCTACAGAAACGGGCTATCGGACGAGGAACATTGCCCAGACGAAAACGACTTGGCATTCCATGCATATAATCCGCGCAATCGGTGAAATCCGCGATAATCCGTGATTCAGACAGATAAGTGACAAAAACTTTACACACCCTTCGCTAACACACTTAAAAATTTAGTCCTAAGCTGACACGATGAGCATTTTGTAGATAGTCAAAGTCCGCATAAGCGTAATCGAGAGAAAGCGTGGTTTGGCGGAATTTTAGGTGGATACCTAAACCGAGCGTAAGTCCCTCTTCATCATCACTACGATCTGGACCTAAACGGAATTTGTAACCCGCACGAATCGCCGCCATCTTTCTGTACCAGTACTCTACGCCGAGGTTTAAGCGTTCGCTGTTATCATTCGGATGGTTGCCATCAAGAGCGATTGTGAGAAGGTTGCTATCGTTATCAACTAAGTCATAAGCCACACCGAGACGAAAATTGGAAGGTAACGGATATTCTATGGTTTCCAACTCCGCTTTTCGAGTCGGATTTGTCGTATCGGGGAAAGGATGATAATCCGCTGTTCGTTTATCGCCTGCTTCTTCAACGCCGGTTTCAAGGTCAGTCCCACTAAAACTCATCTCAGGGCCAAAGTTTGAGAAAGACATCCCGATCCGTAAACTCCGCCAGCCTGTGTGATATAAAGTACCGACGTCAATAGCAACACCCCTCGCACTTTCCCGATGTATTTGCTGATGAATATATTTGGCATTGATACCAAATGAAAGATTCGCACCAGATTCTTTCTGATAGAGTTCCCTTGAATACGCTAACGACACCGCAGTATCCCATGCGGAATACCAAAGTTCTGTACCGTCCGGTTTGGCAAGGGTTGTGATTTCTGTGTCGGGAACGTTGAGAAAGGTGACGCTTGCCCCCAAAGTGCCTACCTTTTCTATCGGCGTAGCAAACGCGAGATAGTTGTAGCGAACATCTGCCAGCCATATCGTATGCGTATCTGAAAAACTGGTCTTTTCAAGTTGGCTTAACCCTGCTGGGTTCCAATAGATAGTGGTGACATCGTTAGCGATTGCGCCGAATGCACCGCCTAAACTGTCCACTCGCGCACCTGGTCCAATTTTGAGAAATTGTGCTCCCGCAGTTCCCACATTAGTGGTCGCATAACTGGGAATTGTTGACAAAAGCAAAACAGTCACTAAAACCAAAATTGAGAAGAGAGAAATGCGGCATCGCTGTGTGTACGGCTTTCTTATCTTTGCTGTCCTATAGTTTTGTCTATCCTGAAAAAAATTAGTATTATGCATGTGTTTCTCCTAAATCGTGTTCGCTTATCGAATGATTGCAAACCTTCCGATCTTATTTCCGATGACTTCATTATTTTCATCTTGTGCTTCAACATAAAAGATATAAACACCACTTGCCAGTGCCTGATTGTAGCGGTTGAGCAGATCAAACTCCGCTGTGCCGCCTTTGTCGCCTTGTGCTAACCGTTCATCTGGGTTGAAGGGGGTGTTACTTTCGTGTTTAATTTCACGTACCAATTCACCCACTAATGTATAGATACGTATTGTGCATCGTGGTGGCAGGTGTGTGAAGAATACCTTATCCGTTCCTTCAGAAATTACCGCTCTATTTGTGACAAAGTATGGGTTTGGCACGACACGGATTTTTCCAAGATCAGTTTTGATGTCTTCAGCAGCAAGCGACTCACCTTGTGTTGTTAGCAGCAGTTCGTCTCCATCCTGTGGTGCAGCAACGCCACCCATTTCGACGGTGAATACATCGCCTGCGGATATTTCGCTGTTAGGGTCAAAAATATAGACATAGGCACCGCTGATGTAAATATGAAAAAGATCGGGTGTATCCTCTCGTTTATATTCGTCCTGCCAACCAGCAGCTGTCCGAATTGCATATCCATCCGCTTGTTCCTCCTTGAAGGGAATTTCCGTATTTGTATCCTCATCAACCACTTTGACATGTGTATCATCAGTAAACGTGATAGAATAGGTATGCGGACGATAATACGTTGACCACCAGACGTTTGGCCCGGTAGTGGTGATTCTTGAGTGCGCCTCATTTTGGATATCTACTGACCAACCAGTTACTGAACCTTGGGTTAGTTTAACTTCAATTATTGAGTTTGCTGTTGGACTCACGTAGGATACATCAACCCCCGTTAGTTTCAAGATGACTCCATCAAACATCGGTGATAGGACTTCAACAGCCTCTCCATGGGGTGGGTCATACCAATCGAAAGTTTGCCTCTCCACCACCGTTTGATTCGTTGTGGTGTCAACAATTTCATAAGCGGGGGGTTGATAATCTATACCAGTAATGTATGCCTGGGGAAGCCGCTCCTGTTTGTTTTTCCTCTTGTCAACAAATTCTACACCGTACCAAACAATCTTATATTCATGTCCCGTAACTTTGTCCGGTGCTAACACCATTGGCTCAACCGTAACGGCTACTTTTCCAGCTGGGTCTACCTCTGCAGAAGGTTCTTTATATCCGGCGGGATGTGCACGCGGAACAACATGAACCATTGTCTCAATCTGACTGCTTTCCATTGCAGGCAATCCTTTTTTGGGATTACCTGTATCGTAAGAGGTAACCGCATAAGTATACTGAATGCCATTTGTTAATCCTGTGTCAGAAAAGAAATTTTTAATACCTACGTCTTCACCGAGTGCTTGTGATGGTGTAGAAACAACACGGAAAATATCACCGGCTACCGGCGGTCCTGAGGGGCCATCGGTGATTTTCACGTAGAGTCCACCGAAGTATATCGGTGCACCGGATCGGTACGTTCCATCCGGATACGGTTCTCCTGTATCGGAGTCAATGACTACATACCCGCCACCGTTTTCAAATTCCGCATTATATTCCATAACTTCCCACAATGTTGTATTTATCACCTCAAAACTTGTGCTGGAATTGAATTTGATGGCGTAGGTCGCACTTTTGAAGAAGGCAGCGAAGAAGGGTTCATCACCCATGCTTTCAATTATAGCATCTGACTGCTTGCCAACATGTGAGACCGTGAAAAAATTACCGGTTGCACTCGGTTTGTCGAATTCCATCAACAATTCCCAGTCTTGGACAGGATCACCGGTGTTTTGATCGTAGGCAGTATCCCGTCTATAAACTCTATAACCTTCAAAAATTTTCTCTGGGTCGGTTACGTCAACATATTCTTCAATACTTTTGTTGACTCCGTTATCAACCCATCTTCCAGCACTTTCCCACAGTAATGAGACTTGTCCGTCACCGGGATAAGCCGTTACCATAGGTGAAGGTGGAGGTGCTGGCGCAACATATTCGTCATCATATAACTTTTGTGCCCAGTCCGAAGAGGCTTGCAAACCTGCAAGCCCTTCACCAATAGCCACTGCAATAATGACGTTGAATGTTTCTCCAGGAGCAAACGATTCAATTGGACCGTAGGACTGAATAAAACGTTGATCGTCATAGTTTGCAGGAAGTGGTTCAACACCTGGGGTGCTGATTAAAGCGTACTTCTCCGCATCAGTCGTTGGGTCTGTGTTTATGGTAATCCGTTTGTGTGCGATAAAAGGGATTTTTGCTGCAGCATCCGCTGAGTCATCGCCTACATAAGCATCCAATACGCGTAAACCGATGTACCCTGGTGCAGACGCATTAGAGTACCCATAAGAGAGGTATCGGTTCGGGTGCCCGTCGGGATTAAGACCGTCCGGTGTCTGATCCAATGCAACAAAGTCATCCGCGGAGTAACTTGCTGTCCCCGTTTCGTTACTGGAAACATCCACGTCGTACCGAAATGCCATAAATACATCTTCAAGTGTGTCTTCTCCAACGTTTTTGACGTTATACTCAAGGATAAAGAAGTCGTAAAGCGGTGCGTAACTCCATTGGAATCCGTTGACTTCAATTTCTAAACCGAGAACCAACCCTTTATTTGCATTCGGATTAGTGTCAGCACATTTGAACCGAATAGATTGACCGGTTGGCGTTCCTTTTGTCGTTACACCGGGTTTATTTGAAATAACCTGATCTCGTTTACCTTCAGGATATAGAGCAGGATCTAAATAATCAATAGGCCAAATCTCGCTTTGTCTGCCATCTGCTTCAGCAACGCCAACCTCACCATTCTTTTTTGCACCGATCCAGATATCTCCTTCATAAATGTAGGAATCGTTTGTTCCGGCGGGCCACCATCCCGAGGGATATTGGGTGGGGTTTTCGGGATAACCGACAACTGCAGTGTTAAAAATAGCAGACGACAGATTTCCGACATCAAGTGCTTTCCAATCTTCTCCTGCATTTACTGATAGGGCAGTAAATGCTAAGACCGTCCATAAAAGACTAAATCTTACTAATTTCATATTTTACCTCCATATTGTGGGGTGTGATGACAAATCGCTAATACTGAAATCTTAACGATTTTCAGTATTATAGTGAAATTCAAAAATATGTCCACACTCCCTGGTCGGTGCGGTTTCTAACCACATGATTTACACAGGTTCGGTTAGGAAACCGAACCTACCGTCGGGTCCAAGTAATTATGGATTTTACTATAAAACAATTTACCCAAAAATTTCTTTTGTTACGGCACGCGGAGCGTGCCTACTACTTTTAATTTATGCCGCTATTTATTTACTCTATATAATTCTTATGTGCGTATTATACCATAACAACGGGATGGCACTTCAGAAAATTTAGTCATTCTGTTTCCGTGATTTCATAAATGCGATACCTCTGTTTCTGATTATCTCCGATATCTACCTCGCCTTCAATAAGCAGCGGATAACTGTACTCAGTTTCTTTAACAGAAAAAAGATAAGGAATTGCTCCTGCTGCACGCGCTTCTCTTGCTTGTAGAGCAAAATTGCGTGGTGCTTTCGCATGAACGTTATTAATCTGGTAGGTTGACCGGTCAGCGTAATACATCAAGTCAAAGTGGGCACCAGTGCGTTCATCGTCAAGAAAGAAACACGCATTTTCGGGCAACTCACGTTGGATACGTTCACCACTTACTACATATAGCGGAATTTGTGCATTACGTTGTGTAACTTTGTATGCTGCTTCAACAAAACTCACTGTGTAAAATATAACAATTACGAGTGCTACATAACGAACACAGACCCATACCCAGCTTTGCCAATCTCTTTGACGTATTAGAAAATATATTCCAATAAATAGACCGAGTAAAATACTAAATCCAATGAGTTGTTCTGTGATCCAGAAATGTCTATGCATAAAAGGTGCGAAACTCTTGATCCAATCAATCGGAAGAACATTGCGAATTTGGATACGGCCATTAGTTTTTGTTGCTAAAGTAGTGATACTAACAATAGACAGCATTGAGGCACCCCAAATTGCTGTGTAAAGCCAATCCCGTCTTTGCCATGCCTTGCTAATGACCGCTGCCATACAAATCAGTAAGGGTGGCACAGCAATCATCGTCGCCGATGGTGTTTTTGTCTCTGCGAGTACGTGCGGAACAATGACACCGATAGCCCATGCTAATACAAATAGTTCCGGTAATCGCCAACGTTTGAACATTATTACAAGCAAACACAACACAATAGCAAAAAGTGCGGCATAAAAAAACGGATAAAACAGCGGCATATATTCAAATAGAGGTCTATCCCAACTTGCTTTCCATCCTTCAATGTTTGTGTTAAGATGTTCAAGAACCCGTCTGTGTTCCCATATATATTCCCGAGGGTATTTTATTAAACAATAGACTGCCCAAGGCGCGACAGTCCCGATACCAACAAGAAGAAGCAACCCAACATCTTTGAGTCGAATTCGCGCTTCTTTTTGATCTGACATAAGATAATCCGACTCTTGCATATCATCAGAAGATTCCCTAAGCATTCGAATTCTGTGTTTGTACCATTCTACAAACCATACGACAAACGCAATACCAAAAGTGATAAGTGCCAGATAACTTTTTGAGAGATAGGCGAGCCCCATCGCTATACCCGACAAAATATAATTTCTACGTTTGCCACTCCGAATTCCCCGAAGCAAAAACCAACACGACACTTGAACCCAGAGCAGCAGCGCGATATCAATGTGATCCGAAAAGCGATAGCCGTGAACAGATTCAAACAGAAACGGATTAAACGCCTGAAGAAATGCTGCAATAAGACCTGCCCGTTTATCAAAAAGATCAGAAGCGATTCTATATGTCAACCAGGCTGACAAAACAAGACTAATGGCAGACGGTAAGCGAAGCGCAAAAGCATTGATACCAAAAATAAAATGTGATAGACAGATTTTCCACATGGCAACAGGCGGTTTATGTAGCCATATATGGTTCCCTCCCCAATTCTTATAATCATATTCCAGCCACGGTTGGTCATATAACGTGAACTTTAACGGATGTTTCGTCAAATTCCGCGCGACCATCGCGTGGAAACCTTCGTCCCAATAGTGAATCTTGCTATGTCCAAGGTTACGCAACACCAAGCTAAAGGATGCTATCAGAATACAAAATAGAATGATTTTTATTGATATGGATTTACTTTCTGCGTACGAGTTATCGGAAATCATCGGTTATATCCTGAGTGTCTGAAATGGCAATACCCTTTTCACAGTCTTCGGTATTTTTAAAGGATTTTTGGGAATAAAAACACCATCCCAATTCCACCAACAACCATTAGTCCTCCCATAACCACATAGAAAATACAAGTGGTGAGTTTTATTGGTGCGGATGACATGCTAAAATGCTTGTTCATTTCAGCGACTATTTCTGTAAGCAGCGAACGGTGTTCACGTTGCTTAACTTTAATCATGCCAGATCCCAACCAAGACTGAATAGAAACTTGTAGGTCGGCATCAATAGATGTTAAGCGCATGGTAGAAAGGGTTTCTTCATAAGGCAACTGAAGTTTTTCAAGAGCGTTGAGGAGTGCTTCCCGAAACGACGTATCGGTAACGCCATAAGCAACGTAGCCCTTCAATGCAAAACACATCATTACAAGAATAACTGTAAATATCGCAGGATTTAACCATTCCATCAAATCCATTTCTGTGAGATCCATGTCAGGTAACGCAAAATAGAAAGGCAGTAAAATGATTGGGATAAACGTCACAAACATGAGTGCAAGCAGCCAGCTATTTGAGAGTAAAAAAGGACGCTTGGTCAAGATACCTCGCAGCCCGATTACCAAGAAAAAGGCTGCCAAAAGTCCAAACATAATTGGGAACACAATTGAAAACACTGTGATGTAGAAATCGGTGTCCATCTATTTTCTCCTACGGCTTACGTAAAAGTTATCAGTTTCACTTATACCCACCCATCCTCAATCATCAATGTTAATGGGGACTCCATCTCTTCCATAGGCAGCCGAATTCGACGGCGTTTCCGAGATGACTCATAAATTGCCATGAGCAGTTCGAGGGTGGCATATCCGCAATGTCCGCTTGAGCGATGTTCTCGGTCTTCTTCAATGGCGTTAATTAGGTCCCGCACAGGGGTAATTTCGGAAGTTAGTTCCGGTGTCGCCCATTCGCCACCAGTCTCTTGGTTACGGAAACGGATGCCCGGTCCGCCTGGGGCAGCGAGTTCAATTTCGCCTTCTGTGCCGTAGCAGTAGATGTGATGATAACCTGGAGCGGTATCGTTGCCTGATTCAATGATGCCTCGGACATTGTCTTCAAACTTGAAGTAGCCGATTGCGAAATCCTCGGAGTGTAGATCGTATTTGGTCGGTGTACCGATCCGTTCAATCTGCCCTATCACCCAACTGACAGGACGGTCGCCGTAGATATACAGCATAAGGTCAACGGTATGTGTAGCATTGTCCTTCAGGTCACCACCGCCACAGATACCGTGAATACGAAAGATGTCGCCAATAACACCGTCGGCAATCATCTGTTGCGCATGCTGATAGGGCGCGCTAAACCGAACCTGATGGTCAATTGCCAACTTCACACCGTGCTGTGAACACACCTCAAGCATTGCCCGTCCTTGTCCGAGATTTTCCGCCATCGGTTTTTCAGACAGAATGCCTTTGACACCGTGTTTCGCTGTTTCAACCACAATCGGTGCATGGTGTTTTGGACGTGTACAAACTGACACCAAATCAATGTCTTCTGTCTCAAGCATCTCAATATAATCGGTGTAATGTTTCTCTACCTCGTACCTTTCACCATAAGCTTTTAGACGCTCTTTGTCAATATCTGCAATTGCAGTTATCTCCGCCCTCGGTTCGTTCACATACCATCCGGCGTGCATGTGAGAAATGCCACCGCAACCGATGATTGCAACCTTATAATTTTTGTCCATAGAATATTCCTCTTTTTTCAGCAGTTAAGCCGACATTTAGGACGCTCCTTGATGTAAAAATTTGCAACCTAATCGCCATAAGTATAGCATTTGTTTGAATTATCGTCAAACAAAATTAACCTGTATATCAGAGGCATTCAATTGTCGATTTTCGCTATTGTTGGAGGGGTTTGATGAAGTTTAAATAAATATTTCGGTAATTTGGCGAGGTTAGGAAACCTCGCCAATGTCCAAGTAATTATGGATTTCACTATAATTACGACTTGTGCCAGTTAACTAATTGTTTTCGTTATTTTCACAAATATTAGATATTGTCATATAAACATATCGTCCCTACGGGACTAAAGAGGGCGTTTATTTCGTTTTTCTATAAACATATCGTCCCTACGGGACTGAAGAGCATATCAACAATAGGAAACACGGACAAAACATTCTGCTTATGTGAAATAATATTTTACCAAAAGTTATTTAGCACAACTCGTTATAATTGTAATTCGCTATCGTGTCCCATAGCCTACCTTCAATAGCGAAACTATTGCAACAAAAAGACTATTTGACAATTGCAGAATTAAGGTATACAATTAAGGTATAAACACTTTTATAGCAATAAATTGCTTTTAACAAATAAGGAGTTACAAATTGAAGAATTTTTTGATAATGCTGCTTATGTTAGGATTTGCAGCTATTAGCATTACCGGGTGTGAAAAGAAAATGGTGGATTCCATGATGGATGTTGCTAAACCATCAGAGACACCAACAAAGGATAATCCTGAGGCGTATACAGTCGCCTTAGTACAAGCAGCGATTGACCTCTACAAAACAGGAGGCGTCGATGCAGTTGCAGCTTATCACAACGACCCTGCAAATATTGACGGTCAATGGTATGTGTTTATCACAGATGAAAACGACCATTTTATCGCGCACGCGCTAAGACCAGATCTCGTAGGCACAGATCTTAAGGATGTTGAATGGCTTGCTGAAGATGTTGAACGTCATGATGGATCGACTTTGGGGGCAAAAATCGCTCAGGCAACAGAGGCAGGGCTATGGATTGAGTACTTGTGGCCCAATCCAGAAAGTGGCGCAAATGAGCAAAAACGCACTTGGGCAATCCGATATGACGGATATCTCTTCGGTTCCGGGTATTACACCATTTCTAATTGATAACGTCTCACGGTAGGTGGGGAATGCTCTATGGCATTCCCCGTATGACATCAATCCGAGATAAGGTGTTTTTGGTAAGATAATCCAAGCTGCTACCTATAAGATTTTAGACACACAGACACCATTTTTAATAGAGAACAGTTCATTATTCGTGAAATATCGTAGCACGGGGAATGCCATTGGGCGAATGCGCGTATGGCATTCGCCATGATTCATACCGTTGATTTCACTTTCAGTTTGCGCCCTTTTGACACAAACTAAATGAAGATTAAATAAATATTTCGGTAAGGGGACGAGGTTAGGAAACCTCGTCAGCAGCAGGCGTACATCTCTGCTGGCGAGGTTTCCTAACCTCGCCAAATTACCCAATTTATTTTTTAATCTTCATAAAGTTTGTGCTACTATGTGGCAACTTTAGGTTATAGTAAAATCTAAAAATACCTTTACATTTTCTTAAGGTTAGCGGCGTTTGTAGTCGCGCAATTCATTGCGCCTCTTATATTCAGGGTGTGTTTGAAATCCACATAAAATAAAACGTAAAAATAATTATGGATTTTACTATAAGATAAAGTTCCGTGTATTGTCGTCTTATGAATATCCGATAGAATGAGAATAATCCGCGAAATCTGCGTCATCCGCGTCAATCCGAGATTCAGACAGGAGAGAAGGACATTAAAGTAACAGTTATGGTGCGGTTTCCCAACCAATGCAGAATCATGTAGAATGCTATAGCACCAATCTGTCTCATTTATTTTCACTGATTAGAGTTCTAATTGCCTCCACTGCCTTTTCCGTATCTTGGAGTGGGGTGCTTGAATCATAACTTGATGTCAGTGCCTCGCCAATCTGCTGTGATAACACATCCAATGCACACTGCCTCACAATTAAATGTTGTTCCATATACGCATAGACTTTATACCGCTTCGGTTCTCTACGTTTTTTTTGTGAAAGTGAGAGAACGATAACCTTACGTCCACTACTCGCCGCCTCACATACCATCGAAAAACTATCGGCAGTGACAATAAGCAGATCGCTTAAGGCAAGGATGGCTTGATATGGGTCATCAAGTTCTGAAGGTGTATCAGGTTCAATAAAAAATGCACACCAGTCTACATGCGCCAGTTGTGATTTCAAGTGTTCCGTCACATCTGACGGTGTTCGACGAGAGGTTGTCACCAATATCTGAATGTTTATTTTTTTAGCGATTGCCTTGCAAATTTCGCTCAAACGCTCAGCGTCTTCTATAGTGATAGTCTCGTGCCGATCTGTCCCACCGACAAGTATACCGATACGCCGACAGTTTGGAAGATTTAGTTTTTGTTCTAACTGTGTTCGCTCGGCATTTAGTGCCTCTGGAGATATGGGGTTTGGCACACCGATCGTTTTGCAGACATTCTTTCTGCCTTTAGCACTCTCCCACGAAAGCATTGGCAGAATGGCAAGGTCGAAATGACGGATGCCTACAGGTGAAGGTCTACGACAAGTGACCGTTTTGGCACTAAGAATTTTGCCAAGGAGTAAATTAACCGCAGCTACGGATGATCCCGTTGAGATAACAACATCTACATCTCGAATTTGTAAAATTGCGTTGTATGCGGATGTGGTGAGGCTTGACCGAAGGAGCGTGTAGATAAACGAAGTTGGTAACGGCATGCCTCCGAAAATACACATAAAAACCCGTAACAAGTTATCGCGCCATTTAGAACGGAATTGTATCTCAAGCCATTCTTTATGACATTCAGACATTTTTTGCACAATCCCCAAAGATTGTTTGTAATGCCCCGGTTTTTTGTCACTTAAGATAACAACCTTCATTTTAATTTATGTTCAATTAACTCCGTAACACCGCTTCCATCTTCGATTTTGACTATACCAACGTGCGGAACAAACCAAATTGTTTGATCGCGTACAGTTAACTCCTCATGAGATAAAACGGTCTGGGCAATTTCTGTTTTATATTTGAGTTGATATGTATTCTCAAACTTTCCTGCAAGTGTTTCAATGGTCTCTTCGCTAATTACCTCACATTTAATAATAAAATGCACCTCAAAAGGAATTTGAAGAAGAGTCAGATTTTGTAGTGTAATGTTTCCATTGACTTTTAGATTGAGAGCCTCCCACTGGGAATCGGAGGTTAAAGGTATTTGAAAGAAAAGGAGTTCCGGAGACGAAATTGGCTCAAGTGCCACATCTACCTCTAATCCTTCAAAATCATCTTTTACTAAAGTAAGAAGTTCAATTTGAATATAGCGATCTATCTTTTCAGGAACACCGAAAAAGATTTTGTTTTGGGCAACGCGGAAGAATGTCGGTTTTAGAAAATCAATTTCTGCTTCAGGAACCAGAGGGATATAGGTAAAGGCCTGGGAGTCGTTCCCGTCTGTAATTTCTCGTGTCCATTCAGATCCGTCAACGTTTCGATAGTCCCACCTGCTTCCGACCGCATCGGGGAAGTAGTTCGGTTTTGTTTCTGCAGGTTCCGGTATTTCATCAGAACCACAAGCAGATAATATCACAATGCTGCAGAGGGTAAGAAGAAACCTCATTTTACTCCTTTCAGCATTCTACTGTCCATTGAAAAGAATATTGGGAGTAGACGCGCCTTTGACCTTACTGCATTGTTATTGTGAAAAGGATTCTAAAATCTTCCGATATTTCTGTCTCTTTTATCACGTTATTCTTATGGTTACTTCCAATTCGTTACTATCCTTTATATTATCAGGATTAACTTGTGTCATTATAGTCAGTGCCATATCCAATACTTTTAGGACACGTCGAAGCATAAAAAGAATATCGCCTATTGCAACACCAGTGAGAAACAAGACTTCACAATAATCCTCATCCGTAAGTCTATGCATTTGTTTGGCAAGTAATTTCGTGACCCTATCCAATCCATCTTTTTTAATTGGATCAGGCCCTATTATAATCCGAACCATATAGATTAAACTCTCCTTATACTTTTATCGTTCGCGCCGTGCTTTCGTTCAGTAGATCGGTATACTATCGATCATACATAACAACTCTCTCGGATTACGCAAAGCCGATGTAGCGAGCAATAAAGAACACAGCGAAATAATGGACAAGTGGATTTACCTCTTTATGACGTCCAGTGACTAACTTTAGAAACGAAATAGAAATAAAACCGAATGCGATGCCATCAGTAATACTGAAGGACAGCGGCATCAAAAACACAGTCAGCGCAGCGGGGATTGCTTCAGTAAAATCATCCCAATTGATATTAATTAAGTCTTTTAACATCAGTCCTCCCACAGCTATCAGGGCAGGACCAATAATTGGATGGAGCGGAATAGTTGCTGTTGTCGGATTCCCACTAATTACTACAGTTTGATCAAATAGAATTGCCCCACCAACAACTTTAATTAGAGGTGAGAAAAATAGAGCAAGTAGCATCAAAAGCCCAACAACAACTGAAGTGAGGCCGGTGCGTCCTCCCTCAGCAATACCAGAAGCACTTTCAATATAACACGTAACAGTTGAAGTGCCGAGACAAGCACCGCCAACTGAACCGATCGCATCTGTCAAGAGTGCCTGTCGACCTTTAGAGAGTTTTCCATCCTCAAGCAGGTCTGCCTCATGTCCGGTTGCCGTGAGAGTGCCGATACTATCAAACATGTCAACAGAAAAGAAAACGAATATGATTGGAATTAACTCTACTCTGTTAAAGATGTCTGGAAAACTTAGTTTAAAAAACGTCGGAGCTATGGATGGTGGTGCTGAGACGACACCATTGAATTTGACGATGCCAAAGAACAAAGATAGGACAGTTGTGGCGAGAATTCCCATGAGAATGGCGCCCTTTACTCGGTGAGCCATAAGTGTCAATGTAATAAAAATACCGAAAATTGAGATCAGAACAGGTTTGGAATGAATATCACCGAGTGTAACAAACGTAGCACCGTGTAAAGTAATGATACCACTCATCTGCAAACCGATGAAAGCGATGAACAATCCTATCCCGACAGCAATAGCATTGTGTAGCGAAGATGGCAAAGCATTCATGACGGCTGCACGTAAACCGACAAATGAAAGTATAACGAACAGCATACCTGAAATAAAAACGATGCCTAAAGCTTGTTCCCATTCTAGGTTGAGTCCCTGACAAACACTAAATACAAAGTAGGCGTTAATACCCATACCGGGTGCAAGTGCAATAGGGTAATTGGTCATGAATGCCATCAGGATAGTCGCACCAGCACTGGCAAGACAAGTAGCGACCATCACCGCGCCAGGCTCCATACCTGCTATTGAAAGAAGCGCTGGTTGCACAAAAATTATATATGAGAGTGTCGCAAAGGTCGTAAAACCTGCGACAATCTCTCGCCTAATACTCGTGCCGTTCTCTTTTATACGAAATAATTTTTCTAACATAACCCCTCCCTAATAGTGTCCATCGAATTGACAATTGCTATATCCGCTGTTCACCTATTTAAAAATATATTCGGGAATCTGTCAATATTTAATGAGAGAAAAAATATCCAAGTCTCCCAATTTTTCTCGTCCGTCGAGTTCTGTGAGTTCAATCAAAAGGGCAATGCCAACTATGTCCCCACCCAATTTATCAACAAGTTCAACTGTTGCACTGAGCGTTCCACCAGTAGCTAAGAGATCATCACATATCAGTACGCGAGTCCCCTCTGGAAAAGCATCTTGATGAATAGTTAATATATCATTGCCGTATTCAAGATCGTAAGTCACTTGATATGTGTGATATGGTAGCTTTCCTTTTTTCCGAACAGGAACGAATCCTACCCCCAAGCGATGCGCGACTGCAGAAGCAAAAATAAAACCTCGCGACTCAATTCCTACAATTACGTCAACAACCTTATGTTTATAATAGTTTGCGAACACCTCAACTGCAGCGTAGAAAACAGCACCATTCCCTAAAAGGGGTGTAATATCTTTAAATGAAATACCCGGCTCTGGAAAATCCGGTATATTTCGAATAAATTTAGCAAAATCGCTCATACCCTACCTTAACTTTAAGTTTCAATAGTTTTAGAACTTACGTATTTCCTCTTAAAGTCCCCTGATAAGTTGTAGGGCAAAAGCCTGAAGCCACTTACCCTACAACACAAATTACTGCACTGTTATTGACTTTGACGGAGACGGGTTTCTAATGCCTCTAATTCTTCCGACAAAGCCTCGGGCAGCTTATCCTCAAATCGTTCGTAATGTTCGCGAATAGACTGAATTTCGTTCAGCCATTCCTCAGTATCAACGTGCAGCAATTCTGTCATCTGAGCTTCAGTCACTTCAAGTCCAGAGGTATCAATTGCATCTGGAGCTGGCAAATAACCGATAGGCGTTTCGACTGCTTCACTCTTTTCACTAATTCGTTCAACAATCCACTTAAGGACACGGCTATTTTCACCAAAACCTGGCCAAAGCCATCCGCCATCCGCATCTTTACGGAACCAATTGACGTAAAAAATGCGCGGCAGTTTGTCAGCATCAGTTTTTCCGCCCATTTCTAACCAGTGTGCAAAGTAGTCGCCCATGTTATAACCGCAGAATGGGAGCATCGCCATCGGATCACGTCTAAGTTCACCGACAGTACCTGCCGCAGCTGCAGTCCGTTCAGAGGAAGCAATAGACCCAATAAAGGTACCGTGTTGCCAATTAAATGCTTCAAAGACAAGCGGTACAGTTGTAGCGCGGCGTCCACCAAAGAGAATCGCTGAAATAGGCACACCTTTCGGATTTTCCCAATTCGGATCGATGATAGGACATTGGGACGCAGGTGTCGTATAGCGGGAATTGGGATGTGCTGCCGTCTTTTCATCGCCGGGATGCCACTCCTCACCGAGCCAACTTACGGCTGTTTCGGGAGGTTCTTCAGTCATCTCCTCCCACCATACATCTGTATCTGGAGTCAGCGCAGCATTTGTAAAGATAGAATTTGATCCGAGCGTGTGCATCGCATTCGGGTTGGTATCCATAGATGTTCCCGGTGCAACACCGAAAAACCCTGCTTCAGGATTGATAGCATAAAGTCGACCGTCTTCACCAAACTTCATCCAAGCAATATCATCACCGATAGTTTCTGCTTTCCATCCTGGAATAGTAGGTGTTAGCATGGCGAGGTTCGTTTTTCCACAAGCACTGGGGAACGCTGCGGCGATATAGGTTTTTTCGCCTTCAGGACTGGTTAAGCCCAAAATAAGCATGTGTTCTGCCATCCATTCATCGTTTTTCGCCATAATAGAGGCGATGCGAAGGGCATAGCATTTTTTACCGAGCAACGCATTACCACCATATCCGCTACCGTAAGACCAGATGGAGCGTTCCTCTGGAAAGTGGACAATATATTTATTATCAGGGTCGCAGGGCCACGAAACATCTTCTTGCCCCGGTTCAAGCGGTGCTCCTACTGAATGTAAACACGGAACAAAATCACCATCTTCACCTAAAATCTCCAACACATCTTTGCCCATGCGCGTCATAATACGCATATTGACAACAACATAAGGTGAATCGCTAATCTCTACACCGATATGTGAAATGGGTGACCCAAGCGGTCCCATACTAAAAGGAACAACGTACATCGTCCGTCCCTTCATACATCCCTTAAAAAGCCCTTTTAGGGTCGTCTTCATCTCATCCGGGTCATGCCAATTGTTTGTAGGTCCTGCCTCAGCTGGGGTTTTGGCGCAAATATATGTTCTTCCTTCAACGCGGGCAACGTCTGCCGGATTAGACCGCGCGAGATAACTGCCCGGACGTTTATCCGGATTCAATCGAACAAATGTTCCATTCTGAACCAATTGTTCACATAATCTATCGTTCTCTTCCTGAGAACCATCGCACCAATAAATATCATCGGGTTGGCACAGTTCCGCTGCTTCCTGAACCCAACTGAGCAATTTACTATTGTTTGTCATCCAAATCCTCCATTTTTACTTTGTCAAACTATATTATCACAGAATCAGATATGTTGCAATCATTTTAAGATAATGGCACGGAATTTCGCTCCTATAACCTAAGTTGCAACCTATTTCGTTGCTCCTCTTGTAGGAGTGAATCAACGCTGAATACGCGTATGGTATTCAGCGGGTTTCTAACCCCAATTTCCTAATACATTTTCTTATGGATTTACCGCGTTTGTAGTCGCGCAATTCATTGCGCCTCTTACATTCTTTCTATACTCAAGACGTTTGAATACTGATAAGGTTGAAATCCATTTACAATGCGAAAACACCTCAAAACGCTGCCCCCAATTTCACATGTATCTTACCCCGTAGTGCAGAATCTCCCGCTGCAAGTCCATAATCTAATTGTATAATCCCACCTTTAGATTCAAGTCTTGCCCCAAATCCATAGCCAACTCTTAGCTTATCAAAAACAGAGGGTCGGTCAATAAAAGTAACCGATCCTAAATCAACAAAGGTAAAAATTTGTGAATTCTGTCCCGTGAGAAATCTATATTCGAGGTTTGCATGTGCGCGCCGAGGTCCTGAAAACCAATCCTCATCATATCCCCGCAGTGTGGTTGCCCCACCCAAATAAAACAGTTCTGTCGGTGGAATGTTGATGCCCCACGCAGCGGCACCGTGCAGTTCAATCGCAATTACTTGATTCTCCCACGTCTGAAAATACTGTTGAAGGTCAAGCCAAACTTTACGCAGTTTAAAATCACTTCTGGAGAGTTCAACGGCGACACTATCGCGCCTACCTCGCGTTGGATTAAGAAAATAATCCCGTGAATCACGTGTCAACCGCAAGGTCACACTATACTTCGTGCCGCGTTCCATTGAAACAGGCGTGTTTATAGTCGGAGAAAGCGTATCTGGCAGAGGAGATGTTATGCCGCCAAAATGTATCCGTTTATAGCCAAGCGTTACCTCACTCTCATAAAATGTACCAAATTTCGTATTTCCGCTAATACTTGCTGCCCGTTCTTCTGACTCAGAATCATTGATCGGACTCCGTTGTTTGAGTTGACTATACGCTACACCTAACGTAATAGGTTTTCCTAAAATCCACGGTTCTTTGTATCCGATGTGCAGTGCCTTATGTAGACCAGATTTCCAATAGAAGTTGACATCTCGCCCCGTTCCTAAGAGGTTTGTCTCACGGACTTCTACAACTCCAGTGAGTTGTGGCACAGAATCTGAACCTTCGACCGGCGGCGCGTAGCCGAGAACCCCGATTAATCGTCCTGTTCGTGCCTCAGTAACTTTCGCGTGAAAGGTGATTAAATCTTCAGATGGACCCGCTTCCAATAAATTGGGTTGGATATTGTAAAAATACCCTAAATTCCGTAAGCGGTGATAACTTCTATCAATTTTACGTTGGTCAAAATAATCGTTCACTTTAACTGGAATTTCCCTGAGAACCACATCGGTTTTTGTTTTCTGAAGACCACTTACCTTTATTTCATTTATCTTAACTTTAGCGCCTTCTCGAATCTGTAAAGCGAAATTGATGCTGCCAGTTGCAGCTAAAAGACCGGTAATAGTCGGTTCTATCTCAACTTTTGGATACCCATGTTCACTGTATAAACTTTGAATCCGCTCAATTCCTTGCTCAAATGCGGTGCGTGAGAAAAATTGTCCTTTTCGTAAACCGAGTTCACGCAGAATCTTGGATTGAGAAAAAAGTCTGTTTCCGATAAGTGAAAAATCCCCAATGCGGAGTCGTTTACCTTCTCGGATTATTACCTTGATAGATACCTGTGGGCTGCTTGCAGAAATAGGTGAAACGGTTGGCGGGGATATCAGCGCAAACACGAATCCATCTTTGCGATATGCAGAGAGGATACGTTCAAAACCTGCTATGATCTCCTTGTGAGAGTATACTTTTTTTGCCTCCCACCCGAACAGAGCGCGCAATCTTCTCTGATTGAAATGTTTATTTCCATCAAAGTTGAGTTGAGCAATGTAGTATAACGGTATTGTGCTGATGTCCTCTGCTTCGTTTTCAGCAGGTGTCTTTTCTGAAGTGGTATCTTGCCCTATAACGTCAAAAGCAGGCATAGTTGCTAAACAGAAAAGTAAAGCACAGAGAAATATGTGGAGTCGGTCTGAATGCATGTGATGGAAACCTTGCGGGTTAAATGGTAGGAATATTTTACCATGCGCGATGCAGTAAATGCAAATGCTTGCTCTGTTTAGGTTTCCAATAACGTTTGTTTGTAGTTTTTCTGATAAACAAGGAGGGTTATCAAGGTTTTCTGTCTTTTATGAGTTGACGCAGTCGCAGAACAACGGGAGGCGGATTTTTCTCATATTCCTCTCGTGCCTTTCGGCAGTATTCCAGATATAGTAAAACCTATAATTAATGAAACACTTCTGTAGCACAAACTAACAGTTTGATGCTCAACACCCGCGGTAGGTGCGGTTTCCTAACCGAACCTAACATAATGTCCAATTAATTTTAAAGTCTACTATAATCTGCCAAAAAGTTGAAGTAATCTTCAATTTGCATGGATGCAGGTTTATTTTTTCTGGGAAAGGGACGCGTCTGCCTGTTCTGTAGCTTCCCTTGCCTCTCGTTCAAGCCGCTCGCGGACAACCTTCTCTACTGCCCGTTTGACTTGGCGTTTCGTGAGTTTCCCTCGCTTTGGAGGGTACTTAATGGTCCTTTGTCTCGCCATGTGGATTACCTCCTTAAAATTACATTTCAATAGGTTACTTGTCATTGGTCTCCTGCCAGGCCGCAATTACTAAAAGATAATCATTGAAAATCAGATCTTCAACATCTAATCGACACTCTTCGGCTGTTTGAGGCAGATCTCGTAAAAAAGTCTGATAACGTTCCCAAATGATGTTCCCACCTGGAATTGTCTGCCGGCCCGAAGCAGTGCGGAGCCAATTCCGAACCACTCTCACAATCGTTTCAATTTCGTTATGATGCGCCTGAATATCTTGTCCTGCAATATCCGAGATAAACTGTTGATACCGATACAACTCTTTATCCAAGACAAGACATTTCTTTCTTTTCTGCTCTACTACCCCAAATTTCTTTGCCCCAAGGAAAACACCGAATTCCAAAGGCATATTGAATCTCGGAAACCCCGAATTCTCGTCTAATTCGGTTCTGGAGATGTCATGAATGCCATAACGACAATCCGCAATGATGGTGTAAATCTTATCAATGCGGACCTGACTTGCATCTTCCTCTTCAAGGGCACACCGGGCAATAAAACCACAATCATGTACCGTAAATACCATCGCATTAAACAAGGGTTTATACGCCACATCAAACGGACAATTGATAAAAACATTATCGGTATAGTGGGCTGATCTCATGATCTCCTACAATTGTATCGGATTTGGGCAGGTTTTCGCAATGTGAAATTGTCCAACCTTTAGAAATTATGCCATGAATCTACTGAAATATCAAGTGTATTTGCAAGTTTTTAGGGCTATTTAGTTCTCCATATTTTCAGTTGTTTGTGCAATATCTCTCTTCTGTAGGAGCGAGCTCCAGCTCGCGACTTCTTGATGAAAATGTGAAAAAACCTAAAACTAAATAACCCTGCTATAGTATTTTTAGGAGTTGCTTTTTCTGGCAGTTTCTGATACAATATCAGGTGTGTAGATATGAAAACTCTGGGTAACTTGATTGTAGGGAGAAAATTCATGGAACAAATAAAGACTGTAGATATTTATGACAAGGTCTTTGAGGAAACCTATACTGCCCACATCCAAAGAAACGGCGCAAACTGGCTTGGACAGATACCAGACGTGCCAAAAGTCAAGTGTGAGGCACCTACAGAAGCCGTACTCCTGAAAACCCTCGAAAAAAAACTTCATGAGGCACTCATCGCCGAAGAAGAAGCTTGGGAGAAGCAATTTGAGGAAGACGTGAAAGCCGGACGGCTCGATCACCTTACCGAGAAAGCTATTAAAAATTATAGAGAAGGCAAATACCGAAGCGTAGACGAACTACAGAAGTTATTGTAGTATGGAACATATTCTTGATGACGATTTTTGGGATGCCTACGCAGAACTTCCGCTGAATGTCCAAAGACGCGTCCCTCAGAAATTTCAACTCCTTCGGCAAAATCCCAAACATCCTTCTCTCCGTTTTAAAAAGGTTAGAGACCTTTGGGCAATCCGTGTGAGTAGAGGCTACAGGGCCTTAGCCCGTGAAGAAGAAGGTGCTTTCATCTGGTTTTGGGTTGGAACACATGGCGAATACGAGAGACGGATTAGATAACATGCATAATCCAAGAATGTCAAACTAAGGTCCCGCTGCTTTCTGATCGACTACCCCAAATTTCTTTGCCCCAAGGTAAACTCCGAATTCCAAAGGCATATTGAATCGCGGAAACCCCGAATCCTCATCTAACTCCGTTCTGGAGATGTCCTGAATGCCATAACGACAACCCGCAATGATGTTGTAAATTTTATCAATGCGGACCTGACTTGTATCCTCCGCATTCTTATCGAAGTGGGACATAGACAATTCGGTCAATATATTCATCTTCATACGATGCACCAGCAATGAGAATCAACTGTTCAATAATTAATCCTATTGATACATCGAGATTAATCGTGAAAATACCTGGCACATGGTGCCCTGCTGCGAGATGGTCAACTAAATGTTGCGGTATACTTTTCCGATTGTTAGTTACTAAACTGAAATCGTGTTTCTCACACCACTTTAAGATTTCGGGGTCTGAAGTGCTTATGGCAGGAGCACCTTCATCGCCAATTGCCAAAACTGTTAATGAGGGTTCGTGATAAAGCAATTGCGTCTGGTAGACTGGTGGAATATGTTCGTCTAACAGATACCGCCGCATCTCTATTCCTGTCCTTTTTTGGATGGAGATCGTGTTATAATTGCTGGACTGCTTTTCGGAATGTCCGTGGACGATCTATCAGAAACATTCTCTCTTTCTGCTAAAATCTTACGCAGTCGCAGAACAACGGGAGGCGGGTTTTTCTCATATTCCTCTCGTGCCTTTCGGCAGTATTCCAGATAATCTGCCAAATACGCACTTACTTTTTGCTGATTTTGAAGAAAATATAGTATTGTGGCGTAGACTTGTTCTAATGTCACCGTGTGGAAACGTTGATCAATTTCCTCGGGCGTTTTGCTCTTGTAAATATATTCGTATAGAACAGATTCAATACCTATACGTGTTCCCTTGA
Organism: Candidatus Poribacteria bacterium; assembly: GCA_028824125.1. Lineage (GTDB taxonomy): Bacteria > Poribacteria > WGA-4E > WGA-4E > WGA-3G > MSPOR6. Next base: position 26,605 of record JAPPES010000101.1, read on the forward strand.
TACGAATATCATCTTCTGACAAAAAGTTAAAGTAATCTTCGATTTGCATGGTATATTTCCGTTCCTTCTATAGAGTCAATAGTCCCTAATGCTTAATTATATCTTCAATCCAGCAGAATATCAAACCATTTTACGACTTCGAATCGCTATTCCAAATACCAACTCGGAAAAGCAACCCCCTTCCGCTTAAGCATCATCAACTCCGCATCAAGATCACATGTAGACTGCTTCCCACCATGAATACTCGGTTCAGCACAAAACATCTCGCGCAGAGTCTGCATGGACTCCAGCACGTTATTGTTTGTAATGCCCAACACCTCAGTCAATAAGCACCGATCTAATTCCGCACGCACAGGATCATGCAAGCACTCATTGACAGGCAGCATCCGCTGATACTTCAAACGTTCAAAAATTGCCTCAGCGTCTGCTAACGCTGCATCGGAGAGTTCACGGACATCCAGCGTTGGTAAAGTCCCTAATGTTTTGAGTGTTAGAATACCGCGGCCCGACTGTTGTTTTCCACTATGTATCCAATGGCACATTAAACCCAATGTTGAGTTGCACCACAGCGCGAAAGCTGTCTCATGGTGTGGATTTTCAAATGCCACGTTGGTTAACCTGTTAACCCCAATCGAAGGATCCTCTGTTACGAGTGCCAGGGTAGAATTAGCATTGAATCTCAAGTACAAATTGTAATGAACTCTACTGTTTTTGGTCAGGATTTTCCGAAGAATCTCTTCTGAATTTCTGCGCGGAATACCCATAGAATCAGGGTTAACAAGCATCGATCGCTGAGTTTCACTTTTCAAACTCCATAAGCAAGGATACCCATCACCATTGGTATCACCTTTTATCATGTCAAATGGTCCCTCTTTTCCATAGACACTTTCTGGATGCCATCCAACCTGCGCTATATCCTCTACACGACACATAGGCACTTCAACGTTAGTTGTTTGCATCGGTAGATATAGGATCCCTCTTTGTATACTATAGGCAGACTGAATCAATGCCATTGATCGTACGCGCGACACTCCCCAACCTTCACCAAGTAAGAGTGGACAGTCTAACATTTGTCCAACGATGTCATTGCCAATTTTGATTATGTCTCCACCATTAGGGGCATCTTCTAACCGCCGCGCGCTGTCGTTTCGGTTAACATACTTCGCAATTTCCACTGCTTCTAAGACGCTCTGTGGTCGCCGATTCAGAGATATGAATTTCCCTCGTCCTATATCGGCACCCGCCCCTTTCTTTGCTACCACAACGCATTCTGCCATGCTAGTATCCGCGGAGAACGCCGCGTCTTCTGCCTTTGCTTCGGCAATAGTAAGTACCATGACGTTGTGATATTCTTTCGCCAGCATGTCGCGCATTTTTTGCATAGTAGATGATGTCAGGATCGTTGCTGGCAAGATGAAGCCCATGGTAGCACCGTGTTTAAGTTTCCGGTCTGCAAGGTCTACAAAGTAGGACGCGAGTCCGCTTAATCCGTGTGCTATCCGGGAGTCTTTACTCCGCAGCACTGCCTGCATTGCCTTCTTATCTGCCTCTGGCCGATCGCTTCCCTGGAATGTCGTTTTGGGTATACTACTACCTTGATCTGTTCCTGGTTTCGTAAACGGAGGATTCTGGACCACAATATCAAAATCACTATGTTGGAACGTCTGCTGGAGTTTAACGACGGTGTTCTCCTCACCGCCTACTTGCTCAGCCTCTGTGTCAAATAGCAACATATCATCAAGCAATTCCAATGAACCGATAGCGTAATCTCCATTATCCATTACACCGTAAGGGGCAGTTACTATTTGAGTACCACCGATTTTGACACCTGCGTACGTACTCGCAAGCGCAGCAGCCGTAAGGTGCGTAGCATTCGGCATAATATCTACACCGCCAATGTTCTCCTCTAACATTTTCTGATGAATCTCCCTTCCGTTGCCACCCGCCTGTTCATACAGAGACAAAACGCGTTGATACACACCGTTGAGCAACGCGCCTGTGCCACAAGCGAAATCTGCTACTTTCGGAAGTTCACCTTTCGGCAGTTCAGGCATCACAAGCGTAGACAGCAGCACAGCACTTTCAGGGAGCGTATAGTTCGCCTTTACATATTTCCTATCAGTGATTAACTTTTGGAACACAATCCCCGCGAGTTCGTGAATCTGTGCGATACCCGTATCAACAAGGTCTTTGGCAGCCTCACATAGAAGTTTCAAGATATACTTGACGAGTCTATCATCCGTAGCGAGTGCCTCAACAAGATTTCGAGCATCTTCAAAGATTGGGCGATAATTAACCTTGAGGATAGTGTTCCAATCCTCAATAACATCGGCATAATCAATTGTCGGTAGGAGTTGGCGGAGTGAACGGACAGATTCCATCTCCGTTTTACCCGCGAGGGAACTCTGAAACACAAAAGCATCAGTGATAATCAACGCTGCCATACGAAGCGTTTGGATGTTCGGTTTCTCTTCCGAGTTGTCTGCCTCTTTAGAGAAAACCTCTTGGTGCAGAATTGTCTCAATTTTCTTGGCGATGGCAGGATGGTCAACGATAGCGTCTTCAAGCAGGTAAGCCGCCTTGTTGATGCTTTTCTCCATCTCTTCAGCCGCCGCTTCAAGTTGTGAGTTCGGCATTGCACCAACATGGAGAGCGTTTGCGATGTCGCCTACAGTGCCTTTTGCCCATCCGTTTTCTGGGAAATGTCCTACGGTATCACCGACGGTATTGACAAGTTTGTATTGTAGGTCGTCTGCCGTGCGTAGTTGTGGGTTGATATCGCGTCCGGGCATCGTCTTAAAACGGTCAGGATAAAGGATTGCCATGACGTTATTGAGCGTTTTTCCAACAACGTGATATTCCGTTTCAAGTTCAAGTACAAGCCTTGTTTCTGCTTGTTCAATCAGATTTTTAGCGTTGGTAGTGGTAGCAAATTTCGCTTCAATTCCGACAGGTTCTCTACCGTGTTCAATGACAATGGCATCAAGTTCGCTGTTGCCCCTAATAAATGCGTTAACTTCCGTTTCGAGTTCCCATCCGTGGCGCATGTGCCGTAAGATGTTCACCAGTTCGTTTGTGATTGTAGTTTCACGTCTTTTTGGCATGATGTTTCTTTCTCCTATAATCTAAATTAACACATTAGATAAAAAAGTGCAAGTTGTATATCGGGTGTGTCCAGTTTTAGCATGTGTGTAGTCTGAATCACGGATTATGCGGATTTCGCAGATTGCGCGGATTCTTCTTATCCTATACAGATAAACACATCCAAGAAGAGTAAACATAAGGCGTATACCGGTATACATCTCTATCCGCCACCTCTCAAAGACGATTGGGAATGTCAAACACATAATCCGCGTTCTTCCGCGTCCTCCGCGTAATCCGCGATTCAGACAAAAAAGGGGACAAAAACTGAACACACCCCTTTACATAAACTAAATTATTTGACATTCAAGACTAATTGTAGTATCATGTTTAATTGAGTACTTACATTTCCATTTTCTTTTCACAATTTTTGGCAAAATGGGCATAAAACTTTGCCCATAAGGAGTCATAACATATTATGCCAAACGCATTATTCGTCTATCCTGAGTTCCCGCCATCTTATTGGGGTTTTAAATACGCCTTAGACTTCCTCGGTAAAAAATCATCAATGCCTCCGCTCGGATTATTGACGATTGCTGGCATGTTTCCTCATAATTACAACCTAAAAGTTGTTGATATGAACATTGAACCGTTGACAGAGGCGCATCTTGACTGGGCAGATATGGTGTTGACATCAACGATGATCGTGCAAAAAGCATCGTTATATGATGTCGTTGAACGATGTAATCGCGCGAACATTCCAATCATTGCAGGCGGACCCCATCCCACATCTTACTACGATAACATCAAAGAAGAGTGCGATGGCACAGTCAACCATTTCCTGTTTGGCGAAGTTGAAGAGATTTTTGAAGACTTTTTGACAGATTTTGAGAGTGAAACAGCAGAAGAAGTATATCGTGAAAAGCGAAAACCGGATATTACAAAAACACCACCACCCCGATACGACCTCATTGATATAAATACTTACGGGTCGATGGCACTGCAATTTTCTCGTGGATGCCCATTCAATTGCGAATTTTGCGATATTACCAAGTTATTCGGACGCGTGCCACGCACCAAAAGCAATGAACAGATGCTTGCTGAATTTGAGATGCTTTACAAACTCGGATGGAAAGGCGCAATGTTTGTTGTTGATGACAACTTTATCGGCAATAAACGCGATGCGATGCGTTTGCTGCCTGCTGTAAAAGAATGGCAGGAAGAACGCGGTTTTCCGTTCACACTCTATACCGAAGCGAGTGTAAACCTTGTTGAAATCCCTGATATGCTGGATGCGATGAGTACTGCAGGGTTCAATATGGTTTTTCTCGGTATTGAATCCCCCAATGAAGAAGCACTGATAACAACTTCCAAAGGACAAAACACAAGTAAAGAAGAAGACGCTGGAAGTTATCTGTTGCAGGCTGTCAGGAAGATTCAACAAAAAGGAATGGAAGTCACCGGTGGTTTCATTATCGGGCTTGATGGGGATACCGAATTTGACTCACACATCAATTTCATTCAGGAAGCGGGAATACCGATGGCGATGGCAGGGTTGTTGACTGCTCTGAAAGAAACAGACCTTTGGCACCGATTGAAGCAGGAAGACCGATTGCTTATAGAGTCAAGTGGTAACAATACAGATATGACCCTGAATTTTGTCCCCGAAATGCCGCGCGAGAAACTTATTGGTGAATATCGGCGCGTCATATCAACGCTTTACGATCCGACTTTAAAGAACTATTTTGCACGTTGCTATAAAATGCTGCAACACATGCCATATACCCCACATAACGTTAGGAGTATCCAGAAAGCAGAAGTCCGCGCATTTTTCCGATCAATTCAACTGCAAATTTTCTCCAAACAAGGATTGGAATATGCCAAATTTCTGATGAAAGTGCTTAAAAACCATCGTAGAATGTTCCCCGAAGCCGTCCGATTAGCCGTTATGGGATACCACCTGGAAAAAATTACACGTCATACTGTCGCAGTCGAAGATTTTAGAACGTTTTTGTCAGGAGAAATGGATTCGTTTAAAGCAGAGATTTCGCAATTCACACACGCGCAAGGTGACCGAATGCATGAAATCCAGAAATATACAAAACGACTTTCCGCGAGAGTAAAGACAGAATACGAATCTATCCACAAAGATTTTCGATACGCTGCCCACAGTGCCCTCGAAAATTTCCAAAATTCTATGTTTAAGGAATATTTAGAGGCAGAATTGACTGCTTTCAAGGAAGCAGTTGCTGCTTTCACCAAAGCGCAAAGTGAACGACTGGGGGAGTTACAGGCATATCTCAGCAAACTCTTTGCCCGTGTCCATGCACAACAAGCGCAACTCCATGATGATTTCAAGCAGAACGTTCAGGAAACTTTTGACGCATTCCAAGAATCGGTCACTCGACATTTAGAGCAGCTCTTCGGTTTCATGCCAGTCCAAATTGAAGAATTGCAGCAAAACTGATGGCAATCATTGGTGAATTATAAAATAAGTTAACATTTACATTTGATTTACGGCGTTTGTAGTCGCGCAATTTATTGCGCCTCTTACATTCACGGTAGGTATGCTTTGTAAACGAGCCAATTAACGTGTATCATTAATTGTAAATCCACCAATTTTCATTATGGTGCCAATTCAGATAGAAAACCTCTCTTATACCTACCCGAGTCGTGAAACGCCTACACTTCACGGCATCAATGCCGAGATTTTCCCCGGTGATTTCCTACTGCTAACCGGACCAACAGGTTGTGGAAAAACAACGTTACTACGAACCATGAACGGTTTGATTCCGCATGCTTCTTCCGGCACACTGACGGGTGCTGTCCGTGTTAATGACAAAGATGTTGCCTCTCAATCGCTCGCCTCAACATGCCAACAAGTTGCACTTCTCTTCCAAAATCCTGACGATCAACTTTTTTGCACGCTGGTAGAAGATGAAATCGCTTTTGGACTTGAAAACCTTGGCTTTCCGTCTGAAGAGATCAAAGAACGGATTACTTTAGCGTTAGAACAGGTGGGCTTGACAGGTTTTGAGGATAGACGAATTGCAGAACTTTCAGGTGGCGAAAAGCAGCGCGTTGCTCTCGCCTCTATCTGCGCAATGCAACCACAGGTTTTGCTCCTTGACGAACCCACAAGTCATCTTGACCCACGCGCCACACGCGATATCCTTAACATTGTCAAGCAACTCAACACTGAAATCGGTATCACAGTTGTATTGGCAACACATCAGGTCAAAGAGGTTGCACCATTGTGCAATCGCGTTTGGCTTATGAACGAAGGACAACTCTGTTTAGATTTGCCGAAAACAGATGCATTTCAAGACACTTCAATCTTTCGCAATTTAGGCGTGGAAGTACCAGAAACTGAGAACCCTCCAAGTCCCATCAAGCGAAAACCTTCTCCTCATACAACGTCACACCTTCCGCTCCTTAACATCAAAGATATTAGCTTTTCTTATCCAAACAGTAATAAGAATGTAGTCCAGACCATCTCTTGTGAAGTGTCGCGCGGAGAAATAATCGCAATTATGGGCGCAAACGGGTCGGGCAAAACAACACTCCTCCATCTGATGGGCGGGTTGCTTCAACCTTTATCCGGGCAAGTTATCATTGATGGAAAAACGGCTAAACGGAGAAAACTCCATCAATTAGCGGGAAAAGTTGGGATTGTCTTTCAGAATCCTGATCTGTTGCTACAAGCAGAAACCGTCAAGAGTGAAGTTGCATTCGGTCCCAAAAATCTAAAGTTGAAATCTGACATTCTCCAAACCGTAGTGACCGATACTTTAGCGCAATTCAAGTTAACAGATTTTGCCGAAGAAGCACCTTACTCGCTGTCACGTGGGCAACGGCAACGCGTTGCTGTTGCTGCAACCTTTTCGCTGCACCCCGACATATTTCTACTTGATGAACCGACAACAGGTCAAGATGCTCAACATCTTCAACTTATGATGGATGAACTCTGCAATCAAATCCGCCAAAAGAACAAGACGCTCATTTTCGCAACGCATAACACAGAACTCACTTTGAAATATGCAGATCGCGTTCTGTTGATGCACGAAGGAGAATTACTCTTTGACGGCACACCCAATACTGTCTTTGCTGATCCGGCACTTCTGCAGCAGACGTCGTTGTTTTTAAAAGAAAACGATACATCCAATTAGAAGGTTTTCACATGCAAGTTAGAGCAGATGTTGTAAATCTGATAGGACTTACGCGTTCCCCATTAACGCGATTCATCTCGGTAGGTGCGATTTCCTAACCAATGCAGAATACCATACGGGGAATGCTATATAGCATTCATACCGTTGATTTGGCGTATTCTGCCATAGGCGTCAATTTAAGAACATGTATCTTGTGAAATGACTTTGTAAACCCGATTTAGTCCATACACCTTTCGCACCGCTGGTGCTTTCGGTTTTGGGTGATACGGATTCTATACACATTCCGCACCGCTGGTGCTGAGATATGATTGACCATAGCCTCGGAGAGGCGAAAGGTGTATAGAAAACGTTAATCCCGTCAGGAAGCAAGCCCCAGAGGGGCGAAAGGTGTGTCAGATACACACGTTAATCACTAAATTGACGCCTATGGTGTGGTTTCCTAACCGCATCCTACCAGGGCGTGTGCACATATTTTTCGATTCCACTATAACTGGCACAAGTCGTTTAATTCAATAATTCATCACGCAATTTCGTAATAGCTTCTCTCATTTTTATCCCCATCTGCTGGTACATTTCCCGTTTCACTTCAGTTTCAACTATTCCGCTAAAATCAATTGGTTCTCCAAAAACGACATTCAATTTCGCACGACGTATACGGCTACTGCCACGCGGTAACATTTCTTCTGCACCACAATGATATACCGGAATTGTTGGAACACCTGCTCTGTGCGCAATAAAACATGCACCGTCATGCGCTTTGCCCATAGTGCCATCAGGGCTCCGAGTGCCTTCTGGGAAAATTAGAACTGCTTTACCTTCTTTCAGAAGAGAAATTGTTCTGCGTAAAGCACCGAAGTCAGCGGACCATCTATTCACAGGATAAGCATTAAATGTCGTAATTAACTTACCTAAACCGGGAATTTTGAAAAGATTGCTACGTCCCATGAAATGTATTTCACGATTTGCGGCAGACCCGACAATGACAGGGTCCAAAAGACTGATATGATTCGAGACGATTAAGACGCCCCCTTCGCGTGGGATGTAGCTAACACCTTGCGCTTCAAGGTGTCCCATTACTTTACAAAACAGATTTGTCAGTCTATGTCCCCACCGATACACCCGGCGTGGTGACCAGAACTTGTTATTGGTATACCACATGAACTTTGTTTTAGCGTAAGTGCTTAACCTCCGGGAAAATATCAACCACGATCAATGCCTATTACCTATCTGTGCAACTATAAAGTCTACTACTTCGTCAATCGTTTTACCGGTTGTGTCTATGTGAATAGCATCTTTAGCAGCTCGCAGAGGACTATGTTCACGTGATATATCCTTCTCATCGCGCGCCCTAATCTCCGCTTCAACAGACTCTAAAGTCGTATCTACATTTTGTGTTTGAAGTTCTGCAAATCTCCGTTTTGCGCGTTCCGTTACAGATGCATCTAAATAAAATTTAAAATCAGCACATGGAAACACAATAGTCGTCAAATCTCTTCCTTCAGCGATAATACTTCCTTCTTCTCCGATTTTACGCTGATGCCTAACAATCTCATGTCGAATTTCAGGTACTTTCGCTATATCCGCAACTAAGTTATTTACTTTTGGGGTGCGTATCTGAACTGAAACATCGTCAGAATTTAGCAAGATTTTTTTGCCATTATCCTCAAAATTGATACGAGATGTTTTCACAAGTTCAATAAGTTTAGGGATATTTGTTTCAACCTCATTTTGTATTGCAAGCACTGTTACTGCTCGGTACATCGCCCCGGAATCCAGGTAAAGCAATCCGAGTTTTTCTGCAACAAGCCGAGCGACAGTGCTTTTGCCTGATCCTGCAGGTCCATCTATTGCAATCGTCAGATAATTTCCAGTCTGTTTCATTTGTGTTGTAGATTTTCTCTCTGTTTTGTGACTATATCTTGAGCTTCCACCAGTACCCGTTCAATTTCTGCATGATTGTGTGTTTCAAGAAAGGTTCTGAATTCGTTCAAATCTTTAGAGAAGGCGTCCAGTAAGGCTAAAAGAACATCCGCATTCTGGGTAAAGATACTTGTCCATAATTCAGGTGCCCCCGCAGCAATGCGTGTGGTATCCCGAAAACCGGTTGCTGTGAAATCCAGTGCCTTGCCATTTGGCGTTTCCACGTTTGCCACACTGTTGACAAGAATGCTTGCAATCAAATGGGGAAGATGGCTTGCAGCACCAATGAGTTGATCATGAACTACGGGCGAACACACATAAGGAATCGCACCGACAAATTCCCAGAAGTTCTTGACTAATTGCAGAGCATTCTTATCAGTGTCCTTTGTCGGTGTAAGAATGCATTTTGCGTTTTCAAAAAGGTCAGCTCGCGCAGCAGCAACACCCGTTTCATGTGAACCTGCCATCGGGTGCCCACCTACAAAAGAGATACCTGATGATGGTACCGCCCGTACCTGCATTTCAACCGACTGAACTAATGACGATTTTGTGCTACCAACATCCGTAACCACAATCTGTTTTTTTTCTTTCCCAATAACGGATTCAATAATGCGCTTTACCAACATCGGTATAAGTTTGACTGGCGTGCATAACACTATAAGGTCACTGCCATTGATGCCTTCAGTCAACTCAGTTGTGGCATCGTCAACCGCATCGTGCTGTAGTGCATTTTCGAGCCTGCTGATGTTCCGACCTAAACCGACGCGCTGTCCCCTAAATCCGTTTTTCTTGAGTGCCAGCCCAAGTGAACCCCCTATTAAGCCGACACCCCATATCGTAATTCTACGAATTTCCTTTATCTGTTGCGTGGTAAGTTTTGATTTGTCGTTTGTAAACATACAGTAGAATTCCCATAGGCAGTATCTTAATTCTATTTTAAGTGAATCACATTGTCATGTCAAGTGAAAACGTCTAAATTTGCGTCCATCCTGATTTAGTCGAGAATTTATCTCGCATCTTTTTTTTAGATTTGTTATACTATTGTGAATAATGGTTAATGTTTGCGTAAGTTTTGTGTGTTTGTTAAAAACGTTTAAACATGGTTACCCGCACTTTGAAAAAAACTAAAAGTGAGTTGATTTTTAACTGAGTATCTGTTATCATGTTTTAAATCCGATAGGTAAGAAAATTATAGTTCCTATAAATTGTTAAAATAGCAGTTGTGAAACCTGCATAATAAGAAAAAGGAGAATTCTGGAGATGAAAGTTCATAACATTTTTGCTGTGCTTGTTGTGTTACTGATGTTGAGCGTATCAATGTCAGTCTTTGCGCAAGTACAAGAAAAAAACCTTGTTGGTTGGTGGCTTTTTGACGATGTAACAGAGGAAACAGGTAACTGGGGAGATATAACTCACCGAGGTGCCAAAATTGAGAAGGGACAATTGGTCGTTGAGAGCGGGAAATGGTCACATGCCATAGATTACACTGGTCCCGATATCACGGAATTGTCATTGGTAACTTGGGTCAGTTTGGACAGTTACGCTAAGACAAACGGTTCTGCACTCACACTGGATAAAGTGTCAACAGATCAGTTCTGTGCAATTGTCTGGGCTGAAAGGAAAGATAGACAGTGGATGCCTGGTAGTAGCCATTTCCGGCGTACACATGATTTTCCCAAAGCAGTCACTGAAGAAGATACTGGAGAGATGCTTTTCTTAGTCTTTACGTACGAGGATATCGGTGATAAGTACAAGGTTACGGGTTATCGAAATGGCGAAAGCCTTGGCAGTTTCGAGGCTAATCATGGTGGGGCAAGAATGGATCTCAGAACATGGCCTGCTGGAGACGCTGAAGCGATTTGGGGCAGACGGCATGTAAATGGACTCAATGGTCCTGGTGATCTAAATGCCCACATTGAAGAATCTCGAATCTACAATATTGCATTAACAGAAGATGAGGTCCAAGCTATTGGCAAAGGTGACCTTCCAGTAGAACCACGCGGCAAACTTGCAACCCGTTGGGCAAAGATTAAAAGGCAATAATCTTTTAAGAAAAGTCTCGTAGGTCGGGTAGAGCGTTAGCAACACCTATAGGTGTAAACTTAAGGATTTTTCCATGCAGAACCTCTCTTCAGTCCCGTAGGGACGATATGTTTATAGATATGATGTTATTCAGTAATTGAACCCCGTAGGGGTGATATGTGTGTACAAATCGCGTTGCGATAAATATGTCGTTCCTACGGAACTCAAGAGGAGGGTTTATTTCGTTTTTCTATAAACATATCGTCCCTACGGGACTGAAGAGTGGACAATCCCAATAACAATGCGTATTGAGAAGGGGTCATAATGATTCAGACGTTTTCTTAAGTTGACACCTATGGGTAGAACGTTAGCGACACCCGACTTACAATGTAAACTATTTACATCTAAATATAAGGAATTAGGTTTACTTAGTAAACCGTAAAATCCAAATAATGAAAAGGAGTTGTTCACATGATAACAAAACTTTACTGTATATGTGCGGTGTTGCTAATGGTTGGCATGCCGATGTCAGCTTTTGCACAAGTGCAAGAAGACAACCTTGTTGGTTGGTGGCGGTTTGATAGTGCAAAGGAAGAAACAGGTAACTTTGGAGATGTTGTCCTTCATGGTGGTGCTACGATAGAAGATGGACAATTGGTTGTTGCAAATGGAAAATGGGCACATTCCCTGGAATACACAGGGCCCGATATAACTGAACTCACGTTGGTATCATGGGTCAGTTTGGATAGTCTCGCAAAAACAAATGGTTCAGCACTCACATTAGATGAAGTGTCAACGGATCAATTTTGCGGAATCGTCTGGGCAGAAAGGGTAGAAAGACAGTGGATGCCCGGGAGCAGCCATTTCCGCCGCACAAATGATTTTCCCAATGTAGTCACTGAATCGGAAACAGGTGTATTGCACATGGTTGCAATAACATATAGAAATGACAACGACCAATATGAAATCACCGGATACCGAAACGGAGAAAGTATGGGAGGTTTCAGAAGGGGTGATCTCAGAACTTGGGAAGCTGGCGATTCAGAAGCGATTTGGGGTAAACGTCATGTAAATGGACTTAGTGGTCCTGGCGATCTCAATGCTCATATTGAAGAATCACGGATTTACAACGTTGCTCTCACCGCAGACGAAGTTATGAGTTTGCATACTGGTGGACTTACACCAGTTGAACCGCAAGGTAAGCTTGCTACGCAGTGGGGCGCACTCAAAACCAAATAAGTTTTTACTTTTTATAGGCGCGGTTTGAAACCGCGCCTATAAAATAACCCAAGTTGCTACCTATAAGTTTTTAGACATGGAAACACCGTCTTTAATAGAGAATAATGCATATTTCGCAAGTTTTCGTAGCGCAAACTGTATGAAGATTAAAAAATAAATTGGGTAATGTGGCGAGGTTAGGAAACCGAACCTACCGGGGTGTTGAGCATCAAACTGTTAGTTTGTGTCCACATCTGCACAATCTAACAGTTTGTGCTACATAAGTAGCAATTTAGGTTAAAATAGCACACTCAATCAGGCAATATCCTATATCCGCTACTAATCCCTGTAGTCATCCCGACAATTGCCCATAAACCAGCACATAACATCTCTCCGATGACTAAACCGAGAAATACTGGACGCGCTTGACGATACGCCTTCAATCCGCCGTATTTCACGATGGCAAATTTCATTCCCCATCCCAAAAAGATTGAGAACCAGAGTTTGAACGTTGCCCATGAACTTAACATCGTGTATCCAAGCGGATGCAGGGGCCACCAAACAAAGGTCTGTCGCATCCACATCAACCATCCAGTAAAACCTCCACCGAACAAGATAAAGCCGGTGTTTGTCCAATTCGTGCTTGTTTTTGGACTTGTGAGTAGTCCTTCAAGTTGCCGCATAAACCAACCGCCGCCCATATAAGGCGCACCGTGTGCATATCCAACTTTGAGTGCAGAATAGTAGGAAACACCCAGCCCAATCACCATCGCAGCTGCCATTGCGATGAGGAGTTGTCTTCGCTTGACGCGTGCCTCGTCTGTTGCTTTTAGTCCGTTCATGATGTTCGGCATCATAAATTCACGCAAGTCAAGTGTGAGACATACCGGATGCATCATTAACGATGTTAATGATGAAGGGTGTATTTTTGATGTGCCGAGTGTTGTCAGGAAAAAACTTTGTGGTGAAAATGAAGGGTTGATGAACGGAATGCCACCGTTAATCACCTGCCACGTCAAAACGACGTACATGGCAAGCAGAAACAGCACAAATCCAAGCGCGAACAGTATAGACATGCCCATCAGATGATTGAAGAAGACGAGGACACAGATACCTCCAATAAGTCCAAAGACTGTAACACTGTATGGCAGTGCCTCATCAGAGGAACTTTTCTGGAACATGTTTTTGATGTGATGACGTGTTTTCCATAAAGCGATAGCAACAAACACCAGACATGCTCCCGCCTCCTGTGCAGCACTAAACGATTTTCCTGTCCATTGTACACCGGGCCCGGATGTGAGTTGAAAACCGAGCATTACGCCTACAAGGCATTGCAGTTTGTAAAACAGAAAGAAAAACCAGATGCTAAAAGATACTTCCAAGGTTAACAGATAACTAAACCCTACCATAGACCAAAAGATAACAACTTGAAGTGGACGCAACGCGCTCCACGGTTTTTCGGTGAGATATTGATTGAGCCAAAAATCGCGCGGAATATGTGGAACGGATGGGAAAAACGTATGGAGTCCATTTATCGTATGAAGAAATACTGGGAATGCAACGCCAAACCAAAATACGTTGTTCTTAAAGAGTGGTCCAAGTCTGCCGCTGCCTTGTACTGCCATTTCAACCGGTAGCTTAACAAGTGGGAACGCACAACGTTCATATTCTACCCACTGTTTTCGGAGTAATACTGAGAGGCAGATCATCACGAAGTAGATTACGAGGACATACGCACTCCAAACGATGATAGGCGTAATCCATGCACCCCACGGCACTGCCTCTCCGGCGAATAGTCCTTCGTAAAAAGAGCTGATAGCGGTTTCATCGCGGACAACACGCCAATGTGGAATATAGTGGTAAAACAACGACTCCCAGTCGTTTTCTGGTGTTGCAAGATACTTGTAAGCAATCATCGGACTGAGCGCGTAACGCATCATACCCGATGACGGAATGCCCGCCGGTGCAAGCATGATACACCAGATTGTGATAAGTTCGCCGGGGGAAAATGCAGATTTGGGATGTATCTGTTTTAGGCAAACGTTAATTCCCAATACGAACACGGTCAACACGAAAAATGGACCGACAGGAAAGTGTCCACCTGCAAGGAAGATGTTACGAATGACATAATCGTTATAGGGTGCGAGGAGGCATTCTATTGTGGCGCACACCAAACCGATGAGGACTGCGCGCCAAGATAAACTTGTCCGTGTTCGTTGTTGAATCAATATATGCTCACTTTCGTATTGGCGGGAAATTCAAGCGCAAGTTTGACTCTGTGTTAATCATACACAAAACATAAGGTTCTGTAAACTGTTTTGCTAATATAGCATGAAATTTGGTCTTCTATTGAAAATTACATGACAAATAACTATAAAGTCAAGTAAAATAGTAACAGATAAATTCAAGCACACTATCACAATATTGTGTAATAGTGACAAAATCGCCTAATCTTGATACAGAAACGGAGATTTGATGATGCAAACGCATTCTAATTTATTCAGCGACGAACAGATGCGTGATTTTATTGCCAACGGTTATGTTACAGTGAAAACGAGTTTGCCACGCAGTGTTCACGAGACGATTTATCGTAAAACGCAGGAATACACCGAAAAAGAGGGGAACTTAGGGAATAATATCTTACCGCGAGTTCCAGAGTTGCAAGCAGTGTTTGAGGATCCCGCCGTTCGCGGGGCATTTACCAGTATTTTAGGGCAAAATTATGTGATGCATTCACATCGGCATCCGCATCGGAACGCGCCACACAGTGGCGGACAAGGGTTTCATAAGGATAGCTACTGGGGGCATCAAAAGGTTCGGCACCACCTCCCCCGCTGGGCAATGGCGTTCTACTATCCGCAGGATACACCTGTTGAAATCGGTCCTTCAGCAATCTTGTCGGGAACGCAATACTACAGCAACAGGATTACTGATAACAACGATGGTGAAGTAGCACTCAGTGGTGAAGCTGGGACGGTGTCAATTATCCACTTTGATTTGTGGCATCGTGCGATGGCAAACCAGACCGATAAGACTCGCTACATGATGAAGTTTCAGTTTATCCGATTGGATGAACCACAGCAACCGGAATGGAATGTGGAAAATTCAACGTGGAGCACTGATGAACTTAATGAGAATGGTAACCCTGCTGCTAAAAAGCATGAAACCACATGGCGACACGTTTGGCGTTGGATGATTGGGGATTCTAACGGACATGCAGCCCAGCGGACTAACGGCAATTTGGCGCAACATATTGAAGCATTGAGGGATGAGGATCCGTCTGTACGTTCAGATGCTGCCGATGAATTGGGGTTGTTAGGCGAATCCGCAGCAGACGCTATCCCGATGTTAAGCGAAACCTTACGGGATAACTATGAACCTGCCCGCCTGAACGCTGCTTATGCCTTAGGTGCTATTGGTGAGCCTGCTGTGTCGGCATTGATTGAAAAACTATCTGATGAAAATGGATCCACGCGACGTATGGCGGCGTATGGGTTAGCAGCAGTTGGCGCGCCTACTGTGTCAGCACTTTGCGAAGCGTTGGAACATGAAAGTGATGCAGTACGAGTTGAAGCATCTTACGCTTTAGCACAAATCGGAAGTGCAGCTGAACCAGCTGTCTCTGCTTTAATGGAACGCTCCGAAGATAGCAATGTTGAGGTCCGACGATACATTCCTGAAGCATTCGGCGCAATAGGCGCATCGGCAGCACCTGCGGTGCCAACGTTAATTGATAGGTTAGCAAACGATGATGATGTACAAGTCCGTTTTGAGTCAGCATTAGCGTTAGCACAGATTGGTCCTGCTTCCAGCGATGCGATTCCCGTTTTGAAAGACTCACTTTCGGATAAAAATCGGTACGTGCGGGACAATTCTGTCCATGCGCTGAGACGGATCGACACGCCAGAAGCAGAATCCGCACTTTTTGATTATCTGTTGATGGCACGGTGGTGTCCTATTACTAACAGAGAAAGCACATTCTAAAGTAGAGCAATATTTACATTTATATTGTAGGTGCGGTTTCAAACCACGCCATAGGTGTCAATTTAAGAAGACAAGCGTTCGTTGTCGCGAATTCATTGCCAAACGCGCGTTTGGAATTTGGCACTTCGGACCTTCTGTAGGAGCGAGCTTTGCTCGCGACCCTGCGTCCGATGTCGCGAGCAAAGCT
>JAPPES010000051.1 GCA_028824125.1 Candidatus Poribacteria bacterium
TATTCACAACACGCAAGCCAATCTTAATCCTGGATAATTGGCGAAGGTATTGACTTAAAGATTGTTAATTTTAAATAGTGCGTTGTTGAGAAAGTTTTTGTGTCATAAGGTCTCTCCATGTTGCAAATTCAAGATGTGCTGTTTTTTCTGCAATGGACGCATCCGCCACCTGTACACTGGACAGGAGTTCTAAATCAGGAATTAATCCAATTATGGTTAACTTTATACAACGTGCTTTCACAAGTCAAAGAAGATTCAAACGGTTTTAGCGAGGCGGTAAAGTTCCTGTCCATTCGCCAGCGTCATTAGAAACACCCACAAAACCACCGTCAGGACCAGCACCTATGCGAGTAACGCGGATACCTTCATTGTTCCAGCTTTGCACAAAACCTCCATATAGAGCAGCTTCTATGCGAGTAACGCGGATACCTGCATCGTTAAATATATCTATATTCCCGCCAAAAGAACGATCACCAAGACCTTTAACAGACATGCTCACAGCGCGTTCACCTTTGTTATTTGAGATTTGCACAATACCGCTCTTATTTTGATTGGCACCCATGAAACTAACGCTTTTACCTGTATTGTTATAGGTTTTCACAAGACCACCATCTTTAGTAGAATCTATAAGAACAAGAGGTTCACCTTCGTTGCTCAGGGTTCCCATTATTCCGCCTTTACCGTCAGCAGCAGCCATAAGAGCAACGATTTTACCTGCGTTGTTATGGGTTCGGACTATACCGCCTTCATCAGTAGCATTCATGCCCGCAACGATTTTACCTGCGTTGTTAGCGGTTACCACACTCCCACCATCTTCAGCAGCACCGAGCAAAAGAATTGTTTGACTACCATTGAAGAATTCCATAACTGGTTTGTTGCCACCAGTTCGTATTATTATACCGAGACCACCGTCTTCGGGATGGATTGACAACCATCCTCCCCCAAGTGACCCAATAGCAACGTTTCTTTTACCTTCTTTGTTATTCACGAATATAGAGCCATCTCCTCCAATGTCTCCAACGGCAACAATGGTTTCACCTTCGGCATTAACAACCCTTATTTTCCGTGTCACAATTTCATCAGAGACCTGTTGTGCTGTGGATTGTTTAACCTTTTCACCTGTAGATTGAGCATGGATATTTTCTGTATGACTTACACAACCAATAATATATGCGGTGAAACTAATGAGTGCACCAATTGCCATAAATAATAAACGTTCATAGGTCCGTTTCATTTGGGTTCTCCTTTATTTTTTTGGATAGCACAACGTTTTGATATTCTATCTGGTCAAGTTCGCTTTTGCCGCACATCTTACTGGACTTTTGCGTGTCAAATCGTATTGTGTGGCATTCGGGTCAAAAAACGCAGGAGATAACTCAAAATTCTGCTGCTTGAAATCGTGGATGGCTAATCGTATCTTCGCTCTGTCTTCAAATGTCAGTAGTGTTTTGAAATTGTTTATCCATATATGTGTCAACGAACGTGCTGTTTCAATCAACCGCTTTTGTTCCGATTCGGATAAATCTGGACAATGGGTGAGGACGTGTTCTCTAAATTCGCCAGTAAAGAGTACAGCGCGCCAATATAAAACATTTTGGAAAATATCTTGATAGGTGATGTTTTTTACCAAAGCATCAAAGGATGATTCCATTTCTGCCTCAACGACCTTTCGCAGACCTTCTACGACACTTTGAAAACCCTTACTCTTAGGAGTCCACTCGTTTATAGGTAAACCTTTTTCAGGAAACGCCTGGAATTTTCCGAGTAGATGACTTTTCCAATCACAAGCTTCAAGAATAATCGGGATAACTCTTATTCCTTTGGCTAAAGCTATTTCCAATTCCTTATTACAGTTTTCAGAAACAATACTACTGGAAGAAACAAGGTAAAGTAAGATGTCTGAATTAGGCAAGTGTTTTGAAAAAATTTCTTCTTGCCACTTATCACCTCCGAGAATGTCGTCGTCATGCCAAACGCTTATCAAACCTTCAGCCCTCATTACCTTAAGATAGATTATGATTCTGTCCTTTTCCTTCTTATTACCATGTGAATAAGTTATGAATAACTTTAACTTTTTCATTTGTTTTCTCTTAGTGTGTTAGACATTCTGCTTTTCAAAATTGAAACGTTCACGCTCACCACGTCCACGCAGCGGATAATCCTTACGAAGTGGGTATCCCTCAAAATCGTCTGGCATTAAAATTCGACGCAGGTCGGGATGTCCTTCAAAGTCTATTCCGAACATATCGTAGGTTTCCCGTTCCAACCAATTGGCAGCCTTCCATAACGTTGTCACCGAGTGAATCTTCAAGTCCTTCTCATGCACCGGTACTTTAACTCGGATGCGCGCCGTTTCCCCTTCAAAGGTGTAAAGGTGATAGACGACCATGAATCGGGCATAGTCATATTGCATTAATTCCGATTCTAAATTAGAATTGTCAACCGCTGTTACATCTACAAGAAACGAATACGCGAGTTCTGTTTTTAGATATTCTAACAACGCGTAACTGTGTTCTTTGTCCACAACAACAGCAACACCGTTGGTAGTTTCGGCATCCGATAAGAGCGCATCTGTAAACTTTTCTCTTAGTTTTTCAAGCACAAGCGGTTGCGTTTCTTCCGTAACCTCTTTTTCTTCACTCATTATAAGCAACCTCAGAACCTTTGGGGAGCTCACCTTTTTGGATTTGTCGTTGTACTTGCATCACAGCATCAATCAAATCTTCTGGTCGTGGTGGGCATCCGGGAATGTAAACATCAACCGGAAGGAATTGGTCAACGCCTTGTATTAAGGTATAGGTATCAAAAACACCGCCGCAGGATGCACATGCACCCATTGAAATAACCCATTTTGGGTCTGGCATCTGATCATAAATACGTTTCAGTACAGGCATCATTTTGATTGAAATTCGCCCTGAAACAATGAGTAGGTCAGATTGGCGTGGCGAGAAACGAATCGCTTCAGAACCGAATCGAGAGAGATCAAACTTTGAAGCCAAAGTAGCCATCATCTCTATTGCGCAGCAAGCGGTACCGAACGGCATTGGCCACAAGGAATTCTTTCGCCCCCAATTGACAACTTTGTCAATAGTCGTTGTGATGATATTTTCGTCTGTTTGTTCGGCACGATGACCGAAATCTAATCCCATGTTAAGCCTCCTTTTTTCCAAGCATAGATATAGCCTAGAAGGAGAATGCCAATAAACACCAGCATCTCAATTAAAATAAATAAACCGTTATCTGCGGACATTTTCTTAAAGACCACCGCCCACGGGTAGAGAAAGACTACCTCAATATCAAAGATGATAAACAGCATCGCAATGAGGTCAAACCTGATGGAGAACCTCTGTCTTGCATCACCAACGGGTTGCACACCAGATTCATAAACGGAAAGTTTAACACGTGTGGGCTTTTTAGGTCCAAGAAGATGGGTCAGGGCGAGATTAACACCTGCAAAGATGACTGCAAAGAGTCCTAAAAATACTATCGGAAGATAATCTATCATTTGTTCTAATCTATTTAAGCCTCCGGCAAACGACAGATATAAACATCATCTATTATTACTTTTGTCGGATGGACTTCTGACGTTGCTAATAATTAACTTAGTTGTGTTCAAATTTGCGAACGAATTTCTTAAACGTTCTTATAATTTTACATATTTAAATAAAAGTGTCAAGTCTTTTTCAATAAAAATTACGATTTTTTCAGATATTGGAGTGAAAAGAGTGAATTGATAGTTCAAATTTGGAGGGTTTTGGGCTACGTTTGAGAATGAGTTATGCCTTATTTCGCTGCGCCTAGTAGTCTATCCAGTCTAAAATTGTGGGTGTAGTCGTTTTAATCGGATGCGCGCATCATCCGTTGTGAAGTGCCAGTCCACTTGCTTCGCCTCACTATTACGCCTTTTTTCCAGGCTTTTGTCTGTCCTTCGGAGTGTTTCTATGTCAGGAATACGGCGACACAAACATTGGCGCGTTAGCATACTCAGTTCTATCTCCGCAATATTCAACTAACTCTCATACTTATTTGAGCACGTTT
Source organism: Candidatus Poribacteria bacterium (assembly GCA_028824125.1). GTDB lineage: Bacteria > Poribacteria > WGA-4E > WGA-4E > WGA-3G > MSPOR6. The sequence continues at coordinate 4,039 of JAPPES010000051.1, forward strand.
TTTTGAGTGTCTGACGCACCATTTCGGGCCTAATACTTTCAACGATTTCAAGACGCACTAACTCCGAAGCAAGAAGACGCAGCGATCACCTGCCAAAACCTTCAGGCGGTTCACTACAACTGAGTGCGATCAGACGCGCCTCTGACCCCCATCAAGTTTACGAGGGTGGAAGGATGCTGTCGTTTGGAAAAATCTAAAGCACCAGATATATCTTTTTCTACAAAACGCCTACACACATTGGACACCGTATTGTTATGACACAAAAATGCTTCGACTATCTGTTTATCTGTCCAACCAGTCCCTTTACATCTGCTTTCAATAAAATGTGTGCATGTTTGATCTTATATACCTTATTCTCTCCTTTGCGGACATATACATTCAATTCTTCACGTTCCGCATCGGTCAACTCAACAATATATTTCTTTTTCAAGAGACTATGCCCCAAGATATTAAGTTAGGAACAGTCTAAAAGAAGTCCTATTATCCGTCAAGTCTTCCTAAAAAATATACAATAACGTGAGTTCGGTGTAAGAAATAAGTTTCAGTAGAAAGAGAACTCCTATGGTAACCTAAGTTGCCACCTATTAAAGGACTTCTAAATCCATGGGATTTGCTCTATA
>JAPPES010000037.1 GCA_028824125.1 Candidatus Poribacteria bacterium
AACTTCAGACCTTGGTGTTATGACAAACATTTCGATTAAACTTATATAATGTCTAAACATTGGCGCGTTAGCACACTCAGTTTTATCTTCGCAATATTCAACCATCTTTTCCTAATCGGGCAAACGCGCCACGTGGTAAACAGAGCGCGTGTTCTGGTAAAGGGTTTTCTTCTAAACTTCGGATACCATTTCTAAATGATAATGTTTCATTACTAATTGGAAGAACCCCTAAGTCCCCCTTATCAAAGAGGCTTTAGAGGAAATGCTTAAGACCTACAATTAAAGTTCCGCACTAACGGTCATTTCTAAGCGGTGTTCAGGTGTGCGCTGCTTTGTTGAAAGCAAACGGTAATTAAGCCGAAACAGCAGATCGGTAAATTTACGTAATCTATAATCCGCTGTTGCACGGACTTCATGGCTAACGCCTTCATAAAAGTAGTATTGTGCAAAAGGGACACCACCATGACTTTTGCCGTAGCCGAGTTTGTGGTTTACATAGATACGCCCTTTACCGAATATACTATAAGTAATACTATTTTCGAACGAGAAGGTGCGCGTCTTGGCAGTAGACTCTTCGTCAAGTTGTTCAATATCAGTTGTGCGGTTGTATCCGCTGGTGCCACTCCACCGGACCGCGCGGCTCAGTTCATACTGAAGTTTCAATTCCGTTATCTGCTCAAATTGGCGTAAGTCAGAGATCGGTGTTGGTAAAAATTCGTTAACGCTTTCCATAGTTTCAGATTCAAGAAATCCAGGGGCTTCAAAATGGAGTTGGCTATACTTCTCAGTTTCTTTGCGCTGCTCCCAGTTCGCACCAATTGAGAAACGTTGCGTTGGATTGACTGAAAAAGCCACATCCCACGTTCGGTAATTTCTCAACCGTTCCTGTGTGTTAATCCTTCGATTGAGCGTGCGCCCTGTCCGCAGATTGACTTCAAAACTGAACAGCGGCGAAGGTGAAAATTCAATACGATGATGTTGGTTGACCCGACCAAAAAGCGTTTGTGAACCCTGTAGACTTTGAAGCAGATAGAGAGAGAGCATATCTTCCGCTTCCTGTTCCTCTGTTAACCACAAACGCATCTGGATTCTGAGTGCGTTTAAGAACCACGTCAATGGTTTTGGGCTTTCAACTTTCGGCTTTTGGCTATCAATGTTAGTAAGTGAGGAACGGGGACCTCGCCCTATGAAATCTGTTCTGGATTGTTGATTTCGGGCGCGGCGAGCAAAAAACTGGCGCGGTTGGAGTCGGAGTCGAAATGTAGCATCAACTGCTGTTGTCGGTTTGTCCCCTACATTCTGGTATCTTTTTATGTATGTTCCTTCCTCTGGGTCTTCCACATAACGTAAATCATCTAATTTGACGTAAGACCCTTCTCCGGGCTGGATTCTATACCCTGTGAGCGGATGAATGTCGGTGTAAATTTCGCGCCGTTGCGTTGTCAGTTTTTTATCTAATTCATAAGTAACCTCAACATCAATCGCGCGGCTGAAAGGCGTTAATTGGATTGTTGCATCCGCTAATTGTGTTGTTGTATCTGTGCTGAGATCCGAATGTGCTTTTAGCATACGGCGTGCAAGATTTGTTTTTATATTTACCCAGTTGCCTTGCTGTGAAAAGAGACCAACTTTCCAGGTTCGCGCCGTAGTAGCCCGCATCCAATCAGAAATACCCAAACTTTCACCATCAAGAGTCAATAGCGGTTCTTTGGCAAAAGCCCGTTCCAATTCGTAGCTTGTGTGGACAGATACCCATTTGAAATCAACTAAGTTGACACGTCCAGAAGTTCGGTTACGTCTGCGGTTGCGCGCAGCAGTGTAATCGTCAATTGAGGCAAACCGATCATAAGTACCGACAAATTCAAAAGGTGAAAGAAGATAGGATAGACTTCCCTCTTGCCTCAATTTTCGGAAATTTTCTGCTGTGCCTGTGGTCTCCTCATTTGTTTCTATAAGGGATGTGCTACGATAATCATTCCAGCGGAGATTCGGGAATTTTGCCAGGATAGAAGTTTTTTCTGTCGGAGTCTTTCGGGAAAGTTCGCTTTCCACAGGCCTCGATCTCCGCACATCGTCAATGTGATATTGCGAGGAGGGTCGAAATAGATTTTCAGTTTGCTGAGATATAGGTGAAAAAACATTGCTCCTACTTGAACGCGGTGTAAAATTTGCGCCCCAATTGAGATTATTGCGGTGTGTTGTTTGTCCTTCCGCTGCCGCTTCAATTGTTCTACCGCCCCCTAAATCAAATCGTAGCCACTGATATGGCAGTAGCTTGAAGTCAAGATTTAACGTTCGTTCATCGGACGCTTGCAGGATAGAAGTAGAATCCAACAGAAACACGTCCTCAAATCCTTCTGTCGCGTATTGTGTTCCGTAACGATTGCGAGTTCTATTACTAGGGGACGCGCCAACAGGTAAAAAACCGGCATCCATAGATCGCACGTCAATATTTCCTATTAGTTGTGGACGCAGCGTGTTAGACCATGTTGGAAAGTCCCAATTTGTGTAGCCGATTAATTTCCAAGCTTGGTTTGTGTCTTTCCTGTCTACAGTAGAATAGGTGTTTCTATCAACTGCACTAAAAGCGATTTCTCCATCAATCCATGTCTGTTCGGCAAAATTCAGGCGACTCTCTAATCCCCATACTGTATGTTTCTGTGGTGGTGTAAGGAGGAATCCATCTCCATCCGGATCCAACATATTTTGACGGAGTGCGTCCAGATCCTCATCATCAAAAAGCACTAAAGCCTGATCAGGATCATCTAAATCTGCTTCCACAGCGTAAGATGCGCCAAGCGATAACCATTCCCCTGGAAACATGAAAACGTTATTGATACCGTATAGATTTTGTTGATATGCCCGGTCTTCAGGAATATATTCAAAGTCAACACGAATTACATCGTTACTTGTTATGAGATGCTTGCTGTTGAATTCAATGATTGGATCGCCGTATTCACGGATAATATAATCGTTGTTTTCGCCGCGCCGCATCTTCTCACCGTTCAGCCAAACAATTTCACTCCCCGCTTTAACGATAACAAACTGATTGTCCACATCAAGCCGATATTCACTGCGCCCCTCCTGACCACGAATCACTTTGCTTGTGGATTGTCCCTTTGGCAGCGCGCTTGGGATGAGATGGAATTTGGTTCTCTCAAAATTACCTTCAATTTTGACTCCTTCTAATGCACGCGGGAAAAATATAAACTCTGACGGGCCTAAGGAGGCGTCAAAATCACCTAATGTACCTGTCACGTTTGGATGCATTATCCGAATTAACTTCTGATTGATGTCCTGAATATCCTCTGTCATTCCCTCTGGTTGAATAGGTAAATCTTGGTCGGAGAGCATTGCAAGCACCTCAATGTTATCTGATACGTTGCCTCGGACATTGATACGAAATTCTTGATTCTGTGACAGTGCGCGGCCGCTACCGACAGAAATGCCAAACGTTCGACTACCAGAATATTCTAACTGTGAAGATGGCGTTGCAGCAGATGTGTCGGGGACTGTGGGTCGGGTTTCTAAATCAGAAGAAACATCTGGACTTGGTATAGATTCTAATTCCACATCAAGTGGTGTTCCGTAGAGGTCCCGCTTATATATCTTTAGGAAAGTGAAGGGGATTGAACGATAGGTGATTGACCATGTTACGTCTTTCTGTGCTATGACTGATTTTTCGAAGGTAATCTTACCTGATGAATAGTCAATCTGGTAATCTTCCTCTTTAACGAGTTTCTGCCCATCATTACTCGTTATTTGTTCACTATTCGGAAAGATAGGTGGATATTTAACTGTCCACTCCGCGCTGTCTGTTTCTAATCGAAAATTTTCTACCTTCTCAATTATAGAGAATGCGGGAAGTTTAAGTGACGGATTCTGCTGTGGGTCTTGCGTTTGTGCATCTGAAAGAAAAAGGAAGCAGAAAAAAAATGAAGGGATGGAAAGTAGGATTTGTATATGCTTTGCCATCCTTCTACCTTTCCATTTTTGAATCCTTTCATTACCGTTTTTGCTATTCCGCTTTCTTTGCATCTGATTTGAATATCACCTGAAAAACTTTAATATTTCCTGCATCTGTGTCGCTCACAAAAACCTGTCCTCTCTGTGAAACAGCAATCCCACAAGGATTCAACAACGTTTTTACAGTGAATTCTATGACAGCGCGCCCTTCTGGGGTAAAAATCTGAATCCGTCTATTTCCACTGTCTGTGACATACAAATAGTTCCAAGCGTCAACGGCAAGTCTTTTCGGTTCTCGGAACTGTCCGAGCGCACTCCCCTTCTCACCCCATGTTCGAATTGGATTCCCACTAAAATCGTAACACTTAATACTGTGATTACCAGTATCCACTATGTACACAGTGCCGTGTGGATTTACAGCAAGGTCGGTTGGATTCCAAAATTGTTCTCGACTGCTCCCAAAGCTTCCCATAGTAAGAATAGGCGCGAGGTTTCTACTAAATTGGACCCAGCGATGATTACGGGTGTCAACTACAAAAACTTCACCGTTCCGACCAAGACTGATACCCTCAGGGGCGTCAAATTCAAAGTCTTGGGAATTAGTCATAAGTGGATAAAAAATGCGGTGCACCAGATTGCAATACTGGACTCGATTATTGCCTGTATCCACAACATAAAGCGTATCTAAACTGAGTGCCACGTCATTAGGAAAGTCAAACTCACCGTCACGCCATCCATAACTACCGAATTCAGCAACAAAGTGTCCATTACTGTCAATAACTTGCACGCGGTTGTTCCCTGCGTCTGCTACGTAAAGCTGCCCATAAGCATCTATAATTAGACCCATAGGCATCAAAAATTCACCAGCTCCTTGCCCTGCTCTACCGATGGTCTTAACGTAGCTGACACCTAATATTGGAGGGGCTTCGCGCACCCGAATTGAAGGCACGGCATCTACATTGGGAGATATCGGAAGATGCAGCGCATCTGGACTACTCGGTTCAGGCACAGTACAACTTGCATAGCATAGGAGAGAAATACAGATGAGAACAGCCCCATGGCGGGCTAACTTGACTGAAGTACTGCAAATAAAAAAGAGAAAGGAATTTGAGAAGCGATCTCCTGGATCCCGTCTTGGGAGTGTTAATTTGACATTAACCCCGCTGTACTTTAAACTTGAAAACAAACGTCGTCTGCTGATCATTGAATTCGCTCGTTACACCGGGGATAATAATACGCAGGCTATTAGATTTGATACTGCGTTTTGGAAAATAGAGATAGAATAACGAACTGTTTTTCGGCATAACGTTCGTTTTCTTGTAATCGTCAGTTGGTAGAACAGCGTGTCCCCCTTGCACACGAATAGTCTTGTCATATCGGAAAACATCTGCTCCGAACTCAGGCGGCAACTTTGGTTTAAAATTTTTTCCGAAATAAAATGAATGCTGCGACCTATCTATTTGTTTTACAATATTGCCTGCTTGATCCAACATCCGACAATCCTCTTTTTTATAACTGATCCAGTGGTTTGTTTTGTTGTAAACAAGAACCCCAAACGCATCAGCCTTTTTCACATCATTGAGTGCCACCGTCATTACGACTATCCCGTTTTCTACATAAATAACAGTGCCTGTCTGTGGTGTAATTGTTGCATCCGGATCAAAAACCGGAACTATGCGCTCTGGTCGAAATATATTCACGAGTCCATCCCGCATTTTTGCACATCCAGTTACAGATATAAAGAGTGCAAACATCACTAAAATTTGACAAGTCCGCACCCAAATCAAAGATGAATTTTGTTTGGTATTTGTCGAATCACCGAAAAATCTCATTAAAAACATGCTCCTTTTTGTTCGTTATCAGTTGTATACCAGCATTGCAGCGCCAACGAGTCCCGCGTCGTTTCCCAATTTCGCTGGAACAATTTCCATATCGCCAGGGATGTCCATTGCTCGTTTCGTAAATTCCTCACGAATATGTTGAAAGAGTAGGTTTTCCCCTGCTGCAGCGATCCCACCACCAATGATAGCAATTTGCGGGTTAAGGATATGTGCTATAGATGTCAACGCAATACCGATATATCTGCCAGTTTCCGAAAAAATATCGCGTGCAAGTTCATCTCCTGCAGTTGCGGCTTCTGCGATCTGCTTCGGAGTCAATATTCCAGAATCCAAACAGGTTTTCCTACCGTCTGCTATCTGCTGTTGTGCCCGTTCTACAATATGCCTCGCGCCAGCGTAAGCCTCAAGACAACCGTGATTACCACATCCGCACTTGCGACCATTCGGTTGCACCACTGTATGTCCTAATTCGCCTGCTGTATTCCAACTCCCATGATAGACTTTTCTGTTGATAACAACACCACCGCCAACACCTGTGCCGAGTGTGAGTCCTACGACATTTTCATAACCGACACCCGCACCGTGATGCAGTTCACCTAACACCATCACATTGACATCGTTGTCAATATAGAGTGGTAGGTCTAAATCGCCAAGTTCTGCAGTAACATAATTCAATAACGGGATATCGCTCCATCCGGGAAAGTTCGGTGAAAAGTGAACAACGCCACTCTCAGCGATGATGAGTCCTGGTGCCCCTAAGCCAATACCGACAATTTCCTTTTCGTCTTGCTTTTCTGCTATTTCAATAACTTGATAGATTGTTTGTGCAATACTTGCTGCTATTGCTTTTGCGCCATCATTTACATGAGTAGAAACGACTGTACGGCACGAAAGTTTACCATCTGCCCCCAACAAACCTGCTTTAATATGAGTTCCACCGAGATCAATTCCTATGCTATATTTCATTTTCAAAAGGCTGTCAGTATTCGACTTTCGGAAAATCACACCTTCAGCTGCAGATTGATGACTGCCGATAATCTCCTAACTATGAGAATTCCATTTGATACGTGCGCCATCACCAACGTTGCATATATATATGTCCGGTTCAATGCCGGTACGTTGCGTATATTCTTCCATTACCCGGTCCCGAAACGCCTCCACAGTGTCTTGGTAGACTAAATTCACTGTACATCCGCCAAAACCAGCTCCCGTCATCCTTGCGCCAATAACACCATCAATACTTTGTGCAATATCCGTGAGTATATTTAACTCATCACAACTGACTTCGTAAGCGTCACGTAGTCCTGCGTGCGAGGCATTCATGAGTTCGCCAAAGGTGTTTATATTTTTTTCTATGAGGGCATCTACAGCATTTAGCACTCGCGTGTTCTCTTCAACAACATATCTACACCTTTTTTGTGTGATCTGAGGTAGTTCTGCTTCATATTTTTTGAATTCCGCTAACGTTACATCTCTAAGTGAGGTAATAGCAGGCATCCACTGCTGTAAAATCTCAACACCTTTTTCACATTCAGCACGCCGCTTATTATACTCTGAAGACGCCAGTTCACGTTTGACGTTAGTGTTACAGATTACGATGAGAATATCGGTTAAGTTGAGCGGGATCTGTTTGTATTCAAGGGAACGGCAATCTAAAAACAGCGCGTGGTCTGCTTTTCCTAATAATGAGATAGATTGGTCCATAATGCCACAGTTGACACCAGCAAATTCATTTTCTGCACGTTGACATAGTGCTGCTAATTCCATCGGTGGGAGTTGGATCAATTCAATCTCATTATTGGAATTTATACCCGTGTTTGCTACTTCTAAGCCACATGCGCCTAAAAAAGCGAGTGCTGATGCAACTTCAAGCGCAGCAGATGAACTGAGTCCAGCACTAATCGGAACGTTTCCAGTAATTACAGCAGACATGCCGTTCAACGTGTGATCACTTTTTTTTAAGACCTGTTCTTGTAAGAAATGTGCAACACCCCTCAGATAATTGCCCCACGGAGGCGTCTTTGCGTCCGCAATTGCCTCCAAATTGAAGGTGCACGTCTCAGCCATATCTAAAGCGTGGAGATGCACTTCTCGGTCAGAACGTTTGCTGGCGGCAATGTGGAGATATTTGTCAATAGCGACAGGAAAAACAAAACCGTCGTTGTAATCTGTATGCTCACCGATGAGGTTAACCCTTCCTGGTGCAGATACAATGAATTCTGGCGGATGACCGAAATGTTCGTTAAATTTTTCCTTCAATCTATCGCTTAGAATTACTTCTTCTTGTATCATCCTATACCTTCCATCTTTATAGCGAAATCCACAATTACCTGGACATTGACGAGGTTAGAAAGAAATCAACGGTATGAATCATGGCGAATACGCATAAGGTATTCGCCATGATTCCCCGCCTCGCCAGCGTTATGGTGTAAGGATTGTTGTTCATTGAAATGTAAATATATTTTCCGATTTTACTATAAATCATAGCTGTTTGTAGGTGGAATTTGTGATGTGTTCGGTTATGCTCAATCAACTGTCGGAGTAGACGTAAAAAACTTCAACAACCGCGCTAACACTGTGTGCAATTCCAGACGTGGAATATAGCAATCTACACTAATGTCTGGGGTGCTTGAGTTCAGTTCACGATTTTTTTCAGGCAGGAGCTGTTCTTCAGGAGCATGTAAAGCAGGTTGTGCTTGGAATCGAGGTGCATTTTCCGATCGTGATGCACATTCTGCTATAACGATTTCACCAACAGGAAGGTGTGGGGCAAACTGTCCAATACTTGTTTCAGTCAAAATAGTTAGGTGTGGAAGTGATTTTTCCGCTAATTCTTCTAACTGTAGCAGCAGCGGCACAATTTCAGAAAAGGAGATTTGTACATCAATTGGACTTGCAGCGCAAACAGAAAGCAGTGGGATTGATTTATTCAACGCACATGTAATCGCTTCAGAAAACACCGTTAAATGTTGTTGTAGTAGGGAAGACTCAGGATTCAAAATAAACAGGCTGACTGGATATCCTGTAATGTTTTCCTCAATAGCGAGGACATCATTTGTAGGGTCAATGGTTTCGCTTGAAAGTGCATCTGTAGTATTAAGCGTGTCGTCCCCTATAAGAAGTTTCAGACGATTTTCAATCGATAAACAAAATAATTCCTTGCACTTCGGACATGTAAAACCGTTCCGTTCTAATTCTCCTCGGAAAGACACCTCATTACACTGTGTGCATTTGTGCCATAAACCGATACTTTCGTCTGCAACTTCGGCGTTTCGCGTAGTTTCCATATTCTAATCCATTGGGGTTTGTAAACGTGCAATCTATGCATGGTCGGCATAAATTTAGTAATAATTAACGTTAGAAAAAACTTGCAATTGCCTCCGCTTCAGTATCGTATCGGTCAAATATGGTCACGAGTTTCGCCATAACAATAAGGCTTCTAATGTTTCCTCCGATATTAAGGAGAACCACTCTTCCATTATTGCGTCTGATTGAGGCATAGGCAGCAACAATTACACCCAATCCAGAACTATCCATCATTTGGACCCGTTCCATATTTAAAATCATAAATACTGGTTGACCACTGGCTTCTTGAATTTGGTTGTCAATGATGTTTTTCAGTGCAATTGTGTTAGGACCAACAAGGTTACCCTCAATATCTAAAATAGTAACACTCCCTTTATGCCGTAGGTTGATTTGCATAAATACTCCTTCTTTGAAATTTTGCCTTCCTGCAAGCACACCCAAGCCAACTGTGTGTGAGTATAAACATTTTGGATTAGTACCTGTTAATGGACGTGGCACTCTCCAGTTATCTGGAGGGTCTACAAATTCGGGCTTTGCTTAAATTTAATCATCTTGACAATGGTGCCTTCAGCCTCGTAGATCACTTCGTCCATGCACGCTTCCATCAGGAAAAGGCCGCGTCCACTGCTTTTCAGAAGATTTTCTGGTTCAAGTGGATTCGCGACATCTTCGCGCTGAAACCCAGGCCCTTCATCAGTTATAACAATCGTGAGTTTATCATCTTCAATAAGAAACTCAAATGTCGCAGTCTTATTCGTGTCTTCTTTATTGCCGTGTTTGATTGCGTTTGTCCCTGCTTCAATGACAGCTAGGTTTACATGCTCTTGCGTTTCTTCATCAAAATTCATCTCTCTCAAAATATCACTGATAACAGTGTCAAGGAGATAAATCAACTGCATTGTGCTTGGGAGAGAAAGGAAAATTCTGAGTTGAGTTTTCTCGCCCACGTGTTAGACTCCTTCCTTGTGAATACAAAATGTCCACGCTAATGCTTCAGATAGTTTGCCCTAAATCAAAGCCGAATGCACTTACAACCTTCGGCGTAATTTTAGGCTTACGTTGGGGTTGTCTCATCAGTAGTGCGCTTAATTACAACCACAGCGCGGTCATCCTTAAGTTGTGTCGTCCCGCTAAATTCCATCAGTTCCGTTTGAAGAACATCACAGAGTGATTCAGCGGAAAGTGTTAGATTTTTAGAGAAACAGTCAATCAAACGTTCTTCACCATAGAAGTCGTTTGGTGTTTGTCCCTCAGTTTCGGTTACCCCATCGGTATAAAGTAAAAGAACGTCCCCTGGAGATAATAGACAGGTTTCTGACGAGAAAGTTGCGATATCAAATGCGCCTATTAGCATTCCGCCGGTTTCAAGTAGTTCAACTCTATTCCTATTTTTTTCGGTTTGTTTGGAATTTTCTGGGTCTGTAATGAAGTGGATTGGTGGACAGTGTCCTCCGTTGGAATAAGTAAACCTTCCCGTGTCTATTTCTAATATACCGTATACCATTGTGGCAAATTGTTCAAGGTCAGTGTTATGAAAAAGTAAAGTATTAATGCGTTTTAAAATTGTGGCGGGCAAATGCGCGTTTGGCATTTGCCATGAATCCTCTTCATTACTAAGCAGACGTGAAGCTGTCTGGATCATTACCATTAAAAGTGCTGCGGGAATTCCATGTCCTTTTACATCACCTAACACGATGCCGAGGTGTGTGTCGCTAAGTGGGATAAAGTCATAAAAGTCCCCAGAAACAGAGGTTGAACTTCGGAACATAGTTGCGAAGTCGAAGTTAGAAAAGGTAGGCGGCTTTTCTGGAAGTAACTTGAGTTGAATTTCCGCAGCGGCTTGGAGATGCGAACCGAGTTCAGCCACACCTGCCTCGCTGAAACTTTCGCCCATTGCATTAATTAATGGATTGATGTATTTTACAGGGCGTGTTCGCCCTAAAACTGTGTTAATTCGGGCAGTTACCTCTCGCAGATCAAAGGGTTTTGTAATATAGTCGTCACCACCAATTTCTAAACCACGTAACTTATCCTCAGTCTGTGTCTTTGCTGTTAACCATAGGACAGGAATTGCGTTTGTTTCAGTATCTGCTTTTAGTTTCTCAATTACTTGCAGGCCGTCCATCTGCGGCATCATAACGTCCAGAAGAATCAGGTCCGGTTGGTCCGCTTTGGCAAGTTGAAGCCCACTGATACCATTACTGGCGGTGATGACATGGAATCCATCAGAAGCCAAACTCATTTCGAGTAGAGCAAGGATATCAGTATCGTCATCAATTACTAAGATAGTTTCAGCTGTTTGTGTGTTTTGAGACACAAAAATTGTTTCAGACATATTTTTAGTTTTAAGTTTGCAATCTTAGAATTATTATCCACTTTGCAGCAGCGAGGTTAGAAAACCTCGTCAGCAGCGGGTGAAGATGTATATTTATTTTTATAATTCACCATAGTTTGTGCGTCCGTGGAACGCAAACTAAAAGTTTGCGCTACAAAATCTCTTAAGATAAAAACGGAATCCAGAATTGGAAGTTGCAACCTTTATCATTTTCACCTGCATCCACCCAGATTTTACCTTTATGTGCTTCAACGAATCCGCGTGCAATTGGGAGACCTAAACCGGTGCCGCCCTGTTCCCGAGTTTGGATATTACTAAGTTGTCGGAACTTGTCAAACACGGTTTCACGTTCATGCTCAGGAATACCAGGGCCGGTGTCTATAACTTCTACGTGAATGCCATCGGTTTCATCTGTAACGTCATCTTCTTGTAGCGGACGATCTTTTTGGGTAAATACGCGTGAGGTATTTACCATGATTTTCACGTTTACCTCGCCGTTTGATGGCGTAAATTTTATGGCATTTCCAACCAGATTCGTAAGAATTTGACCAAGATGTTCCGCATCCCCAGTGAGATCAGGTAAACCAGGTTGAACGTTTAAATCTAATGTGATTGTTTTCTCATCGGCTTGTGGCTTGAGCTCTTCAAGACGCTGCTGCGCAATTTCAGCGAGGTTCACTGGCTCAAGTTTCATCACAATACGCCCCGCTTCAATACGGGAAATATCAAGCAAATCATTAATCATCGTTGCGAGGCGTTCCGACTGACGATGTGCGCGGGTCAAACTCTGTTGTTGAACTTCGTTAAGCGGTCCTGCTTTTCCATCAAGTATCAGTGATAAAAATCCGATGATTGAGGTCAATGGCGTGCGTAATTCATGTGAGACAAGTGCAACAAAATCAGATTTCATTTTGTCAATTTCATGTTCACGGGTTATATCGTCAAAGACATAGACCATTCCCGCCATATCCGTATTTTCATCAGCGGATGTTTCAATAGAGGTAAATTGACTCGTCACAACGCGGAGGATACGATTTTCTTCTTCTTGGTCTAAGTTAATTTCAACTGTTATCCGCGTATCCTGCCCATGCGTATTTGCCAAAACATTTAGGTTGGTAATACGTAGCAACTCGGTGAAACGATCAGGGAACTCGGATGTCTCATTAAAGTTAAGCAGATGCTTAGCAGCGGGGTTAAAGTAAAGGATTCGGTCACGTGTATCAACAACGATGAGTCCTTCCCCGAGACAATCAACGATAGTCGTCATCTGTTGTTCGGCATTGATAAGCTTCTCAACAGCGATTTTCAGGCTGAGGTGCATGTCGTTGAATTCTTGTGCCAGCATTCCAACTTCGTTTTTCGCATCAACAGAAATCATATCAGATTCCACATTTTGGTACCATTGCATATTTGCTATCTGTTTACGGACTTGATCGGATTCTTCTTGGACAACGTCTTTCGCTTCTTGTCCGATGCGTTTTGCTGCTTGTGCGAGCTGCATGACCGGTCGAGAAATTCGCTTTGCTGCCAAATACGCGACTGGTATAACAACCACACAGGATAGAATGGTAACCCACAAGACATATTGGTTCAGTTTAGCAACGCCTGCGTAAGCCTCTGAGCTGGGATATGAAACAAAAACAATCCAGTTCGCGAAATTTTGGTGCGTTTTCCACGTTTGACGAGGCAAAGGCCTTGTCCTCACCCATCCATAGACACGGGATTCACCAAAACGATCCACTTCACCATCAGCTTTATACCCATAGTAATTCATAACATCTTTAGCTTCAATAACGGCCCTGGTTACAGCACCTTCTGTTACTATTCCATCGCCTATACCATAACGGCTCTCTTCTGACGCGGCAATGACTTTTCCATATTCCGTTGTCAAAATCGTATACGTTTCTTCCCCCGGTTGTATGTCTACTATATTTGAAATCTCACGTAAGAGCAGATCAATCTTGAGTACTCCGATAGCCTTGTTTTCAGTCCTTGGAGACGGTCTTTGATTTCTTTCACGGATCGGAAATGCCACCGTAAGATGATGTACTTTCCGCTTGCTATCATAGATTATATCTTCGGCATAGTCATGTCCATTTTTGTTATTATAGGTTTTTAGCCACCAACCCTGTTTCCCAACGTTTTTTACCTGATGTGATGGATCTCTTCTCGGATCAAAATTTAATTCTGGATTGGTTGAGTAAAGTACATCCCCGTTTTTATTTGTGATAGTTATCTCTATTTCACTTCTACCGCTCCTTCTATACCTGCTACCAGCATAAGTATATAAACGTCGAAGACTGCTACTATCCTTTAAGCTGCTCCATATTTCAAAAAAATTTATCTGATTTCTATTAGGATTGTTAGATTTAATTACTGCATCTCGAATATTCGGGAGTTCTAAACGTATATTTCGTATTTTTTCAAAAATAGCGCGGTCCGATCGGGAAAGTTTTTCTCGTGCCAGTAAGACCAATCTGTCACCAACGCTGCTTTTCAACGCATTCTCACCTAACACCCTGATAGTCAGTGAAACTACTAATAGCGGCATGAGCGAAACAAGCAGAAACAGGACAACCTGTTGCCCGCGCAATCCCATCTTAAACCGAGAACGCATTGCGGGTTTTTTCTCTTTCATTCCTGCTCTCCTATAGATGTAGGCTTCATAACATTCGCTCATGCTGCACTATGGAGTGATATGTAGAACCCGCTAATCCCATACACTATCTGCTATGGGAGCCCTTCTACGAAAAAGCGTTGAGCGCGGCTTCTTCAGTTTCATACACCTCTAAAATTGACGTGAGCCGTGTAACTTCTAATACATTCCTAACCGCTTGTTGTGGGTTTAGCAGCACCAATTTGCCACCCGATCTTTGCAAAACTTGCAGTGTCACAATTATGACACCAAGCGCAGTACTGTCAAGGAGTGAGACGTTTTTTAAATCAATAACAAGGTTATTATTTCCATTTTGCAGCTGTTGTTCTATTTCTGCTCGAAACTGTGCAACTGTATTGCCAATTATTTTTCCTTGAACGTGGACGATCGCTGTATTTTGAGCGTCCATTGTAATATCAAACATTGCATAAAACTCCTTCATTGGTGAACTGCTATTGCCTTATACCAAATTAATTGGATTTTTCTTCTTTTCTTGACATTAGGCGCGTTTACAAAACGCCAAATCAACGGTATGAATGCCATTAAGGCGAATACGCCAAATCAACGGTATGAATGCGCGTATGGCATTCCCCGTATGGTATTCGCCATGATTCCCCGCCTACCGAGAGGAATCGCGTTAATTTGGTATTACATGCGTAAGCCTGTGAAAGAAGAAATTACCGAGTATTTTAGATTCCACCATCAATCCTACGGACAACAATGTAGCAACGATTAAGTTGTGCCACCCGGCTATTGTACATCCCTTCAATTTCTCCACCAAATTCCTTTAGTACATCCCTGCTTTGACGAATCTCAACGTCCTTCTCACTGGATTTATAGGCTATCCATTTACCTGTAGCATTCAGTAATGGCAAACAATATGTGGCTGACTTCACCAATGAGGCAACGTAACGTGTTAAGACCCAATCATAAGTATTCACAAATACATCGCTTTCAGCACAAATTTCAGCACGTTCCGCTAAAACCTGAATTGACGAATCTAACCCCAATTGAGAAATCAGATATTTGAGAAACGCCACCTTCTTTTGTGAGACCTCAACAAGCGTTAGGCGGATATTGGGGATATAGATTTTAAGCACAATTCCCGGAAATCCAGCACCAGTACCAATGTCAATAACTGTGTGCCCGTCTTCAATAGCACAATGTTCAAGAACACTCACAGAATCGAGAAAATGTTTGTGAATTATTTCTGCATCGTCGCGAAGTGCAGTTAAATTAATATGCGTATTCCACCGTTCCAATTCGGAGCGATACACGGTCAACTGTTCAATCTGCATTGGAGTCAGTGGAAATCCGTTACTGTTGAACACTTCTTCAAGTTGATGACAGAATTGCGTTTCCATGTTTTGTTTAGCAATTATCTTTCAGTTCAGTGTGTTATTACCTCACCTGCTTCAAACTATTGGCTATGCTGATGTAGCATCACCATTAAAATTGAAATGTCTGCTGGCGAAACACCAGGCAGACGTGATGCTTGTCCTATAGAGGCAGGACGAATTTTTTCCAATTTCTCACGCGCTTCAGTCTTCAGTCCGCGCACATTAACATAGTTGAACGTATCCGGAATACGAAGATTCTCCAATTTTTTGAATTGATGAATTTGTCGTTGCTGTCGTTGGATATAGCCATCATATTTAATCTGTATTTCAACCTGTTCTTTAACTGCAGGTGGTAGTTCCTCCGCTGGCGGTTCCAGAAGTGCTATGTGTTCATAACAGAGTTCTGGGCGTTTGAGTAGGTCTGCCAATAAAGTAGGTTGTTTCAATTCACCAGTTTCAACTATGTTCGCTAATCTATCAATAGTCGCTGCGTTTGGCATCAAACGCGTTTTATCCAACCGCTTCAGTTCTGCCTCAATAAACGATGCTTTCTTTTGGAATCTGCTGTAGGTGTCATCATTCACAAGCCCAATTTGCCTCCCAATTTCGGTGAGACGTAAATCAGCATTATCTTCTCTTAACGCCAACCTATATTCTGCACGCGATGTGAACATGCGATAAGGTTCACGGATGTCTAACGTAACCAAATCGTCAATGAGAACGGCTATGTATGCTTGGGATCTGTCAAGGATAAGCGGTTCTTCGCCCTTCACCTTCAAGGCAGCATTGATTCCTGCCATAAGCCCTTGCGCGGCGGCTTCTTCATAGCCGGTCGTACCGTTGAGTTGTCCAGCAAAATAGAGTCCAGGAACCTGTTTTGTTTCAAGTGTCGGTTGGAGTTGGGTGGCAGGGGCAAAGTCATATTCAACAGCGTATCCAAAACGCATTATCTCAGCGTTCTCTAAACCTTTGATACTATGCACCATGTCTACCTGTACATCTTCTGGCAAACTCGCGGAGATGCCATTAAGGTAAATCTCATCAGTATCTAATCCTTCTGGTTCAACGAAAACCTGATGTTGGGTTTTTTCAGCGAAACGGGTAACTTTATCTTCTATTGAGGGGCAATAACGGGGGCCTATACCAACAATACGCCCGCTGTACATCGCTGATCGGTGAAGATTTTCTCGAATTACTTCATGTGTTTTTTCATTAGTATAAGTGAGGTAACACGGCAGCTGTGGCTGCGTAATTCGCTCTGTGGAAAATGAGAATGGAAGCGGGTCCTCATCGCCCGGTTGAATCTCCATCTGGCTAATGTCAATAGTGTGTGCATTGACGCGGGGTGGTGTGCCTGTTTTCAACCTACCAATCTCAAAACCGAGATTCAAAAAACTTTCAGAGAGTTTTTCAGCGGAAGATTCACCTGCCCTGCCAGCACTATACGACACATCTCCGATATGAATTAAACCCCTCAGAAAAGTGCCTGTTGTTAGAATCACAGCATCTGCATGATAAGCGGTTTGTGTTTGGCTTTTAATTCCAATGCACTGTCCACTTTCGACAAGTAATTCTTCTACTAACACCTGTTTGATGTCAAGGTGTTCTTGTCCTTCCAGTACGCGTTTCATTTCATCTTGATAAGCCTTTTTGTCTGCCTGTGCGCGACTGGATCGTACTGCTGGCCCCTTCTTAGTGTTCAGTCGGCGGAATTGGATGCCGGTCTTGTCAATGTTCTTTGCCATCTCTCCACCTAACGCGTCTATCTCTTTAACAAGGTGTCCTTTGGCAAGTCCACCGATAGCGGGGTTGCAAGACATTTTGGCGATAGTATCCAGATTGATCGTTACGATGAGCGTTTCGCAGCCCATACGCGCAGCGGCAAGTGCGGCTTCACATCCTGCATGACCTGCTCCTACAACAATGACATCGTAATGTTTGTGATATGTATTCATCTTTTGTAGAATCTTTATGATATTTATATCGTACTGAACTCCAGTCCATTTGAAAATTTTAATTCCCTTAAGGTTCTGGGTCATCAATACTCACAAAGTAATTCGGTTCCGCGTGCTTAACGCCAGGAACAGTAATCAACTCCTCTATAACCGGCAAAACATCAAACTCACCTATATATATGACTTCAGTACGAATAAAATTAAATATATCCGTTACCTCTGGTTTGTACCCTTTTTCAACAAGAAACTTTTTTACAACGGGTATAGGTGAAGTGTGTTGTGCCCAAGTTTTTTCGTCGTACTGTACTAATATGACGCCACATTCATACTCACTATCCTGTTGACAGGGTTCACCTGATATCGGGTCTTCAGGTACCGGTTCAGGTGAAACTCCCATAATAGGAGATAATCCAGGCTCCATCTGTTTTTCACATCCGATAAGCAATACTACGCTGAGCATAAGTATAAAAAGTGTAAGAAATTTCATTTTTCTACCTCTATAATCCTTCATAAATAATGTTGACAACAAGTTTACCGACAACCTCTAAACTCTTCGGACTGCATTTATCCACTGTATCTTCAAGCGTATGCCAATGCGGATAATCAAAGTCAATGATATTCACCATTGGTATACCTGCTCTGATTAACGGAACATGATCATCCATAATTCGATAACCTAATTTTCGCTGAAAAGGGGCTAAACCGAGTTTTTCCGCACGTTGCCAGATAGCAGCTGCAAATTCAGGGTTTGCATCCCAAGAGAATCGTTCTATCGGTATCTGCAAATCCTTGTCACCGATCATGTCCAAGAGAATGCCGTAGTCGGGTTTCCACTTTCCCATGTTTTTTGCGAAGTAACGGGAGCCAAGAAACATTTGATCTGTTGTTTTTCCATAATCTTCACCATCAAATAAAATAATAATGATCCGACGTGGTGGCGGTGTCGCTTTTAAAATTCGTGCGATTTCAAGCAAAACGGCTACACCTGATGCACCATCATTCGCGCCAAGTATAGGTTCACGTTGATTATCAGTGTTCGGGTCTCTATCAGCACAAGGGCGTGTATCCCAATGTGCTGCCAGAAGGAGTGTTTCGTTGTGGTTACTGCCAAATTCAGCGATAATATTGTTCATGTGAAGCGTTTTGCGTTGCGGTGGGTCGTCAATCGTGTCTACTTCAGATGTGTAGGGTTGAAGGGTAACAGTATCAGCATATTTTTTAAGTTCCGTGAAAAGATAGTCCTTAGTTTTCCGATGTGCCTCTGAATCTGGGGGACGTGGACCGAATTCGCACTGCTTTTTCAAAATTTCAAAGGCGCGGTTGCTGTCAAAAGGCAAAGGGGTCTTTTGAGCAGGTGGGTACGGTGGTTCTGCACACGCCCACGTGAATATACCACAAGATATGATTAAAATAAGAATAGTTAATTGTATGATTTTCATCGACTATATCTTTCATTTTAAAGTAAATATGGAAATCAGAGAATTTAAAATTGAATACTTTCAATTTATCTCATCTGACTTCCTATTTTACTATTTTAACGAATTTCACTATAAAAAACGTTTACACTGCCCGTCTGCCTTCCAACGCCTTCGCAAGGGTTACTTGGTCTATATACTCTAAATCTCCTCCAACGGGAATACCGTAGGCGATTCGAGTAATGGTTGCCTGAAATTGCTCAAGTTGCTGAATAAGGTAAAGTGCTGTTGCTTGTCCTTCTGTGTCCCAGTTTGTAGCAAGGATAACCTCCTTGACAGCACCGTTGTGCATTCGGTTAAACAGGGAATCTATTCTCAGAGAATCTGGACCGACTCCATCTAATGGCGACAAAACACCGCCGAGAACATGGTAAAGCCCTTTGTAGCTTTCAGTGCGTTCGATTGCCCATAGATCGTCCGACTGTTCAACCACACAGATTTTCTGTTCGTCTCGTCTTGGATTTGAACATATCTGACACGGGTTTATATCTGTGATAGTACCACATATCTTGCAATCTGACAAGTTTTGTTTAACTTCCCTGATCGCTTCTGCGATTTGGTTAGTTTCAATGTCCGGGAGTGTTAGCATAAAAAAAGCTAAACGTTGCGCTGTTTTAGGACCGACCGTTGGAAGTTTTTGGAGCTGCATGATGAGCCGCTCCAACGGTTGTGGATAACCTTGCATGTTTTTGCCTATTGACGTTATGGAAGTCCGGGAATCTTGAAACCGCCGGTGAGTTTGCTCATCTCCTCAGACATCAACTCTTGTGATTGCTGCAATGCTTCATTCACAGCCGCGACCACTAAATCTTCAAGCATTTCGGTGTCATCAGGGTCAACTACCTCCGGTGTAATACGGAGTGAAACGAGTTCTTGCTGTCCGTTGACAACTGCTGTGACCATTCCGCCACCGACAGTTGCTTCAATGGTTTGGTTCGCGAGTTCTTCGCGGATTTCAAGCATGCGCTTTTGCATCTGTTGCGCCTGCTTCATTAAGTCATTCATTTTCATAATAGTAAATGGTTCCAATTCTCAAAAGAGAGCTGGAAATATCTCCTTATTGAGTTTCTAAAATTCTTGCGTCAAATAGTTCAAGCACGGGTCTGATCTGTTCATCTTCTTCGGCTTGCTGTCTACGCATCATAGGTGTGGTTTTTATTTCTTCCTCAACCGATTCAGTGTTTTCCCCTTGTTGTGTAACCACTTCTCCCTTAACAAGCTCAATTTGAATCGGTTTTCCTAAGATGTCTTTAAATGCCTTGGTAATATCTGCCGTTGCCTCATTATAATTTAAAAAAAACGCCCCTGCAGGATAAATAATATTTATTTGATCTTCTCCTTGTACGTTTAGAACCGCATCCTTAAGTGCGCCATGCACTAAAGAAGGTGAAATTTCCTTAAGTTGTGATTTCACCTCTTCCCAAATAGCAGGCAGTTCATCTAAACTACGAACTGCTGTTTGATCGGGCTGCTCCGTATTTGAAACCGATTCACTGTTTTCTGTAACCGGTTTGGGAGGTGCTTGAGATGAGGCTTCTGATTCTTGTGAGGAGTGGATAGGACTTTTTACTTCAAAGTTCGACTCCAGGGTTTCACTAATGCGATTGCTATTGGGAAATGCGGGTTTCGGTGTCCGTGCTGATTCCGTCTCAGAACTATCCATTTTCTGTTCTATGGCAATAAGCTTATTGATGATTTCGTCAAGTTGAATGGTTTCTTTAATAGCGTTAATTTGAATTATCGCACTTTCAAGTTGCAATTGGGCAAAACCGTATTCTTTGATTTCACGGTTCGTATGCATCAGAATCTTGATGATTCGCGATAACCGCTCTACTGAAATCTGCTGTGCTTTTTCCTTAAGCACCGACAACTCAGATTTAGGGTTCTGTATCAGTTCATCAAGTTGACTATCAATAGCAAGAAGCCGTAGATCACGAAAATAAGCGATGAGTTGATGAAGACATTGTGCTAAATCCATCCCTTGTTTGGAGAGTTTGTTTAATGTTGCAAGCCCTACAGCAAGGTTGCGCTCTTCAATTGCCGCTGTAAGTTCGTGAAGCAGCAAATTTGAACCGAGTCCGAGCGTCTCTTCAACGTTGGCGAGTGTCAATTCTTTTCCGGCAGATGACACTAAACGTTCAAGAAGATTTTCGGCATCACGGAGGCATCCTTCAGATTGACGGGCGATCAATGCAAGTACATCATCATCTGCCGAAATATCTTCATCGTCAGCTATAAGTTGTAAGCGAGGGATTATTTGTTCGGGAGTGAGATAACGAAAGTCAAAGTCTTGACACCGAGAGGCAATAGTTTTTGGGATTTGTCCGTGTTCGGTAGTCGCCATAATGAATATCACATGCGAAGGTGGTTCTTCAAGCGTTTTCAACAATGCGTTGAAACCTTCTGTCGTTAACATGTGAACTTCATCAATGATATAGATTTTATATTTATAGGCTGCGGGAGAAAGTTTGACGTTCTCGCGAAGGTCACGAATAGTGTCAATTCCACGATTTGAGGCAGCGTCCATCTCTATCACATCAAAGGATGAACCTTGTGTAATGTCCTTACAAGCATCACATTCATTGCACGGTTCACCCGTAATGACCTGCTCAAACTCAGTTTCTTGTGTGGGATTTAGGCAGTTGACCGCTTTGGCGAAGAGACGCGCTACCGTCGTTTTACCTGTGCCTCTTGGTCCCCAAAAAAGATATGCATGACCGAGGCGCTCGGACCGAATTTGATTCTGTAACGTGGCAGTCACGTGCGTCTGTCCAACAACATCGCGGAAGTACTGAGGGCGCCATTTCTGCGCGAAAACTTCATAAGACATGTTTTAAACCTTAGACAGATAATATCATCCCTACCCTATTTTGCGTTTATAACCAAGTTGCTACCTATAAGTTTTAGACATGGAAACACCGTCTTTAATGAAAAACATGCTGATAATTAGCCAATATTTGTAGCGCAAACTGTCAGTTTGCGCACTTGCAGGCACAATCTAACAGATTGTGCTACAGAGTGGCAACTTGAGTGTTTATAGTGAAACCTAAAAATATATGCACACTCCCTGGTAGATGCGGTTTCTAACCGCATCATTTACATCAGTTCGGTTGGGAAACCGAACCCGCTAAATGCCTTATGCGCATTTAGCGTTGATTCGTAGTGTGTAAATAATTATGGATTTTACTATCAAGTGTACGCGTGTGTGCCTGTGTTCACACTTCATATTTAATGGCTATGCACCCAGAGTTGACAAGACTCTCCGGGCGTTGCCCATGTCGTTAGCTCAAGCCAGGCTACCTTGCGTCACACGAGAAGACTTATCTGCCGCTGCTTCCTTCCAGACCTGACGGGGTTCAACAAGCTCTCGTTGCTCAAGACCCAACTCTCAACGCTACGTGCATGGGACAGTCCCCACAAAGACAGGCCGCATACAGGGGATTCAGTTCTGCTTTAGCGGTTTGCAGATACAGGGCACCGCTACCTCCCCACCTAGCATAGCCAAGTTGTTAAAGTTATTCATCAATTCTGCGCCATTCAATTGAACCAAAACTGACGCATCTCCTAAAAACTGGCGGAGAGAGTGGGATTCGAACCCACGGTACTGCAAAACAGCACACATGATTTCCAGTCATGCCAGTTCAACCAACTCCTGCATCTCTCCGAAAAATGTTAGAAATGGAGCAGACGGGATTCGAACCCGTGGCCTCATCCGTGCGAGGGATGCACTCTCCCAACTGAGCTACTGCCCCAAGATAATCGGATTTCGTTTGTAGCACAAACTGTTAGTTTGTGTCATATTTCCGCAAACTAACAGTTTGCGGTACAACCAGAAAAACGGAGAGAGTGGGATTCGAACCCACGGTGACTTGCGCCACAACAGTTTTCGAGACTGTCCAGTTCAACCGCTCCTGCATCTCTCCCTATTGTATATGGCTATCAGCAATTAATAGTTGTTTATCTGTGCATTATTTGATCTTGAAGTGCTTTTGTGTCTGAGTTATAAAAATAACACCATATTAGTTAATTTCTTAAGTCCTTGTTTTGAAGGTTTATTCTTCTTCCTCTACAACATCATCAAAATCAAGCACCTCTGCTCCCCAATCAAAAGTCTTTGTTCCTCCGTCATAAGCGACTGCGTGATGAGCCTCAATCAATGCTTCTGCAACGTTTATTTCTTTTCCTTCGTGATAACAAAACACATCTGCGACGATACGCCTTGCCCATGTTCCAAAGTCTGGATTGCGAATTTCGATTGCCTGTAGTACACCGTCAACAGAAGATTTATCTATCAGGTTTCTCAAAAAATTCCTTGCAGCAACTCCGCGATCATATATTCTTTGCCTTTTTTCTTGTGGCAAACTTGCTGGTATTTGCGACCAGGTTAGCTCGGGTGCGTCAATACCACGGATTCGCATGTCGGTTAGACTATAGATGCCATCTGTGTAACGTTGAACACCCGGCCAAAGCGATAGATTTTCTGTCTGAGGACGATTAAACTTGTGTAGCAATACTAAAACATCTTGAATCGTGTCCCCATCGTAAACGGTCTCAATGTCCTCAATAAATGCATTATATACAAGCGGTTCGGTATCGGATTCAATCTGGGCAAGCGGACCACACGTGATATAGACATTCTCGTCATCGCTGGTATAAGAACATTTTTCATCATTGAGATAAACATTTTTACCAAAAATCTCATCGGATTCAGATAAGATCAGGGTGTTGTCAGTATCACATCCTACCAGCAATGCAGAACTAATAAAAATTGCGATTAGAACCCGAACAACTACAAACGAAATTCGTTTATATATACTTTTCATCATTAACGGCGGTTCTTAAAAAATGTTTTCAATAGAGCACTACTCTCTTCAGCACAGACACCGCGGATCAACTCAACTTGGTGATTCAACCTTTCGTCTTGTAAAATATTATAGAGTGTGCCTGCTGCGCCTGCTTTTGGATCGTCAGCGGCATAAACAACTTTCGGAATACGTGCCAGCACTATTGCCCCAGCACACATCGCGCACGGTTCCAGAGTTACATATAAGGTTGTCCCCGTCAAACGCCAGTTGCCAACCTTTTGTGATGCTTCCTGGATCACCAGCATTTCGGCATGTGCGATCGGATTACCAGATAGTTCCCGTAGATTATGAGCCGCAGCGATGCAGGTATCGTCTTTAACGAGTATCGCCCCGACAGGCACATCACCTTTTTCAGATGCCTGCCGTGCTAATTCAAGTGCTTTCTCCATCCACAAGACATCACTATTCACAATTTTCTCGGCAGAGTCGGCGTTTAACACTGTTTTTAATTGTTGAACCTTAAACGTTCACAAGATTCAAAAGCGCCTGAGAGGATTCGAACCCCCGGCCTTCTGATCCGTAGTCAGATGCTCTAATCCACTGAGCTACAGGCGCATTTCACCAACAACATGATGATTAAAATATGATTTCGTTGGGTTTCGCTATCGCTCTATCCAACGGACAAGAAGATATATAACTTAGATTAACTATAAATCAAAAACGGAGAGGGTGGGATTCGAACCCACGATGGCTTTCGCCATAACTGCTTAGCAGGCAGTCCAGTTCAACCACTCCTGCACCTCTCCAAAAACCTGGCGGTGGGAGTAGGATTCGAACCCACGGTGACTTGCGCCACAACGGTTTTCAAGACCGCCGCTTTCGCCCACTCAGCCATCCCACCATTTTTCATAATTAAGCAATTTTAATTATAACACAAATTAAATCTTATGTCAAGTGAATTAAGAATATAGGTATGCCGGTTTGTTCACTTATAAAGGCAAAAGGACATCGGACAATAACACCCGATGTCCTTAATTTTTATACCACTACAGTATATTACTGCTACTCGTATTCCTTCAGAAACCCTCTGAATTCCCTTCGGTGCGTTTCTTCGTCCGCGAGAAGACGAATGCAAAGGTCCTGCGTAACGTAATCTATTCCATCACATAGACGGATAATCTTATTATACTGTTCAATTGCGGCATCTTCTGCTTCAATAACACCGTGAATAGCTGCCACGACATCTGTGGTACTTTCTGGCGGTTGAAGTGAAGATTGCCCCGGTTTAAATTCAAACGATCCTGGGACCTTCCCACCAATCTCTTTAATACGGGCAGCAAGATCTTTTGCATGTGTAATTTCTGTTTGAATATCCGCAGCCAAGGATTTCTTAATCTCTTCGGCACGAATGCCATCTAAATCCACGGAAATTGCCAGATAATTAATCGTCGCTTCCAATTCCATCCAATATACCTTAGTCAGTTCTTGAATAATTGTATCTCTTTTTGCTTGATCCATGATTGCTCCTATCATAAAGTATTGCGTTCAAAACAATGTTTATCATCTATAGAAATGTATATCATAAACTAAAAATCCGAATGAACCCTATGAAATATTCAGGTTCGGCATCACACATGAATAACCATCTGGATGCGTTAATATATTAAACGATATACCGTAGGTTTCGGTTAACATTTTTTATATTAACGCCAGTTTGATAATAAATGACATCAGCTCAATAATAGGTCTTTTCTCCGAAGGCCCACCTTGCGGTTCTTGTAGCACAAACTTTCCAGTTTGTGTGCTATGGCGCAAACTGGAAAGTTTGCGCTACAATAGGCTTTTATCAAACTCACGTTATATTAGGACATTTTTGGGCGGACCGGAAGCAACAGAAACACATTTTTCAACATCAAGAGTTGCTCAGCATATATTGACGCGAGATTTAGTGAACTTTAAATGGACCTCCCCGCGGTTCCTCTTTCAACTCAGGTTGGGTTGAATCCAGAAATACTTCGTGCAATTCCAGCTTATTAGATTGCGTAAACGCCTCTTTCGGCAAAGTACCAGATTGCGCATGTCCCTTACGGAATTCCTCAGAATCAACCCAGTTTTCAAAATCCTTGCGTGATTCCCAGAGTGTGAATACTACGTAAGGATCACCCTCATTGACAGGTCGCAACACCTGATTAGAAATAAATCCGGGCATTCCATCAACGAGACGTGCTCGGTTTCGGAATCGTTCCTCAAATTCTTCGTGATATTCAGGGGCGACATAAATTCGATTTGCTACTGTTATCATTATTTTCTCCTTACTGAAATAAATTGCTTACAAAGACTCTAAAAACGCAATAAGCGCATCGCGTTCCGTTTTTGACATCTCCAAGACGGCTTGCCTTGATTTTTCCGCTTCGCCGCCGTGCCAGAGAATCGCTTCCATAAGGTTGCGTGCCCGACCGTCATGGAGAAAATTAGTATGTCCATTAACCGTTCTCACCAAGCCAATACCCCATAAAGGGGGTGTCCGCCATTCGCTACCACTTGCATGAAAGTCAGGACGATTATCTGCCAAACCAGGTCCCATGTCGTGCAATAATAGGTCTGTGTAAGGATGAATCGTCTGGTTACTGACAGACGGCACACCGGGCAAAACACCGGTTCTTAACGTAGGAATATGGCAACTTGCACATTGTGCTTGTGCAAAAAGTTGCTCGCCGTGTTTGACTTGTGGATCATCCACATTTCGGCGGGCAGGTACCGACAACGTTTGGACGTAGAATGTTACCACGTCTAAAATTTCATCGCTCACTTCCAGTGCTGTCCTGTTTTCCTTGAGTTGGGATTGACCCGTTGAATTTTCAAAAGGGAACAGTGAAGTCGTAACACCCATGTCATCGTGATAGGCAGAGGCGACCTGCTGAAGTAGTGTCGGTTGGTTTGCTTTCCACCCAAAACGACCAAGCGCGTAACGCTTTTGGACCACATCCCATACATAATTGGGTTTCCCAGAGATTCCATCTCCGTTAACATCAGCTTCATCAGCATAAGTTAAGATAGTTTTTTCAGGAATTGCTTCTAACAATCCGAGTCCAAACACCACCGGGGCCACACGCGGTGATACCTCAATATCTTCAGGTAGCGGTTGATAGGTATCCGTAACAGTATAGTCCGGATAGCGAAGATGCACACGTGTTCCATCTGCCGTTGTTAACGGTTGCTCGGAATACTCAATTTTGACTGTTCCTTCTGCAGGTGTTCCGTAGATTGCACGATTGTTCAACTGGGTTCCGTAGCCTGGAACAGGAATCGGGGATTTTCCTGCTTCTTCGTTTTCTGTATTCGGGAGACTCAGTCTAAAGAGCATTGACACAAATTTCTCATCAACCCCTGGTGGGCGTCCACGACCATCACGCGCATGACAGTTGATGCATGTAATATTGTTGTAGATAGGTCCTAAACCAGGGTTCACCACCGCAGGAGCCGTGACAAAGACCGCTTCAAATTCAACATCACCTTCCAAGTGCTTCTCAAGCGCTGCTGCAGAAAGATTGGGGGCAGGAATTGAGAACGCATGGCTTGATGCGTCAAAGATAGTCGTATCTCCACCGGAAAGCGCACCAGTAGAATCTATAGGGGAATTATAACTTAATATATCCGTTGATTGTTCGGAATCACACCCAATTACGATAAATACCAACACTGTAAGATATAGAACTGTGTAAAAATACTTCATATTTGTCTAACTTGTGGATTTGTTCTCCGTATAATACCAAATTAACAGGATTTATCTTGTTTTCTTGGCATTAGGCGCGTTTACAAAACGCGCCTACCGAGAAGAATCGCGTTAATTTGGTATAAGTATTAAAATGTTGAAATTGGCACAAAGATTATACCTGCGACTTTTGTGGAACAGCCAACGACTGTTCCCAACAAAACGAAATAGTCTTTGCGTGCTGACAAAACACGCTTACGTAATCCTAATTAAACTCACTCCCTTGAACAAGTAGAAGTATATCTTGTTCAAGCGTTAACTGAACCTTGCTGACAGCATCAATAGCTGCTTGAACAGCAGGACGGTTACCAGTAATCGAATCACGGAAAGGATCTGGAATTGCGCCAATGGTGTCAATTGCTTTTTGCACCTCTGACTGGAAACGAGAATCTAATTCCGTATTTTTACTACTCACGAATTCATTTAACCCTTGTCCATCGCTCTTGAATTTCCCCATGTAGACGTTCTGAATTCCACGGATATTTTCTTGGAAATCAGTGATGGAGTTGAAACTAAACTGGGATTCAACCAAGGTTGTATCCTCTTCGTTGTATGGGTCAGATATTTTACCGTTTGCCACTTCATCGGCAATGGTGATCATACCGTTGACCATTTCTTGTACGCCAGCACTCTGTGATGGATAGACAGCATTTCTCTCCTCACCGGCTGACGCAACCGTATTGCTAAAATTTTCACCTTCTGGTGCCCACGCCAATCGTAGTTGAGAAGTACTGTCTTTAAGATTCATTATCGTTGAAACGAGGTACTGTAGTTCACGTTCAGTTATATCGTCTGCCTTGCGTTGATCCCCTTCACGGAAAAGCAGAAACTCAATGGTATGAAAACCTTTTTGTGTATCTTCTAATCCAGCGACATAATCCACCGTTAAGTCATCACCGCTATCTAAAACAGATTGCAGGTTAACATGGTCAACCGGCCAACTATCTAAAGCTGGGTCAAGCCCTTGTGTATCAACGGGACCGAACAGAAATGCTTCGCTCTGTTCCCAAGGTGTTCGTGTTGCTATCCACGCTTGCTGTGCTTTTTCAAGATTTGCTTGGGTAGTATCAACCTCTAACGCTTTGACAGCAGCCAACAAATCTCCCGCTTTACTATCTAAATCAGAATAGGTGGCTAATACCACAGTGTTAGCAAAGTCGTTTAGCATAGTCGCAGCATCATAGGCTTCATCTGTAGGATCTGGTTCGTCGTCACCATCGTCGCCACATCCGATAATGAATGTAAATGTAAGTAGCAGACAGCAAAACAGCGTCCAAATATTTTTTGTAGTAACTTCTTTATAAAACTTCATAAAATCCTCCATTTTATTGCGCGGTTACTTTAGAATTTCTAAGCAGAAATCCGCGCTTTTACTTGCGTAAATCGCATATTTTTTAGTATTGAAAACCGAGGCCAACTGCAAAGGTTCTTTCCTTATTTAAATCTTTTTGGGCTAATTGCCTTAGTGAATAGTGGCTTTTGAAAACCAATTTAGGGTAAACGTGGTAGTTAACACCAAAAGTCAAGGAGGTTCTTTCCCACCGAGGATTATCAAAGATTAAACCTTCAACACTTGCCATCGTATCGTAATAATCATAACGCGCAAACAGATCCAATACATGTGAAGATGCTTTGGCTGTTCTGAAAAATGACAGTATATCGTAGCCCGCTTCTATGTACCAACCGAGTGCCGAACTGCCTATCGGTGTTCGCTTCACATTGAGGTTATTGGAGAGGGTTCGATTGACTTTTGACAACTTATCGGTATTTTCCAATGCCCCCCACAGGAATAGTCCTCGGACTTTCACAGCATTCACCTCGTAAAATCCATGAAGACTCACAATACCGACGTGTGCATCAAAATTCACGTCCGGTTTCGGTCTATTTGCCGCGGTGTCTCCATAGTAGCCAGAAATACCTATAATAGTGTTTTCATGAAACATATAATCAAGTCGCCCAACGAACGCTGGAGCTTCAGCGTTGACCGTCTCAAAACGCAGTTGATGTCCGCGAACTATCCAATGGCGCGAACTAAAACCTGTTGAATCTAAACCGTTAATAATTTGCGCTTGATATTTTAATGCGCCAAGCGCACCGAAAATTTCAACACCGGTTTCATGCCAAATAGTTGGGATGAGGTGAGCTTCTGCTTCGGGGCGGGTTGTCGTAAAGTAGTTTTGTGGACGGTGCCGTTTGGAAACGAGACCTACTGGGACAATAATATGCCCAACGCGGAAGTTGAGCGCGGGTTGGAGAGAAAAGACAGCAGCGAGTTTCTCAACAATTACCTCACCGCCTTTCTCAATTTCCGATTCAAATTCACCAAATTCTTCAAATTTGTCAAATTCCATGGTGCTACCCGTGCCACCATGTTCAAATTCTATCTCGGCTTCAAGGTGAATTGTATCGTTGATACGGTATTTCGGAGCGACAACGAAGCGTTCCACGTCAATTGCTGCACGTCTATTCGGGTCAAGTTCCCAATCAAAGTTGGCATAGTTGATGATACCGTATCCAGAAACAGAAAATGGGTTGGTATCAGCAACAACACTGGTCCTGAGTAAAATTAACATCCCCAGAATTGCTGGGACAATCAAAAGTTTTTTCATAAATTTTAATAGTTGTCTAATATGATATTGAGTCTCAATATCATATTAGATTGTTGGTTGAATCAGATTCCAAATAGACTCGAAAACTGACTATAAATTGATAACGAATCTCATTATCCTAAATAATACATCTA
Organism: Candidatus Poribacteria bacterium; assembly: GCA_028824125.1. Taxonomy (GTDB): domain Bacteria; phylum Poribacteria; class WGA-4E; order WGA-4E; family WGA-3G; genus MSPOR6. The sequence goes on from JAPPES010000037.1 coordinate 30,195, forward strand.
ATTAAACTGATGTAGGAAATCACGACATATTGCTTACAATTACACGATTTGTGTTAATTATACTCACTATTTTCAGAGATGTCAAGAAAATCTGCAGAAAATGTCAAATTTTCTCATAGACTATGCCAGCGGAGAATTTATCTTAATTTCACAAATGATTATATTGATAACGATATTCATTATCATTGATATTAAGTCTCATTATTATATTATAACAGGTTAGCAAAATCTATATTTCACTACGATATTGGGAGAAATAATCATATAATTATTATTAATTATACTTGCTATTTTCAGCAATGTCAAGAAAAAATAGGACAAATTACAAGTAATTTGCAAAAAATTGGATGAATTCCCTTAAAGTTGACATCGTTTTAGGGGAATATAGGCGGGCATGATGCACCCGCCAACACTAAAGAATACTACAATTAGCGATTCTGTAAGAGTTCTTTCAAAGCTGTTTTCTTCTTTTTTTTACGGCGTAACTGACGTTGGCGAATCTGTGTTCGGCGTCTGGTTTGACCGCTTTTACTCCGTGCCATCAGTGTTACCTCCTTCTTCATAAGTTTTCGCGAGATACATTACAGTAGATTGGCAATGATCCTCAAATTTATCCATCGCCATATCCAATTCTGCTTCAGAATATGCATGAAGTTGCACTCGACTTTCGGTTACGGTGATATAAAGTTCCTGTTCCCTATTAAAATAATCAAGTTGTGTCGCTGTCTCTTTTTCAAGAGTAGGTCCCTGCCATTTTTTCAAAACTTCTTTAATTGCTAAACCTTCAAAATTCTTGTAGAGTGCTTTTGCAGGCAGTGAATCCGGAGAAGGTATAGATTCTGATACAGGCGGACCATCTTCGGTTTGAATAATCAATGTGTCTGAGGGATCAACCGGTTGCGCCTCAACATTTGCAGCGGAATGCTCTCTACCGATAGCATCTGAAAACATATTTGACAGTGTTTCCTCACGTTGAGATTCAGAATCTTCATCTTCGTTTGCTAACACTTCCGAAAGTATGGGGCTTACAGCCGGATGTTCCTCGTCCAAAGACGGTGGATTCTCTACCAGCAGACGTAGTGTTTGCATACCAATAGCTTGAATCAACGGGTGTTCTACAAAAACATCCGGCGGCACTTCACTAAATAGAAATTGAGCGAAGAATGCTACCTCAGCAAGATCACGCTCCCCTGTACGTCTGAGACGATTTTCACATGCGGATAATGCAGAAAGCAAAGTACGCATAAATTTTGGTGTAATTAAACGCCCTATAACCTCTGTTTGGAATCTTTCAAAAATTTCATTTGTTTCTTGCGATTCACTTTCCATATCATTATTGAAAAATGATATGTCCGATTTTACATCTAAGGTATCGGGGGTAGCATATTCTGAGAAAGCAGAATCTCCTTCCGGTTTGATGTCTATGAGAAATTTCGCCATCTCAGTGTACATCAAGTCTAAATCGAAGTGTAAACTTTCAAGTTCCGGCTCCTCAATCAAATCAGGGGTTTGTATAAGACACGTGTATAAACGTTCCTCGTCCATCCTGCCGTACGGAAACTTGCGTTGCTTCTCAATTGCTAATTGTTTATGCCTGGTTTTCCTGTCGCGATTGCGCTTTTCCCGCTTGCGAGCAACATTCGCTGACCGGCTTTTTTTCTTCGCCATGATAATATTACTGTATTTGATTGAACAATTATATTTTACATCTCGCTTAAAATGTAATCCGATCTGAATTTTGTGACTATTAAGTATATACAAACATTGTCTTACTGTCAACATTAATTTGTTATAGCTATTCAATTTCTCAATAATTTCTATTTTTTATCTAACCTCTCCGTGTGGGAGCGACCGTGTCTAAAATATTGAGAAAACTCGTTATATTGAATGCTTCTGCCCTACTAACCACAATCATTGCCGAATCCCCAACTTTGTGTTATAATAAAACTGAGATTAGAGAAAAAATTATCACCATCAGGAGAAAGGGATGACAGACAGAAGAGAAATCGGACATAACGGATTACCTATTTGTACTCTTGGCGCAACCGGACACGGAAAAACAACACTAACAGCAGCAATTGCGAAGGTCATCGCAAAAATCGGCTCAATTCGTTCAAACGTTGGTAATCAATTTGAACAGCAAGTACCGCTTCACCATCGTATCCGAGAAGGTATTAGCATTACCTATCGATCCATTGATTATGAGACCAGCGGAAAATTCTATTCACAGATCGATTGTGAAACACATCTGGACATTGTTAAATTGCTGGTTAGTCGTACATTTGCTATCCACGGGGCAATTTGGGTGGTGGATGCTGTTGATGGTGTTACGCAAGAGGCTGAGGCACATCTCCGCATAGCAAACCATATAAATATACCTACCATCATTTCCTTTCTCAATACACGAGACACCGCAAAAGATGATGAACTGATAGATATTTGTCGACAAGAAATGCGTGATTCACTTTCCAAATGCGGATGGGAAGAACAGAACAGTCCAATAATCGTTGGCGATGCCGATAGAGCACTAAACTACAAAGGCGATAGAATCGGTGCTGATCATTGGAAACCGATTGTTGACCTGATATTTGCGATGAATCGGTGTATGCCAGCACCTGTTAATCCTGAAAGTTTGCCGCCCGTTATGCCGATCTATGAAATTGTTGAGGAACTAAAGGAACGTGTCACTGTGCGTGGTGAAATTGTGCAAGGACACCTCGCTGTCGGACAAGCGGTGGATATTGTTGGTAAAGGCGACCGAATAAAGACAAAGTGCCTTAGCATTAAAGAGAATGAAGTCACTGTAGAGTCTGAACCCGATTGGTTGTCTGTTGGGCAGGTGCTGTGTCCACCTAAGACTATAAAGGCACATTCTGAATTTACTGCTCTCGTCTATCTACTTACACAAGAAGAAAGCGGCACGCATATCCCGCTTATTGAAAACGATAAACCTGAAGTCCATTTGTGGGGTATTGATGTGTCAGCGCGTCTACAACTTCCATCAGAATTATCAATTGTTACACCCGGTGCGAATGCCCATGTTTCTTTTATCCTTGAATTACCGCTTGCAATGGAAGTCGGCACAACATTTGAGATAAAAAAAATGGGATCACGGATCGGACTCGGTGTTGTGACTGCGGTCGTGTAATTCATCTTAAATCTACCGCGCAATGGCAATTGCATCACATAATGCGAGGTCACCAGTATACAAAGCACGTCCAATAATTGCACCGCTGGCACCGATCTCTTTTAATCTTTCAATATCAGAAAGCGACGTAACGCCTCCTGATGCAATGACATCTGCGGACACTGCTTTAACAATATCCGCAGTAGCGTCAATGTTAGGTCCTTTGAGCATACCATCGCTTTTGATGTCGGTGTAAATAAGCGTCTGGACTTCAGCCATCTCCACAGCAAATTCAACTGCAGATTTTTGAGAAATCTCTAACCATCCGTGTGTCGCAACCATACCGTCTTTCGCATCAATACCTACAGCAGTCCGTTCCCCATGTTTTGCACAAGCCTGCTTTACTAAACTCGGTTGTTTAAGTGCCGCAGTGCCTAAAATAGCGCGGTGCACGCCTAACGCTAAAACGGCTTCCAACTGCTCCATATTTCTAATGCCGCCGCCAAGTTGTACGGGAATGTCAAGCACATCAACAATCTCTCGGACAATATGTAGATTTGCTGACTCACCTTGAAACGCACCATCTAAATCAACCAGATGCAGGTATTCTGCTCCCTCTGCTTGCCACCGCTTTGCCATCTCCACAGGCGAATCTGAGAAGACAGTCTCCTGTTCCGCAATCCCCTGCACCAGATTTACACACTTGCCACCACGTAGGTCTATTGCCGGTAAAATTTGCACTGTTGTTCCTTCCACTATTCTTCATTCTTCTCGGAAAACACCAAGTAATTTCAATTGCGCTATTGAGATAATAGCAATTATGATAAAAAGCACCCATCCGATTGTTGCTGCGTAGCCGAGACGCATGAACTGAAATCCATTTTTGTAGAGATACATTACAATAGTTGAACCAGCATCAGCAGGTTCACCACCATTTGTTAAGATATACGGTAGGTCAAAAAGTTGAAACGAACCAATCATAGACACGACAACCACAAAGGCGATAACGGGTCGTAAAGAGGGTAATGTGATATGCACAAATGATTGCCACCAATTCGCACCGTCGACTGCCGCTGCTTCGTACAATTCTTGCCGAATTCCTTGTAATCCCGCTAAAAAGTAGATCATGTTGAATCCTGCCCACTGCCAAACACCTGTTAGAATAACCGCAGGCATTACATATTTGCCCTCACTGAGCCAACCTATTTCCTTACCAAAAAGAATAAATTCATTATTGATTAACCCTGCTCGTTGGTCAAAAATAAGATTAAAGATAATGGCTACAAACACACCAGCAACCAGAACAGGGGCAAAAAAGGCGAGACGTAGGAAATTTTTCCCCCTTACGAACTTTGCGTTCAGCAAAATAGCAAGAAGTAATGCTATTGGCAATTGGAGGATTAACGTGCCAAGCGCAAAATATGTCGTATTCCATAGCGATTTCCAGAAGATCGGATCGCGAAGTAGGTCTGTGAAGTTACTGATACCAACAAAAATTCGACTCTGAAATCCGCGCATCTCATAAAAACTCATGATGAGCGATGAGATTAACGGATATCCCATAAAGACGATAAAAAGGATATAAAACGGCGCTATAAATAGATAAGGCGCAATTTTCTGTTGTTGATGCCAAAAGTTATATCTATTCCGTTCTGAATTCATCTCTAATCCCTTCTCCCCAACGTTCCTGATCTTTCGCAATAATTGATCTGACCTTTTCAGCAAGCTCTGTCAAGGCTTCTCTTGGTGTCTGTTTTTCTGTAACAGCATTAAAAATTGCATCATTCAGCAAATCCGCCGCTTCAGACCAATACGGATTCTGATAGCGCGGTGGTAAATCAGGCGCAAGTTCAATAAACAATTTGCCAAGCGGTTGTCCGCCTAAGTATGCATCCGGTTCTTTATAAATTGGCGCATCCCATGCATCTTTGAGAGGCGGAATAATTCGTGTTGTTTCGTAACGGTTAATCAATCCTGCTTTGTCAAAATAGGCGAATTTCAGTAGTTCCCATGCCAAGTCTGGATTTTTGCACTGCTTTGTAATACCAACCATTGTACCGCCACGGGTTGTTGTGCGTCTACTACCTACTTCCCACGCTGGCATACCGATAGCCTTCCACTTGCCAGACATCTGCGGCATCTGACTTTTGAGGATACCGACATACCAATCTGGTGCAAGCACAGAAAGTATTTTGCCGTCCTGCATCGCAGCAAAGTTGCTCGGATCGCCATGCCATGTCCCATAAACTGGTGTGGCGATTTTGTGTTCATTAAACAGTGATGTAAAAAACGCTAAGGTTTCAATCGCAATTTCGTTATCAATAACAACGTTTCCGTCAACATCAAAAAATCCACCGCCTCTCTGCAGTAATAGGTTAAAATAATCACTTTCTGTTTTATTGTCTAACACGACGGCATATTGGTCAATCTTGCCGTCACCATCAAGATCACGGGTGGCTTTCTTTCCTGCATCAATAAAGTCATCCCACGTTTCGATCTCAGTCATCTCAACACCTGCTGCTTTAAAGAGACCATCTCGATAAAGTAACACAACAGGGTGTAAATCGTGCGGAATACCAAAAATTTTTCCACGGTATGACCACGGCGTAAAACGGCTAACGACTAATTTTTCCATCCAACCTTCGGCTTCTAAACGAGGACGGAGGTCAACGAAACCGACTTCATCAATATCTCCCTTTAAAAAACGACCAATAGATGTGATTTCTACTTCCACGACATCTGGTGCGCCAAAATCGGATAGCAGCGCAGTGAGAAGTTTATCGTGCATCGTCCCGCCATAATTAATGAGTTTCACATTCACATCCGGATGCTGCGCTTCAAAAATTGGCACGCGTGCTTGATATTCTTCATAATGCGTATTGGCAAAAATCCAAAATTCCAGATTTTCCCCTTTTTCTTCGGCAGGCGCAAAAATGAAGAGGCAGGAGATAAAAAAAAGAACCAACATGACCATCGGTCCCTTGCCGAGTGGAAAGCTTTCTAAATCATAAGGAAAACGCATAAGTGCCTTTAAAATAAATCTGGCTGATTGAGTATTGTCAAATTTGACTTGACTTTTTCAAAATTTACCATTAAAATTTATCAAATCATGTGTATTTTATCAACTAAGAAATGAATGGAGGGAATTTTTATATGCCAACGTACGAGTATAAGTGTCTTGAGTGTGATGTTCAGTTTGAAAAATTTCAAGGTATTACAGCACCACCGCTTGAAGAATGCCCTGACTGTAACGGTAAAGTTAAACGACTTATCGGAGCAGGTGCAGGATTGATTTTCAAAGGCTCTGGCTTCTATACTACTGACTACCGAAGCGAAGGATACAAAAAATCCGCTGAAAAAGATAAAAACGCATCGTCAGACAAAAGTGATAAAAGCAATACAAGTGACAAAAAAGAGAAGAAAACTGACACAAGTAGCGAATCAAAGACCAAGTCCAGTGACTCTGACTAAAAAGATACAATGCAGACTGGTTCAGGTTTGATTTTTAGGAGATGTTTTGCACAATCACAGCCACCAACATCACCATGAGGAAGGACATGCACATAACCATCAGACACACTTGCAGAAAAAATTTAAGATTGCAGTAGTTGTTACGTTTCTTGTCTTCCTTGGAGAACTTATCGGAGGAATCTGGTCAGGAAGTCTTGCATTGCTAAGCGACGCTGCGCATGTGATGTCCGATGTGCTGTCACTTCTAATCAGTTGGTTCGCAATCTATCTATCAACTCGCCCTGCCACAGCATCTCGAACTTTTGGGTATCATCGTGCTGAGGTTTTCGCAGCGTTCCTCAACGGTGTATCACTTATCGCAATCTCCGGTTGGATTTTTTACAAGGCATACCAACGGTACATCTCTCCTGTGGATATTCGTGGGACAGGGATGTTGGTTGTGGCATGTCTCGGCTTTATTGCCAACCTGTTTATCTTATGGCAACTGCACGGTGAAAGTCATGGCAACCTCAATGTACGGAGCGCGGTGCTGCATGTAATAGGGGATACGCTTTCCTCTGTTGCTGTTGTCATAGGTGGTGTGATTATCCTTTGGAAAGGATGGTATCCAATCGATGCGATCCTCAGTTTCCTTATCGGTGGGATAATTCTTTTCGGTGCTATAAATGTCACGAGAGAAGCGGTGCATATCCTACTTGAGAATTCGCCGCGAAATGCTGACGCGCATACCGTGGCAAAACATCTCTGCGATTTAGACACCGTCAAGGATGTGCATGACATGCACATTTGGTCATTATGTTCCAATTATAGTGCCTTGAGCGCACACGTAGTCATTCACGAAAACACACCCTTGCCGCATGATGAGATTCTGAAACAGATTAACACCGAATTGCAACAACGTTTCGGCATCAACCATACAACCCTTCAACTTGAACAGGTTGCGTGTACACAAGCAGGCAATCTGCTATGCAACGCACAACATTCCTAACGTTACCCATGTTCTTCCTTTAGACGATGTGCTTTCCGAATCAGAGATGTATCTTTTGAAAATTTTTGTGTGGCTTGCACCAGTCCATCTACATGTGATACCATGTCCCGTTCAACCTGGACAATACGGTTCATCAGGTAAGGTTGGTTGCTCTCTCGAATTGCTTTTCTTATGATAGAAAGCAGATACATATAAATAGTATCTGCCTCACTTCCTTCAATAGCGATTGCTATTTCAAACGCCTCGTCTAATGTAATTCTACCATTCTTTACCTTCGATTCGTGAGCATCCAGGGCATCTGTAATCTGTTGAACAGAAATATCTGGTAGGGGTGCGATTGGTGAAGTAGTTTCTTCAGATTTCTCTGTTGGTACAAGTGCATCAATTCCGAATGCCTCTACACACAAAGCCCGTCCAAAATCCACAAGAATATAGTGTTGCCACTCCTCGGTGCTCATCTTTTCCCAAAATCGCGCTATCCGTTCATCAACATCCCCCAAAAGTAGCGCAAAAGATGCATATAATTTGGCTTGTCGCAGTTCAAGGTCTCGGCAAATATCAAAAAGTTTTTCTAATGTCAATTTTTCTCCTTTCTAAAAAGTAGTAGGCACATTCCGTTGTGCCGTAAATCAGTTTGCAAGGTAGTAGGCACACAGTGTGCCGTAACGCGTTTTCTAAATTTGAAGTGGCAAAGAAATCGCCGCACCAGAAGACATACTCCGCGTCACTGCTTCCGTAAACTCCATATACTTTACACCAGTATCAAAATCGGTATGTGTGATAACCTCCTGACCACGGATAGCATTCACAAATTCCTCTTCTACTCGCCATTCACCTTCTTCCTCAGCGGGAATATCAATCTCTTTCAGTTCATCATCTCCAATTTGACCACCGTTGAGTTTATTTCCTGTAAATCGTAAAGTCCCTTGACTGCCAAAAATAAAGACCTCAGGCACACCTGCCAACCCTGTCACAGCAGAGATTTGCATGTGGAGTTGAGCGCCGCAAGCAAGTTCACCAACAACATCAATATGTTCTGGAATACGCACTGCCCGCATCACACCTTCAGCATCAGGACGCATCTTGACAAACGTTTTCCCCATCGCCATAATTTTTGTCGCTTCCCCGACCCAGCGCATCAACGCCTCATACCAAATGCCCATGCTCATAATGTTCATGCCACTGAAGTCAAAATCTTGCCGCCATTGGAGAGGAGTATCGCTGTCCAGAAACGCGCCACCTGCACGCACTTCAATAGCAAGCACGTCTCCGATATATCCTTCGGCAATTAGACGTTTGATTGTGTTATCCACTCGGAGCGTCATCGGTGAAGGAACAATCTGCGCGGTAAGTTGTGATTTTCGACGTGCCATCACACGCATTGCGTGTGCCTCACGGGCGTTCATCGCCATCCGCGCTTCACACATCACGTGCTTATTTGCCATCAATGCTGACACAGTTGCACGGCAGTGCATGTAGGGCCACGTCCCAATCACAATCGCATTCGTCTCTTTATCGTCAATTGCGTCCTGCCAATTGTCGTAGATTTTAGGGATGCCAAACTCGTCCGCTACCCGTTGTGACGATTCTCGGCTCCGATTACAAACGCCGATTATCTCAACGTCTTCAATTGCTTGCAGTCCAGGGATATGTCGTGATGTTGTGTTTCTGCCTGCTCCGATGATGCCGACTCGGACTGTTTCTGATGCCACGCCTTTGCTCCTTCATTTTGTGTTGTAATTTTGATTTTATCAGAAGAGCGAAGATATGTCAATTGATTTTAAATTTGGTTTTGATTAGTTAGTCTGTTTTCCGAGTTTCTAACTCACAAAGGCATCGCTCAATTTCGACTCTTAGTCTCTTGTCTCTTGCTTTTTTAGCAAGTTTTAATGCCGTTTTTAAATCCTGTCTACCCTCGTCAACATGCTTTAGTTGGATTTGTATTTGTCCGCGATTGAAATATGCTTGCGCATGATTAGGTTTTAAACGTATTGCTTCACTGTAGTCTGAAATGGCATCCTCATATTGACCGAGTTGGCACTTTGCCTTCCCTCGAAGTCTGTAAGCTTTAGGAGCATTGAGGTTGAAGTCAATCACTATGTCAAAATCAACAATAGCTGCTTGATATTGTTCTAATTCTATCTTTGCCAAACCCCGGTTGTGGCAGGCATTGACATAATCAGGATCAAGTTGGAGAACCATGTCATAGTCAACAATAGCAGATCGATATTGTTGCAAGTTGATCTTTGTAAGACCACGATTGAAATACGCATCAACATAGTCAGGTTTTAGACAAATTGCTTTATCATAATCATAAATTGCAGCTTTGTAATGTTTTAATTCAAATTTTGCATTTCCTCGCTTGAAATAAGCATCGGCACAATCAGTTTTGAGACGGATAGCATTGTCATAATCATTGATTGCGGATTTATACTTTCCGCGTTTGAATTTCGTATTTCCGCTAGAAAAGTATTCTTCTGCAAACAAAGATAATTGTTTTTCTTGTAATCGTGCATCAATCCGTCCGTATGTTTCCATAGTAATGGGGTGTTCTGGTCCATGGAACAAAGCAACGATAGATTTCATTTCTTGATATACTTCATAAGATAACATATCTAGATCAGCATCAATGCTCTTATGAAGTTCCATAAATTGTTTTTCAATAGTATTATCATTAGGAAGAAAACCTCGGAGATCGGTAACTGTTTCTTTGCCTTTCAAGAGAGAGTGGCAATTTCCGCACAAGGTTATTCCATTATGAAGGTTATCCACATAATTAGGGAACTCTTTTTGTGGTAGAATGTGATGTACTTCCAGATTTTTGTCGAATCCACAGCGACGACAAGTATATTTATCGCGTCTTTTTACCTCGTTTTTCCACGAATTGTCATTCATTTCCACCACCTTTATCACTTTTAAGTTTCCTATAGTTGTGAGTTAACCTCAATGAAATAGCTGCTCACCCTGGATCAATCTCCTAATTATCAGTTTAAATAGGCAAGTTATTCACGTTCTATTAATGCTCACAATTGTTCTTTTATTTTTTCTTTTGTAAATTCTTAATCCAATATAGCTGGTATTGAGTGGGGTATTAATATCTTTGAGAAGCAATCCAAGCCATTCAATTGTCGCGAAACACTCTTGTGGCAAGGATCGGCAAGCCCGATTAATAACAAAAATGTTTGTAGTCGAGCAATTCATTGCGCCTCTTTTTCCTCGGAAACGCTACTTTACATTTGAATTAGAAAACTCGACAATTGAATGCTTCTATCTGATGTTTAAAGGTTCTTGATAGGTCAGTTTCTATTTCAGTTCTTCGTCAGCTTTAGCCAAAAAATGAATGTTTGATGCGGTTAGGTGAAGCGCGTAAGCTGCAAGGGACTCTGAAACATCTGTTTTTTCTGGTCCCTGCCCGTGTCCTGCCTCTCGATTTCGGACAGTAGGAAGCCCTGATTCCAATGTACTTTTCAACGCTGAAAAGTGTGATTGCAGATAAGTTGGAATCAATTCATTGTCAAATACGATCTGAATTAGATACTTGGCATTAGCTCTATTTTCATCGTAGTGCCATCCTCTTTTTTTGCAAATTCCTTTGAGGCAACTCTCAAAAGCTTTAAGACAGTCGTTCAAACACTCTTTGTATTTGTGCTTTCGGTAATGTGCATGGGCACTCAAGAATTCTTCATTTGCACCTTTATAGATTGGGTTGGAAAGAACCCTAAACGCAGGCTTTACCACTTCATTGTGAACAAACTGAGAATCCACTTGTATTATTAGACCTGATTCGTACTGATATCCTACACCGTGCTCGCGAAATCGTTTATTCAGCTCGTTAATTGCTGCATCTGGTGGCACATTTGAGTAAAAATGTCTGTTATTATCATCTGAAATCTCTGGGTCGAAACATCGAACCGAGAACTCAATGACATCTATCACCGTTTCTATTTCTTTTGTGTTTAGGAGAAAATTAATTACTTTCTCAAAAGGTTCTCCCTCTTTTCCAAGTGTGAATATGCCGTATTCACGACTCAGGTAATTATGTATGTGCGAAAATGCTTCATATGCACGCCCGGAAAACCCCCAATTGTCATTCTCAGCTTCTCCCCAGACATCCCTCCAAATATGAACGACCTGAACTCGTAATTTCTCAGGAATGGCTTCACACTGGTACACATCAGGAATTCGTCCGCGTTTTCGCTTCTGACGTTTTGAAAAAAGTTCATAAAATTTCATATTGTTTCCTTTCCTGATTCCACAATATTCTGTTTCACAGAATTACTCCGCATCCAACTCAACCTTCGATTTCTTCCCACCGCGAATACTCAGCTCTTTACACAACATTTTCCGAAGCAGTGCAAGTTCCTGATTTTCAGCGAATGTTTTGCTGTCCGCTCAGATATTCTATATAGTCTCATCTGCATAAGAATTTCGACACATGCAGTAACAATAGTGTTTTGCTATTGGTGTCTTGGTAGGACATGCATCCCATTAAATTCGGTTACGCTGTTACTATTGTTTTGTTATATTATAACGTGTTTGCTAACAGAAGTCAACTGAATTTCGCGACTACAGATGTGTAAAGTTTTTGGCATGTGTATTGTCTGAATCGCGGATTTATCGGATTTTGCCAAATCAACGGTATGAATCATGGCGAATGCCATACGCGCATTCGTCTTTAGGC
>JAPPES010000156.1:0-39444 GCA_028824125.1 Candidatus Poribacteria bacterium
TATTTAACACTTGTTTGGAAGTCCTGAAAGGATAAAATTGTCCAAACTATAGTTACTGTAGCGGAATTACTATTATTTTCTATACGTTGTGTCGGTTGTGTCTAATTTTTATTACCTGTGAAGCATGTTTAGTGTTCTGTTTGAAACGACAAGATGTTATACGGTTTCTAACTCCGCAAGCGTAAAAACTGATGCGAATGAACAGTCGATCGCATTGATTTTTTCTTCTCCCCCCGCTTGTCGGTCAATGGCTGCCACAACATGTTCCACTTTGTGTCCCTCTGCCCGAATCTGTTCTATGGAAGTACAAACCTGTCCCGCAGTTGTGATAACATCTTCTATTACAACAAGTGTGGTTTTTTCTTGGACACCACCTTCTATGAGATTGCATGTGCCGTAAGTTTTCGCCTCTTTGCGGACATAAAAACACGGAACTCCTGTCTGTAAGGAAATTGCGGTAGCAAGCGGAATGCCCCCTAATTCCAAACCCGCTAAACCTTCATATTCTGTCGGTAGCAATTTAACCATCTCTTTGGCTATTGCAGTGAGAAGGTTTGGATGACTTTCAAACCGATATTTATCCCAGTAAAAGTTACTGATATTCCCAGAGCGGAGTGTAAATTCACCTGTAAGGTATGAAACAGCACGAATATGCTTTGCTAATTCAGGTTTTGTCATGTAATCTCTCCATTTGGAAAGTAGTCTAATGCACCTCAATGTGTGCTGCATCCGTTGCTACGACTTCACCAATTACAGCGGCCTCCGGGCAATCACCAGCGTGAAGTTCTTTTATGGCTGCATCTGCATTTTCTGCTGGCAGCGCAAATAACAGTCCACCCGACGTTTCTGCTTCCATCAAAATATGGCACATCTCCTCTGAAACTGACGAGCTGAACGAAACCTTATCCGAAAGGAACTTTGTATTTGCAAGATATGCCTGCGTGTAGGTTTCCTTAGCAACGAGTGAGGGGGCATCTTCAAAGTAAGGAACAGCACTACTATCTATTTTTAGGCGCACACTGTTTCCTGCCGCCATTTCTGATGCATGTCCCAACAATCCATAACCTGTGACATCTGTGCATGCGGTGACATCATATTTTAACATAACCGCAGCCGCAGAAGCGTTGAGTCGCGTCATGGATTCGACCAATTGCGGCAAGACTTCATCACTGATTTTATTGAATTTCAATCCAGTAGTGAGAATGCCAATGCCGAGATTTTTCGTTAGAATGAGGACATCACCAGGACGCGCACCGTAGTTTTTGACAAACTTCTCTGGATGCACAACACCGGTTACAGCGAGTCCATACATCAATTCAGGTGAATCTACCGTATGCCCACCGAGAAGTGCTGCTCCCGCTTCAGCCGCCTTTTCAGCGCCCCCTCTCACAATATCACCGAGAATTGAGAGTTCCAAGTCAGCTTTAGGCCAGCAAGTAATATTTAACGCAGTTTTCGGTGTGCCACCCATGCTATACACATCACTCAGTGAATTTGTCGCTGCAATTGCACCGAATGTATAAGGATCGTCCACGATAGGGGTAAAATAGTCTACCGTATTCACAAGGGCAAGTTCATCTGAAATACGGTAGATGCCAGCGTCATCGGAAGTTTCTGTGCCAACAAGCAGGTTCGGGTCGGTAGATTTGGGCAAATTACTTAAAATGTGTGAAAGCTCACCCGGAGCCAGTTTTGATGCTCATCCAGCACATTTGACGGTGGCAGTAAGACGAATTTTTTTGTTTGTCATAATTTGAGATGTCCAATTGAGCAGGTCTAACAAATCGTAGCGCAAACTTTCAGTTTGCGTATTAATATGCACAAACTAAATGAAGTTTAAATAAATATTTCGGTAAGGGGGCGAGGTTAGGAAACCTCGCCAGCAGCATGTGTACACCTCTGCTGGCAAGGTTTCCTAACCTTGCCAAATTACCCAATTTGTTTTTTATCTTTATACAGTTTGTGCTACTATGTAGCAACTTATGTTAATTAGCATAAGTTGATTAAAGTTTGTCTTATGGCTTAAGCTCTGCCAGAACTGATTTAACATACGCAACACTCCGTCCATCTTGATGGAACTGATCACCATATCGGACACCTTCAATTGCAAGATATCCATCATAGTTCGCATCTAACAACGCAGCGATTGCGAAACGGTAGTCAATTTCTCCATCTGGAAGTGGGACTTGGACGTAGATAGCAGTCTCTAAATCTGGTATAGGCACACGATAGAGACTCTTACAATGCCAGTAGTTGACATGCGGTGCAAGCACGACGATGGCATCTTCACACGATTCCTCGGGAATATCATAAGTCCAATAAATGTTACCTAAGTCAGGATTGATACCGACATTCGGCGCGTCAATTAACTCAAGTAGATGTAAAGCTGACCAACTGTTATCTACAATTGAATTTTGATGAACTTCAATGGAGATAGACACATTTTGATCCGCAGCGATAGAAGCTACATCAGAGATTGCAGCCGCTGTCTGTTCATAGTCTATTGTGCTGGCTTGACGACTTGAGCCTTGGGAGACAGATTCACCACGATATGTGCCTTTGCCGTTTGGGTCTCGTGGCGGCGTTGTGACTGTGGAATTCACAACATTTGCCCCTATTTTTGCAGCAAAATAAACAGCATTTATCATAGCTTGTTTGTTACCGGCAGCAACACGCGGATGTGCAGCACCACCGCCTCCACGGACTGCTACACACGGCATGCCTGCATCTTCAAGTTGTGTGCGAAGTGCATCAATTTCAGCATCTGGCAAATTCATAGCCGGAAGTTCAATACCTTCAAATCCAATTTCTTTTGCCTTTTTTAAAAACTGTTGTCTATTATCCGCATCGGAGGGAAGTCCACCACCATCATAAGGATAAGAGGCACACCGCCGAAAAGCGTAGGCAATCTTCATGCTATCTCCCTTCAAAAAGACACATCACAGCCTGTCGTAGTTGTTGAAATAAAATCTCGAATTGTTTCTGCACAGTCCCGTCACACGACACGTTTTTATTTTGTTCTATATGTATACGCAAACTTCCTAAAACACTTTGGTAGTACCACGCCTGCGCCTCTAACCCACCGTGAAAACGTTCCCATACGGCATCACCGATGTCATCGTATTCTGAAATCACAGTCCGTAGATTGTGAAGTTTGTCGGCACACGTTACGAGACAAACCTCTGTCGTAGTCGTTTTTAATGCCTCAATCCGTTCAGTCTTACGTTCCCGCCACCGCAAAGATTTATTTTCAGAACACCCGTCAACAATGTCAGCGACAGATTCGCCAAAATTTTTTCGGATATATTCTAACGTCAGGTCGGTATCCTCAACGGTATCGTGCAGAATTCCTGCGATGACCACTGTTTCCGAACACCCTGCATTCATCAACATCAGACCAACAGCATACGGATGCGATATATACGGGGTCCGAGTGCCTTTCCGAAATTGCCCATCGTGTGCCTGTGCAGCGAGTTCTATCGCTTCTTCAATGCGGTTTTTACGAGTACCATCTTCCGTCATGCGTTGTATCGCTACTCAATTCACGCCTATGAATGTTAGTTTACAAACCTATTATTAGAAATTCAGAGATTAAAACAGTGTTAAATGATACACTATTTTTACGCTTTTCGTCAAGATATTTTTAAAATACTTCCATAGCTATTCAATTGTGGGTTTTTCTCAATATTTACACACGGTCGCGACCAGGAGGTCGCTCCTACAAGAAGAGACCTTTGAAAGAAGTTGGAAAGTATTGGAAAATTGAATGACTCTGAAAATGCTTCAGAGTTGGCATTATAGAATATCCATAATAATTTTCAGAACACAACGACATTTATAGTGAACTTTGAAATTATCGGGTATTTCGATCTATCTGTTATGAAACATAACGGACAACAGAAGTTTACACTACAGAAGTGTCCCATTTATATAGGAGAAACATGATGGCTACGATTGCTATTGGTGGGATCATGCACGAATCTAATACGTTCAGTAAAACCCCTACCGATTTTGAGGCATTTTCTCACACTGTTGGAGATGATCTGTTTTCGGTATGGAAGGGGACACATCATGAAATGGGCGGGTTTATTCAAGGTGCAGAAGACTATAACTACACGGCACATCCTACCGTGATGGCGACTGCCACACCTGCCGGTCCTGTAACTGATGATGCTTTTAATAAACTCACCGATATGCTCGTCCAACAACTCAAAGCAATGCCGAAACTGGGCGGATTACTGCTTGCACTACACGGCGCGATGGTAGTAGAAAATTATCCTGATGGTGATGGAGAAGTGCTAAAAAGACTTCGAGACACCTTCGGTGAATCTTTGCCAATTGTCGTCACACTTGACCATCACGCAAATGGCTCTCAGCAGATGGTTGATAATTCAACAGCGCTTGTAATATACAAAACAAACCCACACATTGATCAGCGGCAACGCGGGTTACAGGCAGCAGAGTTGATGATGCGTATTATCAGAAAAGAGGTAACACCTACGCAGGTACTTGCCAAACCACCTATGATTCTCAATATCTTATATCAGAATACAAGTGCAGAACCGATGTGTTCCATTCTGGACGCGGCTAAACAACTTGAAGACGATTCTAAAATCCTTGTCGCCAACGTTGCAGCGGGGTATCCTTACGCAGATGTCCATGAGGTAGGTCCATCCTTCGTTGTCGTAACAGACGATAACCTACAACTTGCACAAACAGAAGCTAATCGGTTATCAGATATGTTGTGGAATGTCCACGACCAATTAACACTGAATCTGCCTGATGCAGCAGACGCTGTGCGGCAAGCATTTTCAAGCGACCAACATCCGGTAATTCTTGTTGAAATGGGGGATAACATCGGCGGCGGTTCACCCGGTGACAGCACTTTCATTCTTGCGGAGTTGTTACGACAAAAGGCATCGGGATTTGTCGTGGTGCTGTGTGATCCGGAGAGTGTGCAAACCTGTATTCAGATTGGTGTCGGAAATGAAGTATCTTTACAGGTTGGTGGGAAAGCTGATAACCAACACGGGAATCCTGTCCCAATTCGAGGCAGAGTCCGCTTAATTCATGACGGACATTTTATTGAAACGGAACCTCGCCACGGCGGGCAAAAATATCACAATCAAGGGTTAACAGCTGTTGTAGCAGTAGCGGATTCGTTAGTTGCGCTGACAAGTAATCGTCAAACACCGTTTAGTCTGCAGCAGCTGCTGAGTCTCGGTATCAATCCGAAAGCGATGCGGATGATTGTTGTGAAAGCTGCAATCGCATATCGTGCTGCTTACGAACCAATTGCTGGGCAGATTATTGAGGTGGATACACCGGGATTGACTGCGGTGAATCCGCTGCATTTTTCGTATCGGCATGTTAGGCGGCCGTTGTTTCCGTTGGATTAAAATATTTCATCTCAAACACACCTCTTGACAACTACATCTCCTTATGCTATCTTTTCTGTGTGAGATACTACAGATAAGGAAAACAAAATGAGACGTTTTGGCACACAAGGCCCCGTTCATCCAGAAAAGCATTATGTTGTCAGTCGTTCTGCGGAGCTTGATGATTTCATTGCGCGCATCAAAGACGGTCGCTATATCGTTATCTTTGCACCGCGCCAGACTGGTAAAACCACGTTTTTTCGCTGGTCTCTTGACACACTTGCATCTGAAGATACTACATACTTTACGATTCGCCTGGATTTTCAGGTACTGCGCGATATATCTACTACTGTTTTTTATGAGAGATTCCTCTACATGCTGCGCAAGGAGATAGAAAATGTCTTTCAGAAGCGTGGAAAGACACTTTCAGAAGATCTTACATTATTTTTTAACGCAATGAGTAGTTTCGGGATTGGAAAAATTTGTTAAAAATCATCATGAACCCTTGATTTTATTAACTTTTCGCTTGATTTAAAACCTATAAAAGATGTAGGGAGAAGTCTGCACAATAAAAAAGATCCGCTAATTAATACTAAAGTTTGGACAATATTGTTATATTCAAGTAGCCTTGTCGCAAGGCGTGTCTTTCTCTTGCTGAAAAGCGTTCCTAATATTCTGCGAGTATGATTTTTGTTTAGAACTTTCAGAACAGAAAATAAGGTTTGTGCTATTCTCAAGCGTAGAAAGGCGGTTCGCAATCCGAGTGTGAGTTTAGCTGGACGATACCAATGTATCCCGAGCCGTTGACAAACGCTCTCAACGCTCATCGTTTTTGCTACAGATTGCGTTGTAAATATGAGTTTTGTCAAACTTGCTGCAACGAAACTGAGCTGCACAAAACGATTGATACTTGGACGGGATTTGACTTGATACTTGTGAAACCCAAAGTTTTGCTTCACATCTCGGAAAGCTGTTTCAATCTGCCATCTGTTGCGATAGTATTGGACAATCTGTGGCACTTCAAGTGTCATATTTGTTGTGAAAACAAAGTCGTATTGATAGGGTTTTGATGGTTTTGGGCGTGTGCGCATTACAACGAGCCGCACATCAGCATCACACATTTTGGTTCGCACCACTTTTGAGGCGACCGAATGTGCTTTACCTGCTATTTCTATCACATTATACCGCATCCTGTGAACACTGAGCCGGTCTCCGTATTTCTTAGGTCTGCCGCGTTTTCGGTGTTTCGGTATCTTTGGCAGCTGGTAAAACACAGCATTAGATTTGGCACGACATAAGATATGATGTCCAAAACGCAATGCCATTGTAAACACTTTGCGTCGTGTGAACCCTCTATCAAAGATTATCAAACCTGCGGGTATTTTTGAACAGATACGCTGAAACACCGCATTACTTTTAGCGCGTATCGTTTTCGGACACATCAGTTTCACCCATACTGGGAAAAGGGTTCACCCTGTCGCTGTCTTACAGAGTAAACCGAGCACACCGAACTGATGACCGAACACAAACTTGGATGGATTGATACTACGCCTTTGGAAACTAAAGTTGCGGAAAAAGTGTAATCCCCATTGGGATTTGCCTGTCTTGATAGCTTTCGTTTCATCATAAACATAAACCCAGAACGCAAATACTTGTTGAACACGTTTTATCAAATGTATGGCGACCGCATCTACATTCCATTTGCCACGCGACAGAAACTTAGTAAAAGCCCAATATCTTGTCTGTGAAAAACTTGATTGATAAATACCCGTGATTGTGCCATCGCCTCTATTCGCAATGAAACCATAGATGAACGCTTGGAAAAGCGCAAAGTTTTGTTGGCTAAATAAAAAACAAAAATCTGATAGTATATGTTCTAAGCAGAGAAGGAGGTTCATTTTATTTTCCTTTCAAAATCGGTTAGTTCTGAAAGGATACCTGTTTTTCTGCTTTTTGTAACTATAATTCGTAAAAATTGTCCAAACTTTAGTAATGTATTGTAGGTTAGATAATAAACATAATCCGACATGGTAGTAGGCACGCTCCGCGTGCCGTCTTTAGAGTGGATTACGGCACACGGAGTGTGCCTACTACTTTGCATTGATGCAATCATAACTAACTAATAGTAAAACTCATTGACTTGCAATTTATAAAACTAAATAACCCCGCTTGCTTAAAGTCAGATTTGACATTTGCATGATAATAGTGTATAATATGAGATAAAAGATATTTTGGCGATACGTTGTCCGCTTCGGACAGGCAATTGCTATGCATACTCCACAAGTTACCGAGCATTTTGAAAACCCGCGCAATATCGGAACAATTGACGATGCAGATGGCACAGCAACTATCGGGTCTGCCGCCAGCGGTGAAATGCTGAAACTAACGCTTAAAATCAGCAATGGGGCAGTTGTTGCGGCGAAGTTTAAGGCTTTTGGATGTCCGACAGCAATTGCAAGCGGTTCTGTCCTAACGGAATTGGTCACCGGTAGCCGAATCTCAGATGCGTTGAAGATTACAGCATCGCATATCTCAAAAGCTTTAGGCGGTCTACCAGCAGACAAACAACGTTATGCCACTTATGCCGAAAAGGTATTAAAAACAGCAATTGAAAACTCGCTTTCAAAACAGGAGACACACCAATGATTACTATTACGGAATCTGCGGCAGAAAAAGCGATTACACTCATAAACAGCAACGAAAATAGCGCCGAAGCGGAACTCGGTTTGCGCATGCAGGTTATCGGCGGCGGTTGCTCAGGTTTTCAATATAACCTCGAGTTCGCCGAAGCGAAAGGCACCGATAGAGTCTTTGAATTTCACGGTTTAAAGGTGTTCATTGATCCGCGCAGCTCCTTGTATCTTGCAGGTTCGGTGCTGGATTACAACGACGGTCTAATGGATTCAGGTTTTAAGATCACCAATCCAAACGCCAAAAACACATGCGGATGCGGCGAATCGTTTAGCGTTTAAAAGAACGTAATAATACCAAATTAACGAAATTTATCTTTTTTCTACGGTAGGTGCGGTTTCCTAACCGCACCTGAACGAGATAGATCGCGTTAATTTGGTATAAGTCGTTTTGGGATTAGAAAAATGACATCGGTTAACGCTTCGTTAAAATATCAGTTGACTTATACCAGCGTTAAGTTTTAATCGAAAATAAAAGGAGAACTTTAGTTATGAATCATAATGACTATTACAAGTATGTATTAACCGATATTGAACTTACAAGAGATGAATTTGATAATCTCATATTTATGGGGCCTCCACCAATTTGGAAAAAATACCCGTCACAGCATAGATTACTACTTGGCATGTGTTTCAAGACTATAAAAGAAGTTGTGGAAATAATCACAAACGGAAAAAACTTGCATTCAACATCTTCTGTAGATGTTTTTCAAAATTTACAAAAGATAGTAGCAAAGCAACCATCAGGGCAAGATGAATCTGATCCTTGGTTTCGGAAACATTTAATACTGACCAAAAAGTTTGACGAAACATTGATGGATCCTATATGGATTAGAAATCCATCCATACACGGTGAAGAAAAACAATATTGTGGAAAAGATCAAAGACATTTCTATATGCAAGATGGAAACCACAGGGCACTTGTCTACGCAATACGTGTCGCTTGTGGAGAAGAAGATTATAAACCCGTAAAAGCAGTCCATGCAACTTCATGGAAATTTGCTGAAGGCATACTGAGATATATAATACAAGAACATACAGCATTAGAACATGATGGTCGACTACATCCAGAGAACCAAGATTATGTAACTGGATTCGGGGCATCTATAGAAATATATAAAAGAATAGAATAATGCCCCAAATCCAAAGCCTCACCATCTTTGAGGAAGACACATCATGGCAAGAAACCAGTCTCTGCATGCCGAGAACAGAGTAAAATACGATGAATTTTACACACAAAAAAATAACATCGCTTAACGAAACGTTAAGTTTTAATGCAAAATATAAAACTTTCCTATAAAGGAGATATCATGACACTTACACTCAATTGGTATTACACTGACTCAGGCAATTATCGGTATGAACTCGACGGACTTGATTTAAATTCTGATAAATTTGATAATCTTGAAGGTATTTACATCATTTACTATTTAGATAGACAGGTCGGTTTAACAAGAGCTGTATATGTTGGACAAGGTGCAATTAGAGATAGATTATACGTCCATCGTCGTGACGATAGAATTCAGCAACACGCAAATAATGCGTTAAATGATACGTTATATGTTGCTTGGTCTGAAGTAAGTTCAACAAGACGCGATGGAATAGAAAAATACCTTCATGAGAAACTTAATCCTTTAGTGAGAGAAATATCTCCAGCAGTCCCACCACAATCTGTTAATTTACCGTGGGAAACTACCAGTCCTACAAACCCCTTTAAAAAATCTAATCCTTTTTCTTTATGAACACCCCACTTTAAAGGCCAAATATCATGCCAAGAAACCAATCCCTACATGCCGCCAATAGAGCCAAATACGATGAATTTTACACACAACTCTCGGACATAGAGAAAGAGCTAGAGCATTACGAGGAACATTTTCGCGGCAAGACGGTTTACTGCAATTGCGACGATCCCACCATCAGCAATTTCTTTCTCTACTTTCGTCTGAAATTCGAGTTCCTTGGACTCAAAAGACTGATCACAACCTGCTACAAAAATCCGAAGCCAGACCTATTCAGTAAACACGACATGGAAACCGCTGTCGGACTTGAGTATCTCGGCAATGGAACAGAACCCACCCCATTTCCACTCAAGGAAGATGGCGATTTCAGGAGCAAAGAATCTATTGAGTTACTTGAACAGGCAGACATTGTAGTTACAAATCCCCCGTTTTCATTGTTCAGGAAGTATATCGCGCAACTGATTGAATACGACAAAAAATTTGTCGTTATTGGAAGCATGAACGCGATAGCATACAAAGAGGTATTTCCCCTCATCAAGAGTGGTAGATTGTGGCTTGGTCATGGTCCGTCTGGCAAAGATATGCTTTTTGATGTGCCGGAAGATTATAGACAAGAATTGGTTAGAAGCAAAAAGGAGGGCAGTGCCTACCGACGGGTGGATGGTGTCATCAAAGCTCTATTAAGGACCGCTCGTTGGTTCACCAACCTCGACCATAAAAAGCGGCACGAAGACCTAATCCTTTACAAGAAATACTCTCCTGATGAATACCCGAAATACGATAACTATGATGCCATCAATGTAAGTGAAACTGCTGATATTCCAAGGGATTATGCCGGAGAAATGGGCGTGCCGATTTCCTTCTTGGACAAGCACAATCCTGATCAGTTTGAAATTATCGGTATGGATCGACCTCTCATGACCGAGCTAACAGGCAAGCAGAGCAGATTTAAAATCAACGGCAAAGAAATTTATGTGCGCATCGTTATCCGCAACAGGAGGGTACAGCAATGAAAATCGAGTTGTTAGACCTCACGGTGCGAGAACTTGTCAAGGAGTACAAGGACGATGGCGAAGGCGGCGTGACAGGATACGGTGGTAAACTGGATATACGTCCGCCATTTCAACGGGAGTTTGTCTACAACGACAAGGAACGCAATGCCGTCATTGACACCATCCTGAAAGGATACCCGTTGAACGTGATGTATTGGGCAGACCGGGAAAACGGAGAATACGAAATCATTGACGGACAGCAGCGCACAATCTCTATAGCACAGTATGTAGAAGGCAAATTTTCGTTCAATAAGCTATTCTTCCACAATCTCCCTTCAGACAAACGAAAATTGATACTGAATTACGAACTGACGGTCTACGTGTGTACCGGGACCGACAGCGAAAAGTTGGAGTGGTTCAAAACGATCAACATTGCGGGACAGGAGTTGACCAATCAAGAGTTGCGTAACGCTGTCTACGCCGGAACTTGGTTGTCAGATGCCAAGCGATATTTTAGTCGGAATAATTGCGTTGCATCCCGAAAAGGCAAGGACTATGTCAGTGGTAAGGCAATCCGACAAGAGTACTTGGAGACAGCGATTAAGTGGATCTGCGAAGACTCGACGATTGAAGACTACATGGGGACGCATCAGCACGACGAAAACGCGGAACCCCTATGGGAGTATTTTCAAAAGGTGATCGAGTGGATTGAATCCACTTTTACGAAGACAAGACCAGCCATGAAGAGCGTAGATTGGGGTTCGCTATACAAAGACTATAAAGACGACGACCTTGACGCTGATGAGATTGAGGAAGAAACCGCCCGCCTTGAACTTGACGATGATGTAGATAACAAGGGTATATACCCATATATCCTAACTCGAGAAGAGAAACACCTGAACATACGCGCCTTTTCAAAGGGCATGAAGCAAAAGGTCTACTCAAAACAGTCAGGTATTTGTGTTATATGCAAAAACAACTTTGAAATCAAAGACATGGAAGCAGACCATATCACACCCTGGTCCGAGGGAGGCAAGACCAACGAGGATAATTGCCAGATGCTTTGTAAAAAGTGTAACAGGGAGAAGTCCGCACGATAATCAGACCGCCCCCTGTGCCCGATTTAGAGCGTTTTGTATAGTTCGGCATGCCGTTGCAGCACTGCATCCGAATCCTTTGGATTGATAACCTCTATTGAGATAAAACCTGTATATCCATCTTGTGCAAGAAGTGTCAGAGAATCTTTTTCTGTGTCGGGCATCGGGCCTTCATCGCCAAAGTTGACATGTGCATGCCGCACCTTATTGCGCAGATGAACATACGCGACATCCACAGGTTGTCCATGTCGCACATGATGTGCTGCATGCCAATTCACAAACGTATTCTGCGCTTCTGATCGATAAAGGACTTCAGCCAAGTAACTCGCTAATAGATTGCCGTGTGTTTCCAAACAGAGCGCAACCCCCGCCTCACCAGCTAACGCATCACATGCCCGTATACCTTCTGCTTCCCAATCCAGTGTTTGGTCCACTTCAACCGGTGTTTTCGGCACCGGATCACCGAAGATACGGATATTCTTTGCTCCCATCTTTTCAGAAAGATCAATATACCGCTTGAGTAGATCAACCTGTTCTGCGCGTTTTTGCGCGTCCGGATTAACAAACCTCACCCCAGTTGCAATGCAGGATAACGTTATCCCACTATCCGCTAAGCGTGCCTTTGCATCGTTGAGTTGTTGTGGTGTCGAATCCAATTCAACACCGTGACCGTGGTCCCATTCTACACGGAGTTCCAAGTGTTCGTAGTTATAATGTTTTGCTTTGTCAATGAGTTCTGCCAGCGTTAGTGGCGGACAGACAGACGACATGAAACCAAATTGCATGTTTTGCCTCCAGTTTTGTTATACCATTTCTGATATATAATGTCTCTTTTTTGTAGCATAAACTTTCCAGTTTGTGCCACATGCCGCTTCATTTCTAACAACCGCTAATGGACAAAAATTGATAGAAATGGTATTAGTAGTGATTCTGTAAGATTTGCAAGCTGTGGGTAATAAACCTAACCTACAAATCAATTATAATTTATATGAACTTAATCTCTAATTTGTATCAATATATGAACTACCGTCTCCTCTTTTCTTGACCTTGATTTTAACAGGCAAACGTCTTGTTAATTCTTGAATGTGGCTGATGAGATAGATGCTGCGTCCCTGCATTTGCAGTCCCTCCAACGCTGCAATAGCGATGTCAAGTGTTTCTGCATCAAGCGTGCCAAATCCTTCGTCAAGGAATAGCGAATTGAGTTGGGCGCGCCCCTGGCTGAGTTCAGAGAGTGCCAATGCAAGTGCAAGACTTGTCAAAAACGATTCTCCGCCAGAGAGCGTTTCAACAGGCCGTTTTTCATTTGCATTCCAACGGTCTATAACAGTCAGATCGCCGATACTTTCTACTTTAAGCTGGTACCGCTCTGAAGTGAGATATTTCAACTGCTGGTTGGCTAAAAGTCCCATCTGTTTGAATATAATTTCTAAAGCAAAGTCACGTAAGGCATTGGCGCTGATTGTATTTTGTAACCGTTGCCAACGTTCCATTTCTTGCTTTGCTGTTTGCAATTCATCAGCAAGTTTTTCGCGTTTTTTGAGTGCATCTTTCAGATTATCAATTATCTGTTGTTGAGCCCCAATTTCTTGCTGTTTTTCTTCAATCTGTGCTGCAATTTCTTCTACTTGAGAAATAATCAGTTTTAATGCCTCAAGGTCAAATGGTGTTTCTTCAAACTGCGTTCGCAATGCGACAATTTTTACATCAAGCTGCTGCTTTTCACTTTCATGAGCATCAATCTTTTCGGTTAGTGCTTGCATCTGTGTATCGTCTCGGAATGCTGCGTTGTGTGCTTCAGGCAATTCAAATCCTGCTTCGTCCAATTTATTCAAGTAAGCGTCGCGTGCTTTTTCAAAATTTTCACTTTCAACCTTTAATTGCCCTTCGCAAAATTGCTGAGCCGCTTCTTTTTGAATTAATAGTCTGCAGCTTTCATCTAACTGTTGCTCGGCTTCATAGCGTTCATCTTTTTTCACTTGTAAATCCATTTCTAATTTAGTAATAGCATCGTTGATTTCATTTTCTGTTTCTAAGCCATCAGTTTTCTCTCGCACATCTTCCAAAATCTTTTCTGCCTCGTTTTGATAGTGTTTGATCGCATTTTGCAGTTCTGTCAGGTCTTCTTGTAATCCTGAGAGTTCGCGTTGGTTGTTCTGAATTTCAGTGTTAAGCACATCAAGTTGATTGTTTTTCGAGGTAAGTTCCTGATCACGCGTTGCTACTTTTTCGATCTTATCCTCAAACTGCTTGACAGCTTCAGATGGTGTAAAGTCGTGAAAAACTTTAGGCATTGATTCCCAAAAATCTTTCTCAGTATCAGAAATGTCCAATTTCAAGACTTCAATCTTATCTGTTACTGTTTCGAATTCCTGTTTTGTATCGTTCAACGAATCGCTTTCCCGCTTATGATCACGTTCACAGGTTGCGAGTTCTTGAGAAACCTGATCTAACTCCTTAAGATTTTTAATAGCGGTGTCTGCTTCATCAAGCCTTTCGTCAACCCATTTGGATGAGATGTCTGCAGATTCATAGAGTTCTTGCCACTGCACACGAATATTTTCGATTTCAGAATTTAGATTTTCTATTTCCTCTTGACACGCGTTAATTTGGTTGGTAGTGTTAGATTTATCTTGTTGGAGACGCACTTGATTCTGTTCTAATTTTTGCTTCTGTTTCTGTGCCTTTTTCGCCTCTGTTTCGGCA
This sequence comes from Candidatus Poribacteria bacterium, assembly GCA_028824125.1. Lineage (GTDB taxonomy): Bacteria > Poribacteria > WGA-4E > WGA-4E > WGA-3G > MSPOR6. The sequence continues at coordinate 14,603 of JAPPES010000156.1, forward strand.
TCGTCTAATGCTTTCTCAATACTTTCAAGTAACGCCTCGCTTTCAACTTCATTAGCATAAGGATGATCTGTAGCACCACACACGCGGCAAGGTTTCCCTTCCTCTAATCGCTGTCGAAGCACATTAACAGGTTCTGCTAAAATTGCTAATTCTTTTTCTGCTTCTAATTTCTCAACTTCTGCATCTGATCGTTTACAGAGCTGAGACTGAATTTCAAGTTTTTTCTCAAGTTCATCAAGAGATTCATCAAATTCAGTTATACATTCCTGAAATTCCGCTAAACTCTCTTTTTCTTCACAGAGTTGACTATCGAAATTTTCATACTGCTGCACTATTGACTGTGTCTTTATCGCATTATCTCTTCTGCCCTGCCATTCCTCAAGAGTACCAGTCCCTTGAAGTGCCTTAAATTCCGTTTCAACTTGTTTTAGAGAATTCTTTACAGTTTTTTCTTCCGAACGTAGTTCTTTTCTATTCTCAGTTAACTCTTTTAACTTTTCTTCCAATTCATCTATTTGGGACCTATACTCTGACTGGTCATCCATTTTTTCTTTTTGCTGTTGGCGTTTTGAGTTGAGTTCTGACAACAGAACACTTGTTCGATTAAAACGTGACTGACGATCTGATGGGAGCGGATTTTCATTTAAGAAGGTTTCCGCTGCCGCAATCTGTTCTTGTAATTCGCCCTGTTCAGTTTGTTTACCGCTTAACTGGCTTGATGTTGTTTCAATCTGTTCATTCAAATCTTCCAACGTAGGCGTACGTTTATTAACCTCTGCAAATCGTTCTGCTGCGCGTTCTACATCTGATTTTGCATCAGCGTATATCTCTATCTTCTTATCTCGCTTGGTAGAGACAGTAGTGTAAATCTCTTCTTTTTTGTCAAAGTCGGTTTGATTGGTTTTTACTCGCTTTTGCGTATCCGCAAGTTCAGTTTCAGCCTTTCGTAGTGCCTCTGTTGCTTTTTGATGATCAGATTTTGTGGAGTCAAATACCTGTTTCTCGGCACGAAGTTCGTTTGCACGTTCAGCACGTTCAAGTTCCGATTTTAGCTTATCAATTATCGGTTGCTGATTAGTGAGTTCTCCCAGTCTCTCTTCAGAAGATTGGAGTGTTTCAAAGTCATCTTTGCGATCTGTTTCGTGATCCTTTTGATCCTGAATTTGTTGGTTTTTTATTCCTAATGTCTTTGCTTCTGCATTGAAGTTGTCAAGTTCTACTTCTGCTTTCTCTATTAATTCAGGAGAGGCTTCCGGAATTTGCTCTAATCTCCTCTCTATTTCGTCATAAACGTCCGAAACTTCATTAACTTTGTCGAGTAATGTCTGTCTAAGTACGTCGTAGATACCGATATCGGCAGTTGTTTCCAGAATTGTGCGTCTGTGGTCTCTCCCTGCTTTCAAGAATGCAGCAAACTGACCTTGTGCTAACATCACAGACTGATTGAACGCAGCAAAATTCAGACCTAAGATCGATTCAATTTCTTGACTAACATCAGTCGTGATTAACGCACCAGAACTATCAAATAGTTGTGTTTTCGGAGAATAGTTGCGTTTAATTGTCCAAGTAGCATGGTATCGTTTGCTGTTTGCCTCAAAATAGACTTCAGCAAACGCCTCGTTTTCACCATGGCTGATGAGATGTTTAGGGTTACGTGTGTCGCGTCCTGTTAAACGAGGTGTTTTCCCGTAAAGTGCAACGCAAATCGCATCTAACAACGTAGTTTTGCCTGCACCTGTGGGACCGGTAATTGCGACAAGTGACGCATCGTCTAACGGAGGTTTTTCAAAATCTATTTCAACCTCATCTCGAAAACTATTTAGGTTTTTTAATTTTAATCTACGTAATTTCATTGAGATTTTTCAACTATCTCTGTTAATTCATGAAACGTTTGTGTCAAGATTTCATCGGGTGCGCTACCAAAATTTGCCTCGTGAAACTGTACAAATATTTCTTCAGGACGTTTCATATCTTCAACCTGAATAACCGGAATATCATCTGCTTCTGGCAGCTCAACTTGAACAATTAAAACATCACCACCACGATCACTGAACGCTTTTCGAATTTCGTCACTGATGCCAGTTCGCACAGAGTCCAGTTTCAATTTTACCTGAATATATTTACCCTCCCACTTTTCTAACATCGCTTCCGAAAGGACAGAGGTTTCATCCCCTTCAACAGTACATAACTCTTTGAAAATAGGAATTTCAATATCTTCATGTTGTGTTAATATTCCATCGTCAGATATTTCCAGCAGAAACACTTTTTTGCGATAATCTGCCTCGTTGAACCGCATTGGAATCGGTGATCCTGCATATCGGATAGGATAAACGGTGTCCGCTATCGTTTGTGGTCTATGGAGGTGCCCGAGCGCAACATAATTCACGCCACCGGGAAAATCGCTGGCACGAACAGCGGAAGCACCTCCAATTTGGATATTTCGCTCAGAATCGGTTTCCTGTCCACCATCAACAAAGAGATGCCCCATCAAAATTTTCGGGAGTTCCTCTGGCATGTGAGACACACAATCTGCATAGAACGTTTTGAGTCGTTCGCGATACCGTTCGTTCTTCTCTATCTCAGATTCATAGGAGACATGTGGGAGTTCATTTTCTGATAGATACGGCACGGCAGCAACAGCAACACGCGGGTTTTCGTCTGGAATACGAACAACACAGTCAGCTGGTTCTTTGGCAAGCCCCACGACGTGTATCCTACCCATTTTGAGGAATTCGCGGGGTGCTTCCAAGTGTCGTGATGAGTCGTGGTTACCTGCTATAATTATTGTATATGTCTCGGTCTCATTATAAAGGCGGAAGAGAAACTCATAATAGAGATTGGTTGCTTCTGCTGACGGAAGGGAGGTGTCAAAAATATCACCTGAAACGAGGAGTAGTTCGACCTCATATTCTTGGATTGTATCAAGGATCCACTCCAGAAATTGCTTATGTTCTTCATGCCGTTGACGTTCATGAAGTCGCTGCCCGATATGCCAATCGGCAGTGTGCAAAATGCGCATGTATGCCTCTTTTTTTCGCCTAATTGTATTTTTTATGATATAATAACTATAGAAAATTTTCAAGTGGAAAATTTGACTAAATCCAAAGGAGGAAAAAATGCGTTTTACAATGCTATCTATTCTATGCACCGTGTTGGTGTTCACTCTCTTTGCTTCAATGAACATATCCGCAAAGTTGCTATTTCATGACGATTTTGAGAACGATGCTATTAACCAAGAACCGAAGAAATGGGAAATCGGATTCGCTGGCAAAACGAAGGCTATAGTTGTTGCCGATCCAAAAGATGCGGGCAATAAAGTGCTTAAGACTTCTAATAATCCATCTAATGATTCACGACACGACGGACCCGGCGGTTCCATCTATGTCTGTGGGGATGCCGATTGGACCGATTATGTTGCCGAATGGGATATGATGTTCCCTGATGATTTCTATATGGGTGTCGTCTTCCGCTTTCAAGATGGCGAGAAGTTCTACCTGAGTGACCGCCGTCAAGGTGGTAGGGTTTATCGATTCTATAAACGCAAAAACGGTTGGCCGCTTATAGGGGATGGGGCAGTAGACAACAAACCGCAGGTTTGGTATCGCGCACAACTCACGTTAGATGGGGATTCATTCACCTTTAAGCTCAAAGAACGTGATGATAAAACACCTTTTCAAGATGTCGCTGTAGCTACCGAAGCAAAAGACGGTGATTATAAAACAGGCAAGTTCGGCAATTACGGCCTTGTCTATATTGATAATCTCTTTATCGGCGATTCCGTTGAAGATCTTGTTTTACCTGTGGAACCACAGGATAAGTTAAGCACAACTTGGGGCAGTATTAAAGCCTCATATTAATTCAACTGTTAGAGGGCGAGACAATTATGTCACCGCCCTCTTTTTTTCTTCAACAGAAAACTGTGAGATTAACACTATGTCAACCTACATTGCCCACGGTAGAAAAAACACTATCATTACAACCGAAGAAAAACGCGCATTACTACAAGAGGCACTGCTCAAGTTAGGCGGTATCCCAAAAAAGATTCTGGTAATTCCGCCGGATATAACTCGCCTCCATTCAAATGCGGGAGAACTCACGCGAATTTTTTATGAACTTTGGGATGCAGCAAACGGCATAACCTTTGACATTCTCCCTGCTATCGGTACACATGCCCCTATGACTGAAACACAGATTGCTGAAATGTACGGTGATCTGCCCAAAGCGACATATCATGTGCATCATTGGCGAACAGGACTTTATCACTTTGGCGAAGTGCCACCCGAGTTTATCCGTGAGGTATCTGGTGGCAAACTGGATTATAGTATTCCTGTGGCAGTCAACCGTCGTCTCGTTGAAGGAGACTACGAACTTATTATCTCTGTTGGCCAAGTAATTCCACACGAAGTTATCGGAATTGCAAATGGATTCAAGAATGTCCTTGTTGGAGCAGGCGGCGTTGAGATGATTAACAAATCTCATTTCCTCGGTGCTGTTGACGGTATGGAACGGTTAATGGGACGTACGGATACGTCTGTTAGAAGGGTGCTGAATTATGCCCATACGCATTATCTCAAACAACTCGGTATTGTTTACATCATGAGCGTGATGGGTGTGGATACAAGTGGTGAGCGTGTGATGCGTGGTCTTTACATTGGTGATGACGCACGCACTTTTGAAACAGCGGCGGAACTAAGCAGAAACGTTAATATGACATTTTTAGATGAACCGTTAGAAAAGGTAGTTGTCTACTTGGATCCGAAGGAATTTAGAAGCACATGGCTCGGAAACAAGGCTATCTATCGCACGCGGATGGCAATGGCAGATGATGGTGAGCTAATCATCATCGCACCAGGGTTACAAGAATTCGGTGAGGATGCTGAAATCGACAGACTCATCCGAAAGTATGGATACCGTGGCACGCCTGCAACACTCAAAGCGGTTGAAGAAAACAGTGAATTGCAAGAAAACCTTTCCGCAGCTGCACACCTAATTCATGGGAGTACCGAGGAGCGTTTCAAAGTTGTTTATGCCACCGAACATCTTACGCAAAAAGAGATTGAATCAGTTGGTTACGAATGGAGACCTATTAACGAAGTGGTGACTCAATACAACCCAGAAACACTTGTTGATGGTTTCAATGATGGTGGCACCCCCAAGGGTAGGGGCGGTTTCCAATCGCACCGATCTACGAGCTTTTTCTTCATTAGTGAACCCGGACAAGGACTGTGGGCATTGCGCTCACGGTTCAATGAATAGATGAATTTCCATGCACAACCTAACAGGCTATACTACATTAAAAAGGAGAACAGAATGCAACCGTTTAAAGTAATTGTTGAAAAACACACAGATGGTTATGTCGCCTATCCACTTGGACTCAAAGGTGTTGTCATAGGACAAGGCGATACATACCAAGAAAGTGTTGCAGACGTAACTTCTGCAATTCGGTTTTATATTGAGACTTTTGGGAAAGAAGAACTGGAAGTAGAGGAACCAGCTTTAGACGTTTTTGTAACTGAAGTGAATATTAGAAACACCTGCTGACGCCGCAACAATCCGAGCTGAACAAGCTGAGGCAGAATTGGTGCAACTCCGAGAGGAAATTGAGCGATTGAAAACGTAAACGGCATCATCTCAGACAAATTCTCACAAGTAGAAAAGATTCTATAAACAGAACCTACCAAACTACTGTGGCACATTAAGCAGTTCCGGTAACTCCGCAAGAATCCGAATCGTTTCATCCCACCTACCAGTTTGCGAACCTTCCCTATCAATCAATATTGGACGAATACCAACCCCTTGTGCGCCTATAATGTCAGCTTCATAAGTATCACCCACATGCACAGCTTCTTCTGCAGAAACTCCAACTGCGTTTAGTGTATACTCAAATATATGTGGGTCCGGTTTCGCTGACCGAACGCGTTCGTCATGTGAAGCAACAATTATGTCAAAATAGTGTGCAATACCGAGCCGTTCTGCAAGCGGATCTAACGGTGTATCCCAATTTGAAACAATCGCTAATTTGTATCCATCATCGCGTAAACGTTGGAGTGTTGGCACAACGTCATCGTAGAGCGTGGCAACATTGGCAGCAAAGAGCGAGTGTCCAGCTTGCAATAATTCCCATGCCATCTGTTCTGCATGTTCCTGAACTCCCAGTTGCCGGACAAACTCACAGTAACTGTCCACGATTTTTTGCATTGTTCCAAGCAAGGAATGTGTCGTAGGATCGGAATCTGATGCCTCAGCGAATAGATTCTCGACTGCTGCAGTATACCGTTTCCAGTCAATTTCAAATTGGTATCGTTCTGCGATTATTTGCAGACTTTCCTCAAGTGGTTTTCCCCAAACACATAAAGTATAATAAAAATCAAAGAAAACTGCTTTTATCATATTTTTCTCGTGAACGTTCTGCGTTTTCAGATGCCCTATTCAAAGAGTATTGCAGTGAAGGCTTCAAGGTTTTCCGCATTAACGGCAGTGAGAAGTAGCTGCTCAAGTCGTTGCAAATCGTCTATATCTTGCAGGGCTGGGTCTATAGCGCGCACCGCCTCTACGTGGAATTTCGCATTGAGTACTGTCAAAAGGTTTTTGAGGGTAGCCTCTTTTGCCCCTTGTGTAATAAACTTTTCGCGTTGATATTGAAAGAAAGAAGATTCTTGCATAAGTTCCTCCGGTATTCGTTCAAATAAACTTTGATCATAGACGATCCCTCCAAAGACGGAGAGCCCGTAAAGTAAGTTCCCTTTTGTCGGTGACTCAACAGGCGTGGCCACCGTTGCGTCTATACATTGTTGGATCCACCGATCAGGAGTCACCTCCGCAGATAGACATTATACAACAAATTATTAGCAGATATCAAGGATAAAGAAATTATCAAGCATCAAATCGCATCTACAAAGGAGTTATAGCACTACGCCTATTGATAACGCGTTGGATCAGAGATACCAGCGTCTTCAAACCCTTTTTTGCGAAGTACGCAACTATCACATTCACCACACGCCTGTCCATCCATATCTGGATCATAACAGCTCAGTGTGAGACTATAATCCACGCCAAGTGCTGTTCCAATTTGGATTATTTCTGCTTTTGTTTTATCAATAAGTGGCGTGCGGATTGTCAGTTTTGTTGGACCTTCCACACCAGCTTGTGTTGCGAGGGCTGCCATCTTTTGATAGGCACTAATATACTCTGGACGACAATCAGGATATCCACTGTAATCGATAGCATTGACACCGATGAAAATGGTATCGGCAGCAAGCACCTCTGCCCATGCAAGCGCGTAGGAAAGAAAGATGGTATTCCGAGCAGGTACATAAGTGATCGGTATGCCACCTTCCATTTCTACGTCTGATCTGCCTTTTGGAACGTCAATATCATCTGTTAGGGCAGATGCGCCAAAGGTGCGGAGGTCAATGTCAATAATGTTGTGCTGCTTTGCCCCCATTAACTTTGCGGTGTTTTCTGCGCATTGAAGTTCCACCTTGTTCCGTTGTCCATACCGAAAACTCATCACATAGCAATCATAACCTTCGTTGAGAGCGATTGCTAATGTTGTAGTAGAATCTAAACCGCCACTCAGTAGGACAACTGCTATTTTACTCAAATTCTTTCCTTTACAGGACTTTACGCATTCCCCCTTGATAAGGGGGGTTAGGGGGGAAAAGACGTTATTTCAGCTATTTAACTCCCTAAATCCCCTTATCAGGGGGACTTTTGAATACATTGCGTAAGTCCTGCCTTTATTACAGTGCCAGCAGTCAGCCATCAGATTTCAGCAATACGTCTTGTGGCAGTAGTCCTGCCCATTATTGCTACAAAGGCAACCATAAGGGATTGCTACTACTAATAACTGCTCTCTGCCGCCAAGCATCTTATAATACCATTTCTAAAAAATAATTTCTCATTACTGAATTTCATGAATTGCAATGTTGAAAGGCACAAACTAACAGTTTGTGCTACATAAGAGAGATATATTATCAGAAATGCTATAACTGACTGCTAATTGCTATTCGCTTTCAAACTCAAGTTTAGCAAAACGGAGGAAAATTCCACCACCCGGCCTGGCAAGAGGCCCGTTGATAGCCAAACAGGCGATGACATGTTTCACACCCGGTTCAGCACTTTCGGACACAACAACGCGTTGTGGCGTATTGAAACCAGATGCAGCACCACGACCAGACTCTCCAAATGCTAAGTCAATTTCACCATTGACCCAAACTTCACCATAGTCGTCAATACAAGTGTGAAACCACACTTTTGATCCAGCAACGGATTTTCCATCAACCTCTTCAGGGATAGTGACAGTAATCCGATACCAACCGAAACAGAGACCTGTTAAGACGATCTCTTGAATATTTTCACAAATATCCCAGCCAGAATCGTCATAATCAGCAAGACGCGCCGGTGTTTCCGGCATCCGGTCAACTAAACCACCATTCGGTTCACCGGGGACAAGCCCTTCGGCAAAACGCCATTGGGCATTTGTGAGTTCAAGATGTTCTGAATTTTCTAAATCAAGTTCAGCAATAATCATAGCTGTTCCTTCCTTACGTTAAATTTAGTGTGCCAAAGTTTATAGGCTATATAGGTTGAACAAATCAGGAAAAATCCTGCGACAATAAATGGTACGTGAACAGAAATGTTAATTAAAAATCCACTTGCGACAAAACCGAGAAGAAATCCGGTGCTCCATGCTAAATGCGTAAGACCAACACCGTGTCCTTTCTCATGCGGTTCGGTAAATTCATTGATAAACCGTGGTATTGTGGTAGAAAGTGCCCACGCTGCCCCTCCACCGAGTATGCCGAATAATTGCAGACCAACTAACGAGTTGTGATAAAAAACCAATCCAAAAGCGAGAATAGTAACGGCAACATTTGCTACTAAAGCGGGAATTCGATGACCTACTACATCACAAATTTTCCCAGTAACAAACTGGCAAATAAATGCAAAGAGTAATTTAACTGCGCCGTAATATCCAGTTGCCTTATCACCTCCAAGGTTATAAACCAAAATCGGCATGAGTAGATTTACCGATCCCCAATAGTACGTTGGGAAGACGCGCAAACCTATTAGCATCTTTATGTTTGATCTACGACATAGGTTGATATATTTTCCAACGTTTGGAGTTGATTTCCAAATCCCGTCTTGCTTCTGATGGCTGTCGTCAGAATACTTTTTGAGACGCGGCAAAAAGAGACATGCCCCAACAAACAACAAACCCGATAGAAGGACCGCTCCAGTTCCAAAGGTTCTGTAGTTAATCCGAGCAATAATCTCGCCAGCAATAGCATTTCCAACAGCACTCCCAACAGTACTACTTATAAAGTATAGTCCTGTTGCCAACCCTAATTGCTTTGGTGATACAGAACTGATAAGATACGATTGTCCTCCTGCTGTTTTAAATCCAGAAGCAATGCCTTCGTAGCACAGAATACCCCATAGAAACAAAGGTATTTGTGTTGTAAAAAGTCCTCCTATTACAACTGCCCCGGTCATTCCGATAAGCAGTGTTAGTTTGCGTCCGAATCGGTCACTAAGCTTACCACCGATAAGTGCTGTAATACCACCCAAACCGATAGGGACAGCACGCAATAACCCCGCGAAAAGAGCTTTTTCTCCTAAAACTTTTTCGGCATATACCGGAAAAAACCAGTGCACCGGTCCAGTAATCAAACCGATCACAAACACGATGAGACAGAGCGAAATGAATCCTCGTGTCCACATCAGAGTACGCCAGAAAATGTGGTCATAATATAAAAACCTGCCTAATCTGTCAATAACCGCTTGCGGTTTACACGTTTAACCGCATCAAACTATCCGTAATATTCGGTGCAGCGGTTCCAAGTCCGCAAGCACTTGTCGCCTTCATCACTGCTCCGATTTCCGCAATCAGCTCTTTTGATTTCTGATTCAACGATTTAGACAATAATTCTGTCAGTCTATGCGTACCAATTCGGCACGGAAAACACTTTCCACAAGATTCCTCAGCGAAAAATTCCATTGCGTTGTGCGCTACATCAAGCATATCTCGCGTGTCATCAAACACCATGATGCCTGCTGCACCGAGCATTGCGCCAACTTTTTGGAAACTTGGTTCATCAATAGTGATATCAAGGTCTTTTTCTCCAATAAACCCACCTGACAGTCCTGCGGAGGTAATCGCTTGAATTGCACGTCCTTCTTTTGGTCCGCCCGCCCATTCGTAAAGTAGTGTCTTTAGTGGAAGTCCAAACGGCACCTCATAATTTCCCGGTTTTTGTATGTCCCCTGAGAGACTAATGATTTTTGTACCTGCCAGATTTTTATCGTAACTTAGGTTTTTATACCATTCTGCACCGTGTCGCAAAATCTGTGTAGCGGCGGCAAGTGTCTCCACGTTGTTTACGACAGTAGGTAGATTTTCAAAACCGTGCGTCACAGGGTAAGGTGGGCGATTTCTCGGAAAAGGGTGTTTTCCTTCCAAACTGTTCAATAACGAACCTTCTTCACCACAAACATAAGCACCGGCACCGCGCCGAATGTAGATATGAAATTTAAATTGTTTTTCGAGAATAGTGTCACCAATCAATCCTTCTGCTTCAGCTTCCGCGAGTGCCCGTTCAAGTATTTTTAAGGTTTCTGGATATTCATATCGGAGATAGATAAAGCCGCGCGTTGCTCCGGTTGCGTAAGCGGCAAGTGTCATGCCTTCAATTATTGCGTGCGGATCATAATCCAGAATAACCCTATCCTTAAAACAACCGGGTTCGCCTTCATCTGCGTTGCAGACGATTGTTTTCGGTTCACCCGGCGCATTCAGCACCGATTCCCATTTTATGCCTGTGGGAAATCCTGCGCCCCCTCTACCAGCAAGTTGGCTCTCTTTAAGTATTTCAATAACTTCTTCAGGGGTAAGGGATGTAACCGCGTGCTTTAATCCTTCATAGCCACCAGTACGTTGGTAGCCCACAAACGTACTGCGGTTCGGTTCGCGAATCTCTGCAAAGATACATTCTTCACCATCACCTGGGTATGGTGGCGGTAAAGGAGTCCGTTGAACAGAAAGCATGTTTGCCTGTTTTCCGGTGAGTACTTGATGCCCTTTTAGCACTGGGACACAATCATCACATCTTCCAGCGCACGGCATTGGGATAGCCCCTTCGGTTTTAAGTGTCTCAAGAATTTCCAACCCGCCTTGCAACCGACAAACAGGTCCAGTACAAACACGTGGAGCATTTTGTCCTGGTGCCTCACGTGCAAAGTGATGGTAAAAAGTTAAGGTGCCAAAAAGTTCTGCAAGTGGAATTCGAAATCCGACTGCAATGTCACGAAGAGCTGCTTCCGATACAAACCCATCTCTATCATGGAACGCGTGTAATATGCTGAGCAATGGCGCAGGCGCGTCACGCCAATTGGCAATCAATTCTGCATTCGTTGGCATCTATCTCTCCAATAGCATATAATACCATTTCTCAAAATAACCTCTCTTAAAGAAATAGTTTGTTCGTAGTCGCGCAATTCATTGCGCGACTTACATTTCATTTCAAAAAAGAAAATAATTTATAGAATTGGTATAACATCTGAAAGCAAACACATTCATAGAAAATTGAGTCTGTAATAAGAGTATCAAATTTTGAAGTTATGGTCAACTTTTTTGTATACCAAAGCAAGTTAATTTAGTTTTAGGCATTTTATCTGTTTTAGCCGAAAAGTCGCGACCAGCGAACCAACGCCAAATCAACGGGATCAATGCCATTTGGCATTCCCCGCATAGTATTTGGTGGTCGTTCAGATAGAACAAATTAACATAAATATGAAGAACGAAATTGTCCGGTTCGGACACATTTTCTACTTGACTTTTCTTCCTAAATGTTATATTCTTCAAGAAAGTTGTAAAGGCGTTTATCTGCTTTCTAATAAAATTAGTGGTGGAAAATCAATGGATGTATTGGTTGAAAAATTGAAAATGTTGTAAATAAGCAGCTTGGATTTTAGCCATTATAGGAGGAATCATGCCAAATGAAAATCAACCGTTAGTATACTTTTTCGCGAAGAGCAATTTCGGAGACAACCAACCAGATTTTATCAAAATTGGTCGCACTATCACAGATCTTTCAAAACGACAAACTACTCTGCAGACAGGAAACGAAGCCAAAATACGGGAAATAGGAGTCATTCCTTTTGAAACAGAGGGTGCAGCCCGTAAAGAAGAAAAACGAATTCATTCTCAGTTTGGGGCATTCCGTGCTGAAGGTGAATGGTTTATTGCTACTCCCCGAATATTAAAATTTATCAAAAATTATGCTGTGCAACATACCGATTTATTTACTGAGGAAGATCCACCGAAAACAGAAGATCCATCAGAAATAGAAGATCTATCAGAAATTACATTTGGTGAACAACTTGCTGAAGCAAGAAGATCCGCAGGTATTGAGACACAAGAGGATCTAGCAATAATAGTCGGTTATTCTCGTGGGCACATTGCTCTCATTGAACAGGGCAGAGGAAAACCCGGAAAAAGTCTATACAGAAAATTCGTTGAGCTATTCGGCGAATTTTCAGAACCTGCCACTGAAACAAAAACTAACAATATTTTAGCTGTTCAAATGGAGGATGGACTTTGGATTTCAGAAGATATGGCAATAGACACCTTCATTGAGGTTATTAAGGAATTGGGAATCGAGAATGTCAAAAATCTTGGCTTGTCCATCAATAAGATACCTCTGGTAGCTGATCGTGAGTATACTGATAAGGCGCAAAGAAGAGTTGAAACAGATACTGGGACATATTACATAGTGTCGGGGACTAATACTGTAACAAAGAAAAAGATCTTGGACGACATTGCAGATCGGCTTAAATGTGATATAACCGTTTTTGCTAATCCGAGAGCATAAAAGTTATAAGTAAGCAGACATGACTTCTACAAACTTAGAGACTGAGTATCTCAAGAATCAGAGCGGAACGAATACGCGGATCCAACATAAACTCGCTGTTTTTCATGCTGGAGAATGAAGCACTGGGAAATTACCATACAAGAATAATACTAAATTGTTGACCATTTACATCAAACAGTGGTTTGCCTCTGTAGATCGTATCAAAATCTAATACATTTTCAATTAAAACCACTGTCCTATATCGAAATTAAGGAGTTCGATAATGTTAATAGTTGTTTTTGTTATGCAAATAGGACTAATTGTCTTTTTGATAATAGGCTTTGTAGTTGTTTATCGAAAGCTTACTGAAAGAAGAGTTACAGCTGTATATGAACCATTTGTATATTATGATACAAAACTATTTAGGGAGAAAGTGGTTGCAGGTTATCGAATTCGTTATTACTACGATGGTATTCCTTTTGGAGAACCAAGTGAAATAATAGTTCACCAGTCGAATGAAGTTGATAGAGAGGCTATCAAAAATGACATTACAAGTGCCCTATCAATTTTGTCAAAAGGCGTGATGGCAGCCCTTGGTGTTCCTCGGATAGAACTTAGTGATATCCAAAACGTAATCAACGAAGTTCTGAATTAAGATTTTAACGGACTGTGGTATTTATAGGTTCATCCTACTTATGAATCATCATTTTCAATCCGCACAGCACAAAATTTCAACTGGCTATTTAGACACCGGATCAAATGCGGCATTCTTCAAACAATAGACATTACTTTTTAAGCTCTACCGTAAACAGGTATAGCAGCACCGTTGATAATAGATGCATCATCAGAAGTAAGGAAACAAATAACCTTTGCAACATCAGCAGGGGCTACCCAACGACTATGGTCTTCATCAGGCATCGCCTCACGATTAGCAGGGGTGTCCATAATACTTGGCATGATGGCATTGACGTTAATACCAGAATCCATCACCTCTGCAGCTAATGATTCTGTTAAGGTGCGCACGCCACCTTTAGAGACACAATAAGCACTTAGCCCAGCCTCACCTTTTAATCCTGCGCGTGCAGAGACGTTGACAATCTTACCATAACCCCGTTCTGTCATGTATGGCATCACCGCCTTGCAACAGAGGAAAACAGATTTGAGGTTGAGGTCCATCATAAAATCCCATCTGTCCTCTTCAAGCTCGGCAGTCGGAATTCCACCGATAAATCCCCCAACTATATTTACCAATATATCCAAATGCCCAAATTGTGTGATGAAAGATTGGACGGTTTGCTGTACCTCTGATTCTTCGGTAACATTTGCAAACTGGAAGGTAACATTTTCGCTGAGTTCAGGATTGTGCTGTTTGAAACGGTCAACCTCATTATCAAATAGATATGTGACAGCAACGGTGTCGCTTTGTGCAATGTAAGCTCTGGTGACAGCACTGCCTAATATACCTGTGCCACCCGTAATAAGGACATTTCGGTTCTGTTTTGCCATCTAAAACTCCTTCTTATTCTTCTAATGTCTTTTTGAATGCTTCAAGACTGTCTGCCCGTGCTGCCGATCGAAGTAATTGCTTTAGTTGTTGCAGTTCTTCAATGTTTTCAAGGACAGGTTTCAGGATTTGAACTTCATCAGATTGAAATTGTTCCTCAAGCACATCAAGTATAGCATCAATAGTGCCTTCTCGCATACCTTGTTCAATACCTTGTTGTGTGAAGTGTTGGATAACAGATGATTCTTGCATGTTTCCCTCCCATATAATATCACGAATAATTTCGTAGTCTAATATTAACCCACCCAGAATACCGAGGTTGGTAAGATAATCCGCTTGGTTTGACTCACCTTGAGTCACTGACTTAGCGACTTGAACACATTGCCGGAACCACTCCTCAGAATCCACGTTTTCTGGTGGCTTCATAAGAGGAGTGAACGGAATTAACCCCTTTATTTGCGCATCCAGAAAGGCTTGTCCCTCTAATTGACTGAGTCTAATCACCTTGTATTGGATTGAGATATTGTATCCTGGCATCTCTTGAACGTATTGTCCTGGATCATTGCGACCTGCATCGGGATGCAAATAGATGACATGTGAATAGACCGGCATTCCATAAGTTTCAATACCTCTCCCTGCGTAACCTGCTATTCGGAGCGGCATTGGTTTTTCTGTACTTTCACGCGTCTGAAATTCAAAATGTATGATGACATTTTTATCGTTAACAATTGCTTGTATAAAACTATCGGCACGATTTGATCTGACAGTGGGTTGTTCAGTATCAAGAACCTGAAGAACCTCAACATTCTGTATACCAAGCCCAAACCGAACCCAGTCCTCAGCATTTTGTCGAATAACGTTTTTTGACACGATGTCGTATTGCCCACGCGGGCCTGATGATTCAGTAGATGTAGACTGTTCTATATTTTCTGCCATATTGACTTTTTGACGAAGACTCGTATGCCTTGATGACGTATTTTCCTTTTTATGTCGTTGTTAAAACCCCAATACCAGGACGATTTGGTAAAATCAACTTACCATTCTCAAGCGTTACACCGGTATAAGGGTCGTTTGATATTAACAAATTTCCGTCTAAATCTGCATAGTCTACAAGCGGTGTTAGGTGCGCGGCGGCTGTGATGCCGAGAGAACTCTCAATCATACAACCGAGCATAACAAGCAAGCCGTGTGCACGTGCCACATGTATCATACGCAATGCTTCTAATATACCACCACATTTGACCAATTTAATATTAATGCCATCTACAGCTTCTGCCAATGCGGGAATATCGCTTGCCCGTTTGACGCTTTCGTCTGCAATAATCGGTAATTCCGAATGCTCGCGGACGTACTTAAGTCCTGCTATGTCGTCAGGTTGTGTAGGTTGTTCAATTAACACTACGCCGTACTTTGCAAGTTGATGGATTTTCTGAACTGCCTCTTTGGGTGTCCATGCGGTGTTTGCATCGACGTAGATCGGTTTATCTGTGACCTTCCGTAGTGCTTGAAGGACCTCAATATCGCGATCTGTTCCGAGCTTAACTTTAAGGATTGGATAGACCTCTGCTTGTCGTGCTTTTTCTGCCATTACTGCCGGTTCGTCAAGACCGATGGTAAAAGATGTGCAAGGCGTTTTTTGTGGGTTAAGTCCCCAGAATTTGTAAAGCGGGACTCCAAGTTTTTTACCTAACCTGTCATGCAGTGTCATATCAATAGCGGATTTTGCAGCGTAATTGCCATCAATAGTTGATTCAATACCTTCCATCACATCTTGAATTTCATCAAAGTTACCGTCTAATTTTGAAGAAAACGTTTCCAATGCAGCGGTAACCGTCTGAACAGTCTCACCGTAGAACTTCGCTGGTGCAGTTTCTCCTACGCCTCCATCAATTTCAACAGAAATAACTTCCCGATACGTATCTGTTTCCCGGCGAGAAATCTTGAACGGATGATGGAGCTGCAATTTGGTGATTTTTGAAGTGATGTGCACCGTCATTCACCTCGCGTCCTATTTAAGTATAACATGAAACGTTCTAATTTTTCCGTATCAAGCTCTGTCTCATTTTTCAGAAAAAGCCATGCACCGATGAAAATAGCAGTTGCTTCTTCCACAACGGTAGTATCAGGATAATCTAAAGTTTGGACTTCGAGCGTCATTGCCATTTTATTTGTTTGTTGGATTATAGGTGTTCCTCTATCTTGCACAGTGACAATCGGTGTTTCAAAGAGTTTTTGGTTGAATTGTTCAAGTATCCGTTTTTGAAAAGTTTCTGTGCCTTGATTACCACGGTTATGCGCGGCAACAACTAAAGGTTTACCTTTACGTTGGGCGGTGTGGTTTATTTGTAGGTAATATCCCTCATCTTTGATGTTATTAACCTTTTCAATCCTTTTTTCCGTAGAAACTTTTTGTCCTGGTATATGGACATCATAAATCTTTGCACCAGCGAGTTCTAACATCTCCTTCAAGGTTGCAATAAGTTGATGTGTTTTAGGCGTATTTGTCTGTGAATCGAGAACAAGTGCGGTTTTAGCGAACGCACCATCAGCAATAGCATATAATTTTGTGTCGATAACTATTGCTTTATTCGGTCCAACGCGGATTTTGCGCTTATCTGGATAAAAGCCAGGTCTTACAAAGTGTAGTGTTGTTTCAAGCGTTTTTTTTAATGGAGAGTCGGTTTTAATGAAGTAGTGTCCTTGAGTGTCTGAAATGGCAGTTAACTCAGGATCGGCATGTAATTGGACACCAGCAATCGGGTTACCAGAATTTGCTTCAGAAACCTGACCTTGTATAATTCCGTGAGTAATATCTGTGAAATAGATTTTTAGTGATTTACGGGGCTGACCGTAGGCTGCCTCTACTGTTGCTGATCCGGGTGTATCAGGAGCTCGCAGATAAAAGTGTGACATACCATCTTTTGAAAGAGCCTCGGTATCAGTGAAGGTGCCGCTGGTAGTTTTTACTTTGATGAGTTCGTCATCTGCAATCGGCATCCCATCTTTATCAAAAGCTGCTACAGTGATGCCGACGTAGCTCTTACCATCATAGGGAAGGGTATCTGTCCACGTGCTAAGTCGTAATTTTGCCGCAGGTGGTGCTACCTTGAATTGCTGCGGTTTCGGTAAGCTATGATTCCCATAATAATTTACCAACTCCGTTTGGACCAAATGGGTCCCGTTAGGCAAAGGTTCTTTGATGTGGACAGTGATTATATCCGTATCACGATCATATTTAAACGGAACATTGACATTATTGATTTTGATCTGAATAGAATTAGTAAAAACTTGCTGACGTTTGAGCATCCATGCACCACGTTCATGTAATCCGTCCTTTACCTGAATCTCAAGCGAAGGCGTTTTCGTTTGGACAACAGATTCATGTTTAGGTGTTATTAGGACACCTTTTGGAAACCCCGCTTCAACATGACGGGCAATACCGAGAAAATATCCATAAGCCTCTCTTTTGAGATAATCATCTTGTTTCAGTCTTGCCTCCTCTTCTGGATTCGTATAAAAAGATGCTTCACACACAACTGCTGGACATTTCGTCAGCCGCAACACACCGAAACCTGAAGCAACGATTAGTTTATCAGAATATAAACCCGTTGATGCAGATTTAGGTAAACGAAGGGCGTCTGAAACACCTTGCTGGACATAGCGCGCAAGGTCAAGACTTGGGCGAGAATCGTCAGCATCACCGTGGTACCACGTTGACGTAAAGTTTATTTCAGGTTTATCATCAATTCCGTTATGGTGCAGCGAGATGAAGAAATCTGCTTGATTTTCGTTAGCAATTTGACTACGTTCTGGGAGGCTAATGTATGAATCGTCAACGCGTGTCATGATGACGGTTGCCTCTGTCTGTTCCAACATCTCTCGTAGATAAAATGCAACTTTTAGATTGATTTCCGCTTCGCGGAGACCTGTTGGACCACGTTTATAATTAGGTATGTGTCCTTGTCCGCCATGTCCTGGGTCGAGGCAAATTTTAAAGCCTTTGAGGTGTCGCGCATAAGGCGGTATTTCAACCTCAGCGGATTCCTGTTCGATTGATCTTTCTGGGTGTTGTGAACAAGCAAGAAACAGGAAAGGAATTAAAAAAATAACGGTGAACAGAAAAATTTGACGGGACATTTTCTAAACCCACGTTTTGTTATACCATTTCTGATATATAATGTCTCTTTTTTGTAGCATAAACTTTCCAGTTTGTGCCATATTCCGCTTCATTTCTAACAACCGCTAATGGACAAAAATTGATAGAAATGGTATAATACCATTTCTCAAAATAACCTCTCTTAAAGAAATAGCCTGTTCGTAGTCGCGCAATTCATTGCGCCTCTTACATTTCATTTCAAAAAAGAAAATAATTTATAGAATTGGTATTAGATACAGTTTCCAAGATATTAAAAAATGCCCATAGACTCAAACTATTTTCAAGACTACGGGCATGAGCAGAGTTAGCTATTACAGTCTACGGCGCAACCCTTTAGGTCTACCAAGGATTTCAGCAAGAATGATACCTTGCCGAAACGTCTCGGGGGACAGATCAATCAGAGAGGTTACAGGTAATGGTTTCGTTGGTAGCGGCGTCCGAGAATCCATTGGAACCGGTGGCGGTTCTATTGGCTTTCTCTCAAGTTTTGGTTCAGCTTGCTTCGCTCCCATTGGCATATCTGCCTCTCCGTTTTTTACAGTTTCCTGCGCTGATCCTGTTTCAAGAGGGAATCTTTGATAATCCTCCACAAAGGGTGGTAAAGCACTTTCATTTTTAACAGATGCGTTAACCTGATTATTTGCTTCTGATTTTTTCTGCACCAACTCCTTCGCCGCTCTATTACTTGAGATGATAACATAAATTACGAAAATCATAATTGCCAGCGGCCCAATAATCCTTGACCATACAATATAATCCATGATGCAGTTCCCGTAAATTATGAGTGTCTAAGAAGCGTTTTATGAATCTGGTTACAAAAAATCAATTCTCCTTCAAGACTAAGTTGAGACGGAAGTATATTTACCGCCTCCTATTTTGAAGTGTTTTTGGGCGGCCAAGGATTTCAGCAAGAATGATACCTTGCCGAAACGTCTCGGGTGACGGATCAATCAGAGAGGTTATAGGCACCGGTTTCGTTGGCAGCGGCGTGGGAGAATCCACTGGAACCGGTGGCGGTTCAATAGATTCCTTTTCAGGTGTTGGCTCTTGAACCGTTTCCGGTTCAGGTTGCTCAGCTACCGCCTGGTTACTCTCTACAGTTTCCTCTGCCAATTCTGCTTCACCTGTGGAAACCCCTTCAAAATTTTCCATAAAAGGTGGAAAAACAGCTTCGCTTTCGGGAACCGTATCAACCTGGGTCATGTTTTCAGTAGAACTTTGGTTGTTTCCAGCCGGGCGTTGGTCAGTTTTTCTACGGCGCGTACTTCCAAATATCATAACAAGAAGAAAGACGATTATAGGTATTAGAGCCTCAAGATTAAAATCCATTTGTCCTCCTTTTAATCTTTAAGATAGTCCGAGAGAGTGTGTAGACCGGGTTGTATCTCCTTCTTTTGGTCCACCCGGTGAGGCGATAGACTGGCGCATTTCAGTATCCGCGAGGATATTACGAAGTGTGTAATAATCCATTACACTCATCCTGGTTGAATTAAATGCGTCTGAGATAGAGAGTGGAATTTCCGCTTCTGCCTCAATCAATTTAACCGTCATCTCCTCAACAAGTGCCTTATTTTCTTCCTCTTCCGCTTCAGCACGTGCACGTTGTTCTTCCGCTTTTGCGCGTGCTATCTTCAGTTCAGCTTGTGCCTGATCCGTCTGCAATTTTGCACCTACGTTCTCACCAACATTAATATCAGCGATATCAATAGACAAAATTTCAAAAGCGGTTCCAGCCTCAAGCCCTTTTTCAAGCACTGTTTCAGAGATTCGCACTGGGTTTTCCAAAACTTGTTTATGGTTCCCGGAAGACCCGATCGTTGTAATAATCCCTTCGCCGACCCTTGCACGTATGGTATCTTCAGTAGCACCACCGACAAGGCGATCAATATTTGCCCTAACGGTGACACGTGCCTTCACGATGAGTTGGATTCCGTCACGTGCGACAGCGGTAATACCGTTGGCTGGATCCTCTTGGCTTGGAATATCAATAATTTCCGGCGTAACACTCACCTGTACAGCTTGTAAAACATCCCTACCCGCTAAATCAATAGCGGCGGCTTGTGCAAAATCGAGGTCAATGTTCGCTTTATCTGCTGCAATAAGCGCAGCAACTACACTCGCTACACGACCTCCAGCAAGGAAATGCGCCTCAAGGTCATCAAGTGAAAGACTTAATCCTGCCTTTGTTGCATTGATCTGAGGTTCAACAATTTGGTTGGGTGGTACACGGCGTAAACGCATCGCTACGAGGTCAAAAATACCGACTTTCACACCGGCTGCAATCGCGGTAATCCACAATCCGAGTGGCACCAACCACCCGATAACAATTAAAAATAGCAGAATACAAACAGCAATAATTGCAACAATAACCATTTTATTCTCCTTCTCTCTGAGGTGTAATATCTAAATTTCCTTCACGAAATGCTCCCGCAAGTGCACGCGGGACGGTGGCTTCTGCTTCAACAACTTGCGCGCGCTTTTCTTGAACACCTGCAGTCATCTCCTGCTTCCTTGCGACTGCAAGTGCGCGGCGTTCTTCTGCCTTCGCCTGTGCAACAACGAGGTCAGCTTCTGCCTGTTCGGCTTGAAGTTCTGCACCGATATTTTTTCCGACATTCACGTCTGCAATATCAATCGATAGAATTTCAAAAGCGGTACCTGCATCAAGACCTCTATCAAGCACCGTTTTAGAGATGATGTCTGGATTCTCAAGAACATCCTCGTAGGTTTCAGAAGCACCGATTGCACTAATGATTCCTTCACCAACCCGTGCGATGATGGTTTCTTCACCAGCACCACCGACAAGGCGATTGATAAAAGTTCGCACGGTGATTCTTACCGTAGCAATCAGTTCAACACCATCAAGCGCGAGTGCGCTGATCCTTGGCGTGGTTATAACACGCGGGTTAACGCTGATTTGAACTGCCTCAAACACATCCCTACCTGCCAAATCAATAGCGGCGGCTTGCGAGAAATCAAGATTAATGTTTCTCGCTTTATCTGCGGCAATTAAGGCACTAACTACATTAAGTACATTACCTCCTGCGAGATAGTGTGCCTCTAAGTCAGACGTTGCCACCGTCAACCCAGCTTTGTGGCTACTGATAAGTGCCCTGACAATAACATTCGGATTGACTCGTCTCAGTCGCATTCCGATAAGTTCAGATATGCGAAGCGGGGCACCAGCTGCAACTGCAGCAATCCAGAGCCCAACCGGGACGAACCAAAAGAACATAAAGATAACTATAAGGACAACAACTGCGACTACCGGAACCCATGCAAATTCTCCCATATCCAATCTCCTTTTTTAGTCTAAGGTTCATTATTTTAAATAATAACACTGTCAATTAACTGTTTACAAACTACGGACAATAACACGACTTCCTTCAACTTGAATTACTTCAATTTCTGTTTCCGGCTCTACAAATTCTCCCTGCGTAACAATATCAACACGTTGACCATTGATGAGCGCAACCCCCGCAGGACGAAGCGGCGTTACCGCTTTCCCAGATTTTCCTACAAGTGCAGTTAATTCTTGAGGTGCAGCTTGAAAACCTTCCTCACTTTTTTGCGCGGTATTAAGGATAAAGGTTTTACCGAGAGGTGATTCACGGATAATTGATAGACTGAAAATCGCTATCGGTATCACGAAAATTAGGGCAACACTTGCATAGATGAGAGCAGTCTTCATACTCGATTCTATCCAAATCATACCGATTCCGACACAGAATAGAATTATCCCTGGCACACCGGCTGCACCAAATCCTGGTAGAATCAAAATCTCAACAAACACTAATAGAATTCCGAGGGCAATAAGAATTGTTGGCACCCATAACATGAATATTTCCTCCAAACATTTTGATGTTAAAAAGCGTTACTCCTCCAGAGCTTCAACCGAAATTTTCGATCCTTCAACTTCCAAAACTTTAACTCTTGTATTTTGGGCAATGAAGTCACCAACTGTGACAACATCCAACCGTTTGTTATCAATTCTGGCTGTCCCAGCTGGACGTAAAGGAGTTAACGCAACCCCAGTTTTACCGATAAAACTCTGAAAATCTTGCGCACCGGCAGAATGGTAACCTTGATCCGTACTCATTACTGTAGACAGCGCGAATCGTTGAAATGGAGCCGATTTAGGAAGAAAGATTGTAGCAACAATTGCCAACACGGAAGTAAGAATAATTGAAACGGATAACCACAAAAGCGCAGTGTTGACATCATCAGTATTTTGAAAAAATATGTAAAAAACACTTACCAACATCAAAATTAGTCCGAGAATCCCAGCGACTCCAAAACCTGGGATTACAAAAACCTCTAATATAATTAATGCCAATCCGACTATAAAGAGTAATCCAAGAATCCCCGCATTTGGCACTTCGTTCAGCATGTGTCCACCGAAAAAGAGACCGATAAAAAGCAGACCAAGAAAGCCAGGAATACCGAAACCTGGAGTCCGTATCTCAACGAGTAGACCGAGCCCTCCTAACGAGAGCAACAACGCACTAATGTAAGGACTTGTAAGAAAAAAGACTGTGCGATCTGCAAGCGTCACCACAAATTTTTCAACTTTTGCGTTTGCCAACGATTTTATAAAAGTAACTCGGTTAGCACCAAGTTCCTTCTGTTTGTCTAAAGCGTTGTTCTGAGTCAATGCCGCTATTACAGAATCTTTATTGTCAGGTCTATAATCTTGGTCAATTTCAACGATTCGATATTGGGCAAGCAATTCCGATAAGTTTTCTGCTTGTGTATCCACAAAACCGTATTCAAGAGCTTGGCGAGTGGTTAAGTTAAGTAGTTCTCCTGTTCCGCAGAGAACCTGCATCTGTGTGCCAGCCTCTTGTTCACTATAGTACTCTTCAGGTCGCAACTTAATTATATCACCATTTTCTAAGCGCACAAGGAAAAGTCTCTTGTCCACCATCGCCTCGGCAATGTCTGGATTTCTATCTTGGCGTTCTGCTGTGGAGCGAATTGTTCCTCGAATATATGCAATGATCTTCTCCCCTACTTCTTCACTTCCTTGTGAGTCTATAGGAGCTGAATCGCCAATAGTTGCACCTGATGTCATCACAATCTGATCGCATGCAGCGGAAATCATGGCACCAGCAGAGATAGCTTGTCGGTTGACGAAGGCTATAGTTGGAATTTGAGTTTCTTGGATCGATCTGATAATTTTTACAGCAGAATCAACTTTACCGCCTGGCGTATCCACATCAAAAATTATAGCATCTGCATTCGCTTGTTCTGCCTTTTGTACCCCTTTTTTGATGTAAGTACTTACGCCTCCACCAATTTCGGTGCGGATGTCTATAACGTAAACTAATGCAGTGTCCTCGGCGGACAGTCCACTTATCATGAAGAGGCACCCGATTAAGAAAAGCGAACAATATAGCAAATTTTTTTGGCTTTTCATCTTCCTGTCACTCCCGATTAATATGAATTGCACCTCAATATTTTCTGATTAGTGGATAACGAACTTTGCTATTAGTATACCTTAAAAGTAATTAGCGTGTCAAGAAATGTGTTTTATAATGCTGAAAATTCCTCCTTAATCCATGCATGCAGGATATGGTTTAAAATAAGGTGGACATCTTCAACAGGGCCGTATTGGTCACTGTCAACAACAACGTTGACATCACAAATTGTAGATAATTTCCCGCCGCCAAACCCGCTCCATCCGATGGTTTTGCACCCGATGTCCGCAGCGTGCTGCATAGCACGGATTACGTTTTCCGAATTACCGCTTGCACTGATACCTATCACAACATCTTCTGGATCTACAAGATTTTTGAGTTGTTCAACGAAAACATCCTCGTAAGAGACATCATTAGACCATGCTGTCATTGTGGCAACGTTATCTGTTAAACTGATAACGCGGAACCGAGGTTTACCAGCAATGCTTGTGCCTTTGCCTAAATCACATGCAAGGTGGGATGCAGTAGAAGCACTCCCACCATTACCAATAACGAAAATCTGTTTGTCAGCATGATAGGCATCCATGATCACATCTATGGATTGACGCACATCTTCGAGTTTTAACCGTTCTAATACGTCTTGTAAATGTGAAATATATTTTTTAATTCGCTCCACTTTGTTTTCTCCAACTTAAATAACCCAATTTGTAGCGCAAACTGTCAGTTTGCGGGCTAATACGCACAATCTAACAGATTATGCTACAAAATGACAACTTAGGGTACTTTCAGGACTTACGCAGTTTCTCTTAAAGTCCTGGTACTTTAATGAAAAATATGCTGATAATTAGCCAATATTTGTAGCGCAAACTGTCAGTTTGCGGGCTAATACGCACAATCTAACAGATTAT
>JAPPES010000156.1:39544-42200 GCA_028824125.1 Candidatus Poribacteria bacterium
GCTACAAGATGACGACTTAGGTTTAAATAATGTATCACACTACCAACGCAACGGCAGCGAGGTCACCTAATGATTCGCCTAACTGTGCGGGCATTATCTGAACAACTTCAGCAGGACGCGCCATTGCAAAGTTTGATACAGTTTTTCGAATCGGTTCAAGTATCAGATCTCCTGCTGCAATAGCGATCGTTCCCAACAGAACAATATCTGGATTCAAAATGTTGACAAGATTTGCAATGCCCCATCCCATGTAATATGCGGTTTCGTCAACCAACTTAAGTGCCAACGCGTCACCTTGACGTGCTGCGGCAAGCACATGCTCTGATTTTACAACGTCAATGCGCCCATCTGTAAGCGCAAGAATTGCAGCATTTGATTCCTTCTGAACCGCTTCTTTGGCACGGCGCGCTATAGCCGGACCTGAACAAAGCGCTTCCAAACATCCACGCTTACCACATCCACATAGTGGACCATCAGGGAGAAGAATTTGATGACCAACCTCACCGGCACTGTCGTTGGCACCGTGGTAAATCTGTCCATTGATTACAATTCCACCACCGATACCAGTACTCATTGTCATATAAAGGACCGAATTATACCCTCTACCCCCGCCGAATCGATATTCAGCAAGTGCGCATGCATTCGCATCATTTTCGATTATAGCAGGGATTTTAAACTCGGATTCAAGTCGTGCTTTGAGTGGAAAGGCATCCCAACCAGGCAAATTCGGCGGGGAATAAACTATGCCAGTTTTTGTGTCCAATGGACCGCCACAACTCACACCTATTGCTGAAATTGCTTCTTGTTTGAGATTTGCCTGATCAATAGTTTTGTCTACCATCTCAAACAGCAGTTGGATTGCATATTCCGGTCCCTTATCTGCACGCGTTGGTCTGCGAACTTTACTGAGGATGTTCCCTGAAGCATCTGCCGCAACGGTTGCAAGTTTTGTGCCACCAATGTCAATTCCTACGACGTGTTTTTGCATAGTCGCATCTAACTGTTCTTTCATCAATTACAATTGATCGTTCAGATCACGAAGGGCAGGATATATCTGCTCATACACTTTTAACTTCTCAGCGTACTGTTGTGCTATTTCCTCGCGGGGATAGTAAACCTTTTGCGGTTTGACTAACAGGTCAACAGCCTCTTCAATTGAACTATACTTACCTATTGCCGTTCCCGATAGGATGGCCGTTCCGAGACAGACACCTTCTGAAATATCAAGCGCGATGACCTTTTTACCGAACATATCCGCTTTAAGTTGCAGCCATTTTTCTGATTTCGCACCGCCACCAATAGCACGCACCTCATTTATCTCCACACCCGCCTCCTCCAACATTGTGAGATTCTGTTTTATTTCGTAGCTAATACCTTCAAGGATAGCCTTCACAAGTTCTCCTTTAGTTGTGGAAAGCGTTAATCCGACAATTGCCCCCTTCGACTCAAGATCGAGATGCGGAGTTCCAGAACCGGTAAAGTGCGGAAGCAGCATGGCTGTTCCAGGGGCATCAGGTATATCTTCAAGCAGGATGTCATAAACATCACGTCCTTCTGCAGCTGCTTGCGCGACTTCTGCTTGTGCTAAGGTGTCTCGGAACCATCGCAGCACAACGCCTCCGCTGGAAACAAATCCTAATGTGACATAGAGTCCTTCAACAACGTGTGGATAGCAAGCAAAATTCCCATCTATCATCTGTTGATTGATGACGGGTTCGGTAAAGGCGGGAGCGATACATTCCACAGTACCTGTTGCATCCATGAGTTCACCGCCGCGAATAATGCCTGCACCTAACGCACCACACGGCTGGTCGTGTCCACCGGCTACAACAACGACTCCTTTGGGAAGATTGAGCTCTCCAGCAACCTTCGTCCCAATTTCACCGATAATTGTGCCTGAAGGCACTGTATCGGGCAAAAGTGATACGTCTAAATCTGCCAAACCGAGCATTTTTTCGGACCAGCATTTGTTGATAATGTCAAAACACATGGTGCGCGCAGCAAGAGAATAGTCCACCGCAAGTTGCACCCCTAATCTGAAATTGACAAAATCTTCAAAACCAAAAAACTTCCATACCTCTTTATATATTTCTGGTTGATTCCGTTGGATCCATACCAGTTTTGCAAGTGTGTGAATATTACTCGGCGGCATGCCAGTGATTTGCATCACTTCTAAAGGACTTATATCTTGTAATATTTCTTCGCAGATGCCTGTGGTACGGGAATCAAAGGTGGTAATTGCGTTTGCAAGCACATCACAGTTACCCCAAACGGGTGTTACTGCTTCACCTTGTGATGCAACACTAATTGCTTCAATTGGATCTGCTTTAGTTTGCGCGGCAACTTGGCGAATTCCGTTCGAAACATTTTCCCAGACAACGTTTGAATCCAGTTCTGACCAACCGGGTTGCGGGTGTATCAATGGATACTCCCCATAAGCTTGTGCCAGAATTTCACCATCCGCGCGAAATGCGATAACTTTGCAGCCTGTTGTACCGACATCAATACCCAATAGACTCATTCTTTTTCTCCTTCATTCGGGATGTGAACATCATAATATAAATCTCTTTTTAATGCAAGGAATCTGTTATGGAACTGCGGGGTTATTTATAGTAGCATTTAGAATTAAAGCAACATTGTTTCTGTTTTATGATAG
>JAPPES010000134.1 GCA_028824125.1 Candidatus Poribacteria bacterium
AACCTCGCCAGCAGCAGGTGTACATCTCTGCTGGCGAGGTTTCCTAACCTCGCCATATTACCCAATTTATTTTTTAATCTTCATTTAGATTGTGCCGATGAGACACGGGGAATGCCATTGGGCGAATGCGCCAAATCAACGGTATGAATGCCATTGGCAGAATGCGCGTGTGGCATTCTGCATGATTCCCCGTATGGCATTCGCCATGATTCATACCGTTGATTTACTAACAGTTTGCTCTACAGAAGTGTCCCAATAATTGTGGGGTTTACTATAGACACACCCTTCAATTATCTTCTGGGACAAGACGTTTGCAGTAGGTAAGGAATGAAAAATCTTGATACAGAACAATTCTGGTATGTCAAACAGATGCATGTTTTTCGAGACCTCTCCGAAACAGATGCGCGCGCATTAACACAGATAGTCACATTCAAAGACCTAAAACATGAAGAACGGATCTCGGAAGAAGGCGTTTATCTGATTAAAGAGGGACGCGTAAAGATTTCTAAAAATCTCTCAGATGCTAATACCAAGAAGATTGAAGATCGTTCTGTTAATTCAGACTCAGGTGAAGACCAAGAAACAAAAGAGGTGTTAGAATCGGGAGAGATATTTGGAATAATCTCTGAAGACGCAGAGATTTCGGATCAAAATCGAGCTACCTTCGCCGAGACTCTGACT
Source organism: Candidatus Poribacteria bacterium (assembly GCA_028824125.1). GTDB lineage: Bacteria > Poribacteria > WGA-4E > WGA-4E > WGA-3G > MSPOR6. Next base: position 682 of record JAPPES010000134.1, read on the forward strand.
GAAGTTTGTATCGGCATTGTGGCAAATCGTGACTTCATGTTTTTCCTCAAACGGAAACCGCATTTAGCACTACCGCTGCCTCGCAAAAGGCAGCCAAGTTTCTCTAACGTGTTTGGAGTATCCACTAATTCTTTTTTAGAATATAGGAATAAGAAACAAACGGGACGGCTTAATTCACATAACATATTGAAAACATCCGTTGTTCCAAATTGTAAGCGCGCTAACCTATTCCGGAACATTATGTTCCGATGCACATCTTCTCGTCTGGCACTATTATTACAAAATCTTGCTTTGGTCCCAGATAGTAAAGGTATTGTGTTGGTGCCCCGCCTGTCAATCAAGCGCATGTCAAAACTAATTGGAAGTTCAACGGAAACAATTGAAATACTCTTGAAAACGTTCAAACAACATAATATAATTGATACACGGCGCAGGCAGATTCAGATTTTAAATCCGTGGCAGTTAAAGAAAATTGCGGATGCGCGAATGAAAACGTTATCGCCACTCCAAGTACCTGCTACTACTTCTGATGATGATCTTGATTTTGAAACGCTTACTGGTCTTAGGGCTGTGGACAATAATCAAACCAGTTCCACTGCATCTTCAACGTAAAGTTTGTTTATGTCACGAATACTACAATAGACACTGAAATTTTAAATTATGGAAAATAAAAACCCTTATTTACACGTTGACCAACAAATGGTCGGTGATATTTACACAAGCAGCGAAGTCATGGACAATCTGACCGTTTTATGTGATGATTTCGGGTCCCGTTTTGCAGGAACCCCTGAAGAATATAAGGCTGCTAATTTTATCTCTGAAACATTTACCCGTTACGGACTTAAAAACGTTAGGTTAGAGGAATACCCCTATGCTGGTTGGACGCGCGGAGCAGCTACGCTTACAATCACTGAACCTATCGAACGATCTTTACACTGTATTTCGTTACCTTACTGTCCTGCAGGTAATATTACTGGTGAACTCGTTTCTGTAGGACATGGAAGCCCGCCGGAATTCAGTGAACTCGGTGAAACTGCCCGCGGTAAACTTGTGATGGCAAAGAGTTCATCGCCGAGAGACCTTGGAAGATGGGTGCATCGCAAAGAAAAATATGAACGCGCGGTGCTCGGTGGCGCAAGTGCTTTCATTTTTGTAAGTGAACATCCTGGCGTTGGACCTGAAACCGGTAGCCTCCAAAATAATAGACCCGCGCCTATCCCCGGTATCTCTGTTTGTAAGGAAGATGGTGATTTTCTTACACGATGTATCGATCGCTACGGAAAGGTGACAATGCATCTGCAAACGACAGACATAAACGAACCTCGTACCTCATGGAATGTTGTCGCTGACCTGCCGGGGAAAGAAATTCCTGAAGAGATGATTGTTCTGGGATGCCATTACGATGGACACGACATCTCGCAAGGCGCACACGACCCTGCCTCGGGTATGGTATCTGTTATTGAAGTGGCGCGTGTCTTAGCGACCTACACAGCGGATATGCTAAAACGCACTGTCCGATTTATCGCTTTTGGAACGGAGGAAATTGGACTGACTGGCGCATTTCGTTATGTTGAAGCGCATGCAAAAGAGTTAGATAACGTCCGATTCATGTTGAATATGGATGCAGCGGGTGGCACAAGCCGAAAGGGAATTGTTTTACATCAATGGGATACATTAGAACTGTTCTTTAATACGGTGCAACAGCAGATGCATGCAGATATGCCCGTAGGACAAAAGGTGCATTCCTACTCCGACCATTTTCCGTTTTTTCTTGAAGGTGTGCCATCATGCCACATGGGTGATCCTACTTCTGCTCCGTCTGGACGCGGTTTTGGACATACAGCTTACGACACATTGGAAAAGATTGAGTTGGAAAACCTTAGGCGTGCAAGTTCGGTTGGGGCAAGGGTAGCACTCCGATGTGCAAATGCAGAGAAATTTCCCGCAAAACGCCGTTCTCAAGAAGATGTACAGAAAATTGTTGATACAGACCCAGGATTGGAAGGGTACCGTATCTCCCTGAAATTGAAAGCATAAACGAACTGAGTTAATGCAAGGAACATTTGTAATTGTGTCAGATCAAATAAGGAAAGAAATGCTAAACAACCCTTTTTCATGGACTGTCCGGATTTCAATTCTACTTTTGGCGATAGTCTCTTCACTGCTCAATTTTTCGCTTTTAGTGGATGTATTTGCTGAGCAGGACTTACAACGTGCTGTTACGCAATCAAGGCGGACTGCGATCGTAACAGCCGTCGAACGTGCCAGTCCCGCAGTTGTCAATATCAGTGCCATACGAAGTGTTTCGCAGCTATCAGCCTATGACGAATGGTTTTTGAGAGAATTGTGGGGGGAAGTTCCACCTATCCCTAAACGTTCCCTGCGTGAAGTCGGTTCAGGTGTAATTATCAATGAAGACGGTTATATCCTTACCAATCATCACGTCATTCAGGATGCCGAAAAGATTAAAGTTGCCACCGCGGACGAACGTGAATTTGATGCACATATACTTGGCTACGATTTTTTTTCAGACCTCGCGCTATTGAAAGTTAATACGAAAGAAGATTTACCTAAAATTAAATGGGGCGACTCCGATGATCTACTCATTGGTGAATGGGCACTTGCAATCGGAAATCCTTTTGGACTTTCAATCGGCACGGCTCAACCTACGGTGACAGTTGGTATTGTCAGCGCAACGCAACGTTCTCTGACGGTAGACAACCGTTTCTATGAAGCACTGATACAGACAGACGCATCTGTTAACCCTGGGAATAGCGGTGGCGCTTTAGTCAATGCACATGGAGAACTTATCGGGATAAACACCGTTATCCGTTCAACGAGCGGCGGTTCGCAAGGGGTTGGCTTTGCTATTCCTGCCAATAAAGCAAAAAAGGTCATTGAAAAGATTACCGAACACGGGCACATTGCTCCGCCTTATCTTGGTGTGGAAATACAATCTGTAACAGAAGAAATGGCTGAAAAACTTTTGGGGAAAGAAGCCTCACAAAAATCTATTTTTTCTCGAGGCGTTTTAGTATCGGAACTGGAAAAACAGAGTCCTATTGCGGCGGCGGGTGTTAAACGCGGTGATATTATCAGCTCTATCTCAGGACATCGAATAAAGGATGAAAATGATTTTAAAGCGGTTGTACGTTTGCTTCCACTTAATCAAAACATAAAGTGTGAATTTATCCGTCGCGGCAAAAAAAGGGAAACAAACTTAAAACTAAAGACGCTGGAATGGGAATACATATCGCGAAAATTGGGGCTTACACTTACGCAGCCCGACAAGAATAAAGCAAAAAGATATAAACACAGGGGTGTCCTCATTTCGCATATTGAAAGAGGAAATAGATTAGCGGAAGTCCTCAAGAAAGGCGACCTCATCTACCAAATAAACGATATTGAAATCCATACCCTCGAAATCTTTAAAATTGTAGATGAAAAGATTCAGGCACTCAGTAGAATTCGACTTTACTTTGAGAGAAATGGCGAGCAGAAGTCTATTCGTATCGAATTTTAATAGGAACAATCGTTGGAGGTAAGTGTTTTTAAGAATAACCTAAGTTGCCACCTATTAAAGGACTTCTAAATCGATGGGATTTGCTCTA
>JAPPES010000073.1:0-50133 GCA_028824125.1 Candidatus Poribacteria bacterium
ATAGATGAAATCATAAATATGTATCATTAATTCTAAACTTTACTATAAATAACCCCGGGAATCTTTTAGCATCAATTCTGATGTTTGGTGTATAATATACAATACCATGAAAAACGAAAAAAGTGACAAGGTTCAGCAGAACACGAAAGAAGCCCCGGGCACCACGGTTCTTTTGCAAAAGAAATATGCCTATTCATCCAAGCGTACCACAGGCAGTGGGTTCTTTATATCAACCGACAAGATCGCGACCAACATCCATGTTCTTGCGGGGGCGGCAAAAGTCACTGCAAAGTATGTAGACACAGAAACAGTATACGCCATTGAAGGCATTATAGCATTTGATGATAAAAACGATCTCGCTGTCCTAAAGGTTGCAGCAGAAGAGGTGCCTTTCACGCTTGGCGATAGCGACACAGTGGGGATTGGTGATACGGTTTACGCCATTGGCTATCCTAAAGCACAAAAAAGCAGGGGAGAAGGCACTGTAAGTGCCATCCGGAATAACGGCAAATTGATCGAGTTGAACATACCGGATGCTGGCCCAGGGTATAGTGGTGCTCCCGCGCTAAACAACAAGGGTGAAGTCATCGCAATTTTGTGCCAAGGCACTGACGAATTTAGTGATGTTATTCCGGTAAACAGACTCAAGAAATTGCTTACTGGGACAAGACAGATAGAACCGGATACTTCAAGTGCCTATCCAGCAGTCCGTTCTTGGATAAGCACTTTGTTTCGATCAAAGAGTAAATTAGAACCTATTTCAACAGAAGTTTCCCCCCCAAAATTTGAAAGTGCAGCCTCCTTGCCTGTGGAATCTTTAAAGGCGTGGCAAAAACGGCCGCGGATACATGCATACATAAAGGTGTCTCAGGGAGACGATAAGTTTGAAAAGGGCAACTATAAAGGTGCAATTGCCGCCTACAATAAAGCGATCAAGCGCAATCCGGATAGGGCGATAGTTTACAACGTTCGGGGTATTGCTAAAGGCAACCTTGGAGACTTTAAAGGTTCTATAGATGACTTTGATAGTGCTATCCGCCTGAACCCCGAATATGCTGGTGCCTACAACAACCGGGGGGCAGCAAAGGCCGACCTTGGCGATCTTGAAGGCTCGATAGATGACTTTGATCAGGCTATCCGACTAAAACCTGAATATACTGGTGCTTACAAAAATCGGGGTATCGCAAAGGCCGACCTTAGTGATTTTGAGGGTGCGATAGATGATTATGATCATGTTATCAAATTAAACCCTGAAGATGTTTACACCTACAACAATCGGGGTATTGCAAAGGACTATCTTGATGATGTTAAAGGTGCCATAGATGATTACGATAGCGCTATTCGGATTGACCCTCAATATGCTGGGACTTACAATAATCGCGCACTCGCAAAACGCAAACTTGGTGATTTTGAGGGTGCGATAGATGACTATGATAACGCTATCAAACTAAACCCTGAAGATGCCGATGTTTACAAAAATAGAGGACTCGCGAAGCGCAAACTTGGTGATTTTGAAGGTGCGATAGATGACTATGATAACGCTATCAAACTAAACCCTGAAGATATCTACGCCTACAACAATCGGGGTATTGCAAAGGACTATCTTGATGATGTTAAAGGTGCCATAGAGGACTACGATAACGCTATTCGGATTGACCCTCAATATGCGGGAACTTACAATAATCGCGCACTCGCGAAGTGCAAACTTGGTAATTTTGAGGGGGCAATAGAGGACTATGATAACGCTATCAAACTAAACCCTGAAGATACCGATTTGTATAACAATCGAGCAGGTGCTAAGCAGGAATTCGGTGAATCTAAAGCCGACCAGGGAGATATAGAAGAAGCACGGGGGTTATATGCAGAGGCGGTGGTTGATTGCACTGAAGTTATCCAGCTGGAACCGAAGAACGCATCAGTTTATAATAGCAGGGGATGGGGCAAATATCTTTTAGGACAATTTGAAGATAAACAAGGAAACGTAACTGAAGCACGAGACCAATATCAAGAAGCGATATCCGATACAGATGCGGCACTCCAGTTAGAGCTAAAGGATAATAAATTGAGGTCTGCTACCTATCATACGCGCGGTGCAGCAAAAGCCGGTCTCGGTGATCATCACGGTGCAATAGAAGATTTTGATGAATCCATTCGCCTAAATCCGAAGAAAGCACTGCTCTATCACGACCGCGGACTTTCAAATGAGTCACTCGGACAGCATGAAGCAGCGGAAGCTGATTTTGCAAAGGCAAAGGAATTAGACCCAGATTTTGAAAATAAGCCATCCTAACTTGCCCTGTGAAAACTGAAAGAGACCTTAGTTGCTACCAGTACCATTCAATTTATAGTAAAATCCATAATTACCTTTACATTGGCAAGGTTAGGAAACCTCGCCAGCGCTATGGTGTGGAGATTACTGCTCACTGAGATGTAAACATATTTTCGGATTTTACTATAATGTTATAATAACCTAACCCATGTTTGACATGAAAGGGAGACAATGAGATATATCTATCACAAAGAAGATGCCGAAGTTGTTCGAATTGAAGGCGATGCACCACGAACACTGTACACACTGATTGAACCGAATACCAGAGATACAGAACACTTCGCAATGGGATTAGAAGAAATTGACCCGAATAGCGAAATTCCGATGCACTCACACAGTGAAGCAGAGGAGATTATTTTTGTGTTTGGTGGAAAAGGGAAAGCGTTTGTTGACGATGAGGTAGCAGAATTGAAACCCGGCACAGTGATCTATTTGCCACCGAACGTTGAACATCGCTTTGTCAATACAGGCGATGAACCGCTTTGGATTACATGGACACTTTCACCACCCGGTTTTGAAAAACAGATTCGCAAAATTGCAGACGGGTCTGCGGGGATGGAAGTTTTCAGTGAATCCTGATTAGGTGACTTTAGCAGTGCTGACAGATGACGGAGCTACTTCGTAACGCAAAAATTCTAACGTAAATGCGCCGCGTCCCTGTGTCATAGAGCGCAGTCGGGTTGTATACTGAAACGTCTCTGCTAACGGAATAATGGCATTGATAACGTTAGATGTATCTTGAGATGTTGTTTCGTTTATTTGTGCACGGCGGGAATTTAGGTCACCGATTACTTTGCCAACGTGTTCATCTGGGACAGTGATATGTATCTGCATAATCGGTTCAAGAAGTAGCGGATTCGCCTGCCTGACAGCCTTTTCAAAAGCAAGCACGGCTGCCGCCTCAAAAGCCATTTCCGATGAATCAGTGGAATGTATGGAACCACCAGTAAGCGTCACCTTAATATCTTGCAATGCGTATCCCATAAGCGTACCACTTCCCATTGCCCCTTCAAGTGTTTTCTCAATTGATGAAATATACTGCCGGGGGATTTGTGTCTCATCAGTTTTGTCTTCAAACTGAAACCCTTCACCTCGTTCTAACGGTTCGACGGTAAGCACCACATCGCCATAAATACCTTCTTCATCGGTTTTATGGATATGTGTACCGCGTGCCTCTGCAGTCGTGCTAATCGTTTCACGATATGCCACCTGCAGTTTACTCACCCGTGCATTCACACCAAATTCGCGGATCATGCGGTCAGTGAGAATCTCTAAATGAAGTTCCCCCATGCCTGAGATAATCCGTTGTCCCGTCTCTTCATCAATACCGACGGTAAAAGTCGGGTCTTCGTCCATCAATTTTTCAAGCGTTTCTTCTAATGAATCTGTATCGCTGGCGCGTTCAGGTTCAATCGCCACAGAGATAACAGGCGGTGGAAATTCGATTGATTCTAACAGCAGCGGATGGTTAACATCGCTCAATGTGTGTCCCGTTTTTGTGCTACGCATCCCGACAAGCGCAACAATATCCCCTGCATACGCGGTATCACAAGTCGCCTCTTTATTGGCGTGCATCTGTAAAATACGATTGACTCGCTCCCGTTTTTCTGTCGCCACGTTATAGACCACTTCACCACGCTTAAGAGTGCCAGAATAGACACGACAGTAAACCAGTTTATCCACGGTATCATGGCTTGCTACCTTGAATGCCAAGGCAGAAAAAGGTTCAGAATCATCCGCATGGCGAGTGGCTTTATCTGCAGTCTGAGAAGAATCGCGTTTGCATTTGGAAGATTTTGCTTTTGAAGGTTTTGGAATCTCACCTTCAATTGGCGGCACGTCAATAGGGGAGGGTAAAAAGTCAATAACCGCATCAAGGAGCGGCTGAACTCCCTGATTTTTTAGGGAACTGCCGCAGAATATTGGCACTAAACTTCCTTTCAACGTGGCACTGCGGATACCTGCAATTAATTCAGTTGTAGTAATCTCGCCACCTTCAAGATATTTTTCAAGGAGAGTATCGTCTTCAGACGCGACATTCTCTATAAGAGATTCGCGGGCGGTGCTTGCTGCCTCATGAAATTCGGGCGGGATATCTACTTCTTGATATGTTTTTCCTTGGTCATCAGGACTCCAATGAATCGCTTTCATTGGAATAAGATCAATCACTCCAGCAAAGTCGCGTCCTTCGCCAAGCGGTATTTGCAACGGCACAGGATTCGTTTCAAATCGTTCTTCCATCATCTCAAGGACACGAAAGAAATTTGCCCCCACTCTATCCATCTTATTGACAAATGCGATACGTGGCACCTGATAACGTTCTGCTTGATTCCAAACGGTTTCGGACTGCGGTTCCACGCCTCCAACAGCACAGAACAAGGCAATAGCACCGTCCAAAACCCGCAATGAACGTTCTACTTCTACCGTGAAATCAACGTGCCCAGGAGTATCAATCAGATGGATCGCGTGGTCTCGCCAAAAACAGGTTGTCGCGGCAGCAGTGATTGTCACACCGCGTTCCCGTTCCTGCACCATCCAATCCATCTCTGTAGTGCCATCATCAACAGTACCGATTTTATGTTTTTTGCCGGTATAAAAGAGAATTCGTTCGGTAGTGGTTGTTTTGCCTGCATCAATGTGCGCTGCAATACCGATGTTGCGCACGTTTTCTATTGGATATTCGCGTGCCATCTATTTCCTTTCAGGACTTACGCATTTTCTTTTAAAGTCCCTCTGATAAGGGGGATTTAGGGGGTTAAATACCTCAAATAGCGACTTTTTACCCCTAACCCCCCTTATCAAGAGGGAATGCGTAAGTCTTGTCCTTTAAAAAGTAACTATAGTAGATTTTTAGAATTACTTGAACTCTCTGCATCTGGCAAGGTTAGGAAACCTCGCCTACCGCGAACGAAATAATAACAGTATTTCTACATATCACTGTTCCATTGAAGCACAACACCAAGCAATCCCGGATTCCATTCCATAAGCAGTTGATACGCTTTCGGGGCATCGTGCCCTGGCACTCGGTGGCTAATCAACGGCGCAACGATGAACCTTTGCTGTGCAATAAGCGATAACATCAAACGACTATCGTCTTCACTCGTCCAGAAATTCGGTGATGATTCTTGACGCGGACGAATTGAATTGTGCGCGCCATAGAGAATAAGTCCCTTTTTGTGTACATCCCGATAGAAGTTAACACTCGGCGTTTCACCGCGTGTGCTTGCTAACAACACAACCCGCGCCCCCCAACCTGCCACAGCTAACGCAGTGCTAATTGCATCTGGATGTCCTGTTGCCTCAATAACAACTGTCGGGCCTTTGCCCATAGTAGCATCGCCTAACCGTTTCGAAAAATCTGTATCTTCAGGATTTAGCGTGTGGTCTGCACCAATACTTTTAGAGAGTTCAAGGCGACTATCGGTCAAATCTGCTGCGATTACCGGCACTGCCCCGCTCAGTTTTGAGAGTTGTAACGCAAGCAAACCGATGAGTCCTTGTCCTAAAACTAACGTGGGTTCTCCCAATTCAATCTGTGCTTTTCGAACCCCTTGTAACGCGATTGCACCCAGATTAAAAAAGACCATTTCTTCTGCTGGGGCATCGGACGCTTCTACCTTTAACAGACGACTCGGTGAGATGACAAAGTGACTGGTGTGTCCTTGTGTTGACGCGACACGATCTCCTACTACATATCCGCTGACATTTTTGCCGATCTCCACCACTTTACCGATATTACTATAGCCTGGTCGGGAAGGGTAACCGCCTTTTGCGTTCGGCAGACTTAATAAGAACGCACGTTCCGTGCCGGGACTGATAAGCGTACATTCCGTTGCGACCAGAACTTCATCATCCTTGATAGCAGGTAGATCAAACTCCTCAATATCAACTTTGGCGCGATCCGGCCAAATAACTCGTTGTCCTTTCATAAAACTCAAACCTCTTAAAAAAGAAGGATAGTCGTTTTTCAGAAGTGTATCACAAAAACGACTATCCTTCAAGTTTTAATTAAGGTCTACTCATAAACCTACCGGTCTTCGGGACTAATCTCCTTAGGATTAATCTCTAACATCACATAATTTCCGCGTTGATTCATGTCTGTGACATAAACGAGTGCAAACTTTTCGCCGCTTTCTTTCAATTCTTCGACGACTCTTTTATAGTCTTCAAGGTTTTCAATGGGGTTATAATCAATCTCTTTGATGAGAAACCCTTTTTGAATACCCATTTCCGCAGCCTCGCTATTTGCCTCAACCTTCATAACGATGACACCAGCTTCGTCCGGGTGTCCGTAACGTTTGGCAAGTTCCGGTGTCAACTTTTGTACTTGCATCCCAGCAAACTCCTCCGTTTCCGGTGGTTCTTCAATAGGTATAGGGATGAGTTCGGGAGCAGCATGTGAGCGAAGACGTGCTATAACCTCTTCAGTCCGTTTCTCCAATTTTACAGTTAGCTCTTTCTCTTTTCCATGTCGGAGAACTTTTACTCGGACAGATGTGCCAACCGGTGTTGCCCCGACAGCATGCATCAAATGAGAAGAGTCTCGAATAAACTCTTTATTAAATTCAAGGATAACATCTCCATGCTGAATTCCGCTCTTCTCTGCAGGACTCTCCGGACCCACTTCGATGACAAGTGCGCCGCGCGGTTTCTCAAAATCAAGTTTTTCAGCTAAATCATGACTCACTGATCGCATCGTTATCCCGAGCCACCCACGGACGATTTCCCCATGTTCAATCAGTTGAGGCAGCAACTTTTCTGCAGTATTACTTGGAATGGCAAAACCGATGCCTACATTTCCAAAGTTTATCCCGTTGGTGGCAATCAAAGTATTAATACCGACCAATTCACCACGGATATTAATCAGTGCACCACCGCTGTTCCCCTGATTAATTGGAGCATCCGTCTGTATGAAGTTACTATACTGAATACTTCTGCTGGCTCGGTTTTTCGCACTCACAATACCGCGTGTTACAGTTTGTGAAAGGTTAAATGGCGTTCCAATTGCGACAACCCACTCCCCTACTTCAAGCGCGTCTGAATCACCAAACGGAAGGGCAGGGAGGTCCTTAGCATCTATCTTGAGGACTGCTAAATCAGTACCACTGACTCCATCACCACCGGGGTCCTGTCCAATTAATTCAGCACCGTGTTCCTTACCATTTGGAAGGGTGACGGTAATTTCATCTGCCTTATCAATCACATGGCTATTCGTAAGAATATAACCATCCTCGCTGATAATTACACCGGAACCGATACCTTCAACGGAGCGTGGAGGTGCAGGTTCGTTTGGTATGAGGTCTTCAAAGTTAAATCTACGTCTGAACTCTTCTTCGCCCCAGGGAATCAGTTCAGGTAATCTACGTCTGAACTCTTCTTCATTCATTCCTTCCGGTGGAATTATTCGTCCTCGTCCATCCGGTGGAACTACTCGTATTCTGGAAGACATCAACGGCACTTTTCGTTTTGTTGTAATTTGCACGATAGATGGTTTCGTTCGCGCAACCAAATTAATGAATGCGCGATTCGCGCGTTCTAAATACTGAAAATCTTCTAATTCTTGAGGCGTTTCGTTCGTTTCACCGATTGCAGTCGGCACAACAAACTCATCTGCCCCTTGATTAATCACAAATCCTGCTGCAACGGCAAGCCCAGCTAATATTAAAAGTAGTGCTGCGCGTCTGTGAAGTATGTGTCTGAAATTTAACATGATATAAAACCTCCAATTATTTTTAGTCCGAAAAAATGGCTTTTTAATTTTTTAGTGTTTACGCTCTAAAAACACACCTATGAGAAAATAAAGTTGCAAAAAATTCATAAAAATTACGGTTTATTCGCCACGCGAAATCCTATCCACATGTTCACGAACAATATGTTCAGGACATGACTTGATAAATAACCACGCGCCTGGCACAAGGATCACAAACGCGCCGATAACAAGATCGTCTATACGACCAAAAATTGGGATGAAATCGCCATCAAAAGGATAAACAAGGTAAGCAATTGCAAAAGCCCCAGCAAGAATTTGAAAAATAACAAGGACTGCCTTCCGATAGACAGGCACACGCCCATCAAGGAAAAGCCGGATTGTCAGCCGAATAAAGTTCGGAAAATGGAGAAAGATACGTAGAAAACGAAATATCCCGCGTCCTCTACTGCCAAAGAAAAAAGGATTCATCATGTATCAATTTTATCAAAATCTTGGTTTATGTGCAAATCATTTTATTACGCCACATCAATTTCTGATTTACTCAGTTTTCATAACTATTAGAATTCATAGATTCATAACTGAGAAAAAATATTTGATATAGATTTCGATTTTAAGTATAATATAGGGTAGACAATCAGAACTCCACTATTCTATATTGAAGGAAACGATTATGCAAAGAAAAAGCTCAAGATCGCGATACTGTATAGGCGAACTTATTGAACGTGAAGATTTTTCTGAAGATTTAGCTGCTTTTAAATTCAAAACCGATCAGCAACTACCTTTTATTCCAGGGCAATACGCTACTATCGGTTTTGAAGTTGACGAAAAGATTGTCCAACGTCCCTATTCCATTGTCTCCTCACCACACGAACCTTTTATGGAAGTTTTTGTTGAACTGGTGCCTGAGGGTGCCACGACTCCCCTGTTTTGGGAACTAAAACTTGGTAACACTGTATTCATCAGAGACCGCCTCGTTGGTAAATTTGTGATGGACACGGAGAGCGGGATGACACGGCACATTATGGCAGGGACTGTCACAGGTGCTGCGCCGTATATCAGTATTGCGCGCACACAGAAAATTGAGCAGGAACAGGGTAAATCCAGTCCGCATCAGATTCTTGCGATTGTCGGTGCAAGCCGCTCTTGGGAACTTGGATATTACATGGATGAACTTAATGAACTCGCAGCACAGGAAGAGTGGTTCTCATTCGTTCCGACGGTAAGTCGTCCGTGGGAAGATGCGGAATGGCAAGGTGAAAGTGGGCGTGCGGAAGATGTTATCCGAAAATACGGCGATCAGATGGGGTATGACCATACAAACTCAGTTGTGTATGCATGTGGACATCCACAGATGATTGAGAATGCTAAAGCGATCTGGGCGCGTGCGCGTTTTCCTGAAGAACGGATTAAAGAAGAGAAATTCTTTGTGATTAAGGAGTAGCATGGATAATTAGGCAATCCACAATGGACTGAAGGATATAACTGTCGCAGCGGCATAGGTGGAAAGTATGATCTTTCAACGATGCCGCTGTTATTTATCGTGAGAACTATATTACTTGCTGAGTAATGCTTTAAGAATTTTTTTATGTAAGCCCTGTGAATAGACAGTCAATCTGATATCAAACATTTTATCGTTTCAAATCGGGTTAGTCAGCAATAGAATCTTTTAGCACTTCCGCTACTTCATAGTTCACATAATTTTAAAATCAAACTTCTCTGTTTTGAGGGGAGATCGGTCTTCTCCAATCAATTGAATTTCTAAAGATGTATCTCGCGCTTGTGCTTTTTCGTCCGCTTTCATCTCAATTTTAACAGTTTTCGATCCATCTTTACTTAATTTGAAAGTTTCTTTGGGCATCTTAAACCGTAATCCCCGGACTGACTTCGGTTTAAACGCTATCTTAAAATCACTTACTGGACCACCTCTGTTAGTAATTATTAACTTCAAATGTGCTGTTTCACCTGCATCAATGAAACCGTTTCCTGAAGGTTCCTCTAAAGAGGCTTTAATTGAGATCTTAGGAGGCAATAGTTGTTGATTTTGATTGCCTTCCACACTATTTTCAGTGCCGTAATTTGGAGTAAAGAAATCAGGAATCGTTATCAATTTAAACCGATATACGATAAAAACGCCTAAAGCGATCATTGCCACAATTAACGTATATGAAAGAACTTTCTCCCGCTTTTTTTCGTTTTTCTCAAGGTTTGCTAAGTGCTTTATTGATTGGAGCAGTCCGCGTGAGGGCTGATGATGCGGATCAAGTTTCAATGCTGCCGCTGCAGCAGTTTTAGCATCATCAAACGCCCCAATTTTCAAGTAAGCCTCTCCCAACCCGTAGTGGGCATCTATACAATTTGGATCTGCACTAATCACCCGCTTGTATGCAGCAGCCGCTTCCTTATACAGCCGGTTTTTGAGGAAAGTCAACCCGCGTTCCAAATCCATTTTTATATCAGGACTCTCTTGCGTCCCCTTTTCTGCTTCTGTCGATTGAGATTCGTTTTCAATAGCACGCGCTTGTTCACTTTCTTCAATAAATTGGTCTTCATCAGGATCAATTTTGGGTTGAATAGGAGCATCCTGTGTTTCTGTTGAAGAGGGGATCGGTAAGTGTGAGAAATTGGGGTCAATTGTTTCTAAAAAAGACAGTGCTGGCGGATATTTAGAATCAATTTTTAAAGCCTCTTGTGCTGCGTGCCTTGCTTTTTCTAACTCATGCTGCCCGAAATAAGCGAGGGCAAGTGCGTGATATGCGGCTTTATGCGTGTGATCGAGAGTTACTGTTTTTTCGAGTGCGTCTATCGCACGCGGATAAGTTTCCATTTTGAGGTATGCTACGCCAAGGTTGAAATGTGCCTCTGTAAAGTCGGGATCAAGGGTAAACACGTTTTGAAATGCATCAACAGCGTCGCTATAACGTTCATCGTTCAGATAAGCGATCCCTCTATTGTAGTGTTTCAGCTTTATCGTTTCAGCGAGATCGCGGGGCGGTTGGTGATCTGAATCTAATTTTAATGTATTTGTGGATGCTTCTAAATTGCCAGATTCTCTATAGGCGGATGCAAGAATGTCGTGTGCTTCTTTGAGATTCGGGTCAATAGTTATCGCCTGTTCAAGATGTGGAATCGCTTTACCAAATTGTTTCTGTTCAACATAAGCGCAGCCAATATGGTAGTGAACATCTTCTAAAGCCGCGTCTGAATCAATAGCAGACTTAAGTGAATCGATGGCTTTGCCGAATTCTTTTAGACCAATATAAGAACGGCCAAGATTGTAGTGAACTTGTTTAAAATCTGGATCTAATGTTGCGATTTTTTGAAACGTTGACACCGCTTCATTATAACGTTCGTCGTTCAGGTAGGTAATACCGTTATCGTAGCGTGAATTTTTTACGGCATCAACCAGTGAAAGCGCGGAGGGATAGTCGGAATTTAAACTTAATGCTGCCAAGGCAGATGTTTCTGCTTTATCAAGTTCGTTCAATTCAAGATAAGCGCAGCTGAGTCCACAGTGGGCATCAATACAGGCTGCGTCAAGTTGGATAACTGCCTCAAATTCATGAATTGCTTCTTTATACTGGGCAGCGTTAAGATACGCTATGCCCAAATTGTAACGTGCTTCTCTTATAGCATTCATTTTTTTAGCACAAAACTCAAAATCGGTGAGGACTAATTATAGCGCATTTTAACAGATTAGGTTTAATTGTTCAAGGAAAATGTACTGTTGCCTCAATTATAGGGTATGTAAAGTTTTTGGTATGTGTTGTCTGAATCGCGGATTATCGCGGATTGCACAGATTGCGCGGATTTTAACACACTGTCCGATGAAGTGTTTTACTCGAATCAGCGCCCCGATGTCTATAGGCAAACGATGCCCTTCTGCTGGTAGAAAAATCTGTCAGCATCATAGTCATAATCCGCGAAATCCGTGAAATCTGTGACAATCCGCGATTCAGACAACTGACAAAATATTTACACCCCTTTACATAAATACTTGATTTTTCATTGGAAACAAAGTATAATTACTTTATTAATAATATGGGTCCATAGCTCAGTGGTCAGAGCCGCCGGCTCATAACCGGCTGGTCCTAGGTTCGAGTCCTAGTGGGCCCATCTCTTCTCATGGGGCGTTAGCTCAGGGGTACGAGCGCTACCTTCACACGGTAGAAGTCACTGGTTCAAATCCAGTACGCCCCATTGCTATGAGTAGCGCCTTACCTATTGACTCGTAGTATCCTCAAATTACTTACCGTAAACAGCTTCCATCTTTCACCCACGTCTCGTTTTAACATAAAATTCCAGCTTATTCTTTCTTGATGAAGAATTCAATCTACACGTGTGTTTAGACGGATAGTATTGAGAAATATATTTCCACTTTCAACGGTTTTTGACACAAATGTGTCTTATTACGGGAATTGGCACAAAACTTGCTCATAAATTAGGCAGGTTGTAAACACAATTTTGCCATGAATTATAGTAAAATCCACAATTACCTTTACGTTGGCGAGGTTCAGAAATCGCGCCAGCAGCGGGGTTCGCGTTTCTTGTGTGGACCGAATGAACACATTAATGTTCATTTAGTTTGTGCATATTGAGACGCAAACTAACAGTGGACGCTACAGAAGTGTCCCATTAATTATAGGTTTACAATAAGGAAAATGCTATGCACACCAAAAATCATACAATCCCTCATAGTAGATGGTCCCCTGTTTTAGGCATCATAGAAATCTTGATTTACTACGGTATTTTGAATATATTTTTTTAAATATTTTCGGCACAATAAAAGGGTTGCTTTGTACAATTCTTCTTATTTTTGTAGTAGAGACAGTAAAAGAGAAATGGCGTTCTTTTTTCAAAAGGACGGTTTACGGCAATGTTATCCTGAAAAGTGACAGCATTCCATCTACTTCGATTAAGAATGTTGAGATTTCTTGGGGGCCCTCTCATCACCTAACAAAGCAGGACGCATCTGTTAGGACCAATGCAAAAGGCGAGTTCCGTTTTGAGAATTTACCGTTAAGACCTACTCTCACGCTAACAGCGAAATTACCAAACAATCGTTATATTCATCAGGCTATCGGTGATTTTGAGGGTGTCAGATGGTTTCTGGGTAAACGTTGGCTCGGATTTCCGATATCTCCATGTATTCCAAAACGCATTGATTTTGTTATACCATCTATGCCGTCTTCAACTGCTGGCTACCCATAGCATTATTCAAATTGACCTCTTACCGTAAGTGCACTTGCAACGGAGAGGTAATCCCTTCCCTCTTCAACCCTATCGTGGTTGTAGCTAAGTCCCAAATGTAAATTTGCAGTGAGATGATCACTGAGTTTGTACCCAACACGTAACGTTGTTTCATAACGTTCTGAACGCTGCTCTTTATTCGCACCGTAGTTTTCCCTGCGGATTGCTAAAGAGAAGGTATTGGTCAGGTCAAGGTCATGTTTAAGTGATATTCTACCGATAAGCGGTAAACGTATACCACCCTCGGTGCGATAGCGATAGTCAATACTAAAATTAGGAGAAATAATGAAAGCATTACTCTGAATTCCGCTCCGCAGATGATCACGGAGCGTAGTACGAATTCCTAATGAGGTTCTGGTTTCCCCACTCCACTTTTGATGCCAACTTAACGATGGGGTGTGCGCAGCACTGTCGCTCAGAGTAACTTCAAGGTTTGCCTCGTTGCGTATTGTGAAGCTGTACCGAAGTTGAAAGCTGGATGCTTGTTGTGCATTCAGCTTGATATCCGCTTCGTAGGTTTCCGCGTGTGTCGTATAGGGACTACCGTAACTTTTCCGAAAACTATCGGCTGTGATGAGATTCGTTCCGAAAGAAAGCCACTTCCACGGGTCCACAGAAGTGCGAATATTATAACGGTTGCTATTCCGAGAATTGGTGCGTTCCTCGGCTTCTCGATCAAGTTTCCAAATTTCTATTAACGATTGACCGGATTCAAGTTGGCGAAAGGATTCACTCGCGTTGAAATTCGCACTGGTGTTGATCGTAAATGTATTGATAATCCGAAGTAGGAGTCCCTCCTGTTTAGGTTGTTGTGGAGCAAGAGGTCTTGGCGTTACTGTGCTGGAACGCTGCTTTTGTTCTATCTCTGCTTTATCGCGGTCAATCCAATTGTTTTGATCTTCAACTAATTTCTGGATTCGAGTTTCATCAATACCGTTTTCACGTAATTTTTCAAGCTGCTGATCAACCGGTGTCTGTCCATCATTTTTTTCAAGTTTTCCATTCTCCTCCGCTCGTGTTACTTCAACCTTTGGTTTTTTTTCAGCAAAAATCCATCCGAACCATTTTTGAATGCGCAGGTTCAAACCGAGACTAACGTTTCCGTTGAGTGAAGCGTCTTTCTTTTCAGTGAACCAGTTTTCTCTGAAGTGCACACGGCTTGTAACTGTGGGACGCAACCCAAGGAGATCGCGATTGAGGCGCGGGGTGAGTGAAACTCGGTGATCTCGTGCAGCAATAGAAAAACCTGGTACGGTATCAGAATCCTCTTCCGCAGTAGAATTCGGATCCGTTGCGCCCTCCGCAAAAAACGAGGTTCTATAACGATTCGGATCGCGTCTTTCAAGTGTTCGCCGCACATCATAACTCGGATTGAGACTAAATGCATTTATTGGACTGATATTAAGCGAAATGGATCCGCTGTCTGTTTTTTCATCTCGATTTCTGCCATAACCGTAACTATAGTAGGAGGTAGATGTAGCTGTTGTATCTGTTGCTGTTTCAGGCTTAGCCAGAATATCCTCATGACGATACTGCACATTGAAACCCAATTTTGAACCGAGATTATATCGAAAAGTCCCTGTGTATAGATGGCTAATCTGTGTGCCTTGTCTTTCGTTCCAAAAGTCTTGGTAATTGTATGCAAATCCGAGGTTTGGAAAAGGATTTCGATTGAATTGTACGGATACATCTCGGTTGAGAGTTTCACTCTTTCCGCTTTGAAAAGTGCTGCTATAACTACCGCGCAGTGCCTCGGTTTCAGACTCCTGTTCGCTAATAGAATAACGAATAGGCAGCCATGAAAAGAGTGTAACATCCGCATCTATATTGTAATCGTTGTTTGTCGTGCTGTAGCCACGGGAGGACAGGCGTTGTCGTCCGATTTCACCTGCACCGCTCTCAAAATCTTTGTCTTGGCTTGCATAGCCGCCACGCAGACTGACGATACTACCTAATGAGACAGACATATTTCCACGCCGTGCCCACCCTGAACGGACAAGTGGATCGCCGAGATGAATTTCATTCACCCATACCTCACCGCTAATTTCTCTATCCGTATCGTTTCGGATACCGAGCAATATCCCACCGATATTTTTAACCGATAGCCGGGTGCTGCTCACGCCTGTTCCTGCGCCTCTAACGGTAAAACCATCCGGATGTCCATCAGGTGCGTTTTGTGTAGGAGATGTTTCTAATTCTTGAGTCGACATTTCTGAATCAACATTTTGCTCCTCAATCCGATCCGGATATTCGTTTAAGTTTTGGTCACGTAGGTCAATTTCAATCAGTTTCCATCCTTCAAAATCAATCGGCACGGTATATTCATAATAATCTGTAAGATTCTCAAAGATGTTGACATCTTCCTCCTGTTCTGGTCGGTTAAGGAAAGGATCGGAACTGTAGAATGAACTGCGGTAACCTGTGTTTACACTTGGGGCGAGCTGTAAGACAAAAGTAGTGTGGCTTTTATCGCCATATAACCAAAGTCGGAGTGTATCGTGTCTGCTAAAGTCTTGCCCTTCGCTCTGTGTAAAACCTTTTAGCTGCTTAGATGTTATACCGTGAGAGTCGGGATAGAGATAGTATTCGAGGCTAAGCGTTTGTTCACGTTGTTGCTGTGTTTGAAAACCGAGCGAGGTTGCCGCGAACGGGTGTAGTTTTCTAAAAAGTTCGTCATCTTCAATTTCGATATATGCGCTCTGATAATCATCAAAACTAAAGTTATCTTTTGTACCAACGATGAACTTCTCAAGTGTATCTTCAACAACTTGACGGCCGGAAAGTCCTGTGGTTGTCTCAGCAAAAGATTTTGTGACGACACCCTGCTCCCATTTATTTCCAACAATTTCGATAGATGCCCATTGGAATGTTCCCTGAACGTTGCCGGGTCGGTTTTTCATTAACCAAAAGCGGAAGTGCTGAACAAACACAAGACTGGGAACACGAGAACCTTCTGGTAAAAATTTCGAAAGTGGGATGCTAAGGAACGTCCATCCGTTTTGATTTTTGCCTTTAACCCATTCATTCGGAATATCATTGAGTGGAATAGCAACCTGAAAATATGCATCAACGCTATCAAGCACACCGTCCCCATTCAAATCTTCGCTATCCAAAATTTGATTGTTTGCTCCAAAAAACTTCGGTTGAAAGGGGCCGTCAAAACGCCATCCAACGTCTTCCCCAATATCCGACCTACCGTTGCCACGTTGTCGCTGTTCCTCAGGTAAATTTTCAAGGTCAAGGTCAAGTGCATCAACATTACCGTCGCCGTTTGTATCCTCTAACGTTTGTGGCAAGTCTTCACTGTCAAGGCGTGCATCTGCATCCGCATCTTCATTCACAGCACCGAGATTGAGATAGAGCGTCACATCGTCGTCACCTTGCACGCGCATCCATATCTCAATAAATCCGCGTTCGGAATAGTCAACACCAGACTTTGAAATGCCGTTTGAGAAACCACCCCACTCTTCCACGACATCTGTAAAATTGTAGCCTATTTCCATAATTAGCCGTTCTTCTGTAGAGAGAGAAAGCGGCTGAATTGATGATGCTGGCACATCTCGGTTGCGCATATAATTACCAACCGCTTCCGCTTCTTCCCTATCTTTCAAAACAACGTTAAAAAGGACTCTATTCTCCTGTGTAGGTAACACGCTATAATTGTGTGTCGGTGTGTCTGTCTGTAACGATTCCAGAACGTACGGCACGCTGCTCGGTTTCCAGCTATATTTGATGGTAGGGATTGTTGTAGTTTCCTTAACACCTTCCATGCTATCAATGAGTGCCACCCCTACGCTATTCGGGTTATTATGTGAGTAAGCCGACTCTCCACTAAAGTCAATTGAGAGTGGAAAATTTTGTACATTGACAAAAGGTAACGGGTTTAACAGCCATGCTATGTTGAACGCTCTACCAAAACTTGTGTTGATATTAAATGCTTGCAAACGATTAGGTACTTCGTTCACATTCGGGACCAGAGCAGGTTTCTGTCCAGTTGTTAAGATATAACCTGTTGATACGGTAAATCCCTTTTGGAAAACAGGATTGAAATAATTCATGCCTGTACCATACCCACCAAAGTAACTGGGTCCGATTCGGGAACGTCCACCGAAACTTCCAAAATTACTATATCCACTACTAAAACCTCCGCCGCCGAAGCCTGTGCGACCAAAGCCAGTATTGCCGAACCCTCTGCCAGAACGCGTACCGGTAACAGGAAATCCATCAGAAAATCGGTCACCTCTAAGATTACTATCCAGGCCTGTTTGTGTCATTTGCATACCACCCAGACGATTGAACCTATCTTCAAGATTTTGTTCTCTTTCAGATTTCGGTTTCGGTTTGTGTGTATATTCCAACCATACCCCCGCAACTGCTTGCTGCGAACCACCGAACGGTGTCTTTTCGAATTCCACTACGATTTCATCGAACTCATCAAGTTCAGTAAAAAAACGAATGGTCCCAAGATATTCGTAGGTCATCAGGTAATCCGTATCTCGTGTTAGGACTCTCCCGTTTAACCGAACGGTTTCGCTGTTTGGAATCACAAATGGCCCTACATTATAGGTTTCAGATTGATAGGAATAATCCGCCACAATTGTATAAATCTGGTCAGTGCTACGGAGGGATTCCAGATAAATAGCTTCATTGTTGAGAGAATCTCGGTATCGGTAGTAAGGATGTTGTAGATCATCAATTTTAAAGGGATGCAAATTTGGGAAACGGAGTATTCCTCTGTCGTAGTCAATGAATTCAGAATCAACAATGCCATCACCGTTTTGGTCTAATCCAAAAATTTCAATATACGGTACAAGTCCATCCTCTGTTTGAAATGTTTCACTTTGTCCTTGTCGAATAATTGTCAACTGAAAATCACGGGGATTGATGTTTCGGTTGCTGAGGAAGTAGACATTATCAGCGACTGTGCCGCGAAACCCTTTCTCTTTTAATACAACATAACCAACCTCTTCACCCTCTTCATCAATAGAGCCGTCTCTGTTCTCATCAGCAAAGACGTTCTCAGGATTTCCGACACTGCCACCGCCATCTCCCAGATATTCGTAAGCAACAACAATCGTATAACTGGAAGCGATAGGAGATAAGAATTCAATCTCACCTGTTTCATAGTCAATGTTGTAGTCTTGTCCAGGAAACTGTGGATTGAAGTAGCCTTGACTGGTGCGTTGACCACCTTGGTTATTCCCAACAACACTATCATCAATATAGATTTGCACGCTACCCTGTTTTATTGGAAGATATGCCTTGTGTAGTAAACCGTCTTCGCCTTGATGAATTAAATAGTATCTATTTTTTATATAGTTTGCATCCGCAATCTGAATCCCGCGCGGTCCGTAACCGAAACTCGCCCTTCGCGACTGTCCACGGAACGTTCGTACTTCACGTACACCTTTACTCCGTGAACCGAAAAGAGTCATACGGGTGTTTTTATATTCAAATACACCTTCAAGTCCAAACAGATTACGGTTGATGTTCAGAAAACGGGTGTTCGGTAAGCTAAGCGTAATGTCACCAAAAGAGATTGTTTTGATGAAACTATCGGGTTTGCCTTCATACCATATTTTAATCTTTTGCTCTTTTGTACCCCCGAGTCCATATCCGCCGTAGCTGCTACCATATCCACCATACCCACCGCCAAAAGTATCACCTGCATTGTAATCCACTGCGATATGCACACGTTCTCCTACACGCCCGTGTAATCCAATAATTTGCTGTTGCCTTATATTAATTCCGGTAGCACGCGGAACACCGCCTCTGCCGTAACTACTGTAACCACCATAACTACTGTAGCCACCCCCGAAACTATTATATCCACCGCCAAACCCACTGCTGTAACCAAAATCTTCATAACCGTAGGAGGAGGAAAGCCCAAGGTCAAGTCCTGAACCGTAGTCACCATAACTCCCATAACCGTAGCCGCCGTAGCGATTCAGATCGCCTTCTCCAAAATAGTGGGTTTTGTTGACTTCAATCGTTACTGATTGGTCAATTTTTACCTGTAGGTTAGACTCCATAGGAAGATCAATTCCTTTGGTATCAGGTTTGCGGCGCGGTTTCCAGTCATACAGTTCGGAGAGGTCACCGAGATCGGGTGGGTATTTCCAACGGCGTAGCGTTTCTAAATAGGGCATCAGTGTCTGACGACGCAAAGAAGTATCTTCGGTTGTTGACGGGGTGTCTGATGTTTCTGTTTTTGATTCACTCTCAGGCCACGGGGCTTTTTTAGGTTTTTTACGAAATGGGTTCTCCACTGGAGACAGAGAGGTGTCCTCCTGTTGAGGGGGTGGAGGGACTTCGTCTTTTTTCGCAGTCAAGGCTGGTTTTGCAAAAACAAAAATACAGAGGGCGAGCGTAAACAGGAATATATATCTATTTGCATGCTGTGGATTCAAAAGTGTGTGCTCCATGAATGTTTATTGCTATATGAAGTATTGTAACGTAAAAGAAAAAAGCAAGTTTACTTTAGATGGTATGTTAATTCAAAATTCTGTAAAAAGTTAAATTTGTAATCGTTTTCGCTTTATTCAGGTGCATCTTTCACCATTTTCTATTTGCAGCAGGGATTTGCACCCGACACCCACATCACTATTGACAATCACGTAATTACAATGTACAATTTGCAGATGGTAAAATATGAATTAAAACAACATCTTCATAAAAGGATAACGTTCTCATGCAAAAAACAGCGGTTTTGATTTTAATGATTGCGTTCTCATTATGTGTTATGTCACAAAACACTGACGCACAAGATTGGCATTTGCGGGGCTTACCCGAAGGTGCGATCGCGCGGCTCGGTAAAGGCGCAATAAACAAAGTCGCCTACGCTCCCGATGGCACTCGGCTGGCAGTTGGAAGTTCCATCGGTGTCTGGATTTACGATGTAGAGACAAGCACGGCATTGGATCTTTTCCCGATGTCAGGCGTATCTTGCTTAGCATTTAGTCCAGATGGGAAGACGCTCGTGAGTGGGAGCAATCGACATAATCTTGTTTTATGGGATATGGCAACAGGTGAACCGCTGCGCACTTTCAACAATGTTTATGGCAGTGATGTTTTCAGCGTGGCGTTTAGCCCAGATGGTAAGACACTTGTTAGTGGGCATGACAACGGCTTTATCTGTTTGTGGGAGACAGCAACAGGTAAAGCTTCAAACTACTTCTTCAATATATGGGGTGAAGAAGGGACTGTACTCGTCCCCAAACATATAGATGCAATTCGTGGCTTAGCGTATAGTCCGGATGGGAAAATCCTCGTCAGTATATGTGATGGGGACAGTGACGCAGTTCATTTGTGGGAGGCGACAACGGGTAAGTACATCCAACTCTTGTATAGTGTGGAGGGTGAGATGGATTCAGTCGAAAGTATCGCCTTCAGTCCGGATGGGCGGACACTTGCAATTGGATCTGGAACTGGTGGGATTGACTTGTGGAATATGACGGAAACTGAAGCACTCCCGCAATACCTTGATGGATATCATAGGTGGGAAGTTCTAAGTTTAGCGTTTAGCCAAGATGGTGCGCTGCTTGCCAGTTGTGGTCGGGACAGTACCGTCCGTTTATGGGATATGGAAACCAACAAGCACCTCCGCACTTTTATCGGACATAAAGATGATGTCTTTAGTGTAGCGTTTAGTCCGGATGGAAAAACCCTCGCGAGTAGCAGTAAGGAAGCTGTCCGTTTATGGAACACGGAGGGAGAAGAGCATCTACGTTTTGTTATCACGCATACCGCTATTTTGGATGTCGCGTTTAGTCCGGATGGGAAAACCCTCGCGAGTGGGCATGAAGACAATACTGTCGGTTTATGGGACGCGAAAACGGGTAAATCCCTCAATACTCTCATTGGACATAAGGGTGAGGTCTCTAACGTGGCATTTAGTCCAGATGGAAAGACACTTGCCAGTAGTGGGAATGAGGACAAAACTGTCCGTTTATGGGACACGAAAACGGGTATACCCCTGATTGCTCCCATTGGGCATAAGGGTATAGTCCGTAGTGTAGTGTTTAGTCCAGATGGGAAGACATTCGCTACTGAATTTCTGGTCGGCATCGTCTATTTTCGGGATACAAAAACAAGCGAACTCCGCCACACATTCACTAAACCGAAACATTGGGTCGGTCCCGTAATGTTCAATCCGGATGGACAGGTGCTTGCACTGGTTCAGGATGAGGACAGAAATCGCAGTTTATGGGATATAAAAGCAGACGAACTTATATGTACCTTTATTGTGCCTACAACAAAACGGAGTCTGTGGGGGGTGGCATTCAGTCCGGATGGTAGCATGCTTGCAACGGGCATGGTGGATAAAACGCCCTTAGGTAAAAGGGACGATATTGTGTGGTTGTGGGATACAACGACAGGTGAACATATACGCACCCTCACCGGGCATCTTGGTAATATTACGTGCGTAGCGTTCAGTCCGGATGGGCAGCTGCTTGCCAGTGGCAGTGAGGATGAGACTGTCTTTTTATGGCCAATATCATTAAAAGCGAAAACGGGAAAACACCCGCACATCCTTATTGGACACAATGATGAGGTTTTGGATGCGGCGTTTAGTCCAGATGGGAAGACCCTTGCCAGTCGGAGTAAGGATGGCATCGTGCTGCTGTGGAATGTTCCGTAGGTCAGGTTTCGCTTGTGACAATTGTTAATTCTCTGAAGCTCGGATAAACGCGGAGAACGCGGATTATTTCTCTCCTGTCAGAATCGCGGATTATCGCCAAATCAACGGTATGAATCATGGAGCATGCACATATGGCATGCTCCATGATTCATACCGTTGATTTCACTTCCAGATTGCGCTGTGGGGGATAGCACAAACTGGAAGTTTATGGGGCAAACGCTTGATAGTTTTGGCATCATCCGCGATTCTGACACATACCAAAAACTGAACACATCCAAAGTTTTACAACCCGTTGACATTTGAAGGCTAATTTGATAGAATCTATAGTGAAATGAATGAATATGTACGCACTATTTTATAAAACTATAGTGAACTTTGAAATTATTGGGACACTTTGACAAATCTATTTTGGAAACATAACGGACAACAGTACTTGAGCATCAATCTGTTAGATTGTGCCTGTGAGAACGCAAACTAACAGTTTGCGATACAGAAATGTCCCATTAATTGTAAGTTTTACTATATTTCCATTTACTTATTCTGGAAAAGAAATTGACTATCAAAACAGATGCACAAAATAGCAAAAACGGTAATAGTTTGCTACGGCAACTCCCAGCAATAGATAAACTCTTATCGCTACCGGAGATGCATGATCTGCAAGTTGCGTACGCTCGGCCACTTGTAACAGATGCTCTGCGGTCAGTCGTTGCTGACATTCGAGACCAAATTCTGCAAGGAAAAGCAGATCTGACACTACCGGAACCATCTGAATATGCAGCATTAACGCGCCAACGAATTGAAGAGATAACGCAGTCCCGCCTCCGAACAGTCGTTAATGCGACCGGAACCGTAACACACACAAATCTTGGGCGTGCTTTGCTATCACCTTCTGCGTGTGAAAGCCTGCAAGCTGCTGCACAGAACTATGTTAATTTGGAGTACGATTTAGAAACAGGCAAGCGCGGCCATAGGGATCGGATTACGGAACCTCTTCTCCAACAATTGACTGGATGCGAAGCATCTACAGTCGTGAATAACAACGCGGCGGCCGTGTTAATTGCTTTACAAACCGTAGCGCAGGGAAAGGAAGTCATCGTATCACGCGGCGAGTTAATTGAAATAGGGGGTGCCTTCCGCATTCCTGACGTGATGGCAGCGAGTGGGGCTATACTCAGAGAGGTAGGCACAACAAATCGGACACATCTCCGTGATTATGCTGAAGCGATTAATGAAAACACTGCCCTACTTCTGAAGGTGCATCCAAGTAATTATAAGATTGTCGGTTTTACGACAACACCTGATATGCAGGAATTGACCGAACTTGGTACTGAGCACGGCATTCCTACGATGGAGGACTTAGGGAGCGGCGCGCTAATTGATATTTCTAACTATGGACTCCCTCACGAACCCATTGTTGCTGATAGAATTGCTTGCGGCGTTGACATTGTAACTTTTAGCGGTGACAAGTTGCTGGGAGGGCCACAAGCAGGTATTATAGCCGGAAAAGCACAATGGATTCAGCAAATCCGAAAGAATCCTTTAATGCGTGCCTTACGCGTAGATAAATTGATCATCGCAGCATTGTCGGCAACTCTGCAAGCATACTTTAACCCGGATGCCCTTTTAACGCAATTCCCTATGTTTCAGCGATATGCCCGGTCTATTGATGAACTGCACGGAACTGCTAACGAAATTGCTGACAGACTCACAGTTATTTTTCCAGAAACTATTGAGATTAAAATTACTGAGACATATTCACAAATCGGAAGCGGATCGCTGCCTGTTGAGACACTACCGAGTGTTGCGGTAGTGCTAAGTCCTTTGGAGATTTCGGCTGAAAAACTCGCGGAACATTTCAGACAAGGGAGCACACCTATTATTGGGCGGATCGAAAACGATCAATTATGGTTTGATGTGCGGACTCTTTACGAAAGAGAACAAAAACAATTAATTGAAACTGCAGCAGAGGTGGCTTCAAGATTAGGAGGTGTGCCTGAAAGTTAGTATGAAAGGCATTTTTCTGCTTTCAATCTGCCTCTTATGTGCATGCACAGAAACTTCTCAAGATGCTGTTCCGTCAAAGGAGTTAACTAAAAAAATTGTTTCCTACATTGATGGCGCACAAATGCGTCTGATTCCATCTGGGACTTTTCTGATGGGAAATCCGCAGGAAGGCACAGGGGACACTGATGAGTACCCAGTGCATGAGGTGTTCATTGATGCCTTTTACATAGACGTCCATGAAGTAACCAACGCACGCTATCAACAGTTCGTATTAGCAACCGGATATCCGCCTCCACCTCTGTGGCACGATCCTAAATTCAACAAACCTAACGATCCAGTCGTTAATGTGACATGGCGCGATGCTGTTGCTTATGCAAACTGGGGAAACAAAAGGTTACCGACTGAGGCTGAATGGGAGTATGCAGCACGTGGGAATCTCATTGGTAAAAAGTATCCATCTGGTGATATAATAACGCATGATACGGCTAATTTTGGTGGTGTAGGCGGTATAGATATATGGAAACAGACATCGCCTGTTGGCAGTTTTCCACCTAACAGTTACGATTTATACGACATGGCGGGAAACGTTTGGGAATGGTGTTTTGACGAATACAACGGTGAATTCTATCAAACATCTCCGAAAAATAATCCGCGCTTTGGTAGAGAATTCGCTTCTGATAATGAAAACTTTCGTATTCTACGCGGTGGTGGATGGGGTGGAAGTGCTGAAGACCTACATGTCGCTGACCGATGGTATCACCTAACGACAGGTAGCACTATCGGTTTTCGTTGTGTGAAGGATGTAGATGAATAAGAAGCACATCATTCTATCTATATCTGAGCTGCTACCTTGTAGCACAAACTTCATGAAGATTAAATAAATATTTCGGTAATTTCTTTAGTCCCGTAGGGACGATATGTTTATAGAAAAACGTTGAACAACTTCTCTTTAGTCCCGTAGGGACGATATGTCCAAAATATGTCGTTGGCGGACACATATCGTCCCTACGGGACTAATGGAATGAGGTCGTCCGCGCTGCTATAAACATATCGTCCCTACGGGACTGAAGAGTGCTTAAAATGTTCCGAATATGCATAATGAAAATTACCGAATTAATAAATTAATCTTCATCCAGTTTGTGCATCTATAGAACGCAAACTGGATTGCTACAAAATATGTGCTAATTATCAGCATTTTGATTAGAGATGGTGTTCCATATCTGAGTTTTGTAGGTAGCAACTTGGATTATTCTAAGGCCTACCATTTACAATTCTACGTGGTATTAGTGAGGGCGCGTTCCGAGTTTTAGGTAAAGGTATCCGTTATATGTCAATAAGTGTTGAATTAAACCGAATTACAAAAGCATTTGATACCACCGTGGCAGTCAATGATATATCTTTGATGATTGCCCCTGGTGAACTGTTTTTTCTGCTCGGCCCTTCTGGATGTGGAAAATCGACGTTACTCCGCGTTCTTGCCGGATTCTATCGTCCAGATACAGGAGAACTCCGATTTGATGACAAGGTTATGAATGATGTGCCACCACATCAACGCAACACTGGCATGGTGTTCCAAAACTATGCATTATGGCCACACATGACCGTCGCTGAAAACATTGAATATGGTCTAAGACTTCGTAAACTTGATAAACTTACCCGACAGGAAAAAATTACAGGCGCGCTTGAGATGGTCCAGATGGTTGAATACCACGACCGGCCAGTAAACACTCTTTCGGGTGGACAACAACAACGCATCGCACTTGCACGGGCGTTAGTAATTGAACCGAGTGTTCTTCTACTTGATGAACCACTTAGCAATTTAGACGCTGCACTACGTCAAAATCTCCGTGATGAAATTAAAGACATCCATAATCGCACACAGATAACAACCCTTTATGTTACACATGATCAGGTTGAAGCGATTTCTATGGCTGACCGCATGGCGATTATGAAAGACGGTGTTTTTGTCCAAGTTGGGACACCGCGCGAAATTTATCAATACCCTGCTGATCCTTTCGTTGCAAGTTTTGTGGGAGAGACGAATTTCATAACAGGCAATATCCAAGAAATAGCAAACGGTAAAGCCAAGATTGAAACACCTGTAGGTGTGCTTCACACAGAAAGTGTATATCACGATTTCACTCCCGGACAAGAGGTCAGTTGTTCCATTCGTCCTGAGACGATTCATCTCAATGGCAATTCTCCCCTCAATCAATTAACTGCAAAAGTCGGTGCGGTTACCTATTTAGGCAGGGTTGAAGAATATGAATTGCGAATTGCAGATACGTTAAAACTTAAGGCAATTATTCATAATCCTGGCACTGAAACCAAAAAACCGGGGGATACCGTTGGTATCTCAATGTCTCCGAAAGCAATTGTGCCGTTGCCTACAAACGAATAACGATTTTCAATACCCAATTATCAACGGATAAAATGAAATTTACACCAAGTCAACAAGATGCCCTTAATATTAACAATCATATTTGTGTAACTGCCGGTGCAGGTTCAGGAAAAACCGCTGTGTTAGTTGAACGCTACCTTAGAATCCTGCAGAATGGAAACGTTACGCCACAGCAGATTGTTGCTATCACGTTCACTGATAAAGCCGCAGCAGAAATGAAGGGACGCGTCATTGAAAAACTTAAGCAAGATGAAAATACAGCAATACGTGAAAAGTATCTTGAACAGATGAACACAGCACCGATTTCAACGATACATACATTCTGCTCGCGTGTCCTGAGAGAATTTCCTTTTCAAGCGGATGTTCCTGCTAACTTTAGTATACTGAAAGGCATAGACCAAAAACTGCTACTGCAACAAACCATTAAAAATACACTTAAGGAGATAGCAACAGACCCAGTCCACGAGCATCATAATGCATTACGCCATTCTTTGCAAAGTTATGGAAACCGTCAAAAATTAGTAGACCTCTTTTCTACGACGGTAGACAAACGAGATATGATTGAAAAACTCATGAAAAAAGTCTATAGCAATCGTGACGAAGGGCAACTACCTGAAGCGTGGCAAAAGGTTTTTAGTGCGAAATTGATGTCGGAAACTGAGATTATTGAATTCATCCCATGTTTAAAAACTGTTTTACAAGTTGCTAAAGGTAAAAATGCGGCGGAGGTTGATATTTTAACTACAAAATTAGAGATGCTTCCCGATAAAAACCCAACTTCGCCAGATGTGCAGAATGTGCTTAAAAAGATAGCGGATTTAATTACGACCCAAAGCGGCAGCATTGCAAAAACTAATTTTCTGAAAAGCAGAGTTGACACAACCGGCATTGAGAACGAGATCAAATTTCTGGAATCGGCAGCAAAAAAGATAAAATCCGCGCCACCACTTGATATAGATGAAAACGAAACAGATGACGAATTTCTACTTAACATAACTGACCATCTGCTTACACTATACACCCAAATTTTTGACGAATACCAAAATGACAAACTTTCTCAAGGTAAACTTGACTTTGCCGACCTACAGCTCAAAACACGTGATCTGCTACGGAACAATGAAGAAATTCGCCAGAAATTGGCAGCGCGGCACAAGTATTATATGGTAGATGAATACCAAGATACGAACGAATTACAGTATGAATTGGTCATGCTGCTTACAAATAACCTCAAAGATGCGAATCTATTTATCGTCGGTGACCCGAAACAAAGTATTTACGGATTCCGTGGCGCAGATGTCCAAGTCTTTCAAAAGACAAAACAAAAGATCGTTGAACAAGGCGGGCTTGATATTTCCCTCACAGAAAATTTCCGTTCTCTACGAGATAACATAGGATTTGTCAATTATTTATTTGAACGTTTAATGGGAGATAGAACTGAAACTGAATATGAAGTACCGTATGAATCTTTAGCAAAAGCGCACCCTGTTGATGCAAATGGTACTGTAGAGATCGTTATCGGGCAAAAGGATAACGCGGATGCAAACGAATATGCACTCATCGCACAGCACATCAAAAAAATGGTGCTGAACAAGGAAAAGATATGGGTGCAAGGTGAAGGTATAGAGGAATTTCCACAACCAATTAAGTATGGTGACATCGCTATCCTCATCCGGAGCAGGAGGCAGCTACCCGATATTGAACAAGCACTACTTTTAGCAGGTATCCCTTACCTTACCACAGGCGGTGTCGGTTTCTATCAACGTCAAGAAATCTACGATATTTGGAGCTATCTTAATTTTCTCAACGCTCCCTCACAAAATGATACATCTCTTGTTGGCATCTTGCGCGGCCCAGCTTTCGGTATTTCGGATACCACACTATTCGAAATTTCGCTGCAAGAAGGCAACAGTTTTTGGCAAAAAACACAAAACCATCAAACACTTTCAGATCACCTCAAAAACGCGGTTGCGACCTTAAAAAAACACATGCAGATTGCCCACCGTCTGCCTATAAACCAACTTATTCTTACTATCGTTAACGAAACAGGAGTGATTGGAACATTGGGATTAGGCAGACAGGGACCGCAACGGTGGGCGAATTATCAAAAACTCTTAGACCTCGCTCGAAATTTTGATGGCGATGAAAACAAACAAACCTTGGCGGATTTCATTGAATTTCTGGATATATTGATTACAGAGGAACCTCGGGAGGGACAATCCCCAATTGAGGAGAGTAGCACTGCAGTTCAAATTATGACTATTCATTCCGCGAAAGGGAAACAATTTCCTGTCGTCATACTTCCATGTCTTAATCGTAGAGGACAATTCTCACAAGAACCTTTTATTGATGAGAAACTGGGTATCGGTTTCAGTCCGCTTAAACCGAACAAAGGTTATGCAAAAACTGATCCTGAGATTGTTCAACTGATGAAAGATCGCGCCAATGCTAAAGATGAGGCAGAGAAAAAACGTTTGTTTTATGTTGGTGCCACCCGTGCCGAGGATCGCCTTATCTTATCAGGTTCCCTCAATGCATATTATAAACCGGACAACATGTTAAAATGGCTCTATGAACACCTTGACATCGGTGAAGCAGGTGACTCTTTGGAGCTGCCTGTTATGTTAAATGTTTATTCAGATAACACTACCAGTAAGCAATCTTTTCAATTAAATATCCCGATTATCAAACAACTTTATGGCACTATTGATGCGGATAAAATATCCGATGAAACAACGCCAACACAGTTTCCAGAACACCCCTATCCTGTACCTAAACCATCTGATTGCAGCACATCTTTTTCTGTCATTGAACTTGCGAACTACGCGCGTTGCCCACTACGATACCAGTTGGAAAATGTACTGCGAATTCCAACATCTGAAGAGGGACAAACGGGCTTAGATGAAGCAGAAATGGATGTCGCAATCCACCACGTTCTCGACCAAATCAAACATCATCCACATGCAAAAAATGTAGACAACCTAATTGATACCGCGTTAGAAAAATATCCAGAAGCCATAAATGAACCAACAACGGCAGAACGAAAATTAGTCCTTAGGACACATATCAATAATTTTCTGAATTCCGAGCTCGCAAAAATAGCACTTTCTGCATCCGAAACACTAACAAACTACCGAATTCATGCCGATATCAATGGACATATCATCTCAGGTAAACTCGATAGACTTTTTAGAGATCAAACAGGACACTGGCAAATTATCAATTACAAAACTTCTGGGGGACAAGATTTAAAATGTTGGAAACCGGAAATGGAACTATATGCATTACTTTTTCATAAAGTCTATCCAAATGAACCTATTGTAACCCTTAATTTTTATGCTACTGCACAAGACGCGTACGAACAGGTGTTCTTCAGCACTAAAGATTTACAAAATGTATCTGAGCTCTTGCACGTACTAATTACATCACTGCAGCAAGGAATTTTTACGAAGAATCTTGAGCACTGCTGTTCTTGTCCTTATGCAGATTCACAGGGACAGTGTACTATTACCGACCTGTAAGGAGATAACTGTGAAAAATATTGTTGTAAGAATTATTGGCATCACTATTATTGGTTTTTCAATGTGCGTGATGTTACCAACCTTTGCAGGCACGTGGCGCGATGATTTTGAAGATAATTACACCCAGGAATGGAAAATTTTTAACCATGTTCGCCAGGATGAAAAGTGGTGGATTAATGATGATGAGGCAGTTGGTGAAATCTTCAAACTAGGGTTTATGAGTTTATGGCTTACAGGCGACCTCAAATGGGAGTACTATAGTGTATCTTGCAAAGCGAAGTTAGTTAAAGATAGTAATGAACCGCCAACCATTGGACTGACACTCCACGATAGAGGTTGGGAAGATAGCCGTTATCTATTCTTTATTGATTATATTATTGACACTGCCAGAATTGTAAGAGCTACTTTTAACGATTGGTTAATGATGCCATTTCCATTTGTTCCAGAAGAAGACACATGGTATCAACTGACTGCGACTGTTTTTGAAGATGGAACACTTGAGTTCAGAATACAAAATTTGGATGCGGAGCTTGATACCGATCCTCAAGTATTCACAGCATTTGATCCCGATCCGTTACCAGGAGGGCAGGCAGGTCTTGTCGTCGCAGATGCTCGCGCACGGTTTGATGATGTTGAAATAACCGGTGATAATATACCAAAT
Source organism: Candidatus Poribacteria bacterium (assembly GCA_028824125.1). Classification (GTDB taxonomy): domain Bacteria; phylum Poribacteria; class WGA-4E; order WGA-4E; family WGA-3G; genus MSPOR6. The sequence continues at coordinate 30,512 of JAPPES010000073.1, forward strand.
GGTGGTCCCGGAAGACGAACTCCCCGTGCTGTTGCCCCGCAAGCAAAACTTACAACGACTTGGGCAAAGCTTAAAATGAAGTGAGGTTTGAACATTCAAATGTCCATTGTAGTGCGGAGAGAGATGAAAACAGGGAATACTAATAGAAATAGAGAAGGGCGCATCTGCCAACTTACCGGACCATTTTTCACTAATTCAGTTTTTTCCAAAATGTTGACATGTAGTGTTTTACTCATCTGCTTTTTTACTATCATGAGTGTATCAGCAGATAATTTGCCACTATTTACTGAAATCACTCAAAAAGCGGGTGTAAATTTTGTCCACAATAACGGTGCGTTTGGAAAAAAATATCTACCAGAAACAATGGGGTCCGGATGTGCATTTTTTGACTTCAATGCGGATGGGTGGCAAGACATTCTTTTAGTTAATGGAAAGGATTGGGAGGGACATCCAACTGAAAAGCGACAAACTCTTGCGCTCTACCAAAACAAACAGGACGGCACTTTTGCTGATGTCACCGAAGCTGCTGGGTTGGATATTCCTCTATACGGCATGGGCGTTGCAGTCGCAGATTACGATAATGACGGGGATGATGATGTCTATCTGAGTTGTCTCAACGCTGACCGACTTTTCCGAAACAATGGGGATGGTACTTTTACAGATGTTACGAAAGCCGCTGGGATTGATAACCCCGGTTTCGGAACAAGCTGCGCGTGGTTTGATTACAACCGGGATGGTCATCTTGACATCTATGTTGCTAATTACGTTGAATGGAGCATAGAGACAGACATTTTTTGCACACTTGACGGTAAGAACAAATCTTACTGTACCCCCGAATCGTATACAGGCCAAGCAAGCAAACTTTTCCAAAATCGCGGGAACGGCACATTTATAGATGTCTCACATATCTCAGGGATAAGCGATGCATCAAGTAAATCCTTAGGTGTTTGCATCCTTGATTATAATCAAGATGGACTCCCCGATATTTTTGAAGCAAATGATACTCAACCGAATAAACTCTATCAAAACAGTGGTGATGGCACTTTCGTTGAAGTCGGGATGTTAGCAGGCGTGGCATATAACGAAAGTGGGGTTGCCACCGGCGCAATGGGTGTTGATGCGGCTGATTACGACCGTAGTGGAAAAGAAAGTATAATTGTTGGGAATTTTTCCAATGAAATGTTAAATCTTTACCACAACGAAGGCGATTTTTTTATAGACGACGCGCCTATTGCGCAACTCGGCAAAACAAGTTTATTAACACTTACCTTCGGGTGCTTCTTCTTTGATTTTGACCTTGATGGAAATCTTGATATTTTTACGGCAAATGGACATGTGGAAACAGACATCAATATCGTTCAGAGTGAAGTTACCTACGCACAACAGCAACACCTATTCCACAATATTTCCGATGGAAAGTTTGCTGATGTTCTTCATAAGGTAGGACCAGACTTGGCAAAACCGATTGTTGGTAGAGGGGCAGCCTATGGTGATATAGACAACGATGGTGATTTAGATATACTCATTACAACATCTAATGGACACGCGCATCTATACCGTAATGATGGCGGTAACCGCAATAGATGGATTAAGATAAAACTACTTGGAAGATTGAGCAACCGCAACGGTATAGGGGCACGCATCCGAATTACTTCTGCTACTGGTACTCAAACCCAAACCGTTAAAAGTGGTTCAAGCTACTGTTCTCAGAGCGAATTAACAGCAATATTTGGATTAAAAAAAGACGATATTATTGAAACTATTGAGGTATTTTGGCCCAGTGGCAAAATCAGTAAATCCGAAGATGTCAAGTCGAATCAGTTATTTGTGATTGAAGAAAAATTGTGAGTAAAATACCAGTTCCTGATCCACTACAAATCAAAAATAACCTGAGCTTCCCAAACACCATTAGGGTTTTGAATTACGGACAATTGATGGTAGGTCACAGCTTTAATTTCTGTATATACGATATGTTTGTCGAAATTTGTGGGTTCGCCATACACTTGAGCAGATAATTCATTACTATTAATGTTTTGAATATTTGAACGTTTAAAGAAAATCTCATCTGTTTCGTGCCTGAAAATTAATTCATCTAACCATTTAACAAATAGCATTTCAACAGATTCAGCCACAATATCAACGGCAATTGATGTATTTTCATCAATTGTATCCACAACAGCTATCATTTCAAATAACCCTTGTGCTGCATGATTAAAAAGCGATTTTAAGGTTTTGCCTTTAACACGCATTCCCGCATCTGCAGTATGTTCCATATATTCAAAAGGTTTCATAACATATCCTTTATACGTGTTCAACTCTGTTCGGATATTATACCAAAACCAATGTGTAATTACAACCTACCCATAGGTGTCAATTTAGCGTTGGTTTAAAGGTAGCAGGCATATTCCGTATGCCGTCCGCCTTATCTTGTTACGGCATACGGAATATGCCTGCTACTTTGCATGCAGATTTATCAAGGTCGAAAACCCCGATTTAATAGATTTAGTCACAATATCGGGCTTACAAGCCTTCCCACAAGAGGCAATCTGGTAATTATGTGCTTAAATTGACAATTATGGTGTGTAATTACAACCTACCGCATGAAGTATCGTGTCTAAAATTTTTACACATTAGCAGGATATAAAAAATGGCACGGAATTTGCTCAATAAGATTAAAAGGTAAAAGCAAATAATTTGGAATTATGTGGTACAACAAGTATTATAGCGGTTTTACAAAGAGATTAGAAGAAAAAGACAGTGTAAGGTGTATAGAAAATGAACATCGTTGTTCAAATTATGAACAAACTCTCATATTTAGCAGGAAGAAGTCAACAGCAGCGTTTACATAAAGGTTTTGGGGTTGGAAAACTTTTTTCCAGTAGTTTCTTGCCGAATGCGTCATTTATGTTGTCAGTCTGTTTGCATCTAATAGGTATATCAATTATCGGTCTATCTTCTGTTAAAACGACAGATAGTAATAGCAATGCTATGCAAGTGAATGTTTTTTCTATGTCTGCTCCGAAACCTATTGCGATCCGTCCACCTACCAAACAACATATCCCCAAATTAGTTGCCCCGCAACCTGTTCGCTTGCATCGTCAACAGCCGAAAGCAGTTCGTCCTGTTACACCTTTGACAATGACCGAAACTCCAGAGGTTACAACATTGACCCAAACTCCGACACTAACAGCAAATTTCACACTGAATGCGCCACAAAGTTCTTTATCTGATGTTGAACATCCAATTGTAGTGCCAGTCGGAACGAAACCAGTTTTTACGTCATCTGTCAACCTTTTTCCACAAAAAACCGAGCGGAAGGCGGATGTGCCAGTCGTAGATTCAGACAACCTACAAATAGCTTCTATTCCTTTAAATTTGCCAGCTATAAACGAGCCTATACAAAACGCTTGTTTTATGAAAAAAGTTGAGCCGATATATCCTGAATCTGCCCGATCCACGCATCAAGAGGGATTAGTCATTCTTGAAGCCACTATAGGCATAGATGGAAAAGCGCAAAACATTCAGGTCGTTGAGGTTATAAGAATTCGTGGTCTCGGTTGTGAAGAAGCAGCAATTCAGGCACTCAAATCCTCGTTATTCACACCCGCGATGCAGGGCAAAGTTGCCGTTAGTCAACGGCTTCGTATTCCATATCGTTTTAGTTTGAAAAACTAATTCATATCCCTTTCAGCTTGCCTCCCATGTAATCTGGCAAACTCGTCTTAATTTTTTTCATTTATAGTAAAATCTGAAAATATGTGGACATTTCAAGGTACAACAATCCCCACATCATCACGCTGACGAGGTTCGGAAACCTCGTCAGCAAAGAAACCCCGCTGGCGAGGCGGGGAATGCCTTAAGACGAATGCGCCTGTGGCATTCGCCATGATTCATACCGTTGATTTCTTCCGAACCTCGCCAATGTCCAGGTAATTGTGGATTTCACTATAAAAATCTCTTGCCTTGTAAACAGATTCATTCTATACTTTTTTATATCTTAATCCACTCAGGAGAATAATCTGTGAATATTCGACTCTCAGATAAAGTGGCAGTAATTACGGGTGCTTCCACAGGTATTGGTGCTGCAACTGCCATCGCTTATGCAGAAGCTGGTGCAAAAGTTGTTATGGGAGATGTAAACGAACTTGATGGGCAAGAAACATTAAAGGTAATTGTAAAAAACGGAGGTGTGGCTAAATTCTGCTGCACCGATGTATCTGTTGAAACAGAAGTCGCCGATCTAATGCGGACTGCTAAAGAAACATACGGTCGAATTGATACTTTAGTAACGTGTGCTGGTATTTTGGAAGGGGCAAGCGTTCATATTGAAGATTTTGAAGCTGCTACCTTTGCTTCCGTACTTGATGTTAATCTTAAAGGCACTTTCTTTGCGCTCAAGCATGCTGTCCCAATAATGGGCGAAAGTGGTGGCGGTGTTATCCTCTGTATTGCTTCTGGCGCAGGCGTTCGCGGTGGCAGTTCCTCAGTTGCTTATGCTTCAAGTAAAGGCGGCGTTAATGGTCTTGTGATGACTGTAGAAAGCCAAGTTGCTTCTTTTAACATCCGTATGCATACGATATGTCCCGGCGGACTCGCTACACCCCTTAAACTCGGACAAATTGCACAATCCGCTAAGCGAGACGGAAATGATCCAGATGCAGCTGTTGCCAATGCACTGAAATCACTTGGTGATCCAGCAGGTGTTGCAAGGGTCCTTACATTTCTCGCTTCAGATGAGGGGGCTTATATGCGAGGACAGGTTTTCACAAGATAGTTCAATGGGAAATTGTATTTGGAAACTCTCACCTATTTGGGTTAAGCGTGTAGTCAAGGTTCAACCACAAACTTTTTGAATAGCGATAGAAAAAGACAGGAAATACCGCTGAAACTAAACCCCACACGCCAAAGTTGAATAAGAAAGGGATAGGTGTGAAAATATTAAAAATAAAATAGCCTGGAAAGACAAGGAATACCGTTGCACCATAGTTGATATACATCGCACCTATAAAATATCCTTGTTCGCGTTCAAATTTCAATCCACATTGAGTGCAATGGGAATACATCGTGAACCGTTTTTGAAAAAGTGGACCTATCTCACATTGTGGACATTTGAGTCCAAAACCACACTGCAAAATCTTTTTGAGATTCCCAAGAGTTCGTTTCATATATATTTCAATTGTAAGTTAGAATCAATACACTAAAAGTTAACTCAAGTTGCCCTATGTAGCACAATCTGTATGAAGATTAAAAAATAAATTGGGTAATTTAACGAGGTTAGGAAACCTCGCCAGCAGAGATGTACACCTGCTGCTGGCAAGGTTTCCTAACCTTGCCAATTACCGAAATATTTATTTAAACTTCATTTAGATTGTGTCTGTGAGGACGCAAACTGACAGTTTGCACTACAACACCCCCAGTAGGTTCGGTTTCCTAACCGAACCATAGGCATCAATTTAAGCACATAATTACCAGATTCTCTCTTGTGGGAGGGCTTTGTCCGCCCGATTTTTTCTTGTAGGAGCGACCTCCAGGTCGCGACCTGGAGGTCGCTCCTACAGAATGCAAGAGGCGCAATGAATTGCGCGACTACAAACGCGTTTTTTCTTAAATTGACACCTATGGTTCGGTTTCCTAACCGAACCGAACATAATGTCCAATTAATTCTAAAGTCTACTATATAAGTTAATAGGTGTTATCATCCCAAAAAACTTTGAAAGTCCGGAGCAATATTTTAAAATCGTTCCACAGAGACAAATTCTCAATGTATTCCAGATCAACAGAAATACCTTCACGGATTGATCCGCGGCGGCGTGGACTTAACTGCCAAAGCCCTGTCATTCCGGGGCGCACGAGATGCCGTTGATTTTCCCAATCCTCGTAATTCTCAGCAAGGAAAGGCATTTCAGGACGGGGACCGACAAGACTCATCTCACCCTTAATCACGTTAAATAACTGAGGCAACTCGTCTAAACTTGTTTTTCGAATCCATTTACCGATTGGCGTAATGCGAACATCTTCTGTTGAATCCGGTTTTTCAGAATAGGAGGGCGTATCAATATGAAGACTTCTGAACTTGTGAATGACAAAAAGTTTATTATTTATCCCAACCCGTTTATGTGAGAAAAAAATCGGTCCACGCGAAGATAATTTAATCAATATTGAAATGAGAATCATTAGTGGGGCAAAGAGGAGAATTAAAAAAAATGCTGCCACAAAATCAAGTAAATATTTTCCTCGCTTTGCATAGAAGGAGGAAAGTCTTTTAACTGAAGGCTGTGCTGGGTCGTTCATATATGCAAAGTCAGATTTGGAGACGTAAAATTTTGTTGGCAAATGTGCCATTATCCTTTACCTATACGAAATTCGTGGATTTCACTTTTTGTTCTGTAGTTTTTCAAAAACATCAATATATTGTTCTGCAATATGGTCCCAGTTGAATCGTTTTCGTATCTGTTCAGGGGCACGCTGTCGGAAGTCGTCAACCTTTTCGGGGTTCTGTTCTAATACTTCTATCTCATTTTTGAGAGATTCTGAGGTTTTGTCGAATAGCACGCCGTAAGTTCCACCTTCCAGGACTTCGTGGTTGAATGGTGTATTTAAAGCAAGAATGCAGTTAGAAAATCCTAATGCCTTCAAAATAGAAGGATTGATACCGCCAAATTGGTGTCCGTGAATGTAAGCGAAGCAGTGATGGTGCAGTTCTTTTATATGTTCTGAATTATCGATATGTCCGAGAAACATGACGTTTTCATTAGCAATGCTTTTCAATTTATCCAAAAATTGGTTTTCAAGTTTGTTGCCTTTATAGTCTGCCCCTCCTGCTATTGCGAGTTTTTTCTGGCTATTTGAGTTAACAAAAGCTTCCAAAATCATGTCTGCATTATTATCGGGGACAAGACGACTTGCAATTAGATAGTAATTTCGTGATTCAAGACCGTAATTTTCAAGTATTTCTGGATGCTCAGACGGTTCAATGTTCGCTCCGTAAGCGATATATGTAGTTTCTGCGCCTAATTCTTCAAGATAAAGCCTTTTCATTTCTTCGGCATCGGTTATCACAATTGGAAACGCGGAAGTAGCCATTTTTGCTGCCCATTTGAAATAGACCGCACCTATACCTTTCCATTTTGGACGAAGCCACTCCATTCCATCAACGTTGATAACAGCACTTTTACCAGCAATACGGAAAAACCAACCAAAGGGACCGTTGCCAGCATTCCATACGAGAATAGCATCAGAAGGAGAAAACGAAGCGTGTAAAGTTGCTAAAAAACTATGGCTGAGGGTACTAAATACTTTATGTTCAATGCTGGGTAGATAGACTAACTTGATGCCTTTCCATTCGGAGGGTCTCTCTTTGAAAACTGCTTTTCGACAATAGACGGTGACTTCATGCCCTGCTTCTACCCAGCGCGGTGCAAGCTCCCCCATGATGGTTTCCAACCCACTATAAGTTCCCGGAAGCCCCCGAATACCTAACACGCGAATTTTCATCTTAAATCCTTCTGAATGATACCAAGATGTACTACAAAACAATTTCTTTGATGCTTTAACCAATATGAATCTTCATTTAAAATGCTGTTCCAATTGGAATTCTCAGTTCCGCTCTAATGGCAAGGGAAACAACAGTAAAATTCTCAGGTTATAGCTTAAAATCTATATAAGGCTTTCGCTTGAATTTCGTTCCCAGTTTCATGTACATCTTGGCGATTTTCAATGTTTCGTCTCCAAATCCTCGCCCATTCACCGTAGAATGAATAATGACCAATGGTAACCCAATTAAAACCGATCTTTAAGCGATGCTCACTTTGTGTAATCCCGGAGAGTGGAGTCCATACGTCATCTCTTGGTGCGTCAGGCGGATGGTTTTTGTCTATGTTTCCTTGACCGTGACGTTCAAGTTCGTAACCAAAAACAGTTTCAAGCTTATCAGTAAATCGCCGACGTAATTCAATCCATAGATTATCTGCATCAGCACCAATACGATGTCCTATGGGTGTAGTAAAGTGTTTATAGACGTTTACTGGATTGACGTGTGTATAGGCGTATTGGTTGATAAAAGCGTATTCGGCGTGGAAATCGGTATCTTTCAATCCAAAAGGGTCTGTAATATAAATACCACCGAGGATTCCGAATTTCGTATCCCAATGTTTAAAAACGGATATTGGATTTCCATCATCAACCATTACCTCACCATAAATTTCAAAATTGTCTATAGGACGAATCCGCATATCAGCACTTATCAGTATATTGTCACCACTACCCGGGACTCGGCTATCGGCACGTGAAATTGTCTGTTCGTTTATCAAGTATATATTGACCGGATTGAGATATCCTGGTTCAAAACGGTTTCCAAAAATGATTACCTCAGAAATACCAAACCCAATCCTATCCCAGAAATACCCCTCAAGCCTATGTCCTGAAATATATTTTTCATTGATTTCATCTGCCATGTCTTCTAAAATACCGGTGAATGCGGTGAAGGTGGTAGTTTTGTATGTAGTTTGCAACTTCAACATATCTATAGCAATAGGGTTTGGAGAAATCAATAGATTGCCGTGATAACCTGGGCCCCACTGAAGATTGTCTTGTCCAAGTTGTAACTCAAACCAAGGGAAGTTAAACTTAAGATAAGCGTTGATCGCCGTTCGATATTTCTGTCCAATTCTCAGTTCACCTTCCAGTTGCCGATATTTTGATTCATCCGGATAAAAATCGTCAAAAACATCACCATATAGCCATCTGTATGCCATATTTGTTGTAAACGCAAACCCCTCTTTGACTTGTCCATAAAGATGTGGGAACCATGTTGTCACAAACATAGTTCCTTCAACAGGTTCTTTTTCAGACATGTTGTCCACTAATCTTGTGATTGTTCGCTGTCTCGCTCTTAAATCAAATGAAAAGCGATAGGTGGCATTGTCACTGAGCGAAAATAAATGTGATCGCCGATTGGGAGGCGTTTGTGTTCCAGCCTCTGTGTAAAAGGCTAACAGTTCATTCAAGCGTTTTTGGTCGTTGATGCTCAACGCCAATTCGCCACTATCCAGTTTTTGAGACACCTCCACCAAAAAAGATGCAACCTGTTTTCGCGTAAACGGTAAAGAACCTCGCGCTACACCGGACACGACACGTTTATTAAGTAAACGATGAATAAAGCGGTAGGTTTCACTATTAAAATCGGTTATATCTGGGTTAAGTGGGACGTTTATAAGTGATGCGGCATCGGCGCACGGTAAACACCAGAAATGTGTAATTATACAGAATATAAGAAAGATTCGTCCAAACATGGGATTTCTGCCTCCAGGAAATGATATAAATCAAAAACTTTTTATTTAAGAATCGTCATCCGGCGGATTGCTTTTAACTTACCAGTGTTGAGAGAATAAAAATAGACGCCGTTTGCAACAAATTCTCCAACGGAATTACGCCCGTCCCAATATGCTGCCATGTTTTTGGTCCGATAAGCACCAGCAGCCTGATAGCCTATATTTAGTTTTCTAATGATTTCTCCCTTTAGATTATAGATATTGATGTTTACGTCTGTGTCTTGTGCTAAATCGTAAGGAATCCAAGTCTCTGGATTGAAAGGATTTGGGAAGTTCGGTAAAAGCACCGTTTTTTCTGGAATTGCAATATTAAGTAATCGTTCTAAGGTAGCGATGCCCTGTTTAAAAGCATTAGAGCCATCGTCCGCTAAATGTGCCTCTGCAAGCCATTTCGCTAAGAGATTAAGATGTGTTGGAGAAATCTCAATATTTGTTGTCGGTGCTGCCGGATTAGTAGATTCATCAAGGTGCGCGGCAACTATAAGCAGATCAAGGATGTTAACGCTCCCATCTTTGTTCACGTCAACTTTCGGATTTTCAGGTGCATCACCAAAATTGTTTGATATCAGGACAAGGTCTTGGAGATCAACGACGCCATCGTCATTCACATCCCAAGGCGACGTTTGTGGAACACGGAATTGTTCCTGTATTTCAGATAGGACTGCTTGCCAGCCAGCATGCAGTTTTTCGCTGAGATGGGCAACGAGTTCACTGTTTTCTGGAAGATGTGCAATATTGACTGTCTCATTCGGGTCAGTGTAATAATCGTAAAGTTCCGTTCCGTACTCTCCACTGTTTCCCCATTCGGTATATCGGTACTGTTTTGTCCGCATGGAGTTTCCCCGACTGAATTGACTAAAGGCAGCGGTTTTCCATGGGCGTGTTGGTTCTTCAATGATTGGCATTAGACTCAAACCTTCCAACTGAGTAGGCGTAGGGAGTCGGCATGCCTCACATAAAGTCGGATATATATCAACGAGTTCAGATAAGGCATTCGTTTTTGCTGCCTGTTGCCCTGGGACACTTACAATTAAAGGTGAACGGAGCGAAACTTCAAACAAAGTTTGCTTTCCCCATATCCCATGTTCACCAAGATGATGTCCATGGTCACCGCAGAAAACGATGATAGTTTTTTCAGTGAGACCCAGAACGTCTAATTGTGCTAAAACGCGTCCAATTTGGGCATCTGTGTAACTTGTAGCTGCTGCGTATGCCCGAGTCAACTCCAAGGTTTTCTCGTCAGAAAGTGGTTCTGTTCCGGCAGGTAGGTCTTGATATCTTCTGATAGAATTCCAATTAGTGAGTGCCCATTCAGGCGCATCTATAGGCGGCAGAGTAGAAGCAGGTAAGTCAAAGTCTTGGGTATCATATAACTCAAAATATTTCCGGGGTGCCTTGAAAGGGAGATGTGGTTTGTAAAATCCAACCGCCAAAAAGAATTGTTCTTGTTTAATCTGTTTCAATACCTGAACAGCTCGTTTTGCAGTTTTTCCATCTCTGAGTTCATCATCTTCAACTTCAAGTGCCTGCCAAGATGGAGTTGTCTCTATGTCAAAAGGTATCCAAGTCGGTCTCCATGAGGGAACACTCCATGAGTTTTCATCATCTTGGAGTCTTGGAAGATGGGCAACCCTACCGACAGATTGTGTATGGTATCCAAAAGTTTTGAAATGCTGCGGGAGTGTTACTATGTCAGGCGATTTCTGCCGAAAATCTGCTGAATTATTTAAGATGCCTGTTGTTTCTGGGCGCAACCCAGTTATCATTGAGGTGCGAGATGGACTACAGAGTGGATACTGGCAATACGCACGGTTGAAAAGTGTGCCACGTTGGGCAAGGCTATCAATATTAGGTGTATGCATCTCTGCGTGTCCGTAGCAGCCTAACATAGGACGTAGGTCATCAACCATGATAAACAACACATTGTATTGTCCTGCAGCATCTGCATGGAATTTGGGTAGGAGCGCTGTTGTGAAAGCTGCTGCGCCGGCTTTCAAGCTGGTCGTGAGAAAGCCGCGTCGTGTAAAGGTTCGTGAGAAATTACCTTGTTTTGTGCTTGTTTTTAACATTTATTCCCTCAAAAAAGACTATTTCAGGATCATCTATAACTACAGCCGATGGATCTGTCGGCAAGACATTTAATTGGTCTTTCATCTATACGCAATGCGTCTGTTGATTGTGTACAACTTTATGCTAAAATATCTAATGAAGATGGATGAAATCCGAGGTATATCATAAAAAATAAAATAGCGTTTTTTTCATGTAAAATGTTTCCTTTTTAGAAAATTGTTCCTTTCCAACTCCTTTGCCGAAACTATTTGCCAGGCATTGTAGCGTTTGTTGTGAATTGTACGTATTGGCTGCTTTTATTCATTTAGCATTTGCGCGAATGCCTCAATATTTTGCACTTCAGCAGCTTCGAGATGCAGATGCTTGAGTTTTTGTAAATCGGTAATACTTTGAAGTGCTGGGACTAAGGCGCGCACTGCATCTACAGCGAATTGCCTTTCAAGCAGAGCCAAAATGTTTTCAATGGTGGCCTGTCTGGTAAATTTTTCACTTAGAAGTTGGTAAGTTTTAGATTCTTGCATGAGTCCCTTCGATAAAATATTTGCCTATGATTGACATTCGCGGAGTCCATTCTGTTATTACCGTGTGCCTTTATTCATTTAGCATTTGCGCGAATGCCTCTATGTTTTGCACTTCAGCAGCTTCAAGAAGCAGCTGCTTGAGTTTTTGTGAATCGGTAATACTTTGGAGTGCTGGGACTAAGGCGCGCACTGCATCCACAGCGAATCGCCTTTCAAGCAGAGCCAAAGTGTTTTCAATGGTGGCCTGTCTGGTAAATTTTTCACTTAGAAGTTGGTAAGTTTTAGATTCTTGCATGAGTTCCTCCGATACGAGTTGTCCCAACAACTCAGAATTATAGACTATCCCGCCAAATAGGTAGATTCCGTAAAGTAGTTCTGCTTGTGTCCGCTGATCAACAAGGGTGGAACGCGTCGCGTCAACACATTGTTGTAACCAACGTTCAAGGTCCATCCCTGCTGGCGGTTTCATGAGAGGTGTGAAGGGCAGAAGTCCGGGTGCCTGCATCTCTAAAATCGCTTGTCCTTCTATTGCGATAAGTCGTATGACCTTATAGCGATTGACATGTTCGTAGCCGTTCCGCTTGTAGGTGTATCCGCCTGGATCGTACTTGCCGGCATTAGGATGGAAATAGATGACGTTAGAATAGACAGGCATTTGGTATTTACCGACGAGGTATCCTTGATATTGTGCATTTCTTGCCCACATCGGTTTGTCTGTACTCTCGCGGAGTTGCAATTCGACGTGTAAAATCGCTTCTTGATTGTCGATTCGGATGCGCTTTGTGATGTCGGTGCGCTTCGCAATGACAGTCTGTTGTTCGGTGTCAAGATGCTCAAGTACTTCAACATCGTCAACGTCAAGGACGAATTTTGAGAGGTCTTCGGCATGATCTGTCCATAAATTTTTCCCCATATTATCGAAATCTTGTGCCATAGAAGTATTATATATTGGGAGGGAGCAAAATGTCAATGTGAAAAGTGCAGGGTCCCGAAAAAACAGTCCTTTGACGTGCTATCGGGAAGACACTCATGTTTTGTCATACCATTTTACCGCGCTGAGGGACGGGGTCCTTTCGTTACAGTATCACAAATTCCAAAAACTGATGTGCTTCACGTAATGCTGCCTCTACCTTCTCAGGTGTTTCCGCGCGAGCAAAAATAAAACCGAGATACCTATCTCCTTCCGGTAAAGGTACAACCTCCCCACCAATAGAAATCGTGATGTTAACTTCCTCAATACCTTTAACGTTGCGTGCTCTCTTTCTACCGCGGACTTCACCTAAGATGCCAGCTTTCGGAACAGGAATCATTATCACGCCAGCCGCCTGTTTCTCGCGAGAGAAAGTCTCTATCGGTTGTCCAATTGCATGTCGGATAACCAGTTCCTCAAGCGACATACTTGTACCAAACCGTAAAGTCCGCGAACATAACCCACCAATCGTGCGCGCGGCAATTTCAATCAAATGTGCACCTTGTTCATTATATCGTAATTCGGCATGCACAGGTCCGTGCCGAAGTCCTAATGCAGTCGCCGCCACTGCTGTTGCGCGATGCAGTTCATCTTGAATCTGTGTTGAAAGACGGGATGGTGTGATGTATAACGTCTCTTCAAAAAACGGACCTTCAAGCGGGTCGGGCTTGTCGAAAAGAGCAAGTGTCTTGAGTTCTCCTTTTAAGAGAATACCTTCCAATGCCACCTCTATGCCCGGAATGTAATCTTCAACCAGAAGATATTGGAAAGCATCGGTGTCTATATCTTTGGATTCCTTTACTGTGTTGAGAAGTTTTGTAATGCGATGGAAGGCCTCTGTAAATTCGATTGGATTGTCTGTCCGTATCACACCACGACTCGCTGAAAGGGAAAGCGGTTTGATAACACACGGAAAATTAATCTGTGTATTAATTTCCTCAGCATTTTCTTGAATAGAAAAACGTCTATAGTTCGGTACAGACACACCGTTTTTCTCAAGTGCCTGTCGTAAGAGGGACTTGTCGCGTGTGGCTTTTGCAGATGAAACTGGGTTGTGTGGAAGCCCAAGGGCTGCAGAGGCAGTGGTGGCAAGCATAGTTGTGTCGTCATCTACACCGACAATAGCAGCAATAGGATGTACCTTAGCGTATTCAGTGATTGTTTGTGTGGCAGCGGTTGGATCGCGGAAGTTAAGGACTAAAGAGTCTCGCGGGGACAGGTCTGCTGTCGTTGCGGGTTCTTCCGATGCAACAACAACTTCTACATTGAGTTTAAGCGCAGCATCAAGGAAGTCCGTTGCGCGGTAGGTGCGCGTAGGGAGGAGAAGAAGCACCCGCGGCTTTTTAGAGGGTTGCTGTAACATTTGATAACCTTGGTTAGGAAACCGCACCTATCGTCAGGGAATAGGACAAATCCGGTTAATTGGGTGTAAATCCTATATCTTGTACCGAGCAATCATACCACTATCCCAATCACAATCTAAACAAAACATCTCCGCTGGACCTAAATACTGGATTTTTTTACCGCCACACGCTGGACATTCAGCAATTTTTTCCACCGCCTCTCGGTTTTCCGATTGCTGAAAAATGTTCAGATGATAGACCTTCATGATTCCTGAATAACGGTGTCCAAGTGGACATCTAATCAGATTAGTCTCCTCATTCTCAAAACGCTCAATCAATTCGCGGAGAAACTTAAGCGGATGGTGACAAATTGGACAGGGGTTCGGTACCAATTCCTTTACGACAACAATATCCGTATCTTCCAACTGAACTGAGATAGGAGGCAACCCAAGTTGGTACTCAAGTTTGTGCGTCTCATCACTTTCCGCCTCGGATCTTTCAAGGAATTCAGCAACGACTTCTGCGTAACTTTCGGGACTGAGCACCACAGCAGTTGGCACCATCGTTCCGCCTTTTAAACTTGAAATAAGTCTGTAGATGCGTTCTAAAATGGTCTGGTCCTCCTATAACCTAAGTTGCCACATAGTAGCACAATTTGTTTAATTGTGCCTGTGCGGACGCGAACTAACAGTTTGCGCTACGATATTTTCTGTTAAAAACGGTGTCTGCCTGTCTAAAAACTTATAGGCGGCAACTTGGATATATAACTTAAACCCTTTGTCATTCATCGGATGATGGAGTTGCCAGCAATTCCTCGCGAGTACGCGCTAACGTAGACGTTGCTCGCTGCGATCGGTACGTATCGGCTGATTCGCTTCGCAGGATAAAAAGGTCGTCACCATCTCGCTCAAGACTATCCCCCGCGACCAATGCGCTCTCCAATTTTCTCATACTGGTTAAGAAGTTTATTGTTATGCGTCCCGGTTCAAGCATATTGATAATCCAACCATTATCTGTTTTGACGCGATTAAATTGATGCGGAATATCAATGGATTGTATCTGGTTAACATTTATGACAAATCCACTGCCTGCAGCACTTTGATCTGTATTTTCATCAATTTCGTTCATATCATTTTCGTCTGCCATTTTGTCTTCCTTTGTAAAATAGATTTATTATTGTAACGCCAGTTTGATAATAAATGACATCCGCTCAATAACAGGTCTTTTCTCCGAAGGCCCACCTTGCGGTCTTTGCAGCACAAACTTTCCAGTTTGTGTGCTATAGGCGCAAACTGGAAAGTTTGCGCTACAATAGGCTTTTATCAAATTCACGTTATTGTATTTTACCCAAAGATACCAATGTTTGTCAACCCATTTTCCCAGAACTCGTCGGTATCTTTCAATCATTTCTGAAAATTCATTGCGTAAAACCTCTTCTCATGCTACAATAATTACCCGAATCAACAAACACAAATGGAGCAAATAACAAAAAACAGATATGACATTTCAAGAAATAATATTAGCATTAGAAAAATTTTGGGCAGATCACGGATGTATCATTCAACAACCATGCGATATAGAAGTCGGGGCAGGCACATTTAACCCCGCCACATTTTTACGATGTCTCGGTCCAGAACCGTGGCAGGTCGCTTACGTAGAACCTGTCCGTCGACCCACCGATGGCAGATATGCAGAAAACCCCTTCCGCCTCGGTGCATACTACCAGTATCAGGTAATACTGAAACCCGCACCAGAAAATGTGCTGCCACTCTACCTTGAAAGCCTCTACCATCTCGGCATCTCACCCCGTACAAACGACATCCGCTTTGTAGAAGACGACTGGGAATCACCGACGCTCGGTGCCTCCGGTCTCGGCTGGGAAGTTTGGTGGAACGGCGCAGAAGTTACACAGTTCACCTACTTCCAACAGATGGGCAGCATTGAACTTGCTCCGATTTCTGCAGAAATTACTTACGGACTTGAACGTATCGCACTTTATTTACAGGATGTTGACACCTTCTTTGACATTCGCTGGAATGAACACCTCAACTACAGAGATGTCCACCACCAAAGCGAAGTGGAATACTCAACCTACAACTTTGAACACGCAAACGTAGATATGCTCTTTGATCTGTTTAGCACCTACGAAACGGAAACACACGCGTGTTTAGATGCTGATTTAGTTCTTCCCGCAACCGATCATGTCTTAAAGTGTTCGCATACCTTCAACATGCTGGATGCGCGCGGTGTTATCAGCGTTACGGAGCGGGTGAGTTATATTGAACGTGTACGGCGGCTTGCACAACGTATTGCCCGCGCTTACGTCACACAACGCGAAGAGATGGGGCACCCCCTACTCGGAAGTTTCAGCACAGAATCAGTTCCCTTTACGGTAGATGCAGTTTCTAACCGCACTCAACCGGTCCCCGCTACGGTAGATGCAGTTTCTAACCGCACCGAGACTGTGGAAATGTTATTTGAAATCGGCACGGAAGAGATACCCGCAAGTTATGTGCCGCCTGCCCTTGAACAACTCAGCAAAATCGCAACCGATTCTCTCATAGAACACAGAATTCCGTTTGGTGAAATTCAAACTTATGGCACACCACGGCGTATCACACTCGCTATCAAAGATATCGAAACGTTACAAGAAAGCCAAGAAACAGAGGTCGTAGGACCACCCAAAAGTATTGCTTACGATGAAAAAGGCGAACCGACAAAGGCTGCCATCGGTTTCGCAAAATCGCAAGGTGTTGAACTCTCCGATCTCCGCATCGTTAAAACTGAACGCGGGGAATACATCGCCGCATCTAAACTTGAAAAAGGGGTATCAACGAAAGAAGTATTGGAAACGCTCCTGCCCGAATGGATCGAAGCACTCCGCTTTCCTAAAACGATGCGATGGGAGACAGACCAGAGCGAAACTTCCCCCTCTGAAAAGGGGGGCAGAGAGGTTGCCCGCTTTGCCCGTCCTATCCGATGGCTTGTGGCACTACTTGGCGATCAAGTTATCAACTGTGCTTACGGTGCGGCGCATGCAGGACGCATAACGTATGGACACCGTTCTTTACATCCTGACCCGATTACTTTGTTATCGGCAGACGTGGACACCTACATTCAGAAATTGCACGCTGCTGGTGTTATCGCCTGTCCGAAGCAGCGCAGAGGAACGATCGAAAAACAGGTCAGAACCGTTTTTGAAACCGAAGGGTGTCTACCTAAGTTAGATGAAGAATTGCTGGATACGGTCAATTATCTCGTAGAAAATCCACAACCGATTGTCGGGAATTTCAGTGAGTCGCATTTGGAAATACCTACTGAAGTGCTGATTACCGCAATGAAGAAGCATCAACGCTATTTTCCGATGTGGAAAAGTGATACCGCCCTTGCCGCGAAGTTTATTACCATTTCCAACGGTACAGAAGGTAATATTGACGGTGTTCAACACGGGAATGAACGTGTTCTACATGCACGCCTCAACGATGCGGAGTTCTTCTACAGTGAGGATCAGAAGACCAGTCTCGCCGATAAAGTTGAACGTTTAGGGGCAGTTGTTTTTCACGCAAAACTCGGATCGCTCTTGGATAAAGCGGAACGACTAAAAACGTTGGTTAAGTTCATCAGTACAGAATTGAAGTTGGCAGAAACAACAGCACATCATGCTGAACGTGCAGCATGGCTCTGTAAGGCGGATTTAACCACACACATGGTCATTGAATTTCCATCACTGCAAGGGATTACTGGTCAGTATTACGCCAAAAACTCTGGTGAACCTAAACCTGTTGCTACTGCCATCGCGGAGCATTATCAACCGCTTGGCGCGGATACACCGTTGCCCGAAACCGAAGTCGGCGCGATCCTTGCTATCGCTGACAAACTCGACACCATTGTTGGATACTTCGGCATAGAGGAACGGCCCACAGGTTCGCAAGACCCATACTCTTTACGTCGGCATGCACTCGGTACAATCCGTATCCTTCAAGACCGACAGTTACCGCTCTCTTTAGATGCAGTCGTCCAAAAGGCAATCTCTTTATATAACGTGGAATTAGTCAACGATACAGAAATTAGCGTGCTTAATTTCTTCAGAGAACGTCTACGCGTTATCCTGCAGACACAGGAATACACACCCGACCTTGTCGATGCTGTCTTGGCAGTCGGTGATGTTGACATTGTGGATATTCTCAAGCGCGCCAGCGCACTTGCTGAATTCCGCTTGACACCCAATTTTGAGGAAGTATATAATGCTCTCAATCGGGTACTGAGAATCTTACCTGAAGATGCACCGGAAACGGTGGATGCTGCACTACTAAAAGATGATGCTGAAAAAGTGCTAAACGCTTGCATTACCGATGCAGAACCTAATTTTGAGAAGAGCATTCAGGCACGTGCGTATTCAAAATTATTGCAACAATTAGCAGAACTGCAACCCGCAATAGACACGTTTTTTGACGATGTGCTTGTAATGACAGAAGATGCTGACCTACGCAGAAATAGATTAGCACTATTAAGCCGTATCGCGAAACCCATCTATGCTGTAGCCGATCTTACGAAGTTGGTAATCGCAGGGGAATAAGTATCATGATATATTAAGCAGAACAGACACAAATTAATTAGAAAGGGGATTGTGAGTTGTGAACTCATATCTTACAGCGGAGATTCAGACAAAACATAAGCAAAAAATATAATGAAAATAAGATTATGTATAATGATAACCATACTTTTGACGCTATTTAGTTTCGCAACGAACACCTTTGCGCAAGATTCACCTCAGTGGCATCTACCCGAAGGTGTCAAGACACGACTTGGTAAAGGGAGTATAAGCGAAATAGCGTATTCACCAGATGGCACACGTCTTGCTGTTGCGAGTAGTATCGGTGTTTGGCTATATGACGCACATACCGGACAAGAACTTGACCTACTCACGGGACATGTGAGTTTGAACAGCGTATCGTTCAGTCCGGATGGGAAAACTATCGCAGGTGGCAGTTCGGACAATACCATCCGTCTATGGGAGGTCGACACAGGGGCACACCTCCGCACCTTTGAAGGACATACGAGTCTGGTCTATAGTGTGTCTTTCAGTCCGGATGGTAGCACCATCGCAAGTGGCAGTGGGGACGCAACCATCCGTCTATGGGAGGCTGCTACGGGGGCACACCTCCGCACTCTTGAAGGGCATACCGATTGGGTCTGGAGAGTGTCTTTCAGTCCGGATGGAAATACAATCGCAAGTGGCAGTTTTGACAGAACCATCCGTCTATGGGAGGCTGCTACGGGAGCACACCTTCGCACTCTTGAAGGGCATACGAGTCTGGCCAATAGTGTGTCTTTCAGTCCGGATGGAAAAACTATCGCAAGCGGAAATTCGGACGCAACCATCCGTCTA
>JAPPES010000073.1:50233-97417 GCA_028824125.1 Candidatus Poribacteria bacterium
TCAATAGTGTGTCTTTCAGTCCGGATGGAAAAACTATCGCAAGTGGCAGTTTTGACAGAACCATCCGTCTATGGGAGGTCGACACGGGAGCACACCTCCGCACCCTTAAAGAGCATGCACGTGATGTCCGGAGTGTGTCTTTCAGTCCGGATGGAAAAACTATCGCAAGTGGCAGTTTTGAGGGACCCATCCATCTATGGGAAGCCAACACGGGGGCACACCTTCGCACTCTTGAAGGGCATGCGTGGGGGGTCAATAGTGTGTCTTTCAGTCCGGATGGAAAAACTATCGCAAGTGGCAGTTTTGACAGAACCATCCGTCTATGGGAGGTCGACACGGGAGCACACCTCCGCACTCTTGAAGGGCACACGATTCTGGTCTATAGTGTGTCTTTCAGTCCGGATGGAAAAACTATCGCAAGTGGCAGTTCGGATGGAACCATGCTGTTGTGGAATTACAGATCTGATGCTGATGAAACAGGTCTGGATGAACCGTTTTCCGTTGAGTCACGCGGTAAAAAACTTGTCACATTAGGTCAGATAAAGCGCAACCAACTGTTCCAAAACTATCCTAACCCATTCAACCCTGAAACGTGGATACCTTATCAGTTAGCAGAACCCGCAGATGTGACGTTGCATATTTATGCTGTAGATGGCGGCCTTGTTCGCACCTTGTCATTAGGGTATCAAGGTGTCGGTATCTATCATAATCGGAGCCGCGCTGCATATTGGGATGGGAAAAACGAATTAGGTGAAAAGGTCGCAAGTGGCGCGTATTTCTATACACTCTCGGCGGGTGATTTTTCTGCCACACGGAAGATGTTAATACGCAAGTAATGCTATTATAGTTTGGACAATTTTAAAATCTTAACGGGACTCAGCGAACATTTTGCTTATGAAACAATATTCTATTTTCTGTTGTATCCCTCTCATTCTCAGCATTGCATTTCTCATCGGGTGCGGTGAGAAAGAAGACAAGGCAATTCTTCTTGCACGCAAAGCAATCGTCCAAGGCGATTACGCAGCAGCGGAGTCCGCTGTTCAAAAATCGCGCGCCAACGATTCAGAAAACCAGGAAGCAGTATATCTTGACCGTTTCCTGCAGTTACGAAATAGCATTGACACGAACAGTTGGCATCAAACTATCTCACAAGCATTAACGTATCTTGAAACGTTGAACACTGGTATTGATGCAATTTCAGTCCTTGAAGATCCGGATTCAGACGAACTTGACCAACAAGAGCGTTTTATAAGATCCCGGAATTCTATTGCGGGATTGCTCGCTACCACACTTGCAACGGCAGTTGAAAAACAACCCGATTTACTGTCGGATTTAGCAAAGAGGTCAGATACCGTTGTTGTTACAGGACTATTAGAGGCACAGAAATGTTATCAACCAGCTGCCCTCCAATCGGTTGAACAACTTTTGCAACAACTCCGTAGTGAAACAGAAGGTGCAGGTGCTAACCTTACGACACTTTTAAAAAACGCTACGCAACACCAAGACCCACAGATTAGAAAAGCAGCGATCCGTGAATTAGGCACGCTACAAAGCAGTAAACTCATTCCGACATATAAATTAATTCTTACCAAAACGGACGAAGTACCAGCAGTTTCCTATAGTGCTATCGTGGCAGTAGGCGCGCTCTGCAAACCTGAATTTCAACCAAATCCCGAAATAGTCCCCATTCTTCAACTTGCTACAAGAAATAATAACGCGCAAGTACGAATGCACGCAGCGAAACTTCTCGGCAAGCTTCAAGCAGCGGAAGCAATTGACGACTTAGTCAAGCTCTTAGCAGATTCCAACGCTTATGTCAAAGACACCGCTATAGATGCGCTTAATAGAATTGGCATGCCCGCAGTAGAAACACTTTTGGCCGTTCTTGCAACAGGCGCGAACAACATCATTCCTGATGTGGATGACGGTTTTTCCGAGCAGTACCAATATATCGCCAGTGCGTATATTGACGATTCTTGGATGAAAAAGTACCGTTTGAGAGCACAATCCGCAGCCATTGATACTTTAGGAAGACTCAGAGCGGAAACAGCAGTTGTGCCTTTAATTCAGCTTTTAGCGAATGAGGATTTAAAAGGTGCAGCGAGCGCAGCCTTAATGTCAATGCGGGGAGTCGCTGTTCCAGCACTTATAGACGCACTTCAAACAGGTGAGGACGGTGTGCAGTTAGAATCCACAAATGTACTGAGCAGTATCGGTGATCGCCGGGCCATCCAGCCGTTTATTGACATCTTAACAGGTGATGCTAACAAAGAGGTTAAAGCCATTGTTGCAAAGGGGCTTGGAAACATGCGTGCACGCGGACTCAACAACGCAGCTGTTACTGCACTTACCACAGCACTTGAGCTTGACGATACAACAGTCACACAAGCAGCGGAAGCACTCGGCAAGATTAATGTCTCTTATGAAGAAACGATCCGAAAATTGATTGCGATTTCAATGGATAAACTACGTCGCGAAACAGTTCGCTCCGCTGCTATCAATGCTTTGTGGCAGATGAAACCTGAAAATGCCACGCAACCGATGCTATTGTTGATGCTAAGTGACGAAACGAGTGCTGTTATCCGAGCAAACGCTGTGAAGGTGCTCAGTCGTATTAAAGACACAGAAACCCTTCCTGTGCTTTTCTGGGTTTTGTCAATGCAGTACGATGACATATCAGACTTTCAGCGCCACATGAAACGGAAATATAAAACACTTGACGCGCTGAGAGCACATCTTGACTCCTTGAATATTGAATGGACAGCAGATTATCCGCGTTCTAATTATCGGATATGGGGTGAACTTAAACCTATTCCCAGTCTTGTTCGGAGTGAAGTTGCACGCTCGCTCGGTATTTTCAAAGGTGATACCGTCGTTGAACCACTGACAAACGCATTAGCAGACGATCAACGGGCAACGGTGCGGCGCAGTGCCGCATGGGCACTCGGCAGAGTCGGGGGTGACATGGCTGTTGACGCGCTCATTACTGCGCTAAAAAAGGACAAACAAGGTGTCGTACGCCAAGAAGCTGCGATTGCTTTAGGCACTATCAAATCCGCGAAAAGTGCTGATCCGCTGCTGGATATAATCAGAACCGATAAATATGAAACTGCACGGCTTGAGGCAACGAAAGCACTTAGAGAAATCAATCCTGATCTCGTTGATAAAGGTCTGGTTGACATCGTTAAAAAAGGACGTGGCAGTTTCGAAGACGGTCATGAAGTCCAATCTGTTCAAAATGAAGTTATTGGTGCACTTGTAAAAAATGGCAATGAAACCACAACCGATTTGTTACTTGACGCGCTCAAGTCTGCTGATGACGAATGGACTCGCTGGGTAATTGTCTATATGCTTGGTGTCATTCATAACGCTTCAGCGTTAGACACCATGCTTGCCGAATTGAAAAATCCGAGTTATGTTATTCGTAAAGAAGCTGTTACTCGACTCGGTGGTTTTAAAGACCGAAAGACAGTAGAATCCTTAATCGCAATCCTTGAAAACCGAGAGGAATCGGTGTCTATCCGTGCTGCTGCAGCTGCCTCGTTAAATGCCCTTCGCGACGAGCGCTCAGCACCCGCACTACGAGAAGCACTCAACGATGAAAACAGTGCTATTCGATTGCAAGCAGTTGCTGCGTTAGGAAGCATAAAGGATGCAAAAGCAGTGCCTAAACTAAGCGAAATGGTTGAGAATCAGTTAGAAACGGACGTTATCCGTGCTGCGACTGTTACTGCACTTGGCAACATCGGTGATAAAGCCTCAGAAGATCTCTTTATCCGCGCGCTTGATGTCCGAATCGGTAATATCTCTAATAATGCAATCGCAGCACTCGGAAAATTAAAAAGCACGAAAGCCGTTCCCCGCCTTATCGCAATCTTGGAGGACAAACGAATTCCTTTAGATGCCAGTACGGCTGTATTGGCAAATGCCTCTCCGCGCATAAAAGCTGCAGTGGCACTTGGCGCAATTGGGGGAACAGAGGCAACGAACGCGCTTGCTAATCGCATCATTGATGAAACGGAATATATTGTTGCACTTGAAGACGCAGCAAACAGACGTAATTTGGCGCTCAACGATAGGAAAAGGAACTGGAGTTGGGAAGTTATCGTTGGTGCTGCGAAAAAACTTAACCTACCTGAGTTCATCGGAGAAAAAATGCAAGCCCGTGCAGATGACAAATGGGAGGGAAATCCGATCAGAAATGCTGCATCCGTTGCATTAGCACGCACTCGGGCCCTTAATGTTTCAGAATTGAGGGAAGCACTCGCGGACCCAGTTGTTGATACGCGAAAAGATACGGCACGGAAAATTGGAGAAACGGGAACTACCGCATTAGTCCCAGACCTTGTCCTTGTCGCAAACGGAGAAAATGAGGACAATAAAGATGTCCGGCGATTGGCAACGCAAGCATTAGGTGAACTTGCGGATGCTTCAACAACTGACCCCCTCATTGAAGTCATAAATAACGAGGAAAATCATATTGAAATCCGCAGAGATGCGGCACGCGCACTCGGCAAAATTGCCACTGACAAAGCGGTTTCAGCACTCATTGCAAAACTTATTGAATTGCATACCGAACAAACAGAACGCGCATTCCGCGCCGATCTGATAAGAGCACTCGGTGATGCAAAAAACAGTAGCTCTACACAAATTCTGGAGACAGTTTTAGAAGACGCAGATGCGGATATTCATTTCTTAGCAGCATCCGCGCTCTTTGAAATTACTGGCAACGGTTATGGCTATGATCGGTTATAACCTAAAATTTTCAAACAAGGAGATTCTTATGGCATTTTTCGAATTACGACAATATCGAACGCAACCCGGGCAACGCGACAATTGGGTCAAATACATGGAAGAAACGGTTATTCCGTTTCAGATTTCTAAAGGAATGGTCGTCATCGGTAGTTTTATCGGTGAAGAAGAGGATGACCTCTACGTCTGGATCCGACGGTTTGAAAGCGAGGAACAGCGGGAGCAACTCTACGCAGCGGTTTACGAAGATGACCAGTGGGTAAACGAGATCTCACCGCGCGTCGGTGAGCTTATTGACAGATCAAAAATCGTTGTTACACGGATGGAACCGACCTCGCGCTCGCCACATCAATAACAGCAACGGAGATGACCAATGAACGTAGCATAATCTTCCAGATTGTGCTACAAACGTTCACGATAACAGCAACGGAGATGGCTTTATGAACGCTGAAGAAAAATATCTGTTTGACCTGTGGGGATATGTCAACATTGAAGGTGTTTTAGAGGCGGAAGAACTCGTTGAACTGAACGCGCTGATTGACGCGCAAGACTACCCCGATCCTGCGGACGACAACATCCATTCACAACGATTCGGCGGTTTCTTAAGTTGGGAGGATGATGCGTTTCGGAAACTTCTCAATCACCCACGCATCATGCCGTGTTTAGCAGAGATCGTCGGTCCAAAATTCCGGCTCGATCATGTCTACGGCATCTTGATGATAGAAGGAAATCCGGGTGGCACACTTCACGGTGGCGGTACCCCTTACGATCCATCACAGTACTACGTCTTCCGAAATGATCGGATGTATAACGGTTTGACTGTTGCCTCGTGGGCATTAACGGACATGCTGCCAGGACACGGCGGTTTCTGCTGTATTCCCGGTAGTCATAAGAGCAACTACCCGTGTCCGCCGCAGTTTCGTCCCGTAGTGGAAAACAAAACCTGTATGGCACCGGTGCATCAGAAGGCGGGTGATGTCGTTATCTTTACGGAAGCGTTGACACACGGTACGCTCCCGTGGACTGCAACGCATCAACGCCGCTCTATTCTGTTCAAGTATTCCCCAGGACATGCTTCATGGGGACAGGGCAGATATGATGAGGCACTCCGTGACCTGATGACGGATGAAGACCAGAAGTTGATGCTTGAACCGCCTTATGTCTCACATCGTAAATCGGTCGTCTAACATGTAGGATAGGTTAAAAAAGGTGAAAATAAACACAGGACCAGATTCGATGAGGCTATCCTGCGATATTATTCGACCAGATAAGATATAGAGGAAGTTTTATGATTGACATTGAAAGGTTTAAGACACAACTAAAAGAATTTGATGCATTGCGTGACGATGATGAGATACAAACAGGAACTGTTGAGCACATGCAGCCTCAGCACGCAAAAGAGTGGCCCTCTGAATTGCACCCATCCGTACGCAACGCTCTTGTCCACGCAGGCATCACTACTCCCTACAAACACCAAGCAGAGGCAATTAGCAAATCTATAGATGGGGCAGATATAGTTTTGGAATCTCCCACCGCTAGTGGTAAGACCGCGGCATTCGCGGCACCGATGCTAGACGCTTTAATACGTAATCCGGATTCTCATGCGCTCATGATTTATCCAATGAAGGCATTAGCCTTCGATCAAAGGGCACAGATTGAACAACTTTGCGAACCGCTTCGGATTGAATCATTTCCTTATGATGGAGACACCGATAGGGAACATAGAGATCTACTCCGGAATCATCCAATACCAATTCTATTAACCAATCCCGAATACTTGAACATGTCATTCTTGGCTTATAAGGAACAGTGGGAAGGGTTTTTGCGTAATTTACGGTATATCATTATTGATGAAATGCATGAATATCGCGGTTTTTTCGGTGCTAATATGGCACTTTTACTACGTCGATTTTTTCTCCATCTGAAACGCATCAGAGCAAATCCACGCATATTCCTATCAACCGCTACTTGTGCTAATCCTGCGGAGCACGCCAAAAATCTTATAGGGCAGAACGTTGAGGTTATATCAGCAAGAAATATGTTCCGACCAAAACGTCATTTCATTTTCGTCAATCCCGCTATTCGTGAATTCGGATACAGAGAAATTTTTAGGTTACGGGTTGAGCAAGCTGCATTAAGCATTCTTGCCAATCGGTTGCAAGCTCTTGTGTTCTGTCCAACAAAACGCTTCCTTGAAGATGCCCTTATCAATTGTAAGCGTAAGGCGGAAGAGCAAGGACTCAACCCAGATGAGATATCCCCGTTTCACGCTGATATGAAAAGTGATGATCGTCGGGAAATACAACAAAAAATTAAAAATGGTGAAATTCGTATTGTATTCACAACTAATGCCTTAGAGTTAGGATTGGATATTGGTGGGTTGGACGGGGTCATACTTGCAGGATTTCCTTCCAATATTATGTCTGCTTGGCAACAGATTGGACGTGCAGGACGCGGTTGGAACCAAGAGGCTTTTGTGCTGTTTTATGCTATGAATGATCCAATAGATCGCTTTTTCGTGGGGAACTTGGAGGTCTTCTTAAACAAACCGTTGGATGAATTAGTTATTGATCCTTCTAATGAAGAACTCATTCGGAGACACCTTCCATCTCTTGCCTATGAAACAGATGGAGAATTGTCTTCTAATGAGGAGCACATTCTCGGTAGCGCGTTTTATGATATAGCTCAATCGAATACCGGAACAGTTCCAAAGGGCTTCAAACCACATCAGAATTTGAACATTCGTGGGAGCATCGGCCAGTCTTTTGAGTTGAAGCGAGGAGGCGAGAAGCTCGGACAAATTTCGGAGATGCGGCGGTTTCGGGAAGCTTACATCGGTGCCATTTTCACTTTCTTTGGTCGAAAATACTCTGTGCATGCCCATGAGGCAGATGCCGTTGTCTTGACTGATGCTGAGCCTAATCTCAGTACAGATCCGAGTTTTTTTACGGTGCTGATGCCAACAGCCGTTTTCAATGGAGTTGCCTATGATGAAATTGAAGTATACTATGGTGTTCTGAATCTCACGATGAATTTCACTGGCTACAGAATAGTAGATGAGCGCACAAGCGAGCCAAGGGAACTGCACCAAACAAATGATGCATACTATCAGAACAATCTACATGCCTTTTGGATAAATGTTCCACCAAGTGAACGGACTACTGACGGGATCAGTGCGCTGGAGCACATCATCCGTGTTGGAGGAATGTTTGTCATTCCGGCGGACCGATTTGACACAAGTACCTACTCAAAGATTAGTGATGAACCGACCACTTTCTATTACGAAAACTACTCTGGTGGTATTGGTGTTGCTAAAAAACTTTTCAGCGTCTGGCAAGATGTACTGAGAAAAGGAATTGAAATCGCTGAAAGTTGTGAATGCCGGTCAGGGTGTCAGAATTGTATTGAGCCTGCAAAGAATTACAATACAGGCAACACAGATGACAAAATAGACAAAGAAGGCGGTATTGCATTGGCAAGACATATCCTTGACAAAGCGAAGCAAAGACCTGATCGGAGATTCCAAGACGGGATGATGGTTCCAGTATAAACGAGAACATCGATTTTTCAGACACCCACTTTTAACACTTTGCGCGTATAGGTTATACGTCGGTTTAGAGGTTTCCGTTTCTCACGCCAGAGGCGTGATTATGTCTATAGAAAAAGGAGTATATATACAATGGAATTACGTCAAGAATTGCAGGGTGCTTCAAAAATCAGGGAATGGGCGAATCACTATAATGTTAAAGAGGACATTCCAATAGAAAACCTTGTTTCTGATGTGAAAGACAGGGGGTATCTCAAAAAGAGAGAACTCATTGAAGTGGCAAGATGGAAAGTACCAACGGGGCGAAACTCTGTCTGGAGAATAGAGACAATGAGTCCTACTAATGTTGAGAGAATTACACGGGACGCTTTCCTATTAACTGACGATAGCGATAGACTTCGCCATTTATATAAACTGGAAGGCGTTGATAGTGCCATAGCTTCCGCTATCTTACATTGGTTTCATAATGACCGCTACCCCATTTGGGATAAGCACGCGAGATGGTCTATCCAACTTGCTGAAGACTACTGTAGTAATGCACGTTGGAAAGCCTACACAAAATTTTGTAGAGCTATAGCAAACAAATACGGAATGGATATGCGTACTTTGGATCGTGCACTTTTCCAATATGGAAAGTCAAATTCATAATACGGGAGTTAGTATGAAAGAAATTAGATTAGCGATATTCGCTGTAATGCTTTTCGGATTGCTACAGTTTAGCGGGAATAAACACGAGGCCCGTACATATTGTAATTATCCGCACCCACCGCCACATACTATTGAATGGACAGACGGTTGGAAACCAACAGAGCCTGAAGTGCCACCCATAAGCGAAACGCCCCCGCCGATGACAGTACCGGACATAAACATACCGAATGAGCGAAGCGAACACCTTGACAGACAACAAAGCGTCAAATGATAACCCAAGAAATATAAACATATCGTGAAAATAAAGTTAACTAATTCCAAAACGACTTATTGCGTAGCACAATGCGGTGTGATGTGCATATAGTAAACCTCCGCCATGTTCGCGATCCTTTTCAACTCAGTTATGCCCCCGGCGTGGGAGATATAGGGTCGTCTGAATGTTCGTCGGTGTACCTTTGCTGATAGCAATTCGGTGTGCTGGTGTGCTGGAAAATTTGACTTATGGAAATATATGGGGTATAATCCTTGTATGCTGTCATATCATTTCTAATTGTATGAAACATAATGGGAAAAAAGATGGTATGCTTTTTAATTGAACCAGTGTGGAATTGAAATAAGGTGTCATTTATTTGTCCTAATTTCAATCAGGATAAATATCATCTCTGTTATTTGTCTTGCTTTACTAGGGGTTAACCCATTCCTATGAGGAATAATCAGGAGAATCTTCAAGATAACGCTGAACACTCTGTAGAGAAGCACGCCAATTTTCTGGGCGAAATCCCAGAGTCTTGGCAACGGTGGTGCAAGAGCAGCCTTTGGATACATTTTTTGTGTCTATATGTTTATTGCTGTCTCGTCTGAAATTGCTGTCGCTATCTTCCCAGAAACGTTATGGTTAAGGGAAACCATAACCGTAATGAATAACATTGAGTCGCACCTATATCATTTCGGTATCGGTTTAGGTATAGCAATAATTGCACCGTGTTTGGCATGGGAGCATCTTATGTATTTGCGAGAAAAACGAAAACGGGAACAAGAGCAACGGGCACGGGAGCAAGCGGAGGCAATAGTTGCTGAACTCCAGAAAGAGATAAACCACCTCCGCAGCGAGTTAGCCGCGTTGAAAGCGCGTTCGCATCCGCCCCCGGGGAGAGAATAGAGATTAAGCCCGCTATGCATTGGAAATCATTCCTACCGATAGAAAGCATAGTCCTTTGTTATACGTGACAGACACATTATAGGCCACCATCCAGTGCACCGATAATACAAATTGCAGATACACCGCGCTACCAATCCGCAACACTACCGTCGGTATCATAGTAATACTCGCCGCCAAGTTCTTCAAGATAGGTATCAAGTGTCTGTTCCGTTTCTTTCTCATTGATTTCAAACCCGAGTCCAGGCTTTGTCGGCAGTTCAATGTGACCATCTATAACTTGCCAATCTTCTTTGAACAAACCAGCACCTAAACCGTCATCAATTTGTTCTTGGATAAGGAAATTTGGCACAACAGCATCAACATGAAGGGAAGCAGAAAAAGCAACCGGTCCAATCGCACAATGCGGTGCAATATGCATATAGTAAACCTCCGCCATATTAGCGATTTTCTTAAGTTCGGTAATGCCACCAGCGTGAGAGGTATCAGGTTGTAAATAAGCAACTGCCTGTTTCTCAAAAACTTCGCGAAAACCCCAGCGGGTCAGCAGACGTTCACCGGTGGCAATTGGAAACGGAACGTGGTCGGACACTAATTTGAGAGCGTCAACGTTCTCTTGCGGAACAGGTTCTTCAACAAACATGGGACGCATGCCTTTAAGTTCGTGGCAAATTTCAATAGCGAGGGCAGGTGTCATCTTACCGTGAAAATCAAAAGCAAGTTCAACATCGGGACCGACCCATTCGCGCATCAAGTAGGCCCGTTCAACAAAAGCATCAATCACTGCAGGAGGTTCATGCCCGCGCCATTTACCACCAGGACCGCTCTTAAACGCTGTGTAGCCGCCTTTGCGCTGTAAAAATTCAAGTCGTTCTTTTGCGGAGGCTTTGTCTTCGTCAGTTAAGCTGCCGCTGCCCCAACTACCGATGCCCCAATGGGCATAAACGCGGATTCGGTCACGCACAGCACCACCTAAGAGTTGATAGGTGGGGACATTGTAAAATTTGCCAGCAATATCCCACAACGCTTGATCAATTCCAGACAGCGCGGACATCAAGATATTACCGCCTCGGAAGAAAGCGGATCGATAGACATGCTGCCAATGATGTTCAATACGTAATGGATCTTTACCAATAAAATAGTCGGCAAGTTCTTCAACCGCTGCCCATGTGCTTTTCGGTTTGCCTTCAAGTGTCGTTTCACCCCATCCAACGATGCCGGTGTCAGTCGTAATTTTTACAAGCCGCATCCGGCGACGTGGATAGAATTGTTCAATAGATGCAATTTTCATTAGAATTTCCTTTTTAGTTATCAGTTGTCAGTTATGAGTTATAGTGAAATCCACAATTACCTTTACATTGGCGAGGTTAGGAAGAAATCAACGGTATGAATGCCTGTTGGCATTCCCCGCCTCGCCAGCGCGAGCGTGTTGGGATTGTTGTTTATTGAAATGTGAACATATTTTTGGATTATGCTATAATGTTCGTGCATTGAACGTGCAAATTGTAAAAAGAAAACCTTGACAGCCCGAAGAAAAACTGATAACTGATTACTAACAACCATTATAGGAGAAATTATGTCTTCACGCCCCAATGTTCTTTTCATGATCGCTGATGACCACCGATGGGATGCCATTGCAGGTATGGGCGATCCAACAGTCAAAACACCAACGATGGATTCACTGATGGCACGTGGCACAACGTTCCGAGAAACCCACATTATGGGTTCGCTTTCGGGAGCAGTCTGTGTTCCGAGTCGCGCCGCTGTTCTCACAAGTGCAGGTCTATTCCGTAGCGGTGCAAACCAGATTAACCGAGATTATGCTGTTTGGCCACAAGTGATGCGCGAGGCTGGTTATCACACATTTTTTAGTGGTAAGTGGCACAATGACAGACAAACGTTTGCAGATAGTTTTGATGACGGTGCCACAATTTTCTTCGGCGGCATGGGCAATCAATATAAAGTCCCAATTTTCGATTTTGATCCGACAGGTGCTTATCCGAAAGATGCCAGATATATTGGTGATAAGTTTTCTACCACTTTGTTTACAGATTCTGCCGTGCAATTTATAGAAAACTACGACCAAACGGATCCGTTTTTCCTCTATCTCTCCTTTACTTCACCGCATGATCCGCGGACACCGCCAGGAGAATACGCAACGATGTATAAACCTGAGGAGGTCCCTGTTCCAGAGAACTTTCTTCCGGAACACCCATTTGACAACGGGGAGATGCGGATTCGTGACGAAGTTCTGGCAGAATTTCCACGCACTCCTGAAATTGTCCAACAACATATTGCCGATTACTACGGTATGATTACCAGCCAAGATGCCGAAATGGGACGTCTCCTACAGACATTAGAGGCAAAAGGACATCTCGATAATACCATTGTTATCTATACTGCCGACCACGGTCTTGCTGTCGGACAGCACGGATTGCTCGGTAAACAGAATCTCTATAGCCATAGTATTCGTGTGCCTTCCATATTCGCTGGGCCGGGAGTTCCCGAAGGTGTCACAGTAGACGCTTTGACCTATCTCTACGATGTGTTTCCCACTGTGTGTGACCTAACCGAAGTTGACTGCCCAGATACAACTGAAGGGTGTAGCTTAGTCCCATTGATGGAAGGCTGCGTTGATAAGGTGCGAGCTACAGTTTTCGCTGCCTACAAAGATATTCACCGCGCCATCAGCGATGGACGTTGGAAACTCATCCGATATTATGTCTCTAAGGAGACAGGAAAAGGCACGGATTTCCTCCAGCTATTTGACCTTGAAAACGATCCATGGGAAACAAATAATCTTGCCGATTTACCTGAGCATGCTGACCTTGTCCGATCACTTGCCGCAGATATGGAAATGTGGCAAATTGAGACGGACGATTTTATGAAAGATGTCCCAATATTGCCAATGTAGCATAACCTGTTAGGTTGTGCAAAGTGTAAGTTAAAGATTACTTGGAGGAACGGGAAGTTGGCGAATTAGCATTGCGCGCCTTTCGCCCTTCCCATCTTTCTTTTAATTTAGCCGCAACCCGCCTAAAGAGTTCACGTTTTCCAATTGCAACCAATCGTGCAGCTTGTTCAGCGGTATCCGCTATCAGTTGCGGTGCATCTGCAACAGCATCCTCAAGCGACATCGGTACTTGCACAATGCCTAACATCGCATCAATACCAGCGTTATAAACCGAATCAGCACCTTCGCCAATACCACCTGCAATTGCAATAACGGGAATTTTGCCCGCCTTCGCGACCTTCGCAACGCCAACGGGAGTCTTCCCAAACGCAGTTTGAAAATCTAATTGCCCCTCACCTGTAAAGACCAAAGATGCACCTTTCATTCGTTCCTTGAGTTTAACAGTGTCAATCATAATATCAATGCCGAGTCTCAATTCAGCGTTGAGAAATGCCATGAGTCCTGCCCCTAATCCACCAGCAGCCCCCGCACCAGGAATATCGTTAAAGGATTGTCCAAATGTTCGCGTCAAAACCTTGTCAAAATGTGTGAGATGGGAATCAAGTGTTTTAACCATCTCAGGCGTCCCCCCCTTCTGCGGACCATAGACGTGAGATGCGCCCTCTGGACCAGTCAACGGATTATTGACATCGCAAGCCACAACCGTTTCTGTTTCTGCAATCGCGGGATTTAAACCTGTTATGTCTATTGATGCTAATTCATTCAGTCCACCGCCGCCGTGTGGAATCGGTTCTCCATTTGCATTCAGAAATTTTACACCGAGTGCCTCAGCCATGCCAGCTCCGCCATCGTTTGTTGCACTTCCACCGATACCGATAATTAAGCGTCTGCACCCTGCTTCCAAAGCAGCGCGGATAAGTTGGCCTGTGCCATAAGTGGTAGTTCGCAACGGATTTCGCTCATCAGGTGGAACAAGCATGAGACCGGAAGCGGATGCCATCTCAATAACTGCGGTTTCACCATCCGAAAGGATACCGAATTGTGCGTCAACCTCGTTTCCAAGAGGCGCACACACGCGTTGCGTACGAATATGTCCGCCAGTCGCATCAACGAGGGATTGGACGGTGCCTTCACCGCCATCCGCCATCGGAATTTTTTCTATGATGGCATCTGGAAACACGCGGCGAAGCCCTTTCTCAATAGCATTCGCTGCTTCCAATGCTGTGACACTTCCTTTGAATGAATCCGGTGCTACTACTATTTTCATAACGGGAAGTCTATCACACGCATTCCATTTTGTCAAGATTAGGCATTTATACTATCCAGAGACATTCAATTGTCGCGCAGTGCTCTTGTAGGAGGAAATCAACGCTGAATACGCGTATGTTATTCAGCGGGTTTGTACCCCCGATTTCTTTTTGTAGGAGCGACCTCCTGGTCGCGACCCGCCAAATGCCAAAAGCGCATTTGGCGTTGATTCGAGGTCGCTCCTACGGTAAAAGGTTTTAGACATTTATCTGTTTTAGCCGAAAAGTCGCGACCGGGAGGTCGCTCCCTACAGAAGAGAGATACAGAACAAATTAACGTAAATTTGGAGAACTAAATTGCCCTGGTATTTAATAAGAAGGTTGTAGTCAGAAAAACGATGATATGCTATACTTTGTTGAATAGTTTAGCGCTTTATATTGTATAAACAGGTGACACATGAGTTGGCAACTTGAAACAGCAGTCTCTGACAAACAGGTTAAATTTTACCAAGAAAATGGGTATCTCACTTATGGGCGTATATTTACAGAATCGGAGTTGGACGAACTTCGCGATTATGTAGACGCAATGATTGAAAATCTACCAGAGGGAAAACGTCCAGAACAGATGGATGTCCCACATTTTGAGCATCCGTACCTATTCAAATACCTCACGCACCCACGCGTCTTGAAAGTCATCGAACGGTTTATCGGGCCGGATATTGTGCTCTGGTCGAGTCATTTTATCAGCAAACGCGAGAACGATGGGATGGCAGTGCCGTGGCATCAAGACGGTGTCTATTGGGGTGAATCTCTTGAACCGATGAACGTTATTACGATGTGGTTGGCGGTTGATGAATCTAAGGTTGAAAACGGATGCATGCGTGTCATACCCGGCAGCCACAAGTTGCGTGATCGGCGTTATGAAGCTGTGAGTCGTGACAATAATCTCTTTGGCAGCGAGGTTGTGGAGGCAGACTTAGACGAATCAAAAGCGGTAAATTTAGAACTGGAGGTAGGGGAGTGCCATTTTCATGATGCATGGACAATCCACAATTCCAGTCCAAACATCTCTCAAAAACGGCGCTGCGGTTACACAATGCGTTACATGCCAGCGAATGTTCGTTATCCAGGTGCGGAGTGGCGTCGGACACACAAAATCTATCTGTTGCAAGGTGAAGACAGAACAGACGGCTTTAATACTTACGCACCTATTCCGAAGTAGTCCGAGTTGCTATTGCTTCCGGGATACGCCTTCGGTTGCTGTCAAGCGTGTTTGTCAACCCACTTTCATTTTTAGTTGCGAGATTGATTTCTATTCTGATATACTGTTATATCACGTGTTCTTGAAATAGATATTTTCCAATTTGCTCAACGGAGTCTTTGTCGACGATGAATCGTTATCAGAAACTCATACTTCTGCTTTTAGGCGGTATTATATTCGCCATATTCCTGAGTCGTCCTGCCGATACCGACCGTAAATCCTATCAATTGAAAAAATCCGAAAACCGTCAAGATTTTGTCAGGCACCGGGGCTTTGTGAACCGTCAAAGTTCTGTGAACATCCCCTGGCCACACACATCCAATTTGCCCATTGTGATTATTGATACTGACGGCAGCTGGATTCCTGACGAACCTAAAGTTCCCGCGCGCATCAAGATTATTTATGATGAATCTGGTGGCAAAAACAGTTTGGATAACCCCCATATTCATTTTGAGGGAAAAATCGGTATAGAGGTTAGAGGGCAAACTTCACAGGGGTTTCCGAAAAAACAGTACGGTTTCGAATTTCAGGATGAAAGTGGTAATGACAAAGATGTATCCATATTTGGATTGCCAGCTGAATCGGATTGGGTGCTGAATGGTCCTTATTCGGATAAAACTCTCATGCGGAACTACTTAGCTTTTGAATTTAGCAATCGAATCGGCAGATACGCGAGCAGAACAAAGTTTGTTGAGGTATTTCTCAATACAAACATTGATAAGACAATTAAGGCGCAACATTATGTCGGAGTCTACCTGCTCATAGAAAAGATTAAACGTGGAAAAGAACGAGTCGCTATCCAATCGTTGAAATTAACGCACAACAAGCCGCCTGAAATTACTGGGGGATATATCCTGAAAATCGATAAAATGGATCCACAAGAAACTTTCTTTTATACACGACGCGGCACACATCTTGCCCACGTATATCCGAAAGGACGCGAAATGTCTCATGCTCAAAAAGTGTGGATTCAAAACTATATGAGCAATTTTGAAACCGCTTTAGCCGGTCCGAAATTCAAAGACCCAAAGTACGGATATACTAAATATATTGATGTAGATTCTTTTATTGATCATTTCATTATCAATGAACTTTTCAAAAACACCGATGGATTCCGTCTCAGCGCATATATGTACAAAGACAAAGGTGGAAAACTAACGGCAGGACCAGTCTGGGATTTCAATTTTTCAATGGGAAATACTGTTTTCCATAACGGTTGGGAAACTGATAGTTGGCTTATTTATACAAACCCTGTTCCTTTCTGGTGGGATCGGCTGCTATCAGATGAAAGCTTCAAACAAAAACTCGTAAAGAAATGGAAAACGCTTCGTAAAAATGAACTCGTCACATCGGAAATCCTTGACGAAATTGATCGCACCGCTGAATACCTTTCAGAAGCACAAAAACGAAATTTCCAGAGATGGCGTGTGTTGGGACATTCACTTTTTGGCAATCCCGGACCGGGACGCCCCACATACCAAGGTGAAGTGGACGAAATGAAAACTTGGCTGCAAACCCGGCTGCAGTGGATGGACAAAAACATTGAATTGTTACCTCAAAAACATCAATACTCTCAAAGGTATCGACGATTCTAAGGAATATCTGTTGACTGATCATTGATAGTGGATAACCAATAACCCGCCTCAAACAGATTGCTTAACAATCTTAAAGAGTAAGTATTGGTTGAATGCCCCAGACCGGTAGATGCGGTTTCCTAACCATAGGCACCAATTTAAGGATATATCCCATTGTTGGAGTGAATCAACGCAGCATGCGCGTTTGGCATGCTGCGGGTTTGGAACCCCGATTGGACAGAGTGAGGCGGACGAAATCGGGCTTCCAAAGCCCTCCAACAAGAAAATCAGGCACTAAATTGACAGTTGTGGTTAGGAAACCGAACCTACCGGGCCTGGATGCACACTTAATTGACACATAAGGTTACGGAAGCAAACACACCTTTCCAAAGTTCTTACGAGACTCCAGTAGTTGATGCGCTTCAGCTGCTTGTCCTAAAGGTAGTGTCCGATCAATGATGGGGATTAATCGTCGTTGTTCTGCAAGGTGGACAAGCGTTCGCAGTTCAGTAGGCGTGCCTAACGCAGCCCCCATGATGGTGAGTTGTTTTTGATACATCTTGCGGATATTAATTTGTCCAATATTGCCCGTTGTTACACCACACGAAACAAGTCTACCGTTTTTGGCAAGACTGCTAATACTCTGTTCCCATGTTGCAGCACCTACATGCTCAAGAACAACATCAACACCTCGACCGTTTGTCTCCTCAAGTACAACCTCTGAAAAATCAATATCAGTGTAGTTTATGGTAACGTCAGCACCGAATTGTTTGGCACGTGTTAATTTTTCCCCAGTGCTGGCAGTAGCAAAGATGCGTGCTCCGACAAGTTTGGCAATTTGTAACCCCGCACTCCCGACACTCCCTCCTGCACCAAGTATCAGTACATCTTCACCCGCGCGGAGTTGTGCGCGCGTGACAAGCATGTGCCATGCTGTAAGGTAAGCAATCGGCAATGCTGATGCCTCAACGAAAGACAACGTTTCTGCTATCCGAATTGCATTCTTTGCTGGTGCTTTGACGTACTCGGCATAACCGCCATCCGTCTGAAATCCGAGCAGTTGTTGTGTGTCACATAGATTTTCATAACCGTTGATGCAATCACTACACACACCGCACGGAATACACGGCGCGAGCAGCACACGGTCACCGATAGCAAGATCGGGATGTTCACCAGAAATTACGGCTATTTCACCTGCAATGTCAGAGCCTAAAATGTGGGGTGTGCCTGTTTCTTGGAGTTTCTGCTTTATCTCAGGTCGGTCGCGCCGTGCATGGATATCAAGATAGTTGACAGCGCATGCTTTGACTTTAACGAGAATTTCATCGGGGCCAAGGGGAGGTTCGGTTACCTCTTGATACTCTAATACGTCAATTTCTCCCTGCTCTGTGAATGTAATTGCTTTCATGCCACATCCAATCCAATGTGTATAATACTAAATTAACTTGATTCCAATCTATAAGTGCGGTTAGGAAACCGCACCCGTAGAGTACCGCACGCGTATTCTGCGTTGATTTGGCCAAATGCGAAACGCGCATTTGGCGTTGATTCACCGTCCAAAAATAAGATAAATCGCGTTAATTTTGGTATAAATGTCTAACCGTAAGCACCATGACTGAGAAACCCTAACAATCGTCGTAGACGCGGGGTTGCGTCCCGATAAACCGATTCTGGCATATTATAATTCATGAACGGATAGAATTTATGACCAACCAGTCGGCGCGCGTAGGTTATCTGCGTAATATACCGGGTACGTTGGGTCCGATTTGGACCGCCACGGTGCCATACCTGATTGTTGAACATAATGACACTTCCGGCTTTGCCGAGATTATATTGGATCTTATCTTCCCACTCCGTACCCTCTATCGGATTGGGAGGCGATGCACCGAAAAGATGTGAACCAGGCACAACCTCTGTTCCACCATGCTCAATCTCTGTGACATCGGTAAGGTAGTAGTTAGCAGTAAAGAGTAGCACAGGGAGTTTTACGTTTTTTGGCGGTTCTCCCTCTGTGACGAGATAGTGTGGTGAGTCGTCTTGATGCCATGATGTGATTCCGCCACCAGGACGTGTCTGAAAGGAGTTGTTGTGGATTATGTGGCATTCTCCAGCAATCAGGGCTTCCCCAAACGAGACAATTGGTTCAAGGTCAAACAATCGCAGGTTCGCCTTGCTGTGTTCAAACATGCGGTGACATAGATGCATGGTTGATTCATAGTTACCACTGTTCAAGCCATTTGGATTGTTTTCAAGTGCCCACTCTAAATCCTGCCGAAGTTCTGCACAGTGATCGGGAGTCAACACGTTTTGAAGAAATAGGCATCCGTCACGATGGAAAGTTTCTACCCATTCCTGGATTTGTTCTGGACTAACAGTCTGTTCTGACAAGTAAGTAGTTTGTTCCATTTTCCTACCTTCCATCGTCTTGCTTAAATGAAGATTAATACTAAATAACCCAAGGCATAGCACATTAGGCACTACAGTTTTCACGCAGAGTGCTTACCGCCAATAATGATGAGGAATACGCTGTCCTCGTTGGCATGGACTGAATGATCAATATCAGCCGTAAATGTAACAGATTCACCTTGTATCAGTGTAACGTTCTTAGTCTTTGTAGTAAATAGGATGTTGCCGCTAAGTGTAACAACAGTAGCAGTTGCAGGTGCTGAATGTTCCGCAAGTGTCACACCTGCTTTCATAGAAACCAGGACGACAGTCATTTCATCACCACGAGCTAATGTCAACGAGGCACGTCCAGAAGTTGCAAAATCCGCTTCTTTCATCAACCTTTCTGCCATTGAAGTAAGTGGAAATCCCTCAATTTGCGATATGTTGAGATCTAACGGCTTATATGGTCTTTCAAAAACTGCCATGACAATGTACCTCCCGCTGTCGCTGATTGTATGTGAAAAATCGAATAATACAAGATAAATTCATTTTTTAGACATTTATGATAGATGCTAATAATAAATAAACACTTTAGTTCGGTAGGCGAGGTTTGCTAACCTCGCCAATTTATAATGTTCAATTAATTTTGAAATCTACCATAGAAAAAGCACCAATAAATTGGCGCTATCCCATAGCAGCAGCAACGATAATACCGAGTGAGACAAGAACACCTGCAACTGCAATACCAGCGGCGACGTTGTTCTCTTCCGCGATTTGTTTGTTGAGATCATAGGGCGTTGCCATATCGAAAACCTTATACCCGACCATTAAAACAACTAATCCCACAATGCTAAAGATAATCCCTTCAATAATAAGAACCCCAAGGGCTTTAAAGTTTAACAATGAGGTATCTTCTGCGGCAGCACCGTCATCTTGTGCCATAACGGTTGTTGTAAATACAGCAAAAACACATAATGCTACCATAACTAAACAGAATGTTGTTGATACAATTCTTTGCGCTTTCATGGTTCCTCCTATTGGGACACGTATGTCCCGTTTGTAAATATAGTAGGTTTTGGAATTAATTGGACATTGTGATCAGTGTAGTGAATTAACGCCAATACATATAAGGCATTTGGCGGGAAACTACACCTACCGCCTGTGTTGTCCTCAAACTGTTAGTTTGTGTCTGTACCTGCGCAAACTGACAGTTTGCGCTACAGCAATGTCCAATCTAAATCTATACAACTTTAGACACTTTACAGAATTTTGGTAATTTATTCAACATTTTTAAGGAGTTGAAACTGCATATCAGCAGCAATATGGACCTGTTTTATCAGGATTGCGTCTTTTTCTTGGATATAACGCCATCCGGATGTGACATCTTCAAGAGAATCGACTTGTGGAATATCAAATGCAGAATCATCTCTATCATCGTTCTCTGCAATTTGCGCACGGATGAGAGATGGAACTTGTTCATAACCGATAATCAGTGTGTGGCTTATTTCGTTTTCCGCATAGTTAAGCGACCACTTTAGTTCACCATTGCTGGATGTGGTTACATCTTCAGGGGTTGCACCAGAGCTTAAATGGATTGAACCTGTGATAGCGGTTTTAACGCCTGGATCAAGTCCACGGAGTGTATAGACATTGACCATAATATCTTCAGGATTGAGGTGTGGACCTTTACCTTCAGTGCAGAACCCATAAAATCCATCGGGATATGTGCCTTTCAGTTCTCCATCTGTCCACTGCTGATACATGGCACTTATCGTAATGCCTTCAGCAACCTGCCGCCACCTTTCATCGCTCGTGTGTTGATTTAGGCGCTGCAAATAGTAGGCGTAAACCAAACCGTTCCACTGCACTGGCACACCAAACCAAGAATGGGTATAGAACGTTGTGCCGAAAACTGGTATGGATGCAAACCGCATACCGGGGCGGTCAAGAAGATGCCAGTGGTATAGGAAAGGCAGTCCTGTTGCTGCCCAATATTCGGCGCGTTTCAGATATGTTTTATTACCGGTGATTTCATGTGCCTCCACATAAGCACCGACTGCATGTGCTGCAGCAAGAATATCTGGTTCATACAGTGGGCATTCCCACACTTGTGCCCCGCGTGGTACTGCAAAACGATCCATGAACGAAAGTGCTTTTTTTCCCGCTTCAAGCGAGACGTTGTTCCCCGTGATGCGTGCATGTTTCAAAAGTTTCAACGCGTTTGCCGCACAAGTGCCAAGAACAACATCGCCAGCTTTCCCAAGGTTCTCTGTTTTTTCAGAAGTCGGTTGAAAACCCCAACTGCCATCCTCTGCCTGAGACTCAAGTATGGGTTGCACTTCAGCTTCATAGTATCCCAACGCAGCGTCTAAATGTCCGTAATAGAATGGAAACTCTCCGCTTAGTATGTGGCAGGATCCTCGTGCCGCCAAGCTGCCTGCATCAGTATCAGCAATCGTTTTTTCTGCTATCTCTTTGACCCGTTCCTTAGCATCTTCAGATTTTGTCACAAGGTAATCGTACCAAAGTAAGGTAGCAAACCCAGGTTCGTTATGGGAAGCCCAATCTACGCAATGCCTGGATTGCCTTGCCTCTTCATCCCAGACAGTATGCATGAAACCGTGTCGTGAGAGCAGTACCTCTTCCTCATCTTTGCGAGGGGGTTCCAGCGGTTCAGGCGTGCCAAACGCGGATGTCCAATGTGAAATCGCGTCTAAGATAGAAGCATTTCCATCAGCAATAATCTCATAATCAATTGTGATGGGTTGTTCCGGCGTTAGTCGGTAAGCAGTTTCGGCAACAAGCGTATTCTCTTCTACCCATTCTGGCACAGTCGGAACAAAAAGCCCGATTAGATGGTTTCGCTCTTGGTGATGCCAATTCGGTGAAGCAAACACAGCAGAGACATTTTGTGCGTTACCATCCCAACTTTGCAATGGATTCCAAGCAATACCAACAACCGATTTCTGCATCTCAAGCGCCATCACCGGCACAGTGATTTTATACGGATGCGGTACCAGTCGGTTGTTGAGCGGTGGTGCTGCATCACGTGTATTTGAAGAGGGTTCGTCACCTTCAAGAAATTCAAGACCGGGAAACAGTGCTGCGGTTTTCTTTTCGCGAGAGCTTTTGTGTCCAACGTAGATTTCGGCACCTCGGAACGCAAGAAGTTCACGTTCTCCATCAACTGTTAATCGGTATGTTGTTTTAACACGTTTGGCATCTTCCGTGAGGACCCACTGTAACTCAAGCGACCACGTGATACCATCCGAATCTTTATGCTCACCTGTGATCCGGACGATGGATTCTCCAAGACTATTACCAGCTAATTGAACATCGTTTGGAACAAACTTTAGGTTGTGAACAGTATCATTAGATAGGTAAGTTGCCTCAGCAACCATTTTGGAGGTCGCTATTTGTAGGTAGACATTTCCTTTCGCTACGAAAATCGCATAATATTCAAAACCTACCTCGAATTTTTCTTGTGAATTCTTACCGGTTTTACGACTCTTCGATTGAGATTGTTCACCGTTATGGACCAGAACGATGCGAAGGTTCTTATTTCCTAGCACCACATGTTCACCTTGCATGTAGGTATGGACTTCTGGTACGACCTGCGTTTCGAGCCTTGGCAGTGCGGGACGGATGTGAACGATACCCTCCACCTTTGCTGCGTCTTCAACATGACGAGATTTAAGCGAGACGCTGAAATTAATCGCAGTCGGACGTAGGACGCTACCTGCATGCCATACAATAGTTGACGTGTCACCGGGCGCAAGTGTATTGATATAATGTGTGGATCGTCCACGCCGTAACTTAATATTGTTAATGCTAAGTCGCGTTCTACTGTCTCTTCTAAGTGGGCCCGCACCAACGTTTCTGATCGTGCATTGAATCTCATAAGCTTCTCCTGCACCAATGACCGCTGCTGTGGGTCCCACACTCACGATTTCTAATTTCGGTTGTGCAGCATAAAGCGTTAAATCAATCGGTTCTACATCCAATTGATTGTGGATTTCAGCCGCGATTTCCTGTGTAGGTGTCCAACTATCACGATTGAATTCAAAAAGCGCCGTACGATCCTCAGGCAACTTCGCAATCGCAAGACCACACTGGATTTCTGAAGGCGCTCTGTGCTGGGTTTCAGTCCGAGCGAGTTTGAGAAGTTTCGGTTGTCCCCACAATGCCCATGCATAGCTACTATTACCCTCAACATTACATTGCGTGATAAAGACAAGTTCCACCTTTTCGCCTGCGTAGCGGGTTAAATCTACCCCGTTTTCAGCCCAATGGCACTCTGTTGAAACAGATTCAAAACACTGTTCGCCAGAAACTTCAATAGCAAATTTCACACCACCAGGTTGTCTTTGTGGATCATCAAATATAACACCATCTCTTAACCCGATACTGAAATATAGAAAGAGATTTTCATTCTCTTCAACTGACGGTAGGGTTAATTCATAAACAATTCGTGCAGAATCAGTCGATGGTGGGTGTTCAAAAAGCGCAGGTTTTGTAACACCGCCCGCAGTATCTGCCATGTTTGCAGATACGTGTTCGGCACCGGAGGACTTGCTCTCCTCAAACATCGCTACGAAATCATATAATTCCTCGCTTTCACCAACGGAATAGGGTATTTGCGGTTCACTTGGCTGAGGTTCTTCTTTTTTATCTTCATCATCTTCATCTACTTTAAGTGTCGTTACTACCTCTACTTCAAGTGTCGTTTCTACCTCCAGCGCTTCTTCAGTTGTAGATGTTTCACCAACTTCAGGTACTTCTTCTGTCTCAGACATCATCTCAACTTCAGAAACCTCCTGTCCCTCTGATATATCTTCAGCTTCAAGTATCATCTCAACTTCAGACGCTTCTTGAGGTTCAGATGTTTCTTCTAAGTCAGATAGGACAACATCTTCTGGTGTTTCTTCAGGGTGAGGAACCTCTTCTAAATCAGGTGTTTCAGGCACCTCTGGCGA
Source organism: Candidatus Poribacteria bacterium (assembly GCA_028824125.1). Lineage (GTDB taxonomy): Bacteria > Poribacteria > WGA-4E > WGA-4E > WGA-3G > MSPOR6. Next base: position 74,697 of record JAPPES010000073.1, read on the forward strand.
AACGTCAGAATCAGACTCCATCTGTTCACTATCAGATATTTCCTCTGTTGTATTTTCTTCAATAGGTTCTGGAGGATCAGGATTAGGCGTTTCGTGGGTTTGTTCTTGATCAATTACCTCCTCGTCATTTTGTGTTTCTTCTTCCATTTTTCCGATAAGGAAATGTTGGAAAAACGTCAGCATTTTATATCTCCTCTGTTCAGTTTAGGGCAAAAATTTATATCTATTGTTTCTCTTGCCATTGTTGTTTTTTCTGTTTCATTTCATCGTTGAGAACAAGGTCAGATGATGGCGTTTGGTTTGCCTCATCAATAACCCATTTTCCATCTTCATCTTTTAGCACCGGTTTGCGTTGTGCAACGGGTAGCACACCAAACGGTTTATGCGGCTCTATCTGATACCAGTATGCAACAGAGGACGTCTCGTTGCTAAGATGGTTACCGTGTCCATGCTCAATTGTCACCCGAATTTCCTTCTCAAAACGGATAGGGTTTTCCAGATGAAATACATAAGATGTCTGATAACCGTTGGTCCTGTTTTCGTGAATAGATGAGCCGTTATGGGCGAATGCATTCTGTTGCATGCCCCACGCTTGATTGAGATAATCCTCTGACCCAGTGCCGTGCAAATCGGGAGGCCACTTGTAGCCATCTATCCATATCATATCATCGCCTTCACCCCACCACGTGCCTTGGAAGTTACTAACAGAAAGGTTACAACCGATATAGTGTCCTTTACCTTCTGCAGATAGAATAAGATAGTTGTTATCCCAAGCGAGACGTTCCGCATTGATGATGTTTGCTTCCGCTGTATTAACCTTAATTTCGTGTCCCCATCCATCACAAGGATTTTCACGATGGAAATGCGCGTGAAAATAAGCAGTTTCTTCACCGTGCGGCGTAGGGTAAAGCTCATAATCAACATAGAAATATTGGCGGTGCGGTGTGTCACCTTCGTTGACAAGCTCAATACGAGCAGAACGGTTAAACGGCATTTGCAAATAGCAGTTGAGCGCACACCCTGTATTAAATTGATTGTTGCTGTGTGTAGATGCTGAAAACGGAATGGAATCGTAAGAGTTCACGATTTCGTTTCCAAGACCAAAAAAATCGCCTAACGGACATAACACACTCGGATGTTCTTCATCGTCCCAGAATATCCGAATTAGTACGTTCCGATATCCATCCCGCTGCGTCATCCAAATATGATTAATACATCCGGGACCTTTTATATCTGCCAGCACACACGTTTCACCGGGCGCAATTTTCCATGCATCACCGTTGCGTCCTGTGGTGTCCCACGAGGAGGCGCGTCCAGTTCGCGCATCTTTTATACGCGTCAACGATGACAATAATCCATCAACATAGTTCATTTAGTGTTTCCTTATTTTATTATGATTCCGTTTTACAAATAATTTGAGTTTATTGAAGTTTTATGCAACTATCACTGGACCAACAGACTTAAATGTCCATTTGCCTTTTTTTTTCAATCCAGTATAGGTAGCCCAGGAAGCGCTAAGATTACCCTCATCGTATCCGCCACGAATTTCAACACTATTCCTACCAACTTGTTTATAACTATCAATTCGGAACAGAAGCCCTTTTCCCATTACAAATTTCGAACCCTTCTTTACCGGTGGAGAGTGTTTCTTAAACCGTCCAAGAAATTTTGGAGAAGGGTCTTTCTTTTCAATTTGCAAGAAATACGCATCTGCATTTTGTTGCGCTCCAGAGTGATTGTTTTCAAATTTATAACGAAAAAATGCCTCAAATAGGTCAAGTGTATCATCTTTGTAGAGTGGTTCACCTTGTGGTTCACCTTCCAATTTACCGCAGGAAGATAGGACAACGATAGTCATAAGGCAAATGATCAAAACACACATTTTCTGTTTTCTGCCATATAATTTCATAGGTATGAACCTCCTATTATATCCAAACCCACTGTTAGCCTATTAATTTATAAGAACAAAGGGCAGCGATACTTTTTACGATTCTACAATAGCACGCATCTTTTCCAACCCAATCCGAGCAACTTCTGCAGGGTCTTCCTCCCAATAACTCGGATTGAACAACTCTAACGAGATGACACCTGAATAATCTGCGTCTTTCAAAATAGAGATCATCCGCTTTAGGTCAAGGATACCATCACCCGGATAAACCCTATCCGCATCAGTCTGTTCTGCACGTGCAGGTTCAGCAGGTGCATCGTTGAAGTGGAAGACTGCGATTTTTTCGCCAGGGATACCTTCCATATCCGCTATTTCTCCGCCACCCCGATAGATATGGAATGGGTCCAGCACAATTGTGCTATCTGGATGATCAGCAACTTCTATCACTTCCCATGCATGTTTCACCTGATTAACACCGTCAACGAAACCGAGGAATTCCATTGCAGGTTTAACACCAAATTCACGTCCGAGTTCAAGCAGTTCGCGATAATTTTCGCCACCTAATTGCAGGTCTGCTACCTCACGCGGCGGACTTGAGATGATATAGGTTGCACCGACAGCGGCAGCTTGCGCCATCCGTTTTTTCGCATCTTCCAATGCATTTTGAAGTTCAGTCCCAGTTGCATTGAGCCATCCATGTAAGGCAATGACGGTTGGTACAGCAAGTCCATGGTCATCAAGTGCTTTTTTCACATCAGCAAGTGAACCGCCCTGCTCTTCGTAATCCGATAAATCGTTATTCCACAACTCAATCGCTGTATAGCCAGTTTCCCCTGCAATCCGAATTTTATCCATCAAATCGGCAGGGCGAATTGTGCTTGTATTTAACCCCAACTGAAATTGTCCCATGCTATCTCCTTATTTTTCCATCAAAGCGCGAATGAATCGCACATCTACGCGAGCAAGATCAATCACACTGTCCACAGGTTCACCACCATATTCACTATGGAAGCTGACAGGCCCTGAAAATTCTATTGTTTTTAGCGTGTCAAGTGCTGTTTCCCAATCAACAAAACCTTTTCCCATGCGGACAACTTTACCGCCCTTCATTCCGGGCGAACGTGCAAGGTCTTTGAAGGCAATAACAGCAAGGTGCGATCTGACAATATCAAGTGCCATGTTGATCGGTTCACCAACTATTGATAGGTGTCCTGTGTCGGCAAAAACGCCAACGTGTTGTGGGTCAAACCCCTTCACTAAGTTCATCACCGCGCATGAGTTTAGCCCCATAGAAGTTCCCGAATGGTTATGAATGCACGTGCGCGGCCCATATTTCTCAGAAAGTTTGGCGAACCCGTCAAGTTGGCTGCGAATAAAATCAACCTGATCCCAGTACCCGCTATCTCCAGCGTGCCAATGCCAATATCCCAACTTGATATTTTCAACACCTGCTTCACCCGCAGCAGCAAAAACGCGGGCTGTTTCGTCTTTAGAAGGGTCTAAAAAATCGCCAGGCGTTGTGACAAGTGGAATAGACAAACCTGCTTCCACAAACTGTTTCGCAGCTGCAGGTAATTCTTTTTCCGCATTTTCAGGGTTCACCGGATAACCGGGACGCACACAAAGGTCAGCACCTTCAACACCCACTGCTTGTAACGCAGTGATAATCTCTGGAATTTCTAAACCTTCCAGATGTTTTGTAAACATTATAAATTTCATAGTTTTTATTAGTTGTCAGTTTGCAGTTATCAGTTGTCAGTTAAAGAGGGTTGTTGTGAAGAAAACAGTTAATTGGACTGCCACAAGAGGCTCTTAACTGATAACCGATAACTGATGACTATGTCTTACCAATCCACAACGGAGCCGTCATCTGGATGGTAGGATTCTGGATTTCTCCAATCGTGGTCAATTTTATCTTCGAGTGCATCTTCGTCCAGTTCAATGCCTAAACCAGGATCTGTCGGCAGTTCAACAAATCCGTCTTTGAAAACAAATGGATTTTTGAGATACCCTTCACCGAGGGTTGTATGTTCTTGCATCACAAAGTTCGGAATAGAAGCATCTAACTGGATACATGCCGCTAACGAAATAGGTCCGAGCGGGTTGTGCGGTGCAATGCCGCCGTAATATGCTTCTGCCATCCCAGCGATGATACGCACTTCATTAATACCCCCCGCATGGCATAGGTCTGGTTGCAAAATAGACGCCGCCTGTTTCTCTAAAATCTCACGGAATCCCCATTTGGTGAAAATCCGCTCACCTGTAGCAATCGGTAAATGTGTGCTACGCGCAATTTCTGCAAGTGTGTCTACATTTTGGCACTGTATCGGTTCCTCAACAAACATCGGTTGATACGGTTCCAATGCTTTAATCAACACCTTTGCTGTCTGTGGACTCACCGCGCCGTGGAAGTCAATTGCCAAATCAACCTCTGTGCCCGCGGCTTCACGCAGTGCTGCAAAATGCTCAACGGCTCTGTCTATGAATGCTTTGTTTTCGATGATACGTGCGGGTCTGCCACCTGCCACACCTGTTTTAAATGCGGTAAACCCTTTGTCAATCCATTCCTTAATACCCTCTGGATCGCCACCACCTTTGTACAACCGAATACGGTCGCGAGTCGGTCCACCAAAAAGCTGATACACTGGAACACCAAGCGATTTTCCTGCCAAATCCCAGAGTGCTTGTTCAACGCCACTCAGCGCACTCGTAAGAATGGGACCGCCGCGGTAAAATGCGTGCCGATACATCGCTTGCCAATGATGCACAACACGTCTTGGGTCTTCACCAATCAGATAAGGGGCAAGTTCATCGACTGCTTGCGCGCACGTCTTCGCGCGTCCTTCTAAAATCGGTTCACCGAGACCGACTAATCCTTCATCAGTATGAATTTTTAGAAAAAGCCAACGCGGCTGCACAAGAAACGTTTCTAATTTCGTTATTTTCATCGGTTCACCTATATGATACACCAAACGTGCCTATAATTTTATTTATAGTACCATCATATTGATATTTTGTCAATCACTTTTCATACCCTGAACAAGAAGCAGGTTGCATAACTTATCCACTTGTGCTATTATACTTTCACTGAAAAAAGAATTTCCAGATTGTAGGAGTATTGCGGTGTTTACCAAGTGTGGAAACCGTAGAGAAGAAATGCAATTAGAAACTGCAACATTTGGTGCGGGTTGTTTTTGGTGTGTTGAGGCAGTTTTTCAGCAGCTGGAAGGCGTGCATAAAGTCGTCTCAGGCTATACAGGCGGCACAACTGTAAATCCCGATTATCGCGCTGTCTGTGCGGGGATGACAGGACATGCAGAGGTGGCGCAAATAGCGTTTGACCCGGAAGTGATCTCTTTTGAAGAACTGTTGGAAGTTTTCTGGCATACACACGATCCAACGACATTAAATCGACAAGGGAATGATACTGGCACACAGTACCGTTCTGCAATTTTCTATCATTCTGAAGAACAGCAGCGCATCGCCGAAGAATCCAAAGCGGAAATGGATAAATCGGGAATGTGGGATGACCCGATTGTCACGGAGATCACGGAAATTGATGTCTTTTATCTGGCTGAAGACTATCACCAAAACTATTTTCAATTGAATCCGAAACAGCCGTACTGCCAATTCGCAATTCATCCGAAAATGAAAAAGTTTACAAAGGACTTCAAGGATAAACTTAAGTCCAGCTAAGGTTTTCTGATAAAGACAATAACATGTGTTCTTTATTCTGAGAACCTTTATTTTTTAATGGGAGGTAACAGTATTGAAACCGAATTTTATAATCATAATATTCATTGCTTTCCTTATATGTTATTTCAGCGGAAGTGATGTGATTTCTCAAGAGGTAGAACAACCAGCAGAGACAGGACAGCCAACACCTGTCCAAGTTGAAACGCCACGACGTGTTACAATTGTCTCAGAAAAGAGTTATAACGGATTTTTGCAACCACGTGCAGAAGTGAAAGTGTTTGCCAATATCCCAGGTAAAATCGTTGCACTCAATGTGGAAGCTGGACAGAAGGTAGCAAAAGAGGATATGCTTGCCCAGATCAGCGCGCGTGAGGCAAGTATCGCGGCAATAAAGGCTGAAGTAGCATTAAGCGTTGCAAAGTCGCAACTCACAACGACAGAAGCAAATGCGCAAACGCGCGTAGAGACGCAACTTGTGACAGCAAAAGAAGCAGTTGCGGAGGCGGAGGCGAAACATGAAGAAACAAAATCACTCGCTGAGATCCGGATTCGTAATCAGTTGATACAAGCAGAATCTGCCCTCAAAGTTGCCGAGTCGAACCTTGAACGCGCAAAAGTCACATCAGAACAGGGACTGGAACGTGCAAAAACAGAGTTTACGAAAACGACTTCGGATTATGAACGGAATAAGGAGCTTCACGAAAAGGAACTTATCAGTGACAGCGCGTTTGAATCATCAGAAACGCGGTACAAACTGGGAAAAAGCCGATATGAAGAAGCAGTTGCCGCAGCAAATCAGTTTAAAGACGGTTCAGCCCAACTTGCTGTGGAGAAAGCAAAAGCAGAATTAGTTGTTGCACAGAAAATAGTTGAGAGCAAAGGGTGGGAGCGTGAAATTGCTGCAGCTGAATCTAAAATTACGCAAGCGAAAGCTAATTTGGTTACTGCTCAAAAACTTGTAGACGCGAAAGCTTGGGAACGCGAAATTGCTATTGCGAAGTCTGCGGTCAGTGAAGCAGAAGAACAGTTGAAACTCGCGCGGGAACAGGTGAATCAGGCAGCGATTATTTCTCCCATTGATGGTGTTATTGCGCAGCGTCATCAAGAACTTGGGGACTATGCCAAAACCGCCGCTTCTTCTGGTCAACCTGTGTATACAGTTGTTGCTGTAGACGTTCTCAAAGCCGTTTGGACAGTGCCTGTAAGCGATATAAACCGAATTAAGAACGGAAATATGGTGCTAATCTCTACTGCATCCGGTATTCAAAACATTATCGGGACAATAGATTTCATCAGTCCTACTGTCAAGCAGGGAGAGAATACAGTCGTTGTTCATGCAACACTACGTAATTTTGTAGGCATGAACACTGAAAACGGTTCTCCTGCACCAGTTGACAATAGCGCATTAAAACCGGGCACATCGATCACTATCTCCATCAAAACGGGTGAGCGGAAAAATGTCTTGTTGCTACCGCGTCGTGCCGTGCTGCAGATTCAGAATGGAAAAGGGAGCATTTTTGTCGTTGAGGGAAATGTGGCGCGCCTAAAACAGGTTAACGTGGGAGGCGTATACGGTAGCGAAATAGAAATTAACTCGCGCCTTGCACTTGCAACACAAGTGATTATTGATGGTCAGCACAAACTTAAGGATGGGATGACGGTTTCGGTTGTACGGGATTGAACTGTAGCTCTGTTTTTCTATCCAAAACAACGTGAGTTCCGTATTTGTAGGAATTTAGTTTGCACCTGATGGGACACAATCTAAATGAAGATTAAAAAATAAATTGGGTAATGTGGCGAGGTTAGGAAACCTCGCCAGCAGAGATGTAAACCTGCTGCTGGCAAGGTTTCCTAACCTTGCCAATTACCGAATTAATAACTTAAACTTCATACAGATTGTGCTACAAAAAACACTGATACATGAGAACACACGATATAAGTTGCGAACATTTTTATTTATGGAACTCATGTTAAAACATAAACCTGAATGTGTTCCCACTTCCGTTTAGACCGATGCGTTGCGACTCGCCTTTTAAAAAGGTCCTTGCAGGCAAAACCTGATTCATCTATTATTGTTTCAAGGTTAGCGATTGCTTTTGGTCCAGAGGCATCTGCATAGCCTAATAGCAAAGTTCCACCCGGTTTTAAGTAGTTCGGGACCTGTTCAAAAAAACGTTTTAATGTCTGTTGTTTTTCATCGTGGATTGCCAATTCCGCTCTGTTTCGGACACGCGCAACAACCCACGGGGCATTGAAAATAACGATGTCAAATTGGACTGACGGGAACGGATCAAACAGATCTCCAGGCTGCATAACCTGCACATTCTCTGAATTTGGAAGTAGGCGTTGAAGGTTCAATTTTGTCGTTGCTATCGCCTCTGGAAGTATATCAGATGCATATATTTTTGCTTCACCTAACTCCTGCTGTGCAAGCAGCGTTAAACATCCGCAGCCACAACCGATGTCTGCAACTATCGGTTTGCTCGGCAAATTTCCGCTCCACACACTTTGCAATGCCTCTTGAAAACATTCAATCGTTTCCTGAGAACGTGGCGCGAGGACGTTTTCAGACGCAACAAGGGACACATCTAAGGCATGGATAGGATAGGTCTCTTGAAGCGCGTTTTGAATGCGTTGAACAGTTAAGACAGGCACAAGAAACGGACAGTCTTCATTCACATCTGGCGGTTCGCCAATCAATTCCAATAAATAAGGTCCAACAGGAGCAGGTTCAACCTGTAAAATGCCTTTTTGATTTGCCCAACACATCAGTTTTAATAGTGCTGCTTCTCGATCCTGTTTCGGATTGCTGCGTTGGTAACGTGACTTACCTCTTTCAGCTCTGCCGTTATTTGTCGTAGATAATTCCTTTTTATGTCGCTGGATATAGTCCATTATGGTGGTAATTTGTTCCCATTCGCCTTCGGCAACAGCCACACCACCACGTTGAATGTGTGTGAAGATACGTCCGATATTTTTTAACTCTTGATGCGCAAACAACCTTACACTTCCACGTGCAAACACCGCATCGCGACATTCAGTAGGAACGTAGAGTTCACCGATAGAACTGACAGAATAGAATTTGTTCATTTGAGCAATGTGGATTAGCGAACTGCCACAACTTCTCCTGTCTTAACCGATTCCGCTTCCTTGTAGCAGAGTAGGAGCGCGTCTCTTGCACCGACACCAGACAATGCAGTGGGTTCTTCCTCCCAATCAATTGCATCAACAGCGTATTGAATCTCAGCAGTGAACGCGTCAATTGGGTCAACTTCTCCTAAATCCACCTGTTCAACTGTGCCATCCTCTGTGAGGAGAGTCAGCGGCATTGCCGTAGAAGGTTCACCAGCAAGGGTAGAGAAATCAAACAGTAGCGTAGCTTTTTCAAGGAAGAGTTCAAATCCATGCGAAAAGGCTCTGCCTTTTTGTGAAATTGCGCCTGATGAACAGCTCACCGTTAGTTCCTTATCGTTGTAGATGTATTGCGTTGTCAAAAAGTCTACGAAATTACCGCCTGCCAATTTACCTTGTGAAAATACCGCATCGGGAACACCACAGAGCAGTTGAATAAAATGCGTATCGTGAATATGCAAATCAATACCAGGACCGCCACTCTTTTCAATATCAGCGATGTCTCGCGACCAACTCGGTTTAGAGATAATCCGTTTAAAATGCGCGCCGAGAAGTTCACCATATTCTCCGCTTTCGACCAGTTTCTTTGCGTACGCATATTCAGCGAAGAAGGGGAGAACGTGTGCCACCATAAATTCTTTGTCTGTCTGTTCAGCGAGTGCAACAATTTCATTTGCATCATCAATGTCAATAGAGATCGGTTTTTCAACGAGGGTGTGTTTTCCTGCTTGGAGAGACGCAATGCTAACAGATTTATGAAGATGTGTCGGTAAACATATATCAACCAGATCAATCTCTTCATCGGCGAGCATCTGGTCAATATCGCTATATTTTCGGATATTAGAGAGGTCTTCCATACCGCCGCGCGGTCCAAAATTACCTTGAATCCCGGTCCAATCGCCATCAAGTTTTTTCGGGTCGCGCGTACAGATGGCGACCACCTCCGCCCCCCTCCCTCGTTGGATGCCGTAGTAGTGAATCATTCCCATAAACCCGATGCCAACAATTCCGATTTTTATCATTTTGTATCCTTTTTTACAGAAGAAAGCACAGATGCCTAACTTGTGAAGCGGACACCTGTGCCATTAAAAAACATAACGAAAGTCAACGGTTAATAGACAGCAATTCTTTGCTTGATATTGCCCCATGTTGTCGCGACTTTATTTTTTGGTGTCACAGCGAGAAGTTCTCCTCCCATCGCCTGACTGATTTCACCTTCGTCAAGAGCGCGACTCCATATAGCAGCATCGTCAATCATACCGTTATCAAAGGCGTAATGTCCTCGGTCTTTAGCACAACCAATCCGTAAGTCTTGGTCGTTTGTGCCAGTAAAATTAAACTCCTGAGCATGTTCAAGTGCCAACTCGCCATCAACGTAGACTTTCATAGCGCTACCGTCGTAGGTGCCGACAACATAGTGCCACGTTTTTTCTTTTAGCGAATGTGCCTTGTTCAATCTGGGACGGTCATTACCTGTTCCCAAAAACATATTCATATTCCTACCGTTCTCAAAAACGCCCATACCGTAGGAAGTATGCTCACCTCCGTTATGGCAATTTTTATCGAACCACTGCCCATCATTACTCCACGCTTCCTGGTATATCCAGGCTGCCATCGTGATCTCCCCGCTGATTTTCAGCTTTTCGTCAGCGGGAACGTTTACACAATCTGCACCTTCAGCAGTAATTTTAATTGCATTACCATTCTTGCCTTTAACAATTTCAGCATTTGCCACGATATTTGCGTCAAGTCCGTTGCCGGAACTATCACGAATCGTTTTACCTTCAACATCGTCAAATGTGAAATAGACGACGAGACCATCTTCAAGAGCTGCCGTAAGAGTGCTAACTGTGATAAACATGAGTATGGTTAAGACGGAAAATATTATTGATCGTACCATCAGGAATCCTCCTATTAAGGTTTCAATAGAACTTTAACCTTAATATAGCAAAAACGCATCTGAAATACAACTTTTTTATTTGATTCTCAGGGTTATTTAGTTTTAAAAATTGTCAGTTGATACGTGTTACTGATAGTTGATTTCGTAGGTCGGGTTTCGCTACCGCTCTACCCATAGGTGTCAATTTAAGAACATGTATCTTGTGAGATGACTTTGTAAACCCGATTTAGTCCATACACCTTTCGCACCGCTGGTGCTTTCGGTTTTGGGTGATACGGATTCTATACACATTCCGCACCGCTGGTGCTGAGATATGATTGACCATAGCCTCGGAGAGGCGAAAGGTGTATAGAAAACGTTAATCCCGTCAGGAAGCAAGCCCCAGAGGGGCGAAAGGTGTGTCAGATACACACACGTTACTTACTAAATTGACGCCTATGGGTTTCGCTACCGCTCTACCCGACTTACGATGCTATTATAAAATATTAACATTTGTGATAAAATATAGCAGAAAACCGAAAACTAAATAACCTGACGAAAATAGGAACGTCTTGTGTTACTTGTCTTCCACATCGTCAATTTTCAAATCGTCATAAGGTTTTCCGTCCGCATCCGTAATACGTAAATAGAAACCCCAACTCAATTCACCATTGCAAACTTTGACAAGGACAGTGTTTTTGCCAGCTTTGAGCGTTACGGGAATAATGCTATCGTCAACGACTGCCCATCCCCCATTTGGTTTCGCAAACACCTCTTTGCCATTTAACCAAACTTTACCCTCATCATCACTGCCAAATCGGAATTGTACTTCCCGTTCATCAGGTGAGGTAATGGTTGTCCATGTGTAGGAAACACGCCAATTAATGTCCTTCCCTAAATCAATAAACCCATCAAACGCATCATCTGCAAACTTTTTCCAACTTATCTGCTCGCCTAAGCCTTCATATTTTGCAGTCAGGTCAATTTGTGTAGTATCTTCGGCAATGTAAGCAGTATTATATCCGATACCACCGTTGTTATCAAATGGTCCGAGAATCAACCACACATTTTCATGAATGAAACCTGTTTGCAGCATCTGTTCCATTGCCTTATCGGGCATGTCGTTTTTACTGTAATATTCCGCTAAGCCGAGGTTGACATTTAGGTGGAACGTTGGTTCGGGAGGCGGCGCGTTCAACAACGCATCGGCAGTTTTGAATTTCAAATCCTCAAACGAATTGCCGTCAGCGTCAGTAATCCGCATATACATATCCCAAGTTTGACTTGAATTGCAGACTTTGATAAGGATTGTGTTCTCTCCCTGTTTCAATGTAACTGGAATGGTATGGCGATCAATTTGTGCAGCACCACCACCAATACTAGCTCTGGAATGTTCAAAGACCTTCTTCCCGTTTAACCAGATAATCCCTTGGTCATCGCTATCAAATCGGAATGTAATGTCACGTTCATCTGGCGAAATAACAACCGCCCATACATAAGCTGCGCACCAATCATTGATACCGTCTTTGTTGCCGAAGTCAAAACGTCCATCTAATTTAGTATCGCTCGGTTTTTCCCAACTGATGAGTTTATCCTTATTTCTCCCGAAGTATTTTGCAGTTGTGTCAATTTGTGTGGTTTCCTCAGGGATATAGGCGTATAAAACACCACTTGAATCTCTATTCTTAAACGGTCCGAGCGTTATCCAACGCGTTTCAGGTATAAACCCAGTTTTCAAAAGATAGTTTTCGGCGTTTTCAGGCGTATCATTTTCACTATAGTACTGTGCTAAAACACGGTAAGCATTTGCACGATTACTTGAATTTTCTGATGGAATAGTATCTGTCAATGTATTCAGCATTTGAGCATAACGTTCTTTATCATTTGCCCGCTTGCTTGCTTCAGCCACTTGTTCCCAAAAATAGTTCGATGATGAATTTGTGGACATGATACTTAAAGCGTATCTGTAATTTCTTAACGCATCATCATAGAGTCCATTCGCAATACATGCATGCCCAAGTGTCATGGGGTAATAATAACTCGTTCCCGTATAGTCTTGTAACGCACGTTTTGCATACTTTTGTGCTATTTTAGGAAAGAGTTCTTTACCGAGGAGTTCTTCAGCAAACCTGCGTTGGTAATATGCACTCTGTTTGTTGACCACTTTCTGTCGAATCTTCAACCACTTGGCGTTGGCAAGTTCAGCCTTTTCAGTCTCACCTGTTTTTTTATAGAGATCCGCTAACTTTTCTTGAAGTGTAGCACTCTTTTCCACAATTGATTTGAACTCTTCAAGGATAGCAATGCGTTTGTTTTCTTGCCCTTCGCCAGCGTAAAGTTCAGAAATTGCGCGAATTGCGGAATTGTAGTTGCTCTGTGATAGAGAAGCATCTAACGCTTGACGGTATATCTTTTCTGCATCAGCGGTTTGGTTCATTTTTACAAATAATTTTGCCAATGAGGCGTAATTTTGATATGAATCTGGTTTGAGTTCAATCGCTTTTCCGTAAGAAGATGTCGCCTTTGTCAAATGCTCAGTCTTCAAGGTCTCAAAAATTGGACGGGTGTAAGACTCAAGTTTAGCATTTTCGATGAATTTGCCATCATTCTTGTTAGACGTAGAATCGGCGACAACACCCGCCGTTTCTGCGTCAAATTTCCAATAACCGACTAAACCCGGTTCATCTCCATTTAGCTGTTTGTTCATATCTGCCCGAATTTCGGCTTCAGTACGGGGGACGTTCCATACACGCACCTCATCTATTTGTCCGATAAAAGAGGATTGTGCCTCCTGGTCTTTTCTATGTGTAGCACCTATACGTAATGGAAGACGGCATTGATAGAAACTTCCTTTTCCATTATAATTTCTATGACCAACTTGAACGCCATCAATGAAAATTTTCATGAAATCGTTCTTTGCATCAATGACACCTGCTACGTGGTTCCATTCGTTTAGTTTGATGAGACCAGGTGCCGAATAGAGGGATGTATAACCTCCTCCCTTAGGCGATGAGGTTATTTTTAGTTTACCATCTTCTCTAATAGCTAAGACGTAACTACGTTTCTCATTGTCCTGTACTAGCTCATCACTTCTAAAGATAATGCGTACATAATTGTTTGGATAACTGGTTGGTTTAATCCATGCTGATACCGTCACCTTATCCGAAATGTTGTTTAAAGACTCACTGTCACCGATTTCAACGAAACTCCCGTTGCCGCCAAGCGCAAGCGCAGTGCCTTCAACACTCTCAAAGATTGGACGGGTATAAGGTACAAGTTTAGCATTGCCAATGAGTTTCCCATCATTTTTATTCGGTGAACTATCAAAGATTCTACCTTCTGTTTCTTCATCAAATTTCCAATATCCGACCAAACCGGTTTCGTCTCCATTCAACTGCTTGTTCATGCCGGAACGAATCTCATCTATAGTACGTGCAACGTTCCATACACGCACCTCATCAATTAATCCGTTAACAGAGGCATGGGCATCAACTTCTTCTTGGGTCCACCCAATTCGGAGTGGTAGTTTGCTATTATATATACTTTTCACGCCCTTAAAATCTTTACTACTTACTTTAACTCCATCAATCAAAAATTTGATGGTATCGTTTTGGGCATCAATCACACCTGCAATGTGGTGCCAAGTGTTGAGTTCAATGATACTCTTTGGAGAATAAAGGTTTACGTCACTCTCACCTTTTGGGGATGCTGCGAACCGAATCGATCCATCCGATTTAAGATTCACGAAGTAACTTCGATTTTTGAATTCGGGATCCCTTTCATCAGTTTTGGAAATTAGAGGTGCATAATCTTCAGGAAAAGCGTTAAGTTTAATCCAAGCAGACACCGTTACCTGGTCCGTAATGTTGTTTAATGGCTCGCTGTCGTTGATTTCGACGTAACTTCCATTGCCATCTAAGCTAAGTGCAGTGCCTTCAGTTACTTTACCTGTCTTCCGTCTCTCTGGCGGCAGATTTTGATAAAGGTCACCAAGTTTTTTGTGCCACTGCGTTTTTTGGGGTTGCAATGTGGAAAGTTTTTCATATTGCGCAACCGCTTCTTTCATTTTATTGGTGGCTTCATAACTTTCGGCAAGTTTCAAGATGAGCATGGAATCGTTGGGGTTCTCCTCAACCTTCTTCAGCTGTTCCGGTACCCATTTTTCGTAAAGTTTTCCGTCTTTAGCGATTTCACGGATTGCATTTTTTGCCCAATTTCGCGTACTGTCAGATGTGGCTTTGCTTGCCATCTCTTGATATGTCCCAATAGCTTCTTCGTACTGTTTTGTCTCGCGGTAGCTTTTCGCAAGCATTTTGCGCAAAGTATGCTGAATCGAACTACCACCGTAGCTGCCACTTTCATCAAGAGCAGATTTAGTCAGTTCAATCGCTGGTTCGAACATCTTATTTTCAATGCAGAAAGTTGCGACCGTGCCAAGAAACCACATATCACTTTTTTTGCTGCTGCTGGATGCAAGTGCCTTTTCCGCTTGTTTGAGCATCTCTTTTGCCAATTCAGGTTGTTTGTTTTTTTCTAAAGCAGCCGCGGCATAGTATAAATTGCGCAAATTATCAGATTTTGCTTTGCCGAGTGCTTCATACATTTCAGCAGCCTTTTGATAGTCCTCTGCATCCCAATATATTTTTGCCAATATTGTGAGTGCCACACGATTTTCCTTATTCTCTCCAAGTTTACCCTCATAATGTGTTTTCAAATCATCAAGTTTACTTTGATTATTGAAAGCACTAATTAAAGTATCACGTGCGGTATCTACAGCGTATCTCGCTGTAATACCTGTCGAACTGTAGCTGAGTGTCCTACTGTTTGTATTCGTATTCGCTTGTGTTTCGTAGATTTCTATGACCGAGTCCATTTCGCCGAGTTCCACGTATACTTCGAGCAATTCAGCAGAGATTCTTTCTTGTTCATAAGAACTGGTTGTCATGTCGCGTGCTTTCTTATAAGCCTCAACAGATTTTTCCAATTCGCCAGCATTGCGAAGGTGTTCGGCACGTACTTTTTGCATCTCAAAAGTAAGTGTGCCTTCATCTTCAGCCTTTTGTAGCATCTCTTCTAAATTTCCCTGATAACGATAAAGGTTAATCAATTTCCGTTCGATATTTCGCCGATCATAATCTGATACTGTGTATTGAATGGCATCCCTATATGATCTTTCAGTCTCCGTTATGTTATCATTGGAAAAATAAAGTGCTGCCATATTGAGATGAATTTGCCTGTCTCCATGCGCTAATTCAATTGCTTTTTGATATGTGTTAATAGCTTCATCCGCCCTGTCTTCATCGGCATAGAGTTTAGCGAGTCGTACGTAATGGACACCAATTTCCGGTTCGGCTTCAATGTATTTTTTCGCAAGTTCAAGTGCCTCGTTGAGTTTACCAGCATCTTGATAACTTTTGACAAGTCCATCCTGGGACTTTGTGTTTTCTGGGTCTGCTTCAAGCAGTTCCCTCCATGTTTGGAAAGCTTTTTCGTGTTGATCCATGCTTGCATAGAGCCTTGCCAGTTGCGTGCGAGATTTGAAGTCTTCAGGCACCGTTTTCACGATTCGTTCATAAATTTCTACGGCTTTATCTTCTTCATTACGTTGCACGAGTTCTGCTGCCATCGCGCGCTGCATGCCGATACTCATCTCTTGGATTTTGTTGGCAAGCGCCTCTGTGGCATCAAGATCACCGCGTTGCTGTTTTATCCGCATGAACCTATCTTGTGCATACTCACGGTCATACGAAGAGGCAGAAAGATCGTTAATAATTTCGGTAAAGATAGCTTCGGCATCGTCCCACATTTGATGCTGCATGTATTTTGAACCGAGTTGTCTTTTTTCATACACGCTTCTTGAACTATCTCGCATAGTTTGGATGGTACCCATCTTACGAAAAGCGTTTTGTGCTTTTTCCAATTCATTTGCCTTGGCATAAGCCTCTCCCAGTCTCTTGTAACATCCTTCAAGATCCCATGAATTTTGACTTTCAAGTTTCTCTGCGGCAGCCTCAAGCAAACGGAATTGAAGTTCGTTACCTTCACATGCGTTAGCAAGATTATAAAGCCGCTGGGTGCTAACAGACGTAAGTGCATTCTCAAGCAGATGATTGACGTGCAAACTTGCGCTTTTAATATCATCCGCCTTAAGTTTCATGGATGCCACAAGATATAGGAGTTTAGCATCTGAAGGACTTTCGGCGAGTTTCGCTTCATATTCTGCGATAAAGCTTGCTAATTCATCACTTTTCTCACCATCTGATTCATCGTTTTGCTTATAGAGATTGGCAAGTCTTAAGATGTATGATACTTGGCTGTTAGATATGTCGTCAGTTTTGGATTGTTTGCGCAAGTATTGGATTGCCTTCTCACGTCCGCCGGCTTTTTCATGGAATTCCGCAAGTTTCAACACAAACTGCGTTCGCGAAAGTGATGTCTTTCCAAGTTTCTGCTTTTCGGTTAAGTACTGAATTGCTTTTTCAGGGTCACCAGCAGCAAGATAAGCAGATGCTAATTCTTGATACACATAGTCCCAACTTGGATGAACTTCAAGTATCTTCTCGAATATCTCAACAGCGTCTTGCGGTCTATCTTCGGTCAGACAACGTTGCGCAACTTTCTGGGTAAAATCGTTGCCTGCGTATTGTCCAACAGGGAGAATCACCTCTTTCGTCAGAGCAATAAGTTCATCCATTTTTCCTGCTTCAACAAACGCATCTATGGCATTACGGTAATTGTATCCAAGGGCAGTTGAGTTGTTCTTGAGAAGGACGGTATATTCGGGGATGGCATCCACTGCTTTCTCATTTCGCTCTAACATCTGGATGTATCGGAGGCGGGTTGCACTGTCCTTCGGTTGCAATTTCAACGCAGCTTTGAAGGCCTCTGAAGCTTTGTCAATTTTGTTGGTACCCTCATAGAACATTGCAAGTCTAAGCTGCGCTTGGAATGAATCCGGATTTTTTTGGACTTCAGCGATGAAATGGTTTTCGCGGTCCTGCATACTCTTTGAGCGGCCGGCGATATTTGCAGCTTGTTGAAAGTTCCATGCGTACATCGTCCGTCCGTAGCGATCAGGTTGGTTGGCAAAACGTAATGCACGTTCCGCGAGGACTGCTGCATCCTGTCCTCTGCCGAGTTGCCCAAGATGTTGACTTAAATTCATCAAAAAATTCGGGCTGCGTTGCGTCATTGCTAACGCCATCGATTTTTTGGCAGCAGCAATCGCGTATTGTGTGAAACCTGCCTCTTGTAGGCTTTCTGAGAAATCATACAGTTCCTGGGCACTAGTTGGCGAGTTAAGAATTTTTGCGATCAAGTCGCGTAAAGTAACAGTATCACCTGTATGAATGGCAAGCTGCAGTAAAAGATCATAATACTGGCGACGGTTTCTCGGTTCTCTCTCAGCGAGATCCGCAAGCATAACCAATGCCTCCCTAAATTCCCCAGTCTGAATAGAGACAAAAACGGTATTGAGCTTCAGTGTAAGGTCATCTGGAAATTCCTTTTGCAATGCAGAGAGAACTTCTTGTGCTTGATCGCGTTTTCCATCCCACCAATAGCAGTAACTGAGTGCCAAACCGGGATAGGTCCGGTCCCGTCCCTCTGCCGCGTCTAATTCTTTTTGGAATTTTGTATATAGTCGTTCTTGTTGATCCCGTATCCAAAACTCACGGAAGATTGATCGGAGATAATTCAAACGTTCCTGATTGAAGTATGTTGTCGGGGTGGGATAAGTGGTTTGAACCGGTCTATAGCTTCCATAATAATAGTTTGACAGTGCAAGTGCATCAACGCGTCTGGGATTCGATGCGTTAGGTTTTGTTTGTTCACAAAAAGTCCAAAAAAGCGCGACCGTTTTATTCAGTTCTCCTCGATCAATGTAAGCGTCTGTGAGTTTTTGAAACAGATATCTATACTGCCCATGCTGCTTTTGCGGCGGAACAGGGAGATTAACAAGAATTTTCTCTGCGATAGCTATCTTTTTAACTACATGGAAAGCATCAACTAACACATAACTTGTGCTGAAGTCAGTAACTTTTATATTCTCCATTTCACTTAATAGTTTTCTGGCATCTTCTTTTTTCTTGTTCCGATAAAGTTTTTTGGCGTATTCAGCGATATATCGGAGTCTTGCTTCGGGCACCAACCCAGGCATTTCGTCGAGATTTTGTTTCAACGTTTCATAACTGAGGTTTTCCTCTATTGAACGCTGCAATCGTAACGGTTGATATGCCAAATCATTAGGCGAGATTTCAATCAACTTGTCAATAACATTTTTAGCCTTGTCGTTGTCCTGAATCAAGGTATAGAACTGTGCTAAAGTTTCAAGTGTCTTAATATCTGTAGGATTTACTTTAGCATCAGCTTCAAAATGTTCAACGAGTTCAGGCAGTTTTCCCTGCTGTTGTGCAATTGTTGTCAATTGCACGAGAGCGCCAGCTTGTGCCTCTTCAAAAGTTTTCGGCATCCATGGCGTACGCCCACCCGCAAAAGTCGGTTTGCTCTGAATCTGTCCGACACTGCTACGAGAAATCTCAAATTTGTTGATGTCAACCCCGGGAATGGAAGAAGAAGCGAAAATCGTAGGTCTCGTATCCTTCTGCTTTGACGCATTTGCAGGAGATTCGGGCATGTCAAGAATCTTGTGGAAATAGGTGGTCGCGCGTTCTGATTCATTCATTGCAACCAACATAACGCCAAGCCGATAAAGAGGGATGTGCGCGTCTGTACCCGTAATTTTTTCAGCTGCACGGTCAAGCACCAAAAATGCCTCTTCTGACAGTCCATGTTGAAGCAATAAAGCCGCGAGTTTCACATCCGCTTCAAGTGTTTGATTTTTTGCGTGTAGCAGTTTCGTCCATGCTTGAATCGCCTCCTGCTCCCGTCCGGCATCAAACAATAATTCACCAAGTTTTTGCTGGTGGATAGAATCAGGGTCTGCTTTAACAAGCCGCTGCTGGTAAGAGAGCGCGTCCTGTATATCCCCAAGGTCTACACTAATTTGGACTAAGTGGTTCAAAAGTTCAGGATTTTCGCGTCGTTTGTTTAAAGCCTGCGCCAACTGGAAGCGAGCACTCGATAGGTCGCCTTCCATTCGGTAAAGCTTAGCAAGTGCCAGAACGGGTGCCACCGAGGTAACATTTGATTTTGCCAACTGCTTCAATTTGACTTCAAATTCCCCGCTTCTACCGAGGTCATAATATACTTCAGAGAGGGGTTTAACAAAAGTGAGTTTATCACCAATGTTATCACTCAATTCCCAACACCGCCAATACTGTGCAAGTGCTTGCTGAAGTTTGCCTGAAAGTTTATATGTCGCTGCTAATTCCGCGCGGGTATCAATCGCTTCTGGTCGTAAGCGAATCGCTTGTTTTAGGCTGTCTATAGCGGTGTCATAGTTTCTGGATTGTTTCGCAATTTGTGCAAGTAGTTGATGCCCTTCAGGATTACGAGGACTGTTTGCAATCACCTGTTTTGCCGCGGTTGTTGCCGCGCCAAAATCCATCACGTTGAGGTAAGATTTTGCGATGTTCGCATGGTATTCGCGAGCATTTGCGCTGTCTACTTCGATTAAGTGCAGATAGATAGCATTTGCCTCATCACGCCTGCCTTGGCGGGCATAGACCTCGGCAAGCCATCGGTTCACAACGACATCGTTCGGTTTAAGTTGCTTTGCTTTCAAAAGTACTTCCAACGCATAAGTGATATTCCCTAACTTGAGATACATTTTGGCGAGTTGCTTTTGGCGTGCAAACATATCGGTATCGGTTAACCCGGGTTTTTCAAGTTCGGTTTCCAACGCCTCAATTTTTTCTGCAAGTGTACCCTGCCGACGATAGAGTTCAATCCTTTTATCATCCATCTTTTCGGCAAAAAACTCGTTTGGTGCAAGCTTCATCGCCGCTGTGTATTCCGCGAGTGCCTCATCAAACTTCTTATTCTCCATCAGATGGTTCGCCAATGTTTCACGATAACGGTATTCATCTGGCATCAATGCAACCGCTTTTCGCACTGCAGCGATAGCCTCAGATTTGAAATTTTTCGCGTTGAGCAGTTGTGCGAGTCGGTTGTAATTCTCTGCGATGCCTTTATCATCAGCCACCATCCGATTCCATGTCTCAAGTGCTTTCTCACGATTTGCTTGACGGAAATAAAATTCACCAAAATATTCAATGTAATCGAGATTATGAGGCACGAGCGAGATAGCCTTCTCATATTGAGCGATAGCATCTTCTATCCACTCATGCCCAGCGTAAATTTCAGCTAAGATGAGGGACGTGCTTGGATTGTTCGGATCACGGTCAATCATTTTTTGGTATACAGCCTTTGCCTTGTCTTGATTTTCAAGATGCAAATACAACTCACCGAGTTCGCGGTAGATACCGAAATCATCAGGGTCCTGTTCACTAAGCACCTCGTATTCGGTCGCTGCGTCTTCAAATCTTTCAGCATTGCGAAAGGAAGCGATAAGGTTCAAACGTAGGTTCTTGTCGGTTGGAGCAAGTTCAAGTCCTTTTCGGTATGTACTGATGCCCTCTTCAAGCTGCTGATTTTCAATATATGCTGCAGCAAGCAATCCGAGCAGTTCTGGTTCGTTTGGCGTTGATTCAAGTTTACCTTGATAATATTCAATTAAGCCTTCCCAATTGCTGTCCGCCGCGAAGATGCCGATGATGCGGTGTTGAAGGTCTTTGCGTAACCAGTTTCCTGGAGCAGTAAGGGAAAGCGCATCATCAAAACTTTTAACCGCAGCCTGATAATCGCCTTTTGCCTCATGGATATTTCCGATTTCTCGGTAACTTAAACAGATACGGTGCGGGTCATCCTTTTTCAGTTGAATAATCGCTTCATGCTGTGCGATTGCCTGTTCATACAGTTCCTGTTCACGGAAAAGGTCGGCAAGTTCAATACGCGCGAAGATGTCTTGCGGATCAAGTTCAGATATTTTTTGCCATGCCTGAATTGCCTCGTCAACTCTATCACGGCTAAAATAGGCGTTCCCGAGTGCCTTATAGATTGCTGTTAACTCTTCAGGAGGCACATCTTGTGCTTGTTCAGATAGCGTTGCAGCTTGTGTCAACTCTTGGATTGCATCTTCATGCTGACGCAAAGCTGCATGCATCTGCCCGAGCGCAAAATGGGGATAATAATTGTCCGGTTTGAGTTCCGCAGCGCGTTGATATGCTGCAACTGCTTCAGCATCTTTCCCAAACCGTTTATATATATGCCCTAAGATGAGTTGGAGGTTAGCATCGTCAGGTTTCGCTTGTGCCTCCGCCTGATAATCGCTGAGCATCGCATCTAACCCAGCACCTTCAAGGTAAAACTGATAGAGCCTGTCGAATGTACTCCCCTCTTTCGGTTTACGGCTCAGCATTAGCTTATAACGTTCAATGATTTTCTCATCGCTCGTTACTTCTTGGGAATAGGTTGTTAACGGGAAAAACAAAGCGAAAAATAAAAAACATAACGAACCTGCAACAGTTAACAAATGTACGCGTCTAAACATCAAAAAACCTCCACGTCGCAATTGCAAGAATGTGGTCAAAATGAGTCTGTCCACTAAATTGGGAAAAGCGAATGTTATAGTAAAATCCATAATTATTTATACACTACGGTAGGTTCGGTTTCCTAACCGAACCAATGTTTATTTAGTCTCATAGATGCGGTTAGGAAACCGCATCTACCAGGGAGTGTGCACGTATTTTTAGATTTCACTATAATAGACATTATAATGATTTAATCGGAAGTGTCTGCTAATACCAAGAACGAATATAGCCTAACCCATTATCATTGAGACTGTCCCATATTTAGTCCCGTAGGGACGATATGTTTATAGAAAACGTTGAACAACTCCTCTTCAGTCCCGTAGGGACGATATGTAGAAATATGTCGTTGGGATACACATATCGTCCCTACGGGACTAAGGACATATATACATCTCATATCTATAAACATATCGTCCCTACGGGACTGAAGACACTGTCACAACGGATTTATCCCTAAATTGACACATAAGGGTTTCGCTGCGCTCTACCCGACCTACGAAATTAAAACGTTATAATGTCTAATGTCTAATGTCTAATGTCTAATGTCTAATGTCTAATGTCTAATGTCTAATGT
>JAPPES010000073.1:97517-151988 GCA_028824125.1 Candidatus Poribacteria bacterium
CTCAATAAGGATTTTGTGAGTTATAAATCACGAAGATATTCAAGGCAATACATTAGGGAAAATGAAATTCTTAAGATGAAGGGACATTTAGACAGAAACAAGCACATTGTCCATCACTTCTTGCCACCTACCTTCAAACTTTTCGCCAAACTCCTTTTCTCCACCCGTTGCCAAAGGACCTAAAATCATCGGCCGGGTGGCACTACCTCGTTCCCAGAGTTCCTTACCGCCGAAATCGTTATGGATAAAGTGCAACGCAGCCCCAGCACGTTCTTTATCTGAAAGGTTTGATCTGGTACAGTGCGCAACACCATAACAGAAGAAAAGCACACCACCTGCTTTCAATTCAATCGGCACCGCTTGTTCTTCAGGGGGATCGCAACGGATATGGTGGTCGCTCAATGGATCGCGGTAGTGTTCATACATTTCACGATGACTACCAGGAATAACATGTATACATCCATTTTCAACATTTGCATCATGGATAGCAATCCACATAGCCGTGCCACGTAATGGGTCAGCAATTTTAAAATAGGCGTTATCCTGATGCCAACTCGTACCGATACCGACTTTCGGCGGTTTCCAAAACGCTTGATCCAATTGCAACATGAA
The DNA here is from genome assembly GCA_028824125.1 of Candidatus Poribacteria bacterium. Classification (GTDB taxonomy): domain Bacteria; phylum Poribacteria; class WGA-4E; order WGA-4E; family WGA-3G; genus MSPOR6. The sequence continues at coordinate 98,130 of JAPPES010000073.1, forward strand.
TTCATCACCGATGAGTTGTTTGACAACGGAGACAACTTTGGGATGAAAAGGTAACGCTTTGTGCAAATCACTACGATTGTTCAGCGGAATAACTTGTAGATTCTGGCGTTCGCCTTCGTTATCGCGTTTAGTGCCGTCTTCTTGCACTGCGCAATTGATGCCAATTCCTTTTTCGAGTTCGGTGTTGTATATTCGTTCTAATTCAAGTCGAAGTGCCTCCGCTTCAACTGGAGTAAAAAAACCATCAATTGCGAGATAGCCAATTTCTCGAAATTGGGTAAGTTGTGTTTCTGCTAATTGCATATCAATCCATCTTTCTTATTTTTTTGATTGGGAATTCATAAATTAAGCTGATTGTTAGAATACAAAATCCATATATGAAATTAAATTATATCACATTTCTTGTTTTTTTCCTATAAGTTTTGAAAAGTTGCCAGGGTTATTTAGTTTTAAGAATTTTTAGTTAATATGTGTTACTCATAGTTATAGTTTAGGGGAACGTTTATGCGACAATTTATGTAGAAATATTGGTTTAAAATGAATATGAGTAAACGCTTTAGTCCCGTAGGGACGATATGTTTATAGAAAACGAAATTAACGCTCTCTTTAGTCCCGTAGGGACGATATGTTTATCTTTCTATACCGTTCCTACGGAACTCAAGAAGGGAGGAACAACATTTTTCTATAAACATTGCGTCCCTACGGGACTAAAGATACTGCATCGGACAAATCAAAATTCTTAAATTAACGCCTATGGGTAATTGGAACACGTGCACCGGCACCGGTTCCTGTCAGTCATGTGAATGGGAAAGGGGTTGCAATGGGGCCGGGACTAGGGTGAGGGATGTGTGTGGTAGAGGTAGGAGGTATGAACATGTAGAAAGCTGTTCAAATGGTTGTACAGACGGGTCGTGTAATTGAAGGAAGAAGGGTATGCGTGTGTGTCCTCAGTGGTGTGAGTTGCGCCTCTTTTTTGGTGGTAGTATAGATGTTGGTATGTGAGGTTTTCCATGGTGGGGACCTCACATGCCTCTTTATAATAGAGGCATTGCTCTGCAAAAGCGCGTTCACGGAAGAGCGCGCTTTTGCTGTTGTGTGGTTACAAAAGATACTGACCTACACGGGGTAGGTCAGTATTGGTTGAGGAGATTGGTTGTTAAGCGGCGATGCTGACATTGCCTGCTCGTATGGACTCTCTGAGTAGCTCTATGAGCTCTTCTTCTGATGCGTCCGGGTTGGCGATCTGCAGCAGCAAATATTCCATCCCAATGCCGTGGACTTGCCATCTGATGTTGAGGAGCTTTTTGTCCTCTGGCTTTTCCTTCAAGTAGACATCGTGCACTAAACTCACAGCGAAGCTGTGGGAATGTCCATATGCTTCTGCGTAGTACTGTTTCAATGTTGCAGTATCGCCAAGATTGCCGCTAATGGCAAGTAATCCTGTCTTATACTCATACTCAACGAATCTTCTGAAGGTCGCTCTTCCTATGTCGGTCCCTATGTCAAACAGCGAGCCGTATTTTGCAATGATGTTGTTGTATCCGGATTCGGAAAAGAATCCTTCCCCCGCTACATCGGTGATGATATCACGCTGGATGCGCTCCGCTTCTGTCGCGGGGACGATACCATGTCCCGGCTGCTGCTGCGGTGTGTGCTCAAATGAGCTCTCATCCTCAGCTATGCCTTTTGCGGTCGCTCTGACTGCCACGCTGCCGGCGGCAAGTCCTGCTGCCTCTGTGGCGGGCACTGTCACTGACCAGGCGCCTTTGCTGTTTGTAGTAGCGGTTATGGTGACCGTGTCACCGAGAGTGATGGTCACTGTTTCTCCCGCGGGGAGCTCGGTGCTTGTGCCGGAGACGGTGATTGATCCGTCATCTTTGGTGGTAATGCTCTCAATAGTCACAGTCGGCTCCGGCGGCGGTGTGAGATCAAATGAGCTCTTGTCCGTCGCTTTGCCTGCGACTGCTGTGACAGCCACTACCCCTGTGATCTGTGCCGCTTTTGTGGCGGGTACGGTCGCTGACCATGCACCAGATTTGTCAGTCGTGGCTGTTACGGTGATGGTATCGGCAAGGGTGATTGTCGCGGTCGTCCCTTTGGGAAGGTTGGTGCTTGTTCCAGAGATGGTGATTGATCCGTCGTCCGCTGGCACCACGGTGTAAATTATTAGTGTCGGTGTTTCAGGTTTTTTGGGATCCTGTCCTCCAGGATCCGGTTGCTTCGTTTCGCCATTGGTTGTCGGTTTTTCCGCCGGATCCATATCCATTATTGGTTTGGTCATTTGCATGCCTTCGTCACAGCCGGTGATTGCAAGGAATGCAAGAACTACTATCGTTATTGTAAAAATTAGCGAAAGCTGTGTATCTTTCACTGAAAATCTCCTTGTTGTAATGTTCATACCTATATGATAGGTCGGTATGTGTTTTGTAGGTTATTAGACGGCAATAGTCACATTGCCCGCTCGGATAGATTCCCGTAAGAGCTCCAGAATCTCTTCTTCTGTCGCATTCGGGTTGTCAATCCTAAGCAGGAGGTGCTCCATGGAAATGTCAAATGCCTGCCAAGCGATTTTTAGGAGATATGCATCTTCCGGCTTTTCCTTGAGGTAGACTTCATGTACTAACCAATCGCTGTATTCGTCGGATATGCCGTATGCCTCTTCAAAGTACTGATCTAACAGTTTGATTCGCTCTTGTAGAGGAAGATTAGTGGTGGCAAGTATTGATTTCTTGTATTCGTATTCTATGAACCTTCGAAAGGTTGCCCGTCCTGTTTCTGTTCCCATGTCAAACAGTGAACTGTATATTGATCTAATACTTTCATCGTAGCCGGCGTGTCGTTTTACATCTCCGAGCACGTCGGCAACTATTTCACGCTCGATTTGCTCTGCCTCAGCAGGGGTAAGTGTACCGTTCTCCGGTTGCTCTGGTTGTGGTGGTGTATATTCAAACGAGCTGTCGTCTGCAGCGGTACTTGCGGCTGCTCTGACAGCTGTTGTTCCCGCGGCAAGCCCTGTTGTCTCAGTGGCGGGTACTGTCACTGACCAGGCACCTTCACTGTCTGTAGTAGTGGTTACGGTGACCGTGTCAGCGAGGGTGATGGTCACTGTTTCTCCCATGGGGAGCTCGGTGCTCGTGCCGGAGACGGTGATTGATCCGTCGTCCGCCTGTACCACGGTATAAATTGTCAGTGTTGGTGTTTTTGGTTGTGGTGTTTCAGGTTTCTCGGGATCTTGTTCCCCAGGGTTTTGTCCTCCGGGATTCTGTTCCCCAGGATCTGGTCCCGGCATTATTGGTTTGGTCATTTGCATGCCTTCGTCACAGCCGGTGATTGTAAGGAATGCAAGAACTATTATTGCTGCTATAAAAATTAGCAAAAGTTGTGTATTTTTCATTAAAAGTCTCCTTGTTCGTTGGTTGTATATTGAGATATATCATAACGTGAGTTTGATAAATCAGATTTTTGTATTCAGTGCGGTTAGGAAACCGCACTATAAGCGTCAATTTAGCGTTGATTTAAAAGTAGTAGGCACGCTCCGCGTGCCGTCCGCTACACATTCTTTGGGACATATACGGCACACGGCGTGTGCCTACTACTTTGCATACCGACTTATCGGCGTTGAAAACGCCTCCCGCAAGAGGTTGTGTTCCTTAAATTGACGCCTATAGTGCGGTTAGGAAACCGCACCTACCGGGTCTATGAGAGTAATATTTTAGACAAAATGAAGTTCATATACCTATTATCAAACTCACGTTATGATACGACATAATAAAAAATAGTCAATAAACAATAAAATAAAGTCTGAAAGCAACTCTATTATAGGGGTTTTTCAAAATAAGTCAACAAAATTGTAAGGTCGGCAGGGGTGTTTAGTTTTCGGTTTTTCGGACAAATTTTTAACACCTGCTATATACCCCAGGCCGGTAGGTGCGGTTAGAAACCGCACCATAGGCGTCAACTTAAGAAAATATCTGTGTTATTGTGAACACCTCTAAATACTCATGATTATTGAGATTATCCTGTCTTTAGTCCCGTAGGGACGGAATGTTTATAGAATGAGGTTAAACATGAGTTCTTTAGTCCCGTAGGGACGATATGTAGAAATATGTTGTTGGGGGACACATATCGTCCCTACGGGACTAAAGACATATAGACATCTCATATCTATAAACATATCGTCCCTACGGGACTGAAGACACTGCTACAACGGATTTATCCCTTAAATTGACGCCTATGGTGCGGTTAGAAACCGCACTAACCGGCCTGGGGTATTAACTTTAAGTAAATCTTAATAACGGAAAAGTCGTAAAACTAAATAACCCTATAAGGTCGGGTTATTTAGTTTTAAGTCTTTCTGATGACATTTATCACGAATGTTAAAACCGTATCAAAGTATCGTAGGTCGGGCAGTGCTGCAGAAAACCCCAAACTTATTTGCATTTGTCAGAAAGATTCTGATATACTATTTTCACTGTTTCAACCTTTCTCAAGCGCATCTATGCTTATGCAATTTATCAAACGCTTCTCAAAAATTGGCGAGGCTGACTTATCACACGTTGGTGGAAAAGGTCTAAATCTTGGAAAATTGACGAAGGCAGGTCTTTCAGTACCGCAAGGTTTCTGTGTTACCACGGATGCCTACCGATTTTCTGTTCAAGACTTACCTGAACAGAACGCGAGTAGTGTTAAAGATTTGGTGTTAACACCTGAACTGATTGATGCGATCCGAAAAGCGCGAGACGAATTGCGGACAGATACTGTGGCTGTGCGTTCAAGTGCAACAGCCGAGGATTTGGAAGATGCAAGTTTTGCGGGACAACAAGATACTTTCTTGAATGTAACATCCGATGGACTTTTAGATGCACTTAAAGGGTGCTGGGCATCTCTCTGGTCTGAGCGGGCAATTGCTTACCGCCGCAGACAAGACATCCCTGATGAAGGGTTAGCAATGGCAGTGATTGTTCAAGAGATGTGCGCGGCAGACGTTTCCGGTGTGCTTTTTACTGTCAGTCCGTTTAATGAAAAAGTTAGTATTGTTGAGTCAACTTGGGGGTTAGGAGAATCGGTCGTATCTGGAGAAATTACGCCTGATAGTTTTCAAATTTCACGGGAAACAGGTGAAGTATTGGAAAGAACTGTCGCCACAAAACAGGAGATGATAACTGCATCTGGTGTGGATGAAGTGCCATCTGCCAAGCGGGATGTTCCAAGTCTCACAGACGAACAATTGAAACAACTGTGTCAAGTTGGGGTTCAGGTTGAAACGTTATATGGACAACCGATGGATATTGAGTGGGCATTTGCAGACGGAAAGTTTGTTCTGTTGCAGGCGAGACCGATTACAACACTCGCGCAAGAGCCTATTTCAATTGACCAAAAAGACAGAGAAATTGAGAAACTTCGCAAGGCAGAAGTCCAAATACTCAAAACACTTGCAGATACCCAATGCATGATCTGGAGTCATCATAACCTTGCAGAGGTCTTGCCTGCACCGCTGCCGATGACATGGGCGGTTATCAAAAAATTTATGTCGGGGTCAGGCGGATTAGGCAAAGCGTATCGAGGTTTAGGTTTCTATCCAAGCAAACGGGTAGATAGATCAGGTATTTTAGACCTAATCTGTGACAGAATTTTTGTCAATTTGAACCGTGAGGCAGAACTTTTCTTTGACGGTTTCCCGTTCACATACGATTTTGATGTGTTGAAACAGAATCCACAAAAAGCGATGTATGCACAAGCAACGCCAAATATTAAACATAGCACACCATCATTCTGGTTTAAACTCCCGCTTCACATAATCCGCATGACGAAAGCGGAATTAAGGTTGCGGAAGTGCCGGACAGACTTTGATCAGGTGCTAACAGAGCAGGAATTCCCGAAGTTTCGTGAGATAGTTGAAACCGAACAGGATTTGTCTTATTCAGAACTTTCTGATGCGGAATTGATCGAAAAATTCAAAGATTGGTGTGAAAAAACACTGGATGACTTTGCACCGAAAGTCCTTACAGCTACACTTCTGGCTGGATTTTCACTCCAGCGATTAGAAGCCTTACTTCAGAAATGTACTGATGAAACATCGGCAAAGAGTTTAGCAAGTAAACTTATCGGTGGACTTTCTGGTAACCTCACCGTTGAAACAAATGAAAAGTTGTGGGAGGTTGCAAGGAGACAAATTTCACTTGCTGATTTTCTAAAAGACTATGGCCATCGTGCGGTAGGTGAGTTTGAATTGGCACAACCGCGGTGGCGCGAAGATACTTCATATCTTGAACAGATAATTGCATCCTTTTCTCAAGAAACTTCAAAACCTGATGGACAAACACAAGAGAATAATCAACATTTTGTACGACAAATAGGACAACGGGAAGCCGCAGAAAAAGAACTTGCTGAAATTATTGAAAAAAAGACAAGCTTGCGAAAACAGATTGAAAGCGAACTGGATTTTACAAGGCGATATATGCCTTTTCGGGAAACAGCGAAATTTTATCTGATGCTCGGTTATGAACAGATTCGGCGTACGTTAGTTAAGTTGGATAATCGTTATACGCTTAACGGTGGCATTTTCTATCTTGTGCCGGATGAATTAGAACGACTTATTAACGGTGAAGAATTCAGTGATGTGATTGCTGAGCGCAAGACGAAACGTGAACTTTTGCTGCAGATTGAGATGTCGGATGTGATCTTTAGCGATTCGCTGGATCGCATAGGTGCAACGTTGTCAGTAGACGAAGCGGATACTTATGTAGGCGTAGGTGTTTCCGCGGGTATAGCAAAAGGGCAGGCGCGTGTGTTATTGAAACCCGCTGATATTCAACCCTCTGATCGGGATTATATTCTCGTTTGTCCATCAACGGACCCCGCGTGGACACCGCTTTTTATACATGCAGCAGGGTTAGTGATGGAACGCGGCGGGTTACTATCGCATGGAGCGGTTGTCGCAAGGGAGTACGGTGTTCCTGCTGTTGTGAACATCTCGAATGCCACCCAAAAAATAACTGACGGACAAACGCTTCAGATTGATGGTAATCAGGGAACGGTTTCAGTCATACCTCCTTAAAAGGATTGTTTGCAAAATAAATAGCGTTGCTTTTCTCGGATTGTTAGCGTTAATCTAATAACCTAAGTTGCTTTTTATGTAGCACAATCTGTATGAAGTTTAAATAAATATTTCGGTAAGGGGCGAGGTTAGGAAACCTCGCCAAATTACACAATTTATTTTTAATCTTCATTTAGATTGTGCCTGTGAGGACGCAAACTGACAGTTTGCTCTACGAATTCTTGCGAAATATGCATTATTCCCTATTAAAAACGGTGTTTCCATGTCTAAAAACTTATAGGTAGCAACTTGGGTATCTAATAGAGAACCACACCTAAACCGGAGAGACAGATATGCTTTTTGATGTCTATTCAGAAAAACTTCAGCAAAAACGTAGAAAAACTCGGCGAGCGTTTTTGATGTCGGTAGTTTTACACGTTGTCGTAATAGCACTTACAGGCTTGAGCTACGTCCGGTGGTCCCGTACAATGCTTTCTGCGGATCCTTTGGTTGAAGAAGCAATCATCGTGTCAACAGTTAAACGTTTCCACATGAGCAGTGAGCGCAAACGTTCAATGTCAAAACGCCGTCCGGTTTCATCAAAAGCTGTGCAGATTACTAAGCAAAATGCGGCGCAACCGATGAATTCAGCGCGTCCTGTCACGACAGGTGAATCAACGATAGCATTCGGCACAGAAGCAGATTTGCCAATGGCGGAGACATTGCTAAGTGAAAACGCAACTGAAAAACCGGAATGGAAATCAATAGCAATAGCAAATCCCCAATCACCTACAATTACACCTATCACTGAAAAATTACAGGAACAATCGGAAACAATCGAACAAAGTCCAGAAAAGGCACCGTTACCTGTTGACCGAGATGGAATAATGGGTGAAGTGTTAGAGGAAATAGCCGAAAGTGTGGCTGATAGCGAAGATAAAAGTGCCGTTGACATCGTTTTTCTGCTTGACATTAGCGGAAGTATGATAGATAATATCCGCGCTGTCGGCAGACAACTTAATGCAATGGTAACAGTATTTGAAGAAAAGGGCGTTGACTTTACGCTCGGTATTGTTATCTTTAGGTACCTTGAACGGGATACAATTATCCATCCACAAACACGGGACAGTGACAGGTATAAAAGGTTACTAACCACACACGTAGTGGCGGCAGCAGGCGATGAACGCGCACACAATGCGATCATAAAAGCGATTCGTCGTGTTGAATTTCGAGAAGGGGCAAATAGGCGTTTTATCCTCGTAACCGACGAGGCAAGCAAGGGGTCATATAAATTATTAGATGTTCTGCGTCAGTGTCAACAGAACCAGATTACAGTAGATGTGATTGGCATTAATCATACGACACATCGCGCATTAACATCTAAAACTGGCGGACTCTGGTACCCGATTCCAATTCAGGAGTAGAATAAATATGAAGTGGGCGTTAAATACGTATCAAACGTGTCAAGACTGGGAGCTCAAGCGAATTCTTGATGTCGCTGAAGCTACCGGCTATCATGGCGTTGAATTGTTAATGGATTACAAGCAGAAACACGGATTTGAGTGGGATACACCGAAAAATAAGTGGGACGGATTAAAATCACAAGTAGATGCAAGTGGTGTTGTAATTTCTTCCCTAACGAGTTGCCAAAATTTTCACTCAGAAGACGCGGCCGATCGCGAAGAAACTGTCCGCCGTGTTACAAGCGTAATTGACATGGCGGAATTTATGGACTGTGACCATGTTCGTGTGCTTGGTGACCGATATTCTGATGAAAACCGTGATGCAGTTGTCGGTTATGTGATTGATGGATTGAAGGTTCTCGGTACTTATGCTGGTGAGAAGGATATTACCGTCTCCATTGAGATGCACGGTTCCTTCACTGACCCGGATTCAGCGATGGAAGTGATTGAGGGTGTCCATTTGCCCAATGTCGGTTTTGTCTTTAATTCGCAATTTATCGGTTGTGATGCAGGAAGTATTGAACCGCTCTTTTCCCGTGTAGCACCTCATATTACTTCAGTTCATACGCACAAAGTAGAAGCACCAGAAACTTTTCAACTTTACCGGCAAATGTTTGAATGGCTCAATCGTATCGGTTTTTCCGGCTACATATCCAACGAATGTGCTTACACGGGACCTGATCCTGAAAAAGTCTTAGCACTCTACGTTGGGCTTTTCAAAGCGTTTGTATAAATGAAAACCGACAGAACATTAAGAGTTATCATGAAATACCTTTTTCCATACCTGTGTTTACTCATTTTCATTTCACTCACGACCTACGCCAAGCTCACGAGTGAAATTATCTTTATCCCAGATCGCCTCAAGCATTTATGGGTCACCCGTATCAACGACACAGATAACGCAAGTTTGTTTTTTGAAGAGGACCCTGTTTTAGATAGTATCTGGGCCCTATCTGTACAAAGAGATGGTCCTCTTATCGTCATCATTGCCGATCCGAAAGAGAACTCTCCTTTTGAGCATGAAGCTTACCTTGTTGATACAACTGAATTTCCAGCAAAAGCACGTAAGTTAACACACCATCGTTTTGATGATGTGCCCTATATCTCCATTTCACCAAATGGAGATATAGTTTTCATAAACGTTCTTGTTGACGATGGAGATCCACCGCCAAGGTTTGGAATCTATTTCATCTCACATCGTGAATTGAATAACGCATCGCCAAAAATCATACTGCTAAAAGAAGTAATTGCAAGGGATGTTATCTGGTCACCGGACAACGAGCATATTGCGTACACTTCCGCCGAAGGTATTTTTGTCTTCAATATCAAAACAGAAAAAATTTTACATGTCAGCCAAATCGGTGGCACTCCTGTTTTTTCACCGGATGGCAAAAAACTTGCATTTTCTTCAAGAGGTTGGGGTTTCGCAAATCGTGTAGCACGTGAAATTCGTATTGTTTCGTTTCCCGCACTGCGTCCCTTGCGGACCATCAAAGGGCTTATAAAGCACTCAAGATTTACAGACCTCAAATGGTCACCTAATGGAAAGTACATCATTTACAATGCAACCGACGAGCGGGGTTATCATCATATTGCAGTTCCTCTTAGCGGAGATCAGCACGAAGAAATTTTGAATGAAATCGACATGTACGTCTACGATTTTGATTGGTCGAGTAGCGCGTATGCCGTTGAACCTGAAAACCGACTGACAACCCTATGGGGAAAACTCAAAACAGAGAATACAAAGTAGTCCTTGGCTAAACTCAATATGCAAAAAGCAGCCCATCTCTATAAACGGATTGCAATTCCAGATGCATTTCTCAATGAAACAGCAGGACGTACGTGGGGTGGTGATATCCGCATTGGTGATCTAACAGGCAATGGCGCCGTCGATTTTCTGGTTTACAAGTCACTTGGCGGTATCCATCCATGTTTTCTTGGTGCTTGGACGCTTGAAGGTGAACCGCTCTGGTCTTTAGGGGATAAACATCTGGAAATCAGAGACGTAGATACGGAGGATAACGCCCTAACAACACTATCACCCGATCGCCCAGGGCCCGTTGCAATTTACGATATTGATGCAGATGGACAGGCAGAGGTTATTTGCTTCTGGATAGACTCAGATGTAACGCAAGCGAGCAAATGGGATCTGTCTGCAATTCGCCTGATGATTTTAGACGGTGCAACGGGTGCTATCAAACATTCTGCTGTATGTGAGGAACTTCGGCAGTGTAACGCGGACGCAGACGGTGAACGCCATATTCCTAATTATGTCCATCAACGGTTGATGATTGCCAATTTTAGTGGAAATCTACAACCCCAAGATTTTGTGGTCAAAGTAGGCGTTAATGTGCTTGCATTTAACCATAAACTTGAGCTGCTTTGGCAGTATACAGATAGGTGGTTTCGGTATCCGAAGCATTCTGCATACATCCCCGCAGTTGGTGATTTCAATTGTGATGGTCTTGATGAGGTTAACGGGGGCAACTTTGGGCTTGCTGCTGATGGGACAGTTCTATGGGATGAATACCTTGGGGAAAATATCGACTCGGTTTTGGTTGAAGAGTGGAATGGTGAAAACCGTGCTATTCTCTCAGGCGGTGGACAAGTTGTTGATGCTGAAGGTAATCCTGTGTTTTCACTCGGTTTTGACGTTGTACCGCATGGGCAGGAAGTTCGATATGGAAACTTGCTGCCAGATGCGTCTCCGAACTTAGTCATCCGCTATAACGGACATCATCCAGATTTGATAGTTGTGGATAACAGCGGACAGATTCGGAGTCGTTTCCGCGTTGATGAAACACCGAATAATACAGGATTAGAGGTTATCCGATGGCACGGTTCGGGCAACCCTGAATTGATTTATAGCCCCGCTGCACTCTATGATGGGAGGGGAAACAAAGTGGTAACTTTTCCCGACCTACCACCACCGACTGGTGGTAAAATGGGGTGGTATCACTGCTTTCCAGCAGATGTCTGCGGTGATGCACGTGAGGAGGTAATCCTCTATGACCCCTATAGCGATGCAGTTTATATCTATACACCTCACCCATTTGCCCCTGATCTATTTGAAGACTATCAACACACTGCACGGCAGTACAACACAAGGTTAATTGATTAAAAATATGGAAACCAAACCTGTTAATAAGTTTCTACTCATCTCAATTGATTGTTGGCGGTATGATGCCCTCAGTCGCACTAACTCTCTCTTCAATACACCAAAGTTAGATCTACTAACCAAAGATTTTTCACTTGCAGAGAAGTTTTTTGTGGCTGCGCCTGCTACGCGTCCTTCCCATACCTCATATTTTACAGGACTTTATCCATTTGAACACGGTGTTTATGGGCAAACCTATCTCAAAATGTTTGAGGGTATCCCGAACCTATTTCAGTTGTTTGCTGATGCGGGATATCACATTACGGGACGTTCGGAACGCGCGGAGGTGTTTCGCTTCCTTGATTATGAGTCGTTTATTACGCCAATTGACCCGAACGCGAAAGCACAGCAACTCGGTTCGCTTGAAGACGTAATCCAAAATCTTAAGCAACCTTCGGAGATACCGCAATTCTGTTTTCTGCACTTTTGGTATACGCATGGCGGATACGGTATGAGCGGTATTCCGGGCGCACCGAGTCTCGGTTCCCTTGTAAAACATGGTAGAACAGATGAAGCGTTAAGGTTTTATTACGCTGCTGCAACACATATACTTGAGTTTAAACTGGTTGAAATTCTGAAACAACTTGACCTGCCAGAATGGGCAGTATTCATCTTTGGGGATCATGGTGAGGGAATTTGCGATGAAATAATTGATCACGGTAGCACGCTTAATCAAAACGTCTTACATGTGCCACTGTTAGCACATATCCCCGGTGTTGAGACGTTAAAGTTTCCAAACGCACCGATTTCTGCAATTGATCTGTTCTCAACGATTACGAAACTTGCTGGAATTGAAACAGACTATCACGGCTATGGACAAGATTTACTATCCCCGTCCGAAATTGATCACAACCGCTTGGTATTGTCGGAGTTAGATAGTTTGTATGGTATCGGTTTTCTCAGTCAGAAAAACTTGGAGATGCCGCATCACCGCGTGACTTCTCGGACGACGGTTGACAACGAAGAGATTAACAGGTACTCAGAAGGGGTACGCCTCTGGTCACTAACGGATGGTGAATATCTTTACCGTGAAGACGAGCAGACAGGTGAGTTTGTGTATCGGCACATTATGAGCGGTGAGAATATGACTTGCGAAGACCCTGAACGATTCCGTGATGCTTACGACGAGATTTTGATGAATTCTAATTATCAGCATCTACAAGCACAAACCTCTACACCTGAGGAGAAAAAGGTATTGGAAGGTAGGTTACGGAATTTAGGATATATTGAGTAATTTGAATCGGCTATCAGTGTTCAGGGAATGACAGCGGTTTATCTAAAAGCACCCATGCTCGCCCATCCTTTTTCGGGAATGGAATAGGTTTTTTATAGGCACTCACATTGTCAACGTGAATGAGTGTTGCATACTTTGAGGCGGACCATTTTTCCCAAAATCCTTGAAATTGGGGATCAACAAAAATATGACGATGGTAACGCCTATTAATTTCGTGTCGCATTTCGGACGTCAAGTCCGTATAGGTTTCCACTTTGCAGACAGTGAATTGCCCTTTGACGGGTCCGCCACTTTCTTTCAAGTAGACGACATCGCCCGTATCAATTTTGCCGTAGGGAGCACATCGAATTTTGGTGAATCGGCTTTCTATAGTTTTCTTACCATCTAAGATGAGGTCAAAGCCAAGGTTGTATAAGGATTGCAAGGTGGTGTTGCATTTACGGAATATCTTGTTTGTTGATCTGAGAGACGTTTTCACTGTCAGGTTGACACGTTTCTACAGTTCATAAATTGTTGCTTCAAGTGCCTCCAATTCCACAACTGCGATTGTGGCCTTTCCCGTTGTCCAACCACCTGTTTCGCCAGGGTTGAGCAATAAAGATTCTTCCTTTTGGATGTCTATCTTATGCGTGTGTCCATAGACGACAATATCGTATTCTCCACTCTTTGCAATTGGGATAGCGAGTTCGGGATAGTGCATCACAGCGATGGTTGTGTCGCCGAGTGATGTGCTTGCAAGGTTGGGATGCACCTCACCTCCGATGGCTTCAAACTTTTTCACAAGGACAACACGTTCGCCATCATTGTTTCCAAAAACACCGACAACATGGCAGTTTAAATCCGCTAACGGGTCAATCGCAAACGGGGCGATAAAATCACCTGCATGGACAACGAGGTCTACACCGATTTCGTTGAAAAGGGCGACAGCGCGCTTGACGTTTGGAACATTGTCGTGACTATCGGACATGACACCAAGTTTCATTTCTAAATCCTTTCTGTTTATGTTGTTCAGGACTTACGCATTCCCCCCTTGAATGAAGATTAAAAAATAAATTGGGTAATTTAGCGAGGTTAGGAAACCTCGCCCCCTTACCGAAATATTTATTTAAACTTCATATAAGGGGGGTTAAAAAGCCGTTAATTCTGTTATTTAACCCCCTAAATCCCCCTTATCAAGGGGACTTAAGAGAAAATGCGTAAGTCCTAGTTATAACTCAAGTTGCTACGGACAACGTGAGTCCGGTAAAAGTCTTTGTAGAGCAAACTGTTAGTAAATCAACGGTATGAATTATGGCGAATGCCTTATGCGCATTCGTCTTTAGGCATTCTCCGTGTTCCACATAAGCACAAACTGACAGTTTGTGCTACAAGGTAGCAACTTAGGTTGTTATAGAAACAGGCACTCTGTGAATGACATTACCGAGATAACCTTTAGGATTCCACGGTTGGCTAAAAGGCTGCGCGTTGCCTATATCGTCAAAAGCGCGTGCCCATATTTCATAATAACCTCTGTTTGCAAAAGTCAATTCGGTTTCCCAATGGGTCCAGGCATATCTATTTGATGGTGGGATCAACATAGCATCTTGCCATTGAATACCGAAATCTGTTGAAACAAGTACCCTATTGATATAGTTTTCTCCTGCCCATGCATGTCCTCGGACCTTTATAGGCGTGCCTTTGCTGAATTTTTGTAGTGGTTCTGGCTGCGTAATGAGCGATTTAACCTGCAATGAGGTTGCGATACGCATATCCTCTATTGGTGGTTTATTTCCGGGTTCTATTGGATATGCAGGAATGCGATAGGAATATCCGCTCATCTTTTCTGAGTCGTGAACCTGATCTCTCACCCAGATTCGGTTAAGCCATTTCTGCATGGAACTGCCGATCCATCCGGGAACAAGCAACCTTGCGGGAAAACCGTGGGCTGCAGGTAAAACCTCTCCGTTCATTTTAAACGCTATGAGTGTGTGCGCGTCCATCGCTTTCTCAATTGGAATACCTCGCGAAAATTGCTCACTACCATCAGTGGGAAGGTCTTCACCATAGTTTCCCGTATAGACAGCACTCGGTTTTAAACCCGCAGCTTGTAAGACATCACGCAACCGCACTCCGGTCCATTCACTGCAGGCTACTGCCCCGCGTCGCCACGGATTACCATCAACTTCTGGCACGAACAAGCTTCTGCCGTTCCCTGCACATTCCAATACTACCTGCATAGTGACCTGCGGAAAACGAAGCAAATCCTCCATTGATAATGCCAGTTCTTTATGCACTTCGCCATCGATTATCAGTTTCCACCCATGCAGATCGTTTTTAATCGCTCGTTCTGGAATACCGTTGTTATTGCGGACGAAGTGTCGCGCTGTAGGTGTTACATCGTCATTAAGAAGGTGCGGGGGTAACTCACCATTAAATGGATTTTCGGAATGGACAAGCATGTCAGGTTTCGGAAGTCCCGCTGCTTGCAAATCTTCCAAGACAACGGACATGAGTCCTCTACCCAACAGCCCACGGTTAACAGCTTCACACCCTGCACCAAACATGCCTAAACTTGCAAGTAACGCGCCCTTGCCTACTTTAGCAAGAAAATCTCGCCTGGAGTTGGGTGAAGTTTCAAACCAATCTGTGAAAGCGGGTTCTTGTTTTGTTTTTTGCATGACTGTAATTCTATTACACAATTTATAGTAAATTCCACAATTAACAATACAATCCTGTCAGCGCGCTTGCAAAGCGCCTATCCGGGAATATAAGAGGCGCAATGAATTGCGCGACTACAAACACTGTAACACAAAAGAATGTATATTTATCAAAAAGAGATGGCCTTTCCTATTACCACGAAAGCAGCAGGGTGCGGTTAGGAAACCGCCCCATAGGCGTCAATTTAAGAAACATAAGAATTATTATTCTCACTTTTCGATACACCCGGTTATTGGGTTTATCCTCTTTTTAGTCCCGTAGGGACGATATGTTTATAGATAACGTTAAAAACCTTCCCTTTAGTCCCGTAGGGACGATATGTTTATCTTTCTATGCCGTTCCTACGGAACTCAAGAGGGGAGGGACAACATTTTTCTATAAACATTGCGTCCCTACGGGACTAAAGGGACCGCATCGGACAAATCAAAATTCTTAAATTGACGCCTATAGTGCGGTTAGGAAACCGCACCTACCGATCTGAGTGAAAAGTCTGCTCCTACTACGAAAGGAGTAGGAATCCAACCCAAAGCGTTAAATCTAATCATCGTCGCGTTCGCTAAGCAACTCACCACGCGCGAGACGCTCCGCGTTCTCGGTGGACCACAAAATGTTCTTCATTAGTTTCTGTGCCGTGATGTAACGTGTGGCTGCCAATAGATGCATCCGTTGTTCTTCAAAGTCGTCTGACAAGTCGTAATGCCGGAAGGCAACTTCAAGGACCTGGAACATGTGAAGTTCTGCGTCTTCACGGAGTAGGATGTGTGCAAGCGTTCGTTTTAGTGCGTCAACATCATGCCCCTCTTCAAGATACTGGCTTACCAGAATCTCTGCTTCGTAGACTTTTTGGAAGTCAGCGAATTCTTGTAGCCGTTCTAACATCTTTTTAGGCGAATCATAAGTTTCGTCAGGGACCCGTTGTCCGGGTTTGGGAATGCGAGCGGCAGGCATGTTCAACCAGCGCAGGTATGCCAAGTAAACCACACCGTGAAATATACCACGCAATAAGTTAGCATTTGGTGCATATTGAAAAGCGTGATAAAGGGCATGGGCGTAAGAGTAAATGTTCGCGACATCGTGCCAGTCGCCCTCGTTTTTGAGATGGAACCGGGCAGTGCGAATCGCAGAGGCGTAAGTCATCGCGCGGCAGATGTCAGTCGGCTTGACTCCGTCGCGAAGTGCTTCCTCAACTGTAACAACAGTAGGTTCAAACTCATCAGCGAGGAGCGTCTGTGTAAATGCCGATATATCCAATTCTGCTTCATTCGCTTGATTGTCCTCCCATATACTATCTATCCTTTTAAAGATGGGGCGTAAGACAGGTACAGCATCTGCCCATCGAGATGTTTCCTCATGGCGTGTTCTACTCACAAGGTCAACGACTATCGGACGCAAAATCTCGTGCGATCCTTCCCAGTTGACGTAATCCAACGCTTCAAACATTTTATTCGCAAAATCAAGCGCGTGTCCATCACCAGTGAAGTAAAAGTCTGTTGCTGCTGTATACACGAAGTCTGCGATGACAGATTTGTCATAGTCTCTATCATTGAGTGTTAGCAAGATACGTTCCGCTGCACCTCTGTGGCGTTTATTGACAAAATAACGGAACCATCGTTTTAGTGTCCCCAGATCGTGATCATCTTTGACGCGTGGAAAGGGGGCGCGATAGGGGCGTGCACTTCCCGTTGTCCTACGACTGATCTGGCTTAATCCGTGTACGAGGAATAGATTATGGTCATCTGGGTCAACATCATCCCACATGTTCGCTGCGAGTGTGAGGATTGCTACACCTGACGACCATCCATCACTGCTTTTATGGGCGCCATAGTGGAGTCCTTGTTGAATAATCTCCGCTGGGTTTGCACCTGCATCACGAAGCGCAGTGACAGCTTTGGCGATAAAGAAGGTGCTGCGGTCCTTGAGACCCCGTTCAAGTGCACGTTTGCCGTTTGCGATGACACGTTGTTTTGCTGCTTCTCGCTCACCTTTCGCTAACCCTACGTATAAATAACCGTCCTCCCGGACTTCAACAGGGAACGCTTTCAGGTCATCACCGGACGCTAAGAAACATGCCCCCGATTTGAGGTCAAATTCCCAATGATGCCAATGACAGATCAGCACACCGTCACGGATACTTCCTTTGGACATCGGGTACCCCATGTGTGGGCAACGGTTGTCTACGGCATAATATTTGTCGTTGTTTTTGAAAACAGCGAGGTGTGTGCCGTTGACATGGAAGGGTTTGCCTTCCAGTTCCTCAAAATCGTCAGCGGGACAGAGTTGGTGGTAGATAAGTTGGGTTTCGTCTATTTCTGGTGGTGGAATTGGTTCAACGTTTATGGAACCGATGCCGGTTTCTTCAAGGGTTGAAGTTAGATTTTGCACAATGGACCTCCTATTGAAGATTTTGTTTTCATTTTTGGATAACAATATTTCGGGTGGACTACATTAAGAGTATATTCAATTTTCTGAAAAATGTAAAGGAAAAAAGGTATTGTGGGTGTGTAAAGTTTTGGTCCAAAGCATATTATCGATTGAGTTTCGCTTCGCCTTCCCAATGGACAGCTTCAATTAGGACGTTTGCACGTCATATTTAGGACGTTACACGTCACATTTAGGACGTTTTGCACGTCATATTTAGGGCATTTTAGGACGTTTTGCACGTCCTAGTGACGTGCAAAAGTCAATCAGGACAAGGAATGTGACGTGATTTTCAGCTTTTTTGTTTTTTCTTCTCTTTGTTCTTTAGAAATTTTGCGTATATTGAGAATATTCTTTAATTATGTGATAATAATATTAACATAAATATATTGGTTTGTCAAGTTAATTTTCTGAAAATAATCAGTGACAAAAACTTTACCACCCTTGGACTGTCTTTATAAACCAAATATGTATAGTTTTTCGCAATTTTTATATATCACAGATAAAATGTATAATTTCTTTACATATTGCGCTTATACCGAATTATAAGTTTGTAGGTCGGGTAGAGCTTACGAAACCCGACACTATTAAGGTTTCAAGGCAAATTTCTCGGGTTTCACAAGGAAATCTCATGAACAACCCAAGTTTTCACAATAGCGTTTCAGTTCTAACTATGTTCTTAACGAAACGGCATCACTTCAACACCTCTGCAATGGGAATTATGTCCTCATCCGGAATAGAAGTAAGTTTCATGAGATGGAAAAGGTCCTCACCAATTCCATAGATAGTCATCTTGTTCGGTTGTATGTTCATATAACCAATAGTGATTTTACCATTGAACATTAAAGGAATTTCGTAAACAAGATAATTCTTGAGATAAAGATCATGGCACTCTTGAAGCACTTGATAAAGTCCCTTTGTGAATCCTACATGATTTTGATAGTCTTGATTACGTAAGCCATATTGATGCTTCACTACGGCAAGTTTAAGTATACAGAGCTGCCGATAAGTTAGTTCTTCGGCTGCCTTTATGAGTTGGTGTCCCATATCCGCGCTGATATTTGCATCAAATGCGATACCCGCAAGTAAATATCCCATATACTCAATTTTCTTTTCCTGTGGTTCTCGCTGACACTTCAACATTATCGCCTCTGCAATTTCTTCAGCATCCGATCTACCTTTCGGTTTGTTTTCGCAAAACCCATCATTACGAGGATGTTCTCCTTTTTCTTTACGCTGGTATATTTCCCGTGAGGCGATTACAAGAACTTTTCCTACCCGAAAATCTTCCCGTGGGGACAAAACTCGACCTGAAAATTCCTGTCCGATATTTTTCAACATTCCTACAACAGCAGCACCAGCAGCACCAGAAAAAGCAGCGGCGATGGGATCTCCAGCAAGAAAACCTAATACCGCCCCAAGACCACCACCAGCGATTTCTGCATAATTTTCAAAAGGTTGTTTCAAATTGTCATTCTTTTGTGGAGACTTGAATTCATCCATATTAATTGTTCCTCCAGAAAATTTAACTTTGAAATATAGTGGTTGTCACGTATATGAGAACGTTGTTTTCACCGCTTAAGTTTTTCCCATTCCTTTTCAAGATCACACCGAGATTTTTTGCCACCGTGGATACTCGGTTCGGCACACAACAATTCGCGGAGACGATGGACAGCATTATGTGCATCTTCACTTGTGATGTCCAGTACTTCGGTTAGCAAAAGACGATCAAGTTCGTGACGCACTGGATCGTGATCTGCCTCATTAAAAGGTAGCATACGCTTATGTTTCAAGTCGTGGAAGATACGTTCTGCATTTGCCAATGCTTTTTCGGATAAGCACCGCACATCCAGAGTTGGCATTCGGAGCAAGGAGGTCCTTGATCCTCTGCCTCTACCCGGTTGTTGTTTTCCACTATGTACCCAGTGTAGCAGAAAACCTAAAGTTGAATTACACCACAGGGTCCAAACATAGTCGTAAATGGGCTTTTTTAGGACAACATTTGGCAATGAAGATCCACCAATCGCAGATTTCTCTGTGAAAAGAACACCAAGAGAATTGGCACTAAAACCTATATCTACATTAAAATGTAGCCGTCCGCTACGTTCAAGTATCTTCTGTGCCTTTTCGTGGCGATTGGGACGAGGGGTGAGATGACTATCTGGTTCAACGACCATTGCCCTTTGTGCTGGTGCGTTCAGGCTCCACAAACCTGGGTACAGGTCAGTCTGCGTATAACTTTTTTCAAGGTCAAAAGCACCGCGTTTTCCCTCTTCACGAATATCTCG
This sequence comes from Candidatus Poribacteria bacterium, assembly GCA_028824125.1. Taxonomy (GTDB): domain Bacteria; phylum Poribacteria; class WGA-4E; order WGA-4E; family WGA-3G; genus MSPOR6. Next base: position 118,423 of record JAPPES010000073.1, read on the forward strand.
ATGGTGCGCGCCAACCACTGCAATTTCATTGACAAAACAAATAGGAATTTCTAAAGAAGTTACCTGTGTTGGCAGCCACATTTCACCATTTGCGAGCCGATACGCAGACTGAATTAATGCCATTTCTTTGATACGGACAACTTCCCATGGACTGTTCATTTGTAGTGGGCAATTGAGAGCATGTCCAACGATATCGTCTCCTACTTTGATCAGATCGCCACCGATTGGTCCATCTTCTAATTGTCTTATTCTTTCGATCTTATGGATGACATTCACTGTTTCAAGTGCTTCTATGACACTCCGTGGTCGGTAGTCTAAAGGAATAAATGTACCACGGCCTGTATTGTCTGTTTTTTCGCCCTTGGTTGCCACGACAATACATTCTGCCATACTTGTATCGGCAGAGAATGCACAGCCTTCTCCTTCGGCATCCGCGATGGTTAGGACAACCACGTCGTGATATTCAGTTGCCCACATATTCCGTACTTTTTTCCAGTCCGAACCAGCGAGACACGTAATAGGTAAAATGAACCCCATTCTGCTTTTGCCATTTTCCTTTAGCATCTTGTCTGCAAGGTCAACAAAGTCGGAAGCGAGTCCTGCATTTCCGTTGCCGACTCGCCATTTTTTTCGCTTACGTGCCTTCCGCATTGCCTTTTCTTCTTCTTTGTCTCTGCCGCTACCTTTGAATACGGCTTTAGGTGTACCACTGCTTGCATCGGAGTCTGGTCTAGTAAACGGTGGATTTAAGACGACAATATCAAATTCTTTGTGATTAAATTCCGTCTGTGTTATCACTGTCGTGTCGTCCTCACCACCTACCTGTTGCACTTCTGTCCCCATCATCGGGAGAGGCAATGTATCGGGAATATCATATAGATCAAGCGCACCGAGCGCATAACTTCTATCTTTTTGTCTACCGTAGGGCATCGTATGGATTCGGGTGTTACCGATTTTCAAATCCGGGTGAGTGCTTGTAAGGAGTGAAGCTGTTAAGTGGCTTGCGTTTGGCATAATGTCGCATCCAACAAGGTTTTTCTCTATCATTTGGGTGTGGATGCAGCTGCCTTTTCCACCTGCTTGTTCATAAAGTTCAAGGATACGTTGGTATGCGCCGTTAAGCAATGAACCTGTCCCGCATGCGAAATCTGCGACCTTTAATTCGCTTAATTCGCTTAAATTTTCTTGGGTTTTCGGTAAGACTAACGCAGACAATAGGGAAACGGATTCGAGGCGCGTGTAGTTTGCCTTAACATACTTTCTGTCAACAATAAGCCGTTGAAAAACGGTTCCAGCGAGTTCGTGTACCTGTGTGAGTCGTTGGTCAACCAGTTCCCTCGCTGCCCTACAGAGAATTGCCAATACTCTATCAATCAGTTCGTCGTCGGTTGCAATTGCTTCAATGAGTCGTTTTGCGACATAGAAAATTGGGCGATAATTAACGTTGAGAATAATGTTCCATCCTGCAAGCACTTGATCGTAACGAAGGCGCCTCGCGTTGTCGGACAGCATCCGTTTGAGAGATAAGACATCTTCCATTTCGGGTTTGCCTGCAAGTGCGCTCTGAAACACAAAGGCGTTAGTAATGATAAGCATTGCCATTCGTGAGGTCTGTTCACCAGATTTTTGGAAGAGGATTGCCTCAATTTCCTCGCCGATGCTGGGGCGTTCTGAAATTGCTGCCTCAAGCTGCTGCGCGGCAATTTCTATACGTACCTCTAATAAGTCAGCTGCGGCGTTGATTTTAGAGATAGGGGTTGCTCCAACACGAATAGCGGTTGCGATGTCGGCGACACTGCCTGTTAACCAACCTTTTTTGGGAAAACGTTCTGTTTCTGTCTCATTGTTCGGTTCTGTTTCTTCCGCTTCATTGATGAACATATCCGGTTCCGATTCGTTTTCAGTTTCCAGTTTATTGAGAAGCATGTAGGCGATATCTTCTGCTTCCCGCATTTCAGGATCAATGTTTCCTTGTGGCATCGTTTTAAATCGTGCAGGCATGCGGACACGTAGGACATTCTCAACGGTATCGTAAGTGAGCCCTGAGAAAACGGTGGGATCAAGTAGCATTCCAAAATGTGCCTCTGCCTGTGGCATACCAGAGAAATTTGGTGTAGCACCGTCAATTTTCACTTCAATGACGATGGGGTTTCGTCCTGTTTCGGTGACAATCACATCAGGTTTCTGTGTAGCGTTAAGGAACGGCTTCGTAATTTGTTCATCAACACGCCATGCATCCCGCATGGGGCGTAGCACGTTTACAAATGCGCTGGTAATGGTGTTTTCACTGTTTGCCATAATTTCTTATACCAATTATATGGGAGGCAGACACCTTACTCAAATAACGCTGCATCAGGCTGCCCACGATAGAGAACAACGTTATACTTCAACGTCAAAGTTTCATCAGGTGCAAGATGGAACGGTTCATAATAGACAGGTGAAGGATGGATTAAGCAGTAGTTTTTCCGATTGCGCACCCACCACGTTGTCGGATAACGGGGATTGTCGGGTTGGTCTATGATTACAACACCGTAAGTTTCATTGTCAGTTGGGTGTTGCGAAGTGAAGCTGCACCACCGACTCTGTTTACCGAAGATGTCCATAGGTTCGGAGCGTCCGTCAGCGTCTAATAGGTTGCCCGGCGTGATGATATTGTCAAATCGGATTGCCATGCCGCTGTAGTATCTGCCATCTGCACCGGGTTCCCCGCGCCGTAAGTCAAGCACAACCTCACGGTCGTTTGGATGGAAGGTCAACGAAATGTATATTCGCATTACCTCTGCGGTAGGCGCATGAACGGTTATTTTTCTGTGTTCGGTTAGATGTGTTGTGCCTTGCCAATCTATCCATGCGTTTTCTGTTGTTAAACTCGCGCTATCTGTCGTGGTATTTAGGGAAATAATCTGCTGATGGACGATTTTGCCGAAGCCTGTCGGGTCAGCACCTTGTGCGGGTTGTTCCCAAAAATTGACCTCGTTGACCTTTTTCCATGCCACCCATAGACCTTGATGATGCACGTGATCGCCGGGTTCGTTCATTGTGAGCGGCGGTGCACCGGGTAAATTCAACGGATGACAGAAGGGACGGTTGCCATCTTCAGGAAAATGGTAACCCAAGACTTGCTGGTCATTCCAAGAGATAGTAAGACTGTGTTGTGTTTTTGATAGTGAAAACATATTTTTATCCATTTTTCAACGAATTATAGGTTTTGCTCTGCAGGAAAACCGTGTTCTGTGAGCGCGGTAGATACAGATGTCCAGACGGTGCGTGCTTGTTCAACCGCCTTGGAGGCATCTGTGTTCGTGGCTTCTGGCATATCACTTGGATAGCGGGCTTCAGCTGCCCATTCTGTTAAGGATGCTAAGTCTGGATGCGTAGTGTTGAGTTGCCAACTATCAGGCACCAAATCCTGTAGAACATTTAAGTTATACGTTCTCTGAAAATCGATCTGTAAGAAAATTAATGCTGCTTTTAAAGCCTTTTCAGCAGATTGTTGTGCAAACCAACACGCTTGGCGGGGTGGAACGTGTGGATGCCCTAAAAATGTTTCGGCTGTAGATAAGTCTTCCTCTGCATAGCGGAGCCAGCGGGCAGTGTTTGCGAGTCTATCAGCTGTTTGCATAGAGGACTTTACCTCCTTGTTGGGTATACCGCAGCACTGAGCCGATTTGTGGGCGGCTGCGTTCAAATTCTTCCAAAGGATTTTCCCTTCTTGTTGGGCATACCGCAGCACTGAGCCGATCCGCGTGCGACTGCGTTCCAACTCTTCCGGTGTTGATACAAGGATGTCCTTTGCCACGGGCACATCAGCTAGTGCGCGCTCAATGTCAACGGCGATTTTCCGTTTATCTGTGAGTTCCGAAAAAACGACCAGTAGATCTATGTCGCTATTTGGATCCGCGTCTCCTCGTGCCTGTGAGCCGAAGAGGATAATCTGTAGCGGGTCAAACTCGCGCACAATGCGGTCTGTCATGATTGAGATAAATTCGTTATTCATCCTAACTATTCCCTCCAATTTCTAATTCAGTGCTTCCGAAAGAACAAACAATTCGCAAGAGTTATAGGATTCAGGACAGACGCATTTTTTCTTAAAGTCCTGTAGGCAATATTATGAAAAGAATCGCTTGTAATCATCGTGATGCCCAATCCAGAACCATGTAACCGTATCACCTTCAAAAATACCAACTGCACGATAACCACGAGTGATTCGGACAGACCAAATATCTTCTTTGGCATTAATACATTTGAAACGTAAAGATGTATGAGATGGATTAGAAATCCACAAACGGTAAGCCTTTTTGGCTTGATTTCTGATTGTACTATCAAGTTTTTGATAAGTCGACCAAAAAGAAGGTAATGTTGCCGATTTCATAACCGATCTAAATCCATAGGCTCAGCTTTCCCTTCAGCAATTTCTTGCTTTGCACGACGGGCAGCCGCAGTAAGCTGATCTTGTGTATCTTTAAAAGTTTTTTCCCAATAGAATTCGTCTTGTAACTCTTCTAATTGCTCAATTTGGCTTTCACACATCTCAATATGCCTCTGTAGTTTCTCAATTTGGCTTTTGAACATTTCTATTTCGGTTTGTGACATCTTAATATGACTTTGTAGTCTTTCTATTTCGCTTTGTAACATCTTAGCACTTTTTTCTTGTAACTTTTCATCAGATTCGTCCGCCAATTTCGCGATATATTCTTGCAGATGCTCTAAGACCTGATTCTGCAACGTTTCAGGTAGTGCATCTATCATCCATGCCATAGTTGCAGTAGCATTAGAAGCCATTATAAAATCCTCCCAAATTAGTTGAGGTAAGGGTTCACAACCTCGCGCTCCAGTGTCAAGCCTTCCCATTCGTCATCACCGGGACCGTCGTAGATGAGCGTATGCGGTCCAGCAAAACCGGCTTTCTGCGTAAGTTCAAGGCATTGGATGTAATCTTCCTTATCCATTTCACGCGGGGCATCAAAATGTGCTTTGGTATGACACGATTCTGCCTTCGGTGCAATTGCTGCGAGGTCTGTGTATTTTGTTTCACCACGCCAGTTGCCAAAGTCAAGGCATAGCCCGACCTTTCCATCTAATTTGTCTAAAATCGTATTAACATTTTCAGGTGTGGAAAAGATTGAGAACCAGTTTTCGGTCATCAAACGGATGCCCGCAGTCTCTGCGCGTTCAGTTAGTCGAGAGAGGGCATGGTGACTTTGTGCTAATGTTTCTGCGGAGGGTGCTGCTTTACCGCCGATAACACGGGCACACTGCGCGCCAAGTTCACCAGCGATGTCAATCCATTTTTCTATCCATGTAATGTCGCGTTCTGTATCAGAGGGGTGCGTGATGTCACCATCGTCAATTAGCAGAGAGAAAAGTTCAACATCAGCAGCTTGGAGTGCGGCGCGGAGTTCATATAAAAAACTTTTTTCAACTGATGGGAGATGGAAATGGCAAATCTCCACCGTGTTAATACCGAATTCAGCGATACGCATGGGCATATCCAAAAGCGAAATAGGACCTTTGTTATGCGTTTCAGTAGGGATTTGCATGTCGTCAGCAGGTCCGGTAAATCCAGGTTTTCCAAGTTGACGATGCAAACTCCACGTTGAGACTGACAGGCGAGGTGTTGACATAATAAATTCTCCAAAGTTGGAAATTTTAAAATCGCTACTACAAGTTTCTAAAAACATTCTTACCTTTTTGTGGCTCTTCGTACTATACTACTATACCGAGCTCCAGGAGAAATACTACAAATGCAGTAATTGGAATCCATTCCATCACAATTCCTCCAAATCAATAATCTCAAGTATGAGAGTAAGGAATCAATAGAAAGTCGTATGTCCAGTTTGTTGTATTGTTATAGGATCAACTTTTATTGGTATGTCTAATAGCAGTACCTATTACTATCCCAAGACCTACAAGGAATGCTACAAACGTACCAGCTATAACCCATTCCATCCAATGCATCACAATTCCTCCAATTCATCAATCCTTCAAATTCAAGCAGTGAGAAAACTATGGAAATTGCAATCTTATCTGTTGTGATGTTACAGGATTAGTTTTTATTAGCGTGTCTTATAGCAGTTCCCACAATTATACCAAGGCAAACAAGAAATACTATAAATACACCAAGGACAGCTAATTCTCTCCAGTCCATTACAATTCCTCCAATTTATTAATCTTTTGATATGCAATGTTATTAATCCAAATACTTACAAAAATAATCAGAATTGCTCCGATCAAGCCAAATAAAAAAAGAATCGGATGTGCTTTTCCGTAATTTTCAACCAGCCACGCAATTAATGAAATATCTGTGGCAATCAGAATAGCGAATATAACCTTTAGCCAACCAATTTCTTCCTTGAGTTTATCAATACGTGCCATGCTGACTGATTCCTTATAGCTTTTGGCTAATCCACGCGACAACTTTTTCGACCATAACAGCAGTGGAAGCACCAGAGAAAACATGGTCTGCATCAGGGAAATCAAGGAGTTCCGTTGGTTCATTTGCGAACTGAAGGATATCAATACTATCTTGAATTGGAACGATATCGTCATCTGAACCGTGAACTAAAAGCCATGGACCTCCAAATTTACTTGCGTGTTTTGCAACACTATTAATCGTTGCCATGTCGTCCATATAGGTTTGTGAGAGGGGACAGTCAGGTTCATCCCACATAAAGCCTTCGTCGGGTGTCACATCGCCAAATTCACGGTCAGCAAATGCTTTTGTATGCACCATCCCCGCAAGCGAGACGAGAACTTCAATCCGTTCATCAATAGCAGCACGCAGCACACCGACTGCGCCACCCATACTATGCCCAACATAACAAATCTTGTAATCACTGAGCGCATCAATAATATTACCGAGGTCTGCTACCTCTTTTGTGATAGTGGAATCTGTAAATGCCCCCTCTGATTCACCGTTGCCAGAGAATGAAAAACGTAAGGCAGAGATACCAGCATCAGCGAGTCCTTCTGCCAAAGCAATGAGGGCAGGTCTATCTTTATTGCCAGTGACTCCGTGCCCGATTATCACAATTCTGCTGTCTTTGCCTTTGTGATATGTGTAGTCAAGGCGTTCGCCGTGTTCGTTTCTAATTTCACCAAACATAAGTTCTTTGTTTCCTAATTTGGATAATTTGTTAAATAGAGTTGTGTTAAGTTGCAGATTCAGAACTAAGCATCAGAAACTTTGTTTTCAGATTTCCTTACGATTCCAAGTTCTTTATACATTTTTTTTATTCTTTCTTCAAAATCAGGTGGCGGTGGCGGCGCGGGGCGGTATTTCCTGCCGCGTGCTTTCTCCCGGGCATTGACTTCTTTCAGATAAGCAGTAAGTTCTTCCATTGAGTTGAATTGGGCATTAAATTCTTCTTTCATCCTAAAATATTCTTCAAGTATTGGGTCAGTCTGATTATCAAGTTTTTCTTTCATCTGAATATCCTCAATAAGTGTAAGAGGTGTACACAAGTTTGTAGGTGAATAACCTGCGTTTCGACAAACTCTGTTTATATATTCCTTCATTGTTTCGTTAACAATATGCTTAAAGTTCCATGAAATCAGATAGTCGAGTCTGTTTACCGTTGCAATTGATATATGTTGGGCATCAGTCCATGCCTTCTCTGGTAATGCCGCGAAATCTATCAAGAGTTGTGCGAGTCTGTTTGCCGTTGATGTTGTTTGCAATATGGTTAAGTTGTCTACACTCCTTATTCTTTGTTGAACTTCACTTTCATCACCCCGTTTAATTTCGGTGACAACTAAATCTGAAACAATGAACTCAAAATCATCAAAATGTTCATTCCATAATTGCCGAGTTGCTTCTTGACGAGATGATACAAGGTTATCGCGGCTCGGGAGTGAAGTTAAATAACTGATTACCGATGTTTCAACATAGACTGTTGGTTTTATTGCAGCGTATTCTCTCATGAAGTAATGTTTTTGCCAAATAACGATTTTGTATGCGAGGCACGAATGCCTCGCAAAACCGTTGTTAGAAAGACTACGCTTCGTGTCCGTTATTCTTCAGTGCCTCAACAACCTTTTCGGGTTTGATCGGCAGTTCAGTGATACGGACACCGATGGCATCATTGACAGCATTTGCCATCGTGGCTAATGTTGGTGTGATGGGTGGTTCTCCAACACCTTTAGCACCATAGGGACCATTGGGCGCAGGTACTTCAACAATAACAGATTGAACTGTTGGAAGGTCAGCAGAGGTCGGAACACGGTAATCAACGAAACCAGGATTTATGTTTCCGTTTTCACCGTATTGCATCTCTTCCATCATAGCCCAAGCATAGCCTTGCACAGTGCCACCTTCAATCTGTCCTTCAACTGCCATCGGGTTAATGGCAAAACCAACATCTTGTGAGGCAACAAGTTTCAGGACTCTCGTTCTGCCGGTATCAGGGTCCACCTCAACTTTAGCGATTTGTGCTGCGAGTGCAGGCGTGCTCGGTTGCCGTGCAAAAGAACCTTTACCAACGATAGGACCGCCTGTTGTTGAGAGACTAAACGCCGCGAGTTCACCTAATGAGATGGATTTTGGCGGGTCTGCAGTGATAACATGAACGGCACCGTCTCTAAGTTCAAGATTATCCTCATTTGTATTGAGTCTTTCAGAGGCGAGTTCAAGAATACGTCTGCGTGCGTCTTCAGCTGCAAGTTTAGCAGTGTTCCCCATGGTGAAGGTGACAACACTACCACCCGAACCCGTAGAATACGGGGCTGAGTCGGTGTCCCCACGGCGGATTGTGACGTTTTCGTACGGAATAGTCAAGATTTCAGCGATAATTTGTGTGATTGCCGTATCCGTGCCTGTGATGTCCATGGAACCGTGAAAAATCCGCGCGCTGCCATCTTCGTGGACGGAAACATAAACGCCACCGGGGCCGCATCCGTTTGTCCAATCACCCACTGCCACGCCCCAACCTTGGTTATCATCTGCTTCTCGATCCCACCAGCCAGCGGCATCAGCGACAGCTTCCAACGTTTCTTTGTACCCGACTTTCGGTTCGCTTCCCCCTGCGGGGACAGCGTCACCTTCTTCACGCATATTCATCAGACGGAATTTGACAGGATCCATGCCGATCTGTTCAGCAATATCGTCAAGTTGCGATTCGCCTGCGAAAATAGCTTGTGGTGCGCCCGGTGCCCTATAGGCAGCAGTGCCAGATTTGTTAGTATGCACACCGTAAGCGTCCACCTTGATGTTTGGAATCTTGTAGACACCGCGAACTCGGATAGTGCTACCAATAGATGCCCCAGAGACTGAACCGGAATCCCAAAATGCAAGTGCTTGTCGTGCAAGAATATGCCCATCTTTAGTGGCGCCAGTTTTCAATTTGATAACGCATCCGGGGGCAGGTCTGCCATCAAGGAATTCCTCTTCACGTGTCATTTGTACACGGACTGGGCGACCACTTTTCTGTGAGAGCAGCACAGCAGGGACATGCGTAATAATCACGCCAAAACGACCACCAAAACCGCCGCCCATTGTTGTGCCGATAACGTTAATTTGCGTCAATGGAATGCCGAGTGTGCCAGCAATACCTGAACGGATAGCAAACGGTCCCTGCGTAGATGCCCAAACGGTGATCTTACCAGATGAGTCTGCACTGGCAACAGAAACATGGGGTTCCATGTAGGTCTGATGGACACGCGGAATAAAGTATGTGTCTTCTACGACAACATCTGATTCGGCAAATCCCTTTTTAACATCACCTGCTTCGGTATGGCTTTCAGCAGAAATATTATAGTAAACTTCATCTGCGTATTTTTCTAATTCTGCCTCAAGTTTACGAATTTCGTTGCTATTATCATCTGCTTCACTGTTAGAGAGTTCTTTGATTTTCGAGCTGATATTTCGTCGGTTTGGACCATCTTTTGTTGCATCTCCGTGCAGACGAGGTGCTGATGGCTTAATCGATTCGATAACATCTTGCACAACGGGCAAAACTTCATATTCAATTTTTATGAGTTCTGCCGCTTCTTCGGCAATATCAGGATCGGTAGCAGCGACAGCGGCAAGCGGTTCACCCAAATAAAGCACCTTATCAGTCGCGAAGACGCGGCGACCACTCGGCACATCATCTTGCGTAATAATTGCCCTGACTCCAGGCAGTTTTTCAGCCTCACTGGTGTCAACGCTAAGAATATTGGCGTGTGCATGCTTACTTCGGACGATTTTGCCGTAGAGCATTCCAGCGGGGTGTACATCCGCACCGTATTGTGCGGCACCCGTTACTTTTTCAACTGCATCAACGCGCGGTAGTTTTTGACCAACAACACTATATTCTGACATGCAATTCTCCTTTCACTTTCGTTAAGTTGTATGTTAACACTTGGTACATGCTATTCTTCTGCTACTTTGCTTGCAGTTGGGAGTTCTATTTTTCCACGCCCAATAGCTGTATAACATCTTTTACAGACTACTACGGTATCCTCACCTACCTCTACGCTATAATGATCAGGTAGTACTTTGACACCGGTACGTCCACAAGCGGGACAAGTGCCACGCCCATTATTGTATAGACCTTCATGGACAGTTCCGTTCGGAGCAACGTATAGATGTCTTATACCACTTCCACGATGTGTTTTCGCCATGTTTTTCTCCTTTTAACTTATGGTAGATTTTAGAATTATTTATACACTTTGCATCGGCGAGGTTAGAAAACCTCGCCTACCGATGGGTGAATGTGTATAATTATTTTTATAATTCACTATAAATGGATCAGAATTATTTGTTCTCTATGAAGTTGCCCGTATCTCTTCTGCGGCTTGTAGGACTGCTTCAAGAATCTTTGTATATCCTGTACAGCGGCAGATATTTCCACCAAGTGCATGTCTGAATTCTTCTTCAGTCCGGTCAGGATTTTCATCTACAAGTGCTTTTGATGCCATGATAAAACCGGGAGTACAGAAACCGCACTGATAACCGCCGGTGTCAATAAATGCTTGTTGAATAGGGTGTAATTCGCCTTCACTGGCTAACCCTTCAATAGTGGTAATCTCTTTTCCAGAAGCGGTAACACCGAGCACCATACATGACGTGACGGCTTTGCCATCAACGATGACGGTGCATGCACCGCAGTCCCCTGTGCTACATCCTTCTTTGGTACCTGTCAAACCGATTGTATCGCGAAGCACTGCAAGTAGCGTTTTGCGTGGTTCAATAAGTAAATCGTGTTCATCACCGTTGACTGTTAGACTGACGGGATGTTTTGCCATATTTTTCTCCTTAACTTAAATACGATGTGAGGTGTGAGAATCAATCCTCGCGTAGATATGAATGTTTTTTACCTTGTTGCTCTGTCCAAAGCGTATCGGAGAGTTCGTCTTGTAAGGACATCAACCATCTCCTTGCGATGTTCAGCGGAGCATCGCAAATCAGATATCGGACTGGCTGCGGCAGCAGCGGCTTCGCCTGCTTGTTGTAGAAGTTCAGGTGTGGGTATTTTTCCTTTTAAAAGATTCTCTGCTTCTGTTGCGCGAATTGGTGTTGGGGCAACGGCAGCAAGTCCGATTCGTGCGTCTTTAATTACACCGTTCTGCAAATTGACTGCAGAAGCCACACCGATAAATGCTAAATCCATGACTTCACGGATTTTATGTTTGATATAGTGAGAACCAGATGCAGGGCTCGGTAGATGGAATTGTGTTATAATTTCACCCGATTTTAAGACGGTCTGCCCTGGACCGGTGAATAGTTCGTTAATCGGTACAGTTCGTTCACCCTCAGCACTCGCGATGCTGACCTGTGCATCAGCAACAAGCAAGCCCGCAACCGTGTCTGCGGCAGGAGAGGCGTGTGCAATGTTACCACCGATAGTCGCAAGGTTGCGAATTTGGATGGACCCGATTTCGGATGCGCCTTCCGCTAATGCCGTGTGATGTTCTTGTACATCTTCGGACAATTCAACTTCTCGCACCTTCGTCATCGCACCGATAGTAATGCCATTATCAGTATCGGTAGTGATGCCATCTAAGTCTGGAATTTGCTGTAGACTTATCACAGATTGCGGCGTCTCAGTATATGCCTTCATGCCGATAACAAGGTCTGTCCCACCTGCAAGGAGCTGCGCGTGTTCTTGTGCAAACAGGCGGGAGGCTTCTGCAAGGGTAGTCGGTTCAAAATACTCAAAATTTTTCACATCTGTTCCTCCGTTTCATTTTATCTCTTCAGGGTGTGATGTTCCGTTTCTATCTTCTTTTACTCCGTGAACACCTGATTATCTTGCTACTATTAGGATACCGAATTAAAGCGTAATTGTCAACCTTAAATTCTTTGAAGAATTCAGAAATTCGTTTTTTAGGTTTTTATATTCTTTAACGAAAAAGGTTTAGGTATTACGCAAATTTTGATTACGAGAGGACTCGCTGGAAAAAGTGCTTTAGAAAGGGACCTGCCTCTACTTGAACACAGACATTGGCATTCGAGATTGTCCCTTGACGTTCGCGCCGCAGGTCAGTAACAGTCATACCGCTTGTCAAATTACCCTCGGTTTCAACTTGTACATTAGCATCAACACTCTCAAAAAAGTCTGGATGTGTCAACATGCCAACAGGTAGTGCATCGTGGATATGCAATCCGTAAAAACCTATATGCTCACGGTAAAATTCCATGCAGGCTTGGGTGGATTCTATAAGGAAGCAGGATATTTTATCACTTCGTCCTTCGATTTCTGCATTCAGTCGTTCACCAGTTAAAATCACCTGATGTGTCACATCTAACGGGGCAATGTGAACAGGAATGCCGAAATTAAAGACCTCCTGCGCAGCATGTGGGTCAACGAAGATATTGAATTCTGCAGTAGTTGTAACGTTCCCATATTCTCTAAATACACCCCCCATCAAGACGATGCTCCGAAGTTTCTGCATGCTTTCTGCGTCTTTTCGGATTGCTCTCGAAATGTTTGTTAAGGGCCCCAAAGCAACTACAACCAACTCCTCAGGATAACGATCTACCATTTCAAGTATCAAGTCAACACCAGAAAGTGTTGAAATTTCACAGTTCGCCAATGGATAACGTAGACTTCTATCAGAATTGCGCAGCTTACTAATATTGCCTAAACCATCTTCACCGTGGACGTGTTCAGCCTTCACGAGTGGTTTTACAAGTGGTTGCGCCTCACCTTTTGCAACAATAGGAAATTCAGATAATTCAAGGATACCTAAAATTGTCAACAGGTTTTGCGTTGCTTGTTCAACGTGCACGTTTCCACTCACGGTTGTTATTGCTTCTACCCGTAATTCCGGTGATTTCATCGCGAGGAGGATTGCCAGCGCGTCGTCTACTCCCGGGTCTGTATCTATAAGAATTCTATGCATTGTTTACATTCCGTCGTTTGATATGCGAAAAAGTTTTCTCTAATTTAACCTAAGTTGCCACCTTGTAGCACAATCTGTATGAAGTTTAAAAAATAAATTGGGTAGTTTAGCGAGGTTAGGAAACCTCGCCAGCAGCAGGTGTACATCTCTGCTGGCGAGGTTTCCTAACCTCGCCAAATTACCCAATTTATTTTTTAAACTTCATACAGATTGTGCCTGCAAGTGCGCAAACTGACAGTTTGCGCTACAAATATTGGCTAATTATCAGCATTTTTTCATTAAAGACGGTGTTCCATGTCTAAAAACTTATAATTAGCAACTTGGGGTATTTTAACGTGAAACGGCTATTTTGTCCAATTCAGACAGATAAGTGACAAAAACTGGACACACCCATAAACATGATCTGGAAATTTTTTGCGGGTTAAGTTATACTTTCTAAAAACACTGTTTTAATACAACAAGGAGTTCTCTCATGAAATTTCTGTGTTATACAACCGCTATAATTATCTGTTTAGGTTTAAGCATTTTCTCTATATCAAACATTGCTTGGACAGATGGTCATCTTCAGATTATAGAGAAAGAGAAGAAAATTGTTTTAAAAGGGCAAATATCCAAAGCACTTGGTGAATATGACCAACATCTAAAAGGTGCAGTTGAGTATCTTTTTTGTGGTCCTAACGGTAAAGAGTATGAAAGCATCATCGTTGTTGATGCATCAGCCCAAGAAATATATGAAGCGATGGACAAACTTGGAGTGAAACCTGGCAATCCTGTTGACCAAGACATGGAAACGGAGGAAAAGATTCCTGCTAAAGGCCCTTCTGTTATCATCAACGTTGAATGGACAGAAAATAAAAAGACGAAAAAGGTTCGGGGGGAAGACCTATTATATAATGTGAAAACCAAAAAACCTATGAAACATGTCGCTTGGATCTATACAGGTTCACGAATGGTATATGATCTTGATGGGGAGGATGAAGACGTAATGATTCCATTGGCATATTCCACTAACGATATGGCCGCACTCAGTCATGTAGACCCGACAACACTGTTTATTAACCCGTTACCTGAATCGGAAGAGGAGAATCTATATAAAAAGAATGATGACTTATTGCCAGAACTTGGAACTGCTGTCAAACTGATTATCGAGGTAAACCGGAAAATGCAACTATATGTGTTAATCAGCGGAAAAGTACAAGGAGTCTTCTTCCGTAAATTCACGCAAGAGAATGCTAAGCAACTTGGCATTAACGGCTATGCTAAGAATTTAAGGAATGGCAAGGTAGAGGTCGTCGCGGAAGGCGATAAAATGCAATTAGATGCATTGGTGGAAAAACTACGGCAAGGTCCCCGCGCTTCGAAGGTAGACGACATAAAAATTGAGGAGCGCGCCTTCACAGGTGATTATAAGTCTTTTGACATTAAATATTGAACTATGGCGGAAATACCGTTTATTTCAGGAATACTGCTCGCTGCGGGGCTATCTACAAGGATGGGGCACCCGAAACAGTTGCTTCCTTTTGGCAAAAACACAATCGTTGAAACTGTGGTTGACAATATGCTTGAAGCAAAGTTTTGTGAGGTCACCGTTGTCGTTGGACATTGTGCTGATCAAATTCAAGGTTTATTAAGTGATCGTCCGGTAAAAATCGTTTTTAATCCTAACTATCGTGAAGGGATGTTAACCTCTGCGCAAACGGGTATCCGTTCGCTTAACTTTGCAAATGCAAGAGATGCATTCTCACTTATGTTGGTTGACCAACCTTTTATTACATCTGAATTAATTGATAAGGTGATTGATGCCTACGTACAAACTGATAAAGGCATTGCTTTGCCGAGTTACAATTACAAGCGCGGGCACCCTGTCATTTTTCATCATCAGTATGCTGATGAAATTTTAGCATTAGGTAAAGAAAGTGGTGGAGTCCGATCTCTTTTTAAATCGCACAGTGAAGATATTCATTACGTCCCCGTGGACACTGATGATGTTCTACGCGATATTGACTATCGTGAAGATTATGAACATGCCTTACGCGAAAATAGATAACTCAAAGGATATTCGGACTTACAACGCTAAAACTATGTTTGAATCAATTGAAAACGTCCAGGTTTTATGTGAAAAACAAGCATACATCGCAGATAAGGGATTAGCGACAACGCTATATCTCGCTCACCATCTCAAAAAACCGATATTTTTAGAAGGTGAACCGGGTGTCGGCAAAACTGAGGTGGCAAAAGTCCTTGCAGATGCCACGGGAGCAAAATTAATTCGGTTGCAGTGTTATGAAGGCTTGGATGCAAACAGCGCGCTATATGAATGGAATTACACTCGCCAAATTTTGCAGCTCCGTATAGATGAAGCACAGGGACGCGATAAAAAAGAGATTGGAACGGATCTTTTCAGCGAAAAATTTTTGCTAAAACGACCACTGCTTGAAGCGATCCAAGGCAATGGGGATGTCCCGCCTGTCCTGCTTATTGACGAAGTTGATCGGAGTGATAGTGAGTTTGAGGCATTTCTGCTTGAAATCTTGTCTGACTTTCAAATTACGATCCCCGAAATCGGCACGATCCGTGCAAAACAGATTCCCTACGTTGTGCTGACTTCAAATCGAACACGCGAGGTACACGAGGCACTCAAACGCCGTTGTCTCTATCAATGGATAGATTATCCGACTGTAGAAAAGGAATTGGCGATTGTCCAGACGAAGCTGCCACAGATCAATGAACACCTTGCTCAGCAGTTATGTCAGATGATGCAACTGTGGCGTGAAGGCGATTTCTACAAAAAACCAGGGATTGCCGAAACATTGGATTGGGGATTAGCGATTTTAGCACTCGGCAAAACACAATTGGATGCTGATATCGTCGCTGAAACCCTTGGCTGTGTCTTCAAATATCAAGATGACATTCAACGTGCCAGGGCAGTGGAGTTAAGCGAGCAAACAGATGAACCGACGCAATAAACACCGACGTTCTCAAAGAAAAATTTTCATCGGTATCGGATATCCACTTCTCGTTGTTGCCGCTTTTTGCACAATGGTGCCACTTCTGTGGCTATTAAGTTCCTCTTTCAAAACAGCTGACGAAGTTTTTGCTGTGCCGATTCGGTGGTTTCCTAAATTGCCACCGCGTGTAACATCCTCACCTTATATTGTCAACAGTGCCTATCCAAAAATAAAAAAACCTGCTTCAGTAGATCCTGATGTATGGAAAAACCTGCAACCTGAATTAGAACAAGTAATCTGGAAAAATGTACAGAAACACATTGCCGAAAATTCACAACTTATCACTTCAAACTTTTCACAGAATTTACAAACCGAAGTGACAAAAGGTGCCTGGCAACAGCATGTTGCTACACTACCGACTGAAGTATGGGATGGCACAACAGCGTCTATTGTCAACGAAGTAGAGAATTCTATTATCCCTGAAACAGTTGAAACTATCTGGGGCTCAGTCTACCGTCAGGTTACATTAGGCACTATTGAAATAGAAGATATAGAATTCAATCGAATGGAGGTTGAATCCGTAAAGTGGGCTGCTGATTCAATCACATTACAGCAAATTTTGGATCCCGATTTACCAGAACCTATCACCGCTTTATCTTATAATTACCAAAGTAAAAACGATGTGCGCTTGACAACAACTATTTCATCCCCTATTCCGATAAACCGTATCCGCCGCATTATACTGCCGGTGCGCGGAGATGCGTCTTATCATCACCTTTCTTTAGCTGTTTCAGTGAACGGCACTACATATCAACCAACACATCCTTTTGTTTTAGATACTGCTCTACCGGAGGATACTGTCTGGCGGTTACATGGGATTCCCGGCGAGTTAGAATCATCACACATCCCAATGCAACAATTCGTTTCAAAACAGGAACTGTTGAAAAGTGAAGCTCCACTACCAGATACTGAAAGCAAGTTGTTACTCCAATTAACAATTCATCGTCCAGCATATTTATCAATTGTATGGAATAAACTCACTTCTAACTATCGCAATTTATGGAAAGCAGTGCCGTATAATCAGTATTTTATTAACAGTGTCTTCATAGCGACTGCGTCAACACTTCTCACCCTGTTTTTCTGTTCACTTGGCGGGTATGCGTTTGCGAAATATCAGTTTCGGGGTAAGACAATTTTGTTCGGGATCCTGCTTGCTTCCATGATGGTGCCGTTTCAAGTATTACTTGTTCCGTTGTTTGGATTGATGTATGACATCGGTTGGCTCAATAGCTACAAAGCGATAATAATTCCATTTTCTGTGGGTGCATTCGGTGTGTTTCTGATGCGTCAATTTATTGTCACGATTCCATCTGAGCTGCTTGATGCTGCACGGATTGACGGCTGTTCCGAATTTGGGATATATTATAGAATAGTCTTACCCATCATCAAACCGGCACTTGGTGCATTGACAATCTATTCCTTTTTGAGTTCATGGAACGGCTATCTTTGGCCCCTTATTGTTTTACGCGATGAAGCAAAATATACGTTACCCATCGGTTTAGCAAATCTTGTAGGTATCTATCGGCAAGATTACGGCATGTTAATGGCAGGAACGCTGCTGTCGTTGCTACCAATCGTAATCCTCTTTTTAGCAATGCAACGCGAATTTGTTCAAGGTATTACCCTTGGAAGTGTGAAGGAGTAAACACTATGTCTGAATGGACAACGGTCACAAAAACATCTGCGATTAAGGAAGGGCGCGGAAAATCTTTTACTGTCAACGGTAGGCGGATCGCTATTTTGAATGAAAACGGCAAGTTTTGTGCTGTGGATAATACCTGTCCGCATGCAATGGGTTCACTTGGTAGAGGAAGGGTCCGGAACGGGATTGTTGTTTGCCCAGTTCATGGGTATGCCTATCGGACAGAAACGGGTGAATGCCAAACTGATCCGCGTCTACGGATTAGAACCTACCCTGTCATTGTAGAAGATGAGGAGATAAAAGTTCAAACGTAATTGAAGAGACTTCTCTATAGTAGATTTTAGAATTACCGAAATTTTTATTTAAACTTCATTTAGGTTGTGTTCCGTTTCTGCACAACCTAACAGGTTGATGCTCAGAAATGTCCAAGTAATTGGCTCAGGTAAAAAGTATGCGGTTATTTTTATAGAGGCAATGGCCACGCGGGTTAAACTTTTCATTAGCACGCATTCTTTACATGAGCCAATGGATTTAGAAAAAGTCAAATCCATTGACTACATCGTTCGGATTATCAGTATCCAATTCTACATATTTTTTAAGAGTTCTCCTATCAATGCTTAATGAAGCGGCTGCTTTAGTTATAGATGGATACTTCTCAGCGCGCGCCTGGGCAATTTGATGTAGAATTTGGTGCCAATTCATACCTGCTGTATAGAATATTTCTTTTTTTTCAGGATTGGGCAGGTGTTCTAATACTTCGCGGACGATTTCGTGTTGTGTTTCTTCAGGAAGTGCTTTTAATTGTGAAATTAAATTGTCGACAGACAGTGAATAGAATGTACCTTTTTTTATGTCAAATGGTAAGTTAGGTTTTTCCAAATCTGGAGCAATTAGTAAATTATCTGGAAAATTTTCGAGCTCAAGTTGGTCTGTTTTGGCAAGTGAGATCGCCGCATGAACAGTGTTTCTAAGCTGCCGTATATTACCAGGCCACTTTGCTTGTTCAAGGCGGTTGAGTGCTGCTGACGTAATCCCTGTAACATTTTTATCGTGTTTAGGAGCGAGTTCAGTAATAAAAAATCGGACTAAAGGCGCGATATCTTCAGGCCGATCCCGTAGGGGCGGCACCCGAAGCACCACACCATCAAGACGGTAATAGAGGTCTTCTCTAAATTCCTTCTGGGCAACTGCCATGCCGATGCTTCTATTTGTCGCTGCGATCAGGTGGACATCCGTTGTCAAAACTTCATTTCCACCGAGCCGCGTGAATGTGTTTGTGTCTAAAAAGCGGAGGAACATCTTTTGGGCATCAAGACACATTTCGGTAATCTCATCTAAAAAGAGGACACCCCCATTTGCTTTTTCAAAAGCACCGCTGCGTTGACGTTCTGCCCCGGTAAAAGCCCCCTTTTCATGCCCAAACAGTTCACTTTGCAGCATCTCTGCGGAAAATCTTCCACAATTCATAGCTACAAAAGGTTTGTCTGATTTCGGATTGCTGTTGTGGATGTATCTCGCTATTCCTTCCTTACCAACACCAGTTTCACCAATAATGATGATCGGGATATCTGATGTTGCAATCTGTTGAATTGCGTGATAAATCGCTTGCATTGATGCTGACGGTAATTCAGTGAACGCTGTACTCCAATTCATAATTCCCTCCTTCAAGAATAAAATAACGGAATGGAACTGTAAAGATGATACTACAACGTGTAATTTCGTGCAAGAAAAATGTTTAAACGGACAAGAGATATTACCCTTAAAATATTGTAAATGACAATTTTTGCCGCGTCCGAACTCACGTTTTGTACAAAAACTTTACATATCCAGATGGACAAAAACCTTGAAAACTGCACTTGATCCTGCTATAATAACGGGAATCCCAGTATCGGAGTATAAAAGAAAATGGCAGTCCCACTTCTCAGCATGCAAGCAATTACGAAAGATTTTCCGGGCGTACGTGCGTTAGATAACGTGAGTTATGAAGTACATTCTGGTGAGATTCATGCCTTGTGTGGTGAGAATGGGGCAGGCAAATCAACGTTGATTAAGGTTCTCGGTGGGGTACATCCGTATGGCACATATCAAGGACAACTATACATCAACGGCGTTGAACAACGTTTCCGCAACGTGCGTAATGCAGAACACGCTGGCATCGCTGTCATTCATCAGGAATTGGCATTGATTCCAGAAATGACGGTAGCGGAAAATATCTATCTCGGCAGGGAACCGCGCAGATTGGGTATAATTGACAAATCACGCTTGTATCACGATGCGGGGCAGTTGTTGGCGCAATTTGGATTGGAAATCCCGCTACAGGGGCAGGTCTATAAACTCGGTATTGGGCAACAACAACTTGTGGAGATAGCAAAGGCGTTATCCCGAAAGGCACGTTTACTTGTACTTGATGAACCAACAGCGGCATTGACTAAAAGCGAAGTGGACATTCTTCGACAGATTCTAATGCAACTTCGAGACAAAGGGGTAACCTGTATTTATATTACCCACAAACTCAAGGAAATATTTCAGATTGCTGATCGGGTGACTGTGCTGCGCGATGGCAAAACGGTCGCTACGCAATCAATTGGTGAATGCAGTGAAGGCATCCTGATTTCGCAAATGGTTGGTCGGGAATTGACGGCACTTTTCCCGGATCGTGAACATATTTCAACATCTTCAAAAAAAGCGGAAATAGCACTAAGGATAGAAGACTTAAGCACGTATCCTTTAGAACCCCCGCGTCTTGAGAATATAAGTTTCGAGGCACGACGTGGAGAGATACTTGGGATCGCAGGGTTAATGGGAGCAGGCAGAACGGAATTAATAAATACCATTTTTGGGGCGCATTTCGGACGATGGAGCGGAAAGGTCTATACGGATGGGACACATGTTCAGATTCGCTCACCACGCGATGCAATACGGCGGGGAATGGCATTAGTCAGTGAAGATCGGAAACGGTATGGACTTATTTTGGATAACGATGTTGTTCAAAACATGACGCTTGCAAGCCTCAGTGCCTCTGGAGAAATTACATCGTATGGGATGATCAACCGGCAGGTAGAGTATCAGAAAAGCACACAATCTGTGGATTCACTTGGTATTAAAGCAGCTTCACTTGATGCTCCTGTTCGTCAGCTTAGTGGTGGAAATCAGCAGAAAGTTGTTTTAGGTAAATGGCTCATGACGCGTCCGACGGTGCTATTTCTTGATGAACCGACACGCGGGATTGATGTCGGCGCAAAGGCGGAAATTCATGCCTTAACTGCGCACCTTGCTGACGCAGGTGTTGCGATCGTGTTAGTATCTTCTGAGCTCCCAGAGATTTTAGGGATGAGTGATCGGGTTTTGGTGTTACACGAAGGCAGAATTACAGGCGAATTTGTCAACGAAAATTTGACGCAAGAGGATATCTTGCGGTGTGCAGCAGGAGCGTAATGGAAAAGGTATTTAAGACAGAGAGTCCGGAGGAGACGCAAACTCTCGGCGAGAAACTCGGCAAAACGCTGAAATCCGGTGATGTTATCGCACTGATCGGTGACCTTGGCGCTGGCAAGACGTGCTTAACACAAGGCATTGCGCGTGGAGTCGGTATTGCACCAGATGAAGTCGTCAGCAGTCCTTCCTATATTCTCATAAACGAATATAACGGAAAGATTCCTATTTATCACATCGATCTGTATCGCCTTGAAACTGCTGCAGAGATTGCTGACCTCGGATTGGGTGAGTATATGGAGAGCAATGGTGTCTGCATTATTGAGTGGGCGGAGCGAATGGCAGATGGATTACCCGATACATGTATAAAGATACACATTACGTGGGAAGATGAAAACACCCGAACCTTCAAAATACAACATTCTATATCTTGATAGCGGTTCAGGCATTGGCGGCGGACAACGCAGCCTACTGCTATTATTGAAATTGCTAAACAAACAACGTTGGACACCTTTTGTTGGGTGTCTCGGTGGAAGCCCATTTGCGGCGGAAGTGGCAAAGACAGATGCACAGGTTGTACCGTTATCTCTCCCTGAAGCGCATAACAAAACCGATAAGGTTAAGCGATTTACGTTCCGAGATTTGCTCAACGATTTTCGGCAACTGCAGGTCATCCCACAACTCCATCGGGTAGTAAAGCAGCATGAAATCGCGCTAATTCATGCCAATTCACTTTCAGTAGCACTACTTGGCGGTATCGTAGCGAGATTGCACCGCATCCCAATTTTAATGCACAAACGTTATGCAACATCCTACGGTATCTTGGACAAAATTTGTGCGAAACTGCTACATCGCGTGATTTTGGTGTCAGAAGCAACACGATGGGATTTCGCACCTGAAGCAAAGCAGACCCTCATCTATAACGGCGTGGATTTGCAGGCATTTCAGGCATCACAGACAGAAGTAGAAACCCTTCGTACAGAACTCTTTTCGGAAAATGCGAAACCTATAGAGAGTGAGTCGAAGCTGCCAATACTTGTGGGTGTTGTGACTCGGATAACACCAGAGAAGGGCATCCATTTTCTTGTGAGGGCGGTAGCTGAGTTAAAAAAGATTTTTATTGATGCCTCGGTTGACGTTAAATTGTTAATTGTTGGCGGTCCCTATTTTCAGAAGGATCATGATTATATGGCTTCGCTAAAACAGGAGGTAGCCGACTTAAACGTTGCGGACTCTGTCATTTTCACCGGTTTCTTATCGGATACGCGCGTCGTAACGACTTTGCTTGACATTGTATTAGTGCCTTCTATTATCCCAGAGGCTTGCCCACGTACCATCATTGAAGCGATGGCAGTGGGAAAGCCGGTGATTGCTACACCACTTGGAGGGAGCAAAGAACTGGTCACACCTGAAACAGGAGTTTTGGTGCCACCTGAGAATGCTGAAGCAATTGCATCTGCTATTGCAAAACTTGCTGCGGATAGAGAACAGTTGACAAAAATGGGAAAAGCGGCACGGCAGCGCGCAGAACAGTTATTTAGTAGTGAGAAGAATACGGCATTGACAGAATCTGTCTATACAGAACTATTAACAGAGCGTTAAAAACTTGGCATTTGCTGCCTAAATTTTCTAAATTTGGACAAGGAGTTGCAATGGATGGGGAAAGAGGAAAACTGAGTAGTCCGACACAGGACGCACAAGTTAGCCAAGGCAGATTGAACCAAGTTACTGAATTTATAGGTGAGGAAGTTGGCGACACCTCCGATTGGGTTGAGATTTACCGCACTAACGATGAGTGGGAGGTGAAACTTATCCAAGCAACTTTGGGGACACAGCAGATCCGCTGTCGTCCTGTACAGGTAAAACAGGAACGACAAACCGCACTTTTCGTAGCACCGGAACATGAAGTAACAGCACTGGAGCTGGTGAGCCGCATTGACGTGGCAGTTGCAAATAATGAGGTGGAATCCTTATCTGGAGAAATGGCAGAAACACTCAAACAACGGGATATGGCAGCAATTGCGGAGGAAGACCAATTAATGACTGCCGACTCTGGAGAGATGATTCTTGCACAACGTGAAGATATCGGTAGTGTTGTTTATGTTGCGGGACAAGGGTATGAACTCCGTGTTGGTCCGGAACCTTATACCACTATAGCAGAAAACGACTGGGAGGAGTTTACAGATTTTAGCGCGCAACGTCAAGAGTTCGTTATGCTGCTCCGACACGAATATTCGGCACTTTTTGAGTGGATTCAAGAAGAAAAAATGTTGGCTGAATTCGTTCGACTCATTGAGATGACATATCAAGATGATGCCCCTGTTCCTGTGCTACAACGTCAGTCCAGCGAATTGTCTGATAGTGAAGAAGTAGGGACAACACCTTACAACTCGTTTGCTTTATTAAGTATGACGGTTGCTGTGATTTCACTTATCACTCTGTTTTTCCGGGTTCCTTGGCAGCAGGTGAATCTTGTATTGGCAGCGGTTGTCGTATTATCCGGTGTTATAGCGCTTTTCAGGATACGCATGCAAGCGGAGCGCGTTACTGATGACGAAAAAACGGTGGGGATGCCGATGGCACTTAGTGCAATTGTGCTGGCGTGTCTGGTGGTTGTGTTTGCGTGGTGGTTGGAGCAGCGTCCTCAACCTGAAGCACCGGAGAATCCGCCTGTACGTGAGCAAGTTGGGAATCGGTAGGGAAATTCAGACAAGAAATACCCAAAATACACCTTGCACTTGTCCAAATTGACACATTAAGCAAAATATGTTATCCTATATTTCAATCTAAAGTGATATTTATTGTCTCTGGGCGCAAGCGGATGGACAAAGACGAAATGGTGCCTTTATGAATCTGACTCTCAGTAAGTTTTGGGAGGTTATATCTGATGCTACGGATTGAAATTCAATCGCCTGATCTTGAAAAAGAGGTTAATGCCTTAATCGGGGTTGGGCTTTATCCTGATTCTCATACCTTGATTATTGATGCCCTTGAGAAGCTGGTACATAACAAAAAGAAATCCCGTCTTGATGCTTCAATTCAACTCTATCAGGCCGGGGAAGTAACACTTGGAAGAGCCTCGGAGCTTGCAGGTATACACCGTTTTGAGTTCGAATCGGTTTTAAAAACAAGAGGTATCTTGAAAATTGTTGAGGTCGGCTCAGTAGAGAAGGTGAAGGAAGGTGTTTCGCGGATCAAAAGTTTTCACAGAGAAAATAGCAAAACAGAGGAATAGCAAACTTTGGTATTTATTGATACCGATATCCTTTCAATTTTCTCCAAAATTCAGCGTTTGCCATTATTGTTTGCAGTTTTTGAGCAAGATGTGCTTAACATTGCTGCTGCTGTAGAAAATGAAATTAAGGTAGGTGTGGCAAAGGGTTTTCCTTTTGCCAATACCATCATGGAATTGCAAACACAAGGTCGGATCCAGACATATTATCCGATAACTGAAGACGAAAACTTCATGGTTTCTCTGCCAGATACATTGGATAAGGGTGAACGTGAATCTATGGCAATATGTAAACGCCTCATTGCACTTTTGGCAAGCAATGAACGGCGTGTGATGCACCACTGCCAAGCAAACGGGATTCATTGTACCAACCTTAATGAAATTCTGAGGGCACTCTGGGAGTTAAGAATTTTGCCAATGTCTGATGTGAGAATGGTTGTGACCGAGATTGAAGTGAAAGACTCTCTCAAATTTCGATCTTCGGCCACAATTTTTGAGCAACCTAAATGAAGCACCTAAACTTGAATAAACAAATGGATGATTTAGACCAAATTATTTCGAACGATGGAGAATTTAAAAATGGATCCTATCTGGGATCCTCATCCTTACGTTCTTATACAGGGAGTTGAGTTTGAATATTACGCGTATTCTGCCTTTCTTTAATAAAACAAGATAAATTCCGTTAATTTGGTATAATATGCACAATCTAACAGATTGTGCTACATAAGTAGCAACTTAGGTTGTTTTATAGTGAAATCCACAATTACCTGGACATTGGCAAGGTTAGGAAGAAATCAAGAAATCAACGGTATGAATGACGTTTAGTCATTCCCCGGGTATGAATCCTGGCGAATACGCATAAGGTATTCGCCAGGATTCCCCGCAGAGCGTGCCTGCTACTTTGCACCGAGTTTGCTGAGATTACTCTCTGCTTCACGTTTCCATTGCTCAGGCGGATTCAATTTAATAAATTGTTTCCACTGTTCTGTCGCTAATTTTGTCCGTTCTGTATACTGATACATCAAGGCAAGATTATAGTTAGCAGTCAAATTGCGGGGTTCCAGTTGTATTGCTCGCTCGAACTGATCGGCTGCTGCGCCAAGCATATCCATGCTGTAAAATACGTTAGCGTATACTATGATGGTGGGAACGTGCGCGTCGTTTAGATCAAGCGCCTTTTCTAACATATCTTTTGCCTTATTAAATTCCATTTCAGAATTGTAGTAGAGATCCCCAAGGCGTTGATATGCTTCAACTGCTTTATCATCAATTGCTATCTCTTTTTCATAAAGCTGGATAGCTTTTTCCCAATTTTGTTCCCGTTCAGCGAGTTTTCCAAGCTGTGTGTGAACGCCTTTGTATTTTGGATCCAGTTTTATCACTTTTTTGAACGTTTCTTCAGCGAGCGCGTGCTGCTCAATATAGAGTTGTAGTGTTCCGGTATAGTAGTGTGCATCAACATTTTTGGGGTCTAAATCCACAACCTGCTTGAAGTCTTCTAAAATCTGACTGCTACGATAAAGCGTATTCCCAATCCGTTTATATCGGTTTGTAATCATCCCACGATAGAAATATGCGTCAACATATCCCGGATTGAGTTTGATTGTGTCAGTATATTCTTTAACCGCCATTTCGGCATGCTGATGGAAGTTTTCAAGTGTTTCCGCGTAAGTATCTAACAAGCGGGCGTAACTATAGTGCCATTCAAAATGCTCTGGGTCATGTTCGTTTGCTAATGCATAATGATGGAATGCTTGCTGGATATTGTTTTCGTGATCTTCTTCGGGACCTTCCTTGCACCGTTTTTCAAAGATGACAGCAAGTGTATGGTGGACATTGGGATGATTGGGTTCCAGGACCAACGCGGGTTGATACACACGGATCATGTTATCTTCGTCTTTGCGATTTTGATAGATGCCACCGAGGCGGAAGAAAGGTTCGGCATTTTTAGGATCAAGCTCAATGGTTTTCTCAAAATACACAATGGCGTTGTCAATATCGTCTTTCTTTTCGTATAACATGCCAATTTGATATTGTGCGTCGACATTGTCGGGTGTGAGGCGCACGGTTTCCAAAAATGCAGCGAGCGCTTCATCGGGCTGTTCCAGTGCCACGTGAGAAAGCGCAGACAGATAGTGTGCTTGTGCATCCTCTGGATTGATAGCGATGATTTTTTTCAATGCATCTATCGCCTTTTCGTGAGAATCTCCGCCTCGATAAATATGCGCCATTTTGTAAAGCACATCTGGTCGATTCGCATCTAACTGCAACGTTTTTTCGTAATAGACAAGCGCGTTTACTTTATCTTCATCTGCCTCGTAAGTCTGCCCTAAAAGATAGTTAGCGTCAATATCTTTCGGAAATAGGATGAGATGGACGGTTAACGGCTCAACAGCATCTTTATAGTTCCCCGATTCAAAGGCAGTTTTGCCCTGCTCCCAGAAACGATTGGCTAAATCAGGGTTCAGTTCAAGTGCGCGACGATAATATGTTGCCGCTGTTTCCAGATCGCTTTGTTGACGATATAGGTCGCCCAATTGTAGATGTGAATCGTGAAAGTGTCCGTGCGGCAGTTGCATCTCCAAATAACTTGGGTCTGCGTCAACGATCTCAAGCGTTTTTTTATAATGTTCTATTGCTTTCTCTGGACTGCCCGCATCCGCTTCAAGTTTTGCCATATAAAAATGGGAGCGCGGATCGTTCGGCATAACAGCCATCGCTTTATCTAACACATCACGTGCCTCATCTGCGCCCATTGTTCCTGCAAAATATGGTTCTAACGGTTTATAGATTTTTTCTTTAAGGGCTGGATCGCTTGCGATTGCCTTTTGATAATGGATAACTGCAGTGTTGACATCGCCTTGCGCGTAGAGGACATCAGCGACAGCAAAATGTGCAGGACCGTGGGTTGGATCAATTTCCAGCGTGCGTTGATACAACTGGACTGCGCCCTCTGTGTTGTCTCCCTCAGCGAAAATGACGGCAAGGTCAAAGACATCTGTTGCGGTGTAAGGCTGATATTCTGCTGCTTTTTGGTATTCCTGTAGCGCCTCATCAAAGAACTTTTCCTTTGCAAGCACTTGCCCTAACTTGATATAGGCAGGTGCGAATTTTCGGTTGTTTTGAATGGCACGTTCAAATGTCTCTCGCGCTTGATTCAGGTTGCCTTGTGCCAGGTAAACCAACCCTCGACCATAAACTGGGTATTCCCATTTCGGGTTTAAGGTTTGTGCAGTTTCAAAGGATTGGAGTGCTTCGTTATATTTGCCCTGTTTGAGGTAGATTTCGCCTATGTAATAGTGCGCAGGATAGGATTCTGGATTTATGGAAAGACTGGTTTGAAATTTGGTGAGTGCCTGATCGTATTTTTCCTGTTTTTGATAGATTGCGCCGAGACTATAATGTGCCCAAAACATTGACGGATCAAGTTGGAGTGCTGTTTCGTAGTAACCGATTGCTATTTCTTCGGCATCCGCATTCTGCTCTGTATCGGTGAGGGCATAGGCGTAACCTAACCCGTAGATGAATGCTGCATCGTTTGATCGATTGGATTTTTCTGTCTCATAGAGTTGGGTGAGTTCTGCAAGGTGTCCCTCTTTTCGCCATTTTGCAATTAATTGGCGATGTTTTTTGGGGGCATCTTTTGTCGCTTTTAGGACCTTCGCGAAATCTTTTTGCATCTCCTGTTGCCATTTTTCTTGGGCTATGGTTGCGGTAGTGATTGCGAAGATTGTAAGGGATATTATGAATAGGGTTGTTATTCTTTTCATTTTTTTCTCCTACGTAGCTAAGGTTGTTCTTGTTGAATTATAGAAAAATCTAAAATATTATACATATTCTTTAGATTTGCAACGTTTGTAGTCGCGCAATTCATTGCGCCTCTTTTTATATAGTTACGGCACGCGGAGCGTGCCTACTACTTTGCAATTGGGTTTTCGAAGTCCTTCTACATTATTTTGAGTGGATTGCCTCAATTTTTTCGTGAGTCGGCATTGACGGTGTTGCACCCAGCACTGTGACTGCGGCTGCACCTGCTGCTGTGGCGAACTTCACTGCCTCCAAAAGATCGTTGCCATTTGCGAGTGCCGTTGCCAATGCACCGCTAAACGCATCTCCCGCACCGGTTGTATCCACTGCATCAACCGATAGTGCCGATACATGTGTAGATTGCGTTGGGGTATAAAGCAGAACCCCCTGTTCTCCGAGTGTTAACACGACTGCTGAATGTCCATCTGTCGCTATCTGTGTTTGTAATGCTTCTGCTGTAACGATTCTTGCTTCAAGTGTGTTTACAGCATGTCCCGATAGCAGTGCCGCCTCCGTTGCATTTGGTGTAAGAATGTCCACTTGTGACAGCAAACTTGGCGGTAGCGGACGCGCTGGTGCTGGATCAAGGATGACTGTTGTGTCGTTTGCTTTGGCAATCTCCACTGCGCGTTCGGATGCGTCAATCGGTGTTTCTAATTGTAGCAGCAACACATCTGCATTTGCAATGCAATCTTTTGCTTCGTCTATATCTGCGGGTGTGATCCGCATATTGGCGCGTGGCACTACGATGATGCTATTGTCACCATCCGGCTCCACAACGATGGTTGCGATACCGGTACCGCTCTCTGCATCGGTTTTGACATATTGGCTGTCAATCTGTTCGGATTCTATTGCGGATCGGAGGACCTCAGCGAAGGGGTCATCCCCGATTCTTCCGATAAGCGTGACTTGTGCGCCTAATCGAGCTGCGGCTGTGGCTTGATTGAAACCTTTGCCACCAGTGAAGATGTCAAACGTTTCTCCGATGAGGGTTTCGCCTCTGTTTGGCATCCGTTCGGCGCGGATGACAAGGTCAACGTTTGCACTGCCGAGGACGGTGACTTTGGGCTGCTGCATTGGTGTTTTGGATCCTTTGCTTTCATAATCGAGATTCGGAGATCGCTCGGACAGAATACGGTCGCGATTCGGAGATCGCTCGGATAGATTATGGTTTTACGTTTCCTATCCGTTCAATTCTTGTAAGAATACCTCAACACTCGGTGTGTCAATTGCCGTGAGATGCAGCTCTGTCAAACGATCAAGGTCCTGAATAGATTCAAGTGCCGGTCCTACGAGTTGCATATCCTGCTGTGGAAAACGTTTTGTAAGCACAGACTGAATATTACTTATGGAATTTTCACGCGCACCCTGTTGCTTAAGGTGTTCTATAAATGGAAATTCTCGCATCATTTCCTCCGATATGAGTCTTTGTAAAAAAGTTAGGTCATGCACTAAACTGCTCAACGTTGTCATCGCAAACAACAGTGTGCCACGCGTCTGTGAATCAACAGGCGCGGCAACAGTCTTCTCAACACATTTTTCCAACCATGTTTCCGCGTCCATACCTTCTGGAGGTTTCATCAAAGGCGTGAAAGGTAACAATCCAACCGATGCCGCCTCCAAAAACGACTCACCCTCTAAATCCGCCAACCGAATGACTTGATACTTATGCTGCAAACCGAACATATCATTTCCATAATGATAACCGCCCGGGTCGGTCTGCCCTGCATTTGGACTTAGATATAGCACCACTGAATACACGGGAAGTTCATGACGTAACAGGAGTTCACTTGCATAAGCGAGCATGCGCAACGGCATCGGTTTATCTCTGCTATCCTCGGTCTGCACCTCTATATGCAGCAGGACTGTCTCATTGTGCCATAGCACCTTAAATGTCATGTCATTGCGATGCACCTTTACCGTTTGTTGTTCAGTGTCGAGTGTCTCTAAAACGTGGACATCGGGCGTGCCAAAGGATAGCCTGGCGAACGCATCGGCGTAACGGTGCATCAGATGCTTCACGATCTCATCGTATTGTGCCATGCTAAGGACTATGCCTTTCCCTAAAAGTGTTTTATTGATTATACTTGAGGGGATGGTGATTTGTCAAGGGAAGTTTTTTGGTGGTTTTGAGTTAGAAAGGACGGGTTGCTATTGATGGTACTCACCATTATTATTTAACTCGTTGGACTCCGTTATATGTAGCGGAAGCGTGTTATTAAGTATAACAATAGGGGTTGTGAAGATATACTGTTTAAGTTTTTAACGGAGTCTTATGGCTTAGTATTATACTTATGGAAAGTGGAATACATCCTGCCATTCATTTAGGCCTTTTAACAAGTTTGTATTTACTAATTTTCCGCTTCTAATATCTTGTATAGTTTGCGGTGTATATACATCTGTTATATTCCACAATCTTCCTATAGAATTTCCTCCACCTGTGATACCAGAGAACCAGTAATAATTTCTTATATCTACTAACTCGGAATTTTCCCATGCTAGTCTGCCACACAAGGTTGATATAAAGTCTCCAATTGGTGAATTCTGACCGTTTCTTATAATATATCCAGTTTCCACCATTTTATATCTATTTTCTTGTGTAGCCAATAGAAATCCAATTGGACATTTATATGATGTGCATGTAACCAAGTCTGCAACACATATTATATCTATAGATTCGCGAGGATGTTTTATAATTTCGAAATCATTTTCTTTGAGATGAGTTACTACATTTTTTTGTGGATTTGATCCTGGATTATTCCATGAATGAGAGTGTGCTAACAGTCCATAAATAATGGGGACATGCAATTCTTTATATGGTGTGCCTTTTCGTGGTTCATAAAGTTCTTTAATTATTTTAGATTTTTCTATAGTTTCTTTTATATGATTTGCTTTAAGTGTAAGTTTGCATTCAAAAGCTGCTACAACTCCTGAAGATATATAGTGGTTTATTTCAGTCAATTTTTCTGGATAAGATTCTTTTAGAACTAGTACATCTACTTGCGGGCTTAAAATTCCTTTTGAATTTATAATTCTGCCTCTTGTAACGACTTTATAATTGGAAGGTATCCATCCTTTTATAAGTTTAGCCCAGTTTTTTTCACCCTGATCTCCAGCGTTTGCGGGATCACTCAATGCGTTTTGCTGAATACGATTATATTCATCATTCATTTCATTACTGATTCGTTTCATTAGTTTGTGTAGGTCATGTGTATTTTGATTATTCATATTATTTACTCATTATTTTAGATCTTAACGCAGATTTAGGATGGGTGTCAAGTTATTTCCCGATAATCCCCTTGAAATACTTCTCTGACGTGCCAACCGATGAACTCTACCTCAGGATAATAGGATTGTCTTTGCGGTAAAGTGATTCTTTGCCCGTGGAAATTCATCAACCATTCCTGAAAACCGACTGTCCCGTGTGCTTCATCCGATACCAGTATGTGTAGTTCCCTAGACAACGTGAAAGCTCCACGGTCAAACAATTTATGGTGTAACGAGCAGAGAGCTAATCCATTCACCGCTTCATCAGGTCCACCTGCCATTTGCCATTGGATATGACAAGCATCTAATGCAATAGGTGAATTGCCCAATTTAACATCAAAGCCGCAAACAGCACATCTATATTCGTATGCTCGAAGTATGCTTACACGGAAATTAGATGTCCGTGCTCTCGGATCAAAGGTTGGTGGTGGAAATTCAATATTAACGGCTTGTAAAATATCTTCATGAATTGAAGGTGGAAAGTGAGCATCTAACAGTCTCTGGATTATTTCAAAACAAAGTTCAGAATCGTTTTGAAGTTGTTCACAGATGGTTTCATTGAAACCACCGGAAACGTTGTAGTTTCTTAAATCGGTTATATAGGCATCTCCACTTGCAGTTTGGCGGATACTGTTTGCATTGGTTACTTCCCAGATTCCATCGTTTTGCATTCGCCAAAACGGGAAATGTGGATTGTAGTTATCGCGCCTGGGGCCAAACTCCCTCAATAGATTTTCAAGATTTTCCTCTACATCATCAATGTAGGAAATAAGTCTATCCTCACCACGTAGCAATTTACCAATTGCGTACAAAATTAACAAAGGTTTGTGTGGAGCCCTTTCCTCTCCACTTCCCCATTGTCGCAAGGTTTCAAATTGTTGAAGAATTCTTTCTCTATTCATTGATACTCTACTGAATCACTTATGACAAACCAAGCAAGGTTCCTCGTCATCCTCATCATCGTGAACATCGGTAAGAATTTCTATTAGGCGACGGTTCGGTTTTTCCTTTTTCTTGAATGCCTTCGCCTTTTCAGTATTTGCCTTGATTTGCTCTATCCGTTCAGGATCCGCCAATTCCTCTAAACTTTCACTCTGACTCCACGTGAACCGTTCCCCTGTTTCTGTATTAAATTTCTCGTATCCTTTGGCAAGTTCAAATAGGTCGGGATGTTGCTCCAAGAGTCCCACCCATTCGGATTTGCGTTGGAAAAAGCAGAAGTAGCACCCGGAACGCGTGCGCCAGTTGTAATAGTCGGGCAAACCGAGTCCGCTCTCCTCAAGGATAAGGTAAACGTCCTCTTTAGTGATGCCGTCCTCTTTGAATGGATATTTGGGAATAATGTTTCGGAGGGCGGTTGTTTTCAGCGGTTTGTAGCCAACACGATCTTCGTCAGCACGGATAGCAACGTAGTTGAACGCTTTATCTTCGCCGACGTATGCCTCAAAAGGTCTTATTTTCAGTTTTACAGTACACCAACGCACTTGAGACGATGGCAACAATCCACCATGTAACGTCAACCAGTGGTCAAAATCGCGTTCCACGTTGAGACGTGCAATCGGTTTACCGAGAAACGCCTCAAGGCGGTCCAAAAACTCGTAGGTCTCTGGCAATTCTTTACCGGTATCCGTGAAAAAGTATTCCATCTCTGGCACTCTGTCGCGCATGTAGACGGCAAGTGCTGAGCTGTCTTTCCCACCCGAAAGTCCGAGCAGATGGCGTATTTTTTCTGCCATGTTGTCCCCTCATAAAGATTTTTCTTGCTACCTTTCCACTTCCAAGTATAGCATATTCATTAAATTATAGTAGCATTTAGAATTAAAGCAACATTGTTTCTGTTTTATGATAGAAT
>JAPPES010000100.1 GCA_028824125.1 Candidatus Poribacteria bacterium
ACAACACTGGGACCGAACTTTCCATGTTTCTATTCCAAACTGGTGCGATTAAAAGTGCAGGTCAGCCCACACTTGGTATATTGTATGCAAAGTTTCTATTCCAAACTGGTGCGATTAAAAGCGATGCTCACCACCACCAGTCACGAGTTGAAAATTACGTTTCTATTCCAAACTGGTGCGATTAAAAGCCTATCCAAAACTTGCATCAATATCCTACCAACCCTTACAGTCCCTGTCAAGTTCGATTTCAACTCTCGTGTCGTCTGCTGTCGACTTCCAATCAAGCAAAATCTCTGGGAGGTTGACGGGGCGTTGTGTAGCAAGGATTTATCGGCTATATTTCACTAAATCCCTAAAATTATCCAGCAAAGTAGTTGTCATTTATCGGAGGTCGACAGCAAAAAAACGATACAGAAATACCGATGACACCTTGTCTAAAGCAGGTTCGTTGCTGGGTTCTTATCTACGCCCATCACCTCTTTTGTCATCCATTTTGCATCGCGCAATTGATAGATGATAACAGAATCTTTTTCTGGGTTAGTGATCTCTGCTAACCCAGATTTGACACGGGCAAATTGCGCTTTGGTCAATTGTCCTTCAAATACGGAGTTTTGTATCCAATTGAGATGTTGACGCAGATATTTGCATACTTTTGCGACACGTTCTACTTCTATGTCATAGACAAGAATGATATACATACGGATGCCTCCCTTTTACCACCATGGGCGGAGTGCTTGATACGTCTCCATCCCAACAAGATGTTTGATAAGTTTGTAACATTCTAATCTGATAAGCCGCTGATATGATACATGCCGTTTCAATTTACGATGCGAAACCGTCTGCTTGAGTTGTTCGTCAAATGCTCCGATAAAGGTTTTACGTCCCTGTTCATTCAGATAACACTCTCCGACCTTTGTTTCAAAATGTTTTGACTCGTTGAGTTGCCCGCGGTTGAACAATCGGAAAATGATTCTATCAATTATCAGTGGTTTGAAGATTTCGGCAAGGTCAAGACTAAGCGAGAAACGACGATCTCCCGGTTCATGTAGAAAACTAATAGTCGGGTTGAGTTGTGTCCGATAGATCTCTGTTAGACACGCAGGATACATCAGCGAGTTACCGAATGAGATAGCAGCGTTTATAGGATTGTCTGGAGGACGCCGAACACGCTGCTCAAAAGGCGTTTTCAACTGCAGAATGGTGTTGAAGGCGGTGTAATATGTGTCACGGATTGTCCCTTCGTATCCCATCAACTCATTTGTATTTTTGGCGGATTGGGATTCAGCAAGAAATTTCTCAATTGTTTTAATCTGTGTGCTGCAATCTTTACCGCGATTGGTGTGGTACCGTAAAATTCGGAGCATGTTGAAAACTGCGGAGGCGACAAATTCGTGTGCGATCACCATCCGTTTAGCTGGTTTTTCATAGTGCTGCACCTGTTTAACGAGTAGTGAACCGGAGTTTAGATATTCTCTTGGATAGTAACTCCCGGAATAGTAGCCGTAATAGTTGAATACATGGAACGCTATCTTCTTTTGTGCAAGGAAGTTGAGCAGTTTGGTGTTTAAGTCAAGTTCTCCGTAGAAGTAAAGTGCGTCAATATCTTCTACAGGGATCGGAATGCGGGGAGCGTCTTCTGGTTCAAGATAGATCGTGTTATCTTTTCGGCGTATTCTACCGGGTTGTGTGATGTAATAATTGCGTGACATAATTTGTTTCCTTTATTGGTCGCGATTCGGAGATCGTTCCTACCCTTTCAGATTATAGTCCAGTGCGGTTAGAAACCGCACCTACCGGATTAAGGTAGGTTTTAGCTCCAACAGAGCTCTTGATAGCTGCAGGATTTACATATCTTCATATACTCTGCATGCGGTGGTGTCGGTAATGCGGTGATTTCGTTTACTTTTGTCATGGCTTCTTCTATCTCTTTTTCTCTTTCGGGTGTGAGTTCAACTTCAGTCGTCTGTCGTTGGCGCGGGTAATTGATGATGCCTTTTTTGTTGGTGACGCCTTTCTGTTTGAGCAGGTAGAGGTAATAGCATATCTGCATGATGTGCGCGGTTTCCATTGCTGGACCGGATTTGATGTCGTGGAGGATTCCTTGTTTGTCAACGAAGTCTATGTTGATAAGGTTGTCAATGTTCCATTCTCTGCGTTTTTCTCGGGGATAGCTCTTTTCGTGGAGGTGTTTGCCGAGGTCAACTTTTTCGGAGGTGTGCTCCATTTCGAGATGGTGTGCGTAGAACCAGAGTTTGCGTTGGCAGATGTAGAGGTAGTTGATGGCTGTGCCTGTGATGTTGGGGTGTTCTGGGTTTTGCATTGGGTGTTTCCTTATGGGGTTGAAAACCCCTCCTACAAGAGTGTTCTATGTGT
Organism: Candidatus Poribacteria bacterium; assembly: GCA_028824125.1. GTDB lineage: Bacteria > Poribacteria > WGA-4E > WGA-4E > WGA-3G > MSPOR6. The sequence continues at coordinate 2,374 of JAPPES010000100.1, forward strand.
CTGTGAGTTGCTTCGTGTTTTGAGGTGTGACATCTATGACTTCTTGCCTCGCGTTGATGGCGTTGGACGTTGCGATGGTTTTGAGGATATTGTGCGCTAAGTTTACGTGTTTCATTGCTTCTTTCGGATTCACTTCTTGAAAGATACGTTGTTTGACGTAGCCGTAGAGGGTTTCTAATTCCAGGATAACGTTATCAGAGTTTTGTAAGTTTTCGGTGCGGTAGCTCACGAAGTATTCTTTTCGCGTTTGGTTGAATAGGTCTCGGTATTTTTCTGGGAATTGGCGATGTGTGATGTTCAGTCTGCGGAGGCGATCTGAGAGGTTGGCTTTTAGTTTTATTAAGTATTCTCTAACCATTTGGGAGGCAATTATTCGGTCGCGTTGTTCTTCGCTTGCATTATCAAACTTGTTGCTGGCACTTTTCAACATCTCCAATTTCCGCATCGCTGTTCTGTAAGCTGCATCCTTGGGTATTTCCTGTGCCGCCTCTGTCATCAGTTCTTCTACTAATGCCTGAGGCGTTTCTGATTTGGATGTTTCAAGGTATGCGTTAGCTATATCGGTTGCAAATTCTTCCATGAATGCGTTGGTGACTTCGGCTCGTTTCATGAATCGTGCGTAGCATCTGACTGCGAATTCTTTGTGTCTTTCCTCAAGTTTCATGGGTTGGAAGTCCATTGGTTGTTCCTCCTTAAAAAGTTACCAAATGGTAACTTTTTTGGGTTTTCGGGTAACTTTTTGAAATTGGTTGTGAACCTTGCTGCTGTATGGATTTATAGGCGTTTTTCCGCTGTGAAAAGTTTTTTGGTGAAGGTGTAACGTTTTGCCACGTATTTCACCTATAGCAAATTCGGGATTGCTTCCTCATCAAGTTCAAGTCCAATTTCAAATGTATAACGCGATTTAATGGCTTTAAAGCGTATCTTGATTTCTCGTGTTGTTCCTTGTCGACTGGTCAATCTTTGCGTTGCTTCTCGCGATAGTATCTTTTCTTTTTTTCTTGCACCGTGGAATATTCTCTGCGAAATACTGAGATGATGCGCCTTGTAATTCCTATAATTTTCTTCAACACACTCCACAAATTCATAAGGAACAACATCGTAAGTTTGGTAATTACTTTTGCGAATCACAACATGTCCTTCTTCTTCAATATCTTCTCCGTAATTATCTTGTGGTTTTTTGCCAAATACTATATCTGTATCAATGGCGATCGCAAGTTCGCTATGCATAAGTGGAGGGCTTTCAGGGTATACATCATTTACCCAAACACAAGCGTTTTGAAAGGTATAGTCCTGCCCAAAAACTTTCCATGAACTTTGCAAAATATCCTGCTCATAAGGCAGAGACGCATTTTCGCTCTTGTAAGGTGGGGCAATATACATCCGATGAACGTAGCCGTTATCATGTGGATACTCACCTTTTCGGTGAAGTCTACCGCCGCGTTGGACAATAGAATCAATTGGTGCGATTTCAGAATACATCACATCCGCGCTAATGTCTAAGCTCAGTTCGCTGACTTGTGTAGACACAAGGATACAAGGTTCAGTGTTGTAAAAATTACGACATTCTAACGCGTTAATATCCGCTTCCTTTCTATCTTCAGACTTTTTGAAAAGGGCACGTATTATTTTTTCTTTTTCGTTTCGGTGCTTACTTATGAAACCTGAATGATAACATATCAAATTTTCATCAAAACCAGATTCAGATAAAGTTTGGTAGATCTTCTTTGCACGAGCAACCTGATTGACAAATATAATCTGCCTTCGGTCAATGTTTTGCTGGACGAGTCCCAACAGTTCATCTGATACGGATCCATCATCCTCATCTATCAAGGTATCATTTAACCGCTTAATTTCAAACGGATTTTTGGGTTCTGCTGTTTTTCCAATAACTGCTGGTGCTCGTTGAAAGGTATACGGCTGATTTGTTCCCAATGTATCTAACTTTTTACGCACAGCACACGGGATTGTAGCGGTCATAACAAGGTGTGGAATCTGTAATTCGGTTAACCTCCGCATCGTTTCGGCAATTGCTCCCATCGTGTGTTTTTCATAATAGTGGACTTCATCAAAAACCACCAGTGAAGATGCAACATTTGAAAATGCTTTATCCGCATATTTGTAGCCATGGTAGAGACTCATAATCAGGTGATCTACTGTAGAGATCGTTATCGGTTTAGCATAGATACTATTTTCAAAGACTTGTGCCATAATCAAGTTATGGGTTTCATCTTCGTCATTTTCTTGGACTCCATGTTGGTTTTCGGTTTCATATAGGCTTTGACGAAGAAATTCAGAAGCATCTCCGTGGGTGATTCCAACAAGTTCTTCAGGTATCGCATACTTCTTTTTATCAGTTAAATCTCTACTGAGGTTATTCGCTGTGAATTTTGTTGGTAACGTGAAAATAATACGGTCAATGCGGTTTTCTTTTAGCAATTTTTGTGCGAAAAGCAGGGCGGCAGCAGTTTTGCCCTCACCACATCCTGCATTTAGAATAATCCTCTCCGAGTCTTGCTGAACGATTTCACATTGCATTTCGTTTGGTTTACTGTCTTTCGGAACAAAAGGGAGTTCTTTTAACAGAATGTTATTGTAAAACGGGAATTCATTCTCAACACTTGAAAGTTTTTCACGAATTAGGTGATGTTCACGGGGGTTTTCAGGGCTGCCACCGTACGGGGCGTTTTTACTTGCGTAACTATCGGAGGTAGTTAAGACATTCAGCATAAGTGAATAAAGAACTTTAAACTGTAAACTCCTGTTCACATCAACAGCGTATTTTAATTTTTCAACGAACTTACATGCATCAACAAGTGAGAGCGTGTTTGATTGCCAAGTTTTCAGGTTAAAACCATGTTTCTGTTGGAATAAACTAAAGTGAGCATCAATATAGTCAGCAGGTAATGTAACGTTTTTCAATTGGAGATTATTTTCTCGGAACGCATCCTTGTGCAATTGTCCGTGATGTGCTAATACTGATAACAGAGCTGCATAAATCGGTTCGTCATTAGGAAATCGTCGTGGTTGAAGCGTCCAAAGTCCCACACCAAAAGATGGAAGGGCATGTGTAATTTTATATTTCCAACGATCATCTTCAGGTTTTCGGATATAATCCTGCCATTCGTCGGAAGATTTTCCAACGTCATGACACCAAACAGCAAAACGTAAAGCCTGCCTCACCTCTTCCCAATTCCAGCCGAACCTTTTGCAAAACTGGCGCAGAAAAGGTTCACGGCGCGCTATTATTTCGTCACAGACCGTCAAACAATCTTGAATATGTCCTTGTAAAGTTTGATTAGTTTTCCCTAAAATTTCCATTGAAAATTATGTTCCTCCCTTCAATGGGATACGCAAGGCGTGGTTCACTTAGTGAAACCGATTCCCCATCCGGTGGGATAGAGTATATTTGTCGATGCATCTGCCATTGTGTCCTTGATGCTTCGGTGAACCGAGTTGGCACGTTTACCAGCTGACAACCTTCTACAAAACCTGGGATAATTGAGTGAATTTGTTGTGTCTCAGTGAGTTGGCATTCAATAATACGCGGGTTGATAATATCAACGACATCATCCGATTCACCAAGATAAAGAGGCCAATGTGGTGATTTCAGGGCTTGTTCTGCTTCAACAAGCATAGATTCATCCGATTTTAGGTAGATCGTGTAATGAACCTTTACCATTTTCTGTCGCATCAAAATTGTTCTGTCAAATATACCTTCACCTTCTTTTTCTCCACGTGAGGGTTTAAAAATTTTGCTAAACGTTTCAAGAAATGTTCCTTTAGATTCCACTATAAGCGAGATTTCCCAATTATCTCTATCTGCGTTCCAATCTTGCGGTTTTCCCCGTGCTGCATTCAACATGCCGTAAAGAGTTGGTGGCGGCGGAATCGGATACGTGACATGAACATTCACAGACTGCGGTTGACGAAATGATGCCCAAAATGGACAGATTACGCCGAAAGTAAGTATCTTTTCCATAGCACCCTCCGCTAAATGCGGATATCTTTGAGAATACCCGCATTCCGTTAGATTATCCTGCAAGTGTTTCTTGCACGTATGTCGTGAGATTCTTCAAGGCACGAAGTGGGTTAGACCTTTCTACCCCAAATTCATCCAAAACCTGAGTTAACGGATCATCGTTTTCAACCACTCCTGGTGTAAATCCACAGAAAAGTTTTGCACCGTCGTCTTCCAAATCTTGCAATATAACGCGCAGTGTATCAGTGTTTACGTTTCCCTCATCGTCAAGTTCTAACGCCCTTAAGGTTCTATGTGAATAACGAGTGTGGGTGGATGCTATGAAAATATCTGGGGCAAGCGATGCCGCGTTCCGAGCTTGTTTTGCAAAATCAGCAATTCCACCAATTGCTTCCAAAACGGCAATAGTCCGTTCAATCTTCTTTTCTTTTTCAATTTCAACCGTGGTTTCCCATTCTTTGAATTTAGCATTTTTGCCCTTTCCATCATATTGCGGTGTAATCACTTTGCCGATGTTCGCAACATCAAGGGACAACCCAATTCGATAGACATTTGCCATTATCTGCACATAAGCGATTCGTTGGTCCGCTGTTTTTTTATCTTCTTTCTCTATACCACTCATGCGAATTAGCAAATCTGTGACCACATCAGAAGCGATCTGTCCAAGCGCAGGTGTTGCTTTGATCGGTGACCATCGTCTGTCAAAGCCTTTATCAGCTATGGGATTAAGAAAACCGAACAGATCACAGAGCCAACATTCTGCAACTTTGGTACAAGGTGTTTCAGGTACACAAAGAAATACGCCTGGGTTATTCCGATGAATTGCTTCGCGTAAGGCATGCCGCACCGATTGACCAGATGCATAAGGCTTCCGTCCGTTGTCATACGTTTTTAGTTCTGTGACGTTACCACCGCCACCTTCACCAGCATTCAAGTTGCTCAAGTCGGTTTTGCTGAGCCACACCATCGCAACACCTTTCAATTCATTTGCGTTATTTTTCATTTTGACTTCCTCCATTATCAGATTTAGATTCAAACACTTTAGCATTGTAAGCATTAAGACAAACATAAGTAGAAAGCGTCTCAGCGATCTCCTTGTAATTCCCATCTGTAAGTTCGTTCAAAATGTGGTCAATACGTTCCTGCTTAACAGGAACCGTTTTATTAGCATCTTCGCCAGTACTAAACTTATATAAGCGAAACATGACTGTATTGAGAGCCTCTCGAAAGGCGTTTACACTGGAAATGTTGAAAAGTTTGCTAATGAGCGTAACATCTCTGTAAAAGATAGTTCCAATTGTTGTGCCTATTGCACGTAAATCTTCACGTAATTTTTCGTCTAACACTTTATTTACCTCCAAAAAATGGTTTATAAATGGTTGTAATAGTCTTGCAGGATGCGGTGCACCCCGTTGTGGAGAAATCAGAACAGCATCCTGATGCTTCCATAAGTTAAACAAAGCAATCTTCATAAGAGAAGGCGTGCTGGTTGCAATAGCTTGGCTTATCTGTCCGAGTGCATTCTCACCATCAGGGGTTCGAGATGACATCCTAACTAAAATATCTGGAACAAGCTGAATTGGTCTGGGTGTGAAATCAATCGGTTTAATGAAATCATATAACCGCGTATCCATTTCAACAGTATGAAAATTTTGAAAGATGACACTCTGCCCTTTTGTAAAGGGGATAATAACCCATCGCGTAAGTTGTTTAACAGCTTCGGTCGTTTGTTCCACTAAAGATGAAAAATCCCATTCACCTTCGTTTTCTTCGTCATCGGATGGTGTAAACTCATAAAAGATATTATGAAACAACGAGATAGCAAGTGAATATCGGTTAGACGATCCGAACATAGTTCTCAAATTCGTGAAAGTCCAAAGTTCTTTGGGTTGATCGAGATCCTTAAGATTGCCCTTCAATCGGGCATAAACTTTGGTTAACAATCCAAGATCCTGGATATCAGGCAAGATTAAGCGTGTTATTCGCTTAGCAGTGTTGACACTAAAAGGGATGTCTTTATCAAGTGTCGCACAAAGACTAATCAGGTAATAGAGTTGTCCAACCGTAGGATTAGTGCTGCTGCTATGTGCGCCTCTCGCTTTTGTATTGTGATGCTTCGTTGCGAACGGATTTACCACTTGAAGTAGTTTTTTTGGTTTGGCAGTGGTTCTTCCGGACATTTCACAAACCTTTTTTCCGACAGGGTTTTGCCAATTCTCAATAAATTCTCTAATATTGGCTTGTTGTTCGGTTCTGAATTTATCAGCGTTTCCATTTATACCGATAAAATTAGACCTTAACTGTGTAAGAGCCATTGTATCGCGAATATTACTGTTTTTCCATTTTTCCTTAATTTGTTCCCGATCTCCATCAGTAATCGGCATCTGCGAATTATCGCGATCAACATAGCCTTCATTATACCTCAAAGATGAGCGCCCACGTCCAAGAATCTTCGCACCACGACTCAACCAATAGAGTTGATTCCACCTTGCCCGTAACATCTGATCCATCCATTCTTCAAACTTGTCAAGATTTACCGCATCAATTGTAATCATTGCCTCATACGGTGTTAATTTTACATTGCAGCTAAACGACGCAGATCGTAACTCCTCACAGAGACTCACAATACCAAAATCTGTCCACGGATTGCCTGTTAACTCTAAAACCAACGTAGATATATTGCTTAAACCTAATTCTAATTGTTCTTGCATCTCAAACACCTCCTTCAATCTACTATGTAAAGTTAATTGTAACGTAAGTAAATAACGATTGTCAAATTAAAATAAACTTAAACCTCAACCATCCCGAATCCTGCGCTGTTTTTATCGCCAAATCCGCATTCATAGCCGGTCTGAATCAACGCCATACTGCCAGACACACGAAACGGACACAATATCCCGCGTATCTTGATACCCTTGAAATCTACCAATCGGGTGACGCGTCCTTGTTTCCTGCGGATATAATTGTCATCAAAACGGAAGGTCAGAGTATCGTCTTGCGGGGTGCATCCGTGTATCGCTTCGTGTTTTCGGATAAGGTTTTGACGGATGAGTTCGGAGAGTTGGGGATCGTCAGGCAGGCAGTAATGCGTGCGGCGTTTGCCATCGTGTTCACGCACAGCGGACATCACAATCGGAGAGAGGCATCGAAACTCCATTTCAGATTGGAAACTTGGTGTACGGGGGATGTTTACATCTATAATTTTGAGTCGGTGCTGTCCAACGGATAATCTGCCTTGGGTGAGAAGCGTATCAGCAAAATGTGACAGGAATTGTTCCATTGGGGAAGATAGGAACCACGTCAAAGTAGACCGAAAATGTATCTGTTCGCCAGTGATACGTCTACGTTCTGCCATCAGTTGAGAGAAGGTGAAAAGCTTGAAACGTTTTTCGGCGGCAAGATAGCCTTCGTCGTGTAGAAAGTCAGCGTATTCGGGGTTAGACTCTTCGAGAAATCTGTAGATTGCACCTACAAGGAGATGGTTGTAATTGATGGGAAGGGTGATTCCATTGCTGACGTTGGCAAGGATTTGTATTCGCATTAGAGTATATTTTCTCCGTTCCTACATCCAGATTATAACCCATTAACTTGCTTTATATAACACTATCAAACGACCTACGTTACACACTTTGCATGTAAGGTATGATTTCATGTAAGCATTGCTTATATGAAAGATATGTTTGTTTGTGAGTTTTGCTTACAAATAGTTGGTTGTGCGAAAACTCCTTGACATTACACACAAAATGATGTATACTTTACAGAAGACACCAGAAGTAAAAATGCAACTGAAGACTATTGCGTAAGCTAAGCTGCTTGTTGACCGGTCAGCAGGATAGGTTGCCCACTTCTCACGATGTGGTTTTCTGTTGAAGACCAGAAGTAAAAGAACAGCCAAAGACTATTGCGTAGGCTGAGCTGTCTCCCAGCCGGCTGGGAGAATAGGTTGTCCACCCTCACAAGGGTGGTTTTCTGTTTAAAGCGAGACAAGTATTCCGTCTTGCTCAGCTTGAGAAAAGAGTTCGCTAAGGTCGCTCTCCTGATATTTTATCAACTCCGCCGAAGCACCTGCTAAAGCATCTGCTAATCTTATGAGTGGCTCATTCTCATCTTTTGCTACGCGGCTTACCTTTTTTACAGGGCAACTGAGCCTTCGCAAGCGAGTCTTGTAAGCATTGCATTTAGATTTGGAAAGACCATCAACATATACGTATACGCGAGAGCCGGGAATGCGCAATCTGCGAATCGATTTTGCAATCCCTTCAATCGTTGCTGAATTGTAATCAGTTGTCTGACGAAACACACTATAGAATAAAGTAACCCCAAGAGAAGACGCTCCCGACATGACAGAACGTAGATAAGCCAAGCGTCTTTTTCTTTCTGCAGATCGCCACTTGACTTTTCCCTTACCTGAAGACTCCTCAAAAGATTTACAGCGCAGGCGAAGTTCATCGCTATTTTCTACTGCTACTACCGCGACAACAAATAATTTTCCTTTGGTATCCTGTCCAGATTCATCAACGTAAAGGTCAATCCGCTTTGTTTCTTTTTTAGTTGGTGAAACCATTATTCCCTTTACGCGATTGTCGGCTTACCTTTCTGATCAAATAAAGCGTTCAAGGCATCGCCTAAAACTTCTTGCAGGTTCTTATCTTCTTCAGCTGCAATCACACGCAACTGCCGATGCACCTCTGGCGCAAAATAGCCAGAGATGTTCTTTTTACCGCGGCGTGATGGTGCGATCTTCTCATTGACAGATGCCGATTCAACGGCTTCAGGTGCGTTTGTATCCTGCTGCTGTTCTTCATTTTCTTTGAATACTTGTGCGAGATTCACTTTTTTATTTTTTGACATACTATACCTCCTGTATGTCCAGTTCACTTGTTAGATATTTATAGAATGCGTTCACTTCACCTGATGCTTTACCCCTCGGTTCAAATTCCTGAACTGTAAGCCCCGCATTGTAAGCATGTACAAACGCAATACGGTGTCCGAATCCGCACGGCGCACATGGCACGTTGTAGATACTAACTGCTTCTTCGGCTTGTTTTGTTAGATCGCCGCGTGGAGGAATGCTGTTGAAAACGATACGGGCAGGCACTTTTGCCAAACGGACGACATCTATTGTTGAACCGATTGCCTGTAAATCTATGAGTGCGGGTTTACATGGGATCACTGCTATGTCTGCAGCACGAGCTGCATCTAATGCGGATGCCTCAGTATGTGGGGCTGTGTCCAAAATGGCGAGTGTCGCACCGTTCTCTGCTGCCAGTTGCAATATCTTTGGTAATCGTTCTGAGTGTGTAGAGATCACCGCTGGGGTGTCATCTTTACGATTGTCTCCCCATTTTGCAGCACTGGATTGCGGGTCAAGATCGATCAACGCTATTGTATGTCCCGCATTTTCCGCTGCGATGGCAAGGTTCGTCGCGATAGTGGTTTTTCCCGTTCCACCTTTGCGAGATAAGATAGCAACCGTTTTCATCCGTCCCTCCATGTTTGCGTGTAAGCATTGCTTGCATGTAAGTGTTGTTTGTATGTAAGATACGCTTGTTTATGGGGTGAGGTTACATGTAATTTTGTAAGACGGGTTTACATGAAAGCGTCGCCATGCATTGTCAAGGTCGTTCAGTGTCCAGGAGTCTTTGAAGGCAGCACCAGCGGCTTCGCTGCCGATCGGTGCTTCGAAGTTCTTATTGGAGTTGAAAGGCAGGTCTATGCATTCGGGTCTATGCCACGAAGGATGGGGAGGTTGTCGCCTTCCAAGATGGTGCGGTTTTGGATTTGGGGCATGGTTACAGATTTCTTTTTAGATAATCTAAACCTGCTTGTGTTATTTGCCAATGTTTGGGAGGCAGATTAGCATTGATCTTGCTGTTTTCCACAAAACCTTTTTCATCACGCCAATATGTTGTCAATATACGACTCCAAGTAAAATAGGGATATCCACCTCGACGTTCACTTTCTTTTGGACGTTGTCCACTCTCTTTGGGTAAACCTAATAGTTCAGCGGTTTTAATTGCCAGATCACAATATTCTATGGGGAGTCCATCTCTTAAAGCGTAAAGTATTGCATATTTTTCAGTCATACGGTATCTCCTTCAAAGATGGTGCGGTTTTGGATTTGGGGCATATTGCATTAGCATATCCTTATTTCTTTTGGCCTGGGAATACGTAAATATAAATCATTATTGCTACAAGCATAATGGCGTATCCCACTACTTTCGGGGGATCAAGGAACCCGAGAACAACTCCGAGAATGAGAGAACAAACGATAAGAATCAACCAGTCCATTTCACATTAAAACTTAACGGTGGGATTAAGTCAAGTCAAATCTAAACAGGGTGTTGGGTGGGGTGTTCACCTTGTAAATCAAGCGTGCCATGCTGTATTAAAACTTAATGGAGGAATTAGGTCAAGCGATATTTTAACGGTTCGTTAAGCGATATCATTTTTCAAGTTGTCACACAGGGAATTATATTACGCGTTAAACGAAAACCTGGAAGTTACTGGTCATTGATCCAATCCTTGAGGGCTTGGAGTTCTTCGGTCGTCACGGGTGCAACAACACTGCTCGGTGGTGGCATTTTACCCGCAACGATTTCCTTAATGATTTTACTTCCATCAACATCCCCTGGAATGAATATAGCTCCTTCGTGTCCACCTGCAATAAAGGAGTCGTATGTGGTGTAATCCAAATAATTGCACACTTCGCTGAAAGGATGGGTGCTACGTTTTCTTGAAAGGATGCCCTGATGACCTCATCATCACTACTACAACCGATTTATATGCAGAATTGGCATTAATTTACGGTTTTTTAAGGTGATTTTCAAGGATTTTACTCTGCAAATTGCAATTTAGTGCAATTTTACTTTGACTTTTCGCACTGCCTTTGAAAAGTCAAATGGACAATTTTGTTTTGTCTGCGTAACGCCGTGAAACTCATCGTGTTAGATTTTTGCTATTGCATGGTTGGTAAGTTAGGAGAAAAATGATAACTTACAACGCATTTTTACACCTCATTTTAATTTGCCATAGTGTAACTTAACATGTTATTATTAGGAATAAACAAACCAATATTAAAACCAAGATTACCAATTTCTAAAAGAGACTCTATGTATCTCCATGAAATCTTTTTACAGAATACTGGACCTATTACTGAATGCCATGTCAATCCTCAGTTTGATGAAAATGGGAATCCGCTGCCTATAGTGATTGTGGGACCCAACGGATCGGGCAAAACAATTTTTCTTTCCTACATTGTTGACGCACTCACTGAGTTTGCTAAAAAAGCCTTCGTTGACGTAGTTCCTTCTGATAGTCCAGGACGCACGCCATATTTCCGAATGATTCATCAAAGGGCAATAAGAAGTGGAGAGCGTTTTAGCTTGAGTCTTCTTCATTTCAAAGCTAACAACATTCATTCCATACATAATAACGATAGTGATCTGCACTACTGTGAGAAATCAGGGTATCTTGATCCCGCCTCCTATTCCCCGTGCGTAAAATCTGTGTTTGATCCAGTGTGGAATTGGAAATCTAATGGAGATTACAAGTTGGTTTCTGTCGACATAAAAACTGTTTATATGGAAATGCGAAAGCAGGCACACGCTTTTTTTCCTGCGAGTCGACGGGAAGACCCGGATTGGTTAAATCCTAAGAGTCTGCAAGCGCGCCTCGTAGATTATGAAGGTCGCGGCTTTAATAATGAACTTAACAAACCTTTATGGGTAGAAACTTGTGCTGAGGAAAATATATCTTGGGTTTTGGATGTATTTCTTGATTCTTTCATTGATCCTGATGAACAACAAATTGAAAATTATTTTAAGTATCTGGAAGAATATACTATGGGACAACAAATTACACTGCAGCAAAGTCGAGAGAATGTTGAACAGATACTGCAAACAATACTTCAAGATGAAACTGCGAAATTATTTCTAAACTTTCGCTACTTTGGACCATCAAGGATTAGTATAAAGATGGACGATGAACGAATTACTATCCCTGCGCTACAGTCACTATCAGCAGGACAATCGCAATTATTCAATCTCTTTGCGACAATTATTCGATATGGTGAATGGAGAAATCTTAATAATAGCCTGGATCTATCACGGATCGCAGGTCTTGTGGTCATAGATGAAATTGCTGCTCATTTACACCCAATGCTCCAGCACGATGTCCTCCCTGAACTTATAAGTTTGTTCCCGAAAGTTCAGTTTATTGTATCGTCTCATGCTCCCTTATTTCTGATCGGTATGGAAAAAAGATTTGGCCGGGATAAGGTTACAATTCTTGAGATGCCCAATGGAAATAGGATTAATAGTGAACGGTATTCTGAATTTAGAAATGCATTTGAAATTTATAAAACTACAGAACGTTTTGAAGAAGATATAAAACAACTTATCGCTAATGCAACAAAACCTGTTGTGTTGACAGAAGGAAAGACAGATGCGAAATATATTCAAACAGCGTTGCAGCTGCTGGGAGAAGAAACGCTCCTTAATTCATTGGAGATTCAACCTGTCGGTGTTAAAGTTGGGCAGGAGTGGAAATATGGAGGGAAGGATGGATTGAATCGTGTCAAAACCTTTTATAGAAAAGATCCATCACTGCTTGATCGGATGTTACTACTTCTTTATGATTGGGATACGCCTAAGACCGAAAAATCGGATGGGAAAATTTGGGTAAGATCTATTCCAAAGAACACTGATGACCCTGATAACAAGGGGGGCATTGAAAACTTATTTCCAGTAGACCTTTTCGGGGACCAATTTTATGATGAGGAACCTAAAAAAGGTGTTCATGGTAGGGATGAGATTAAACCTGAGTTCAAGAAAAAGGATTTCTGTGAATGGATTTGTGGAGAACGGAGGAATCCTGCCGACTTTGACAAGTTTAAGGGAATAGTGGAAATTCTAAAAGAATTTCTTGAAGCCGCTCAGACACCTCCGATTCAACAACCACTATCCGAATAGCAGGCATTATGAAACAGATTCCAACCAATATTTATTTGGATAGTACAACGTTTGGTATTTTATCTCACTTTATTTTACCTTCCCTACATATTTTTGACAATCATTGTATCGGTTTGTTTTCAGTTGTCATAGACTTGCCCAATTTTGCCCAAATTTACCCAATTTTGCAACCCTAACAGAGACGGATAATCACATCTGTTGCTCGGAAAAAGCGAAAAAACGTGGCAAAAAAAGGCAAAAGGTAGTCGGTTTAGTGCAATAAAAGTGCAATTTAGTGCAATGAAAAGTGCAATTTAGTGCAATTTGCAATAGAAAGTGCAATAAAATTGCAATTATATTTCCTTTCAAAATTGATTGAACTTTTACTTTACGCCTCTGGCAGTGTATACACACCCCGTTTGACCTTTACAATTTCGCCCATATTTACAAGGCGCGTGAGTTCTGTATTTATTGCTTTTGGATGTCCTTCAATTGCCTCAACGATTTCCGGTGTTTTTTTCTCTCCGTCAGCGAGAAGTGCGATAATTTGTTCACGGAAAGAAACACGTGCAAGTTTTCCGCCCCTCATCCTTTGCAACACTCGTTGCGCCTGCCTTATGGAGCATCCCAGAACCATTTCTACCTCTTTGCTGCTGGATTCAGAAGTCAAATTGTCGCGTTTCGTCTCAAAACGTTGGCGTGTCGCTATCGCCTCGGAAAGTTTATCTAATCCACCGGCAATCTCGAGATCTTCCCAGTCAAAAAGGAGCGTTTCGGGTCTATCGGTGATCTCAGGAATTCGCAAGCCCGTAATCAACATAATTTTCTTGTTTGTCAAACGGTTGAGTTGAGCCATGTTTATAACTTGTGTGAATATATGGACGATATCCTTTTCATAAACGCTCTGGACGCGTTCGTCTTTGTAAAGGCAGGATTCAAGTTCCATTTCATAAGAAAGAGGTTCTTCGTCGTTTCCAAACAAGATCTGAGTGCGCTCCAACATGGCGCGGGGTCCCATTTCCGGCATGCCGACTATCCAGATGACCTGCGCCTTTTGAAAAGCGGTTTCCAATCCTTCTCTATTTCGGAAGCCTGTCAGGAAACAGACATTCTCATTTTTCGCTATATTATCCAGATATCTAATTGTGTGAACGTGGGTTATAATGCCGTGCTTAACATTCAGATCCCTTTGTATTTCAGCTTGGATTCTGGAGAAAATGTGCTGTCCGGTTTCAGATATCCCAAAAACGTCCCAAGTGCTGTAGAGGTCTAAAATTGTCTTCCGTGGATAAATACCGGTGCGGATCTGAAAAACGCGGTTTCCAGGAACCCACGCCATCGGTTGGGAGAGAAGGATCTCAGTTTCCTCATGCAAGAACGCCCGCCGTAGATGTTCGTCGTAGAGAGCAGATGAGGTGACCAAAAGGTGTCTGATGCTTGGATGCAGCACCGGTGGCACCCAGAATCGTAGTACTTTGTCCTCCCATCGCATCGGTGCATCAGCATCTCTTGTGTAATGTGCAAAGAAACGTTTGATTTGATGCCAAAACGTCCAGTTTGGATTTGAACAAACCGTTGGGAATTCCTGAATGTTTTCAACGGCGTGGCACATCTGTCGGATGAGTTCTTCTTCCAGCCATTTATATGTCTGTATTACTGTCCGAATTCGTCTGATAGAATTGTCGTGAGATTTGTCTCTGATTTCTAATGCATTTAGTAGGGCTGTGGCAAAGTTTCCTAAAGCATGACCTTTCCAGTTGACAACCCATTTTTCCAATGTAATTTTTGATAATTCGCATTCAAGAAACAGTTGATCTTCTCTTGTGACATTGATAATACAAAGCTGCTGTGTTCCATCGCGCCGTTCGAGGATTTGTTCCGCTATTTTTGCGTATTGCGGGTCCAAAAACAATCGGTGATCCTCGAGTATTTTTGCTTTTGTAAGCTCAGCATCTGGCACATTTAAACAGATTGATTCACTATTACGCAGAATGGATTCTACTTTACCGTCTTTCTCTGAATCTGCATCGGGAATGAATCTGAGAGCACTAACCCTCCTATTGAGAGCGCGCTGCATCTGAACCCAAATTTCTTCGCGTGTTTCATCAATCTTTTTGGTAGGTCGCAACTTGTGTAACACGGGAGGCGGACGTTTTATTGCCAGCGGACTGAGTTTCCCAGCCCGCACGGTGAGTACCTTATCGTCTATAGGCAACCCCGTCTTAGGGATTGGTGGCAGGATACCGGTATCGTTCCAAACATCTGTGATGAGCGTTGCCTCTACAGGCAGCCCAATATCAGGCGTGGATGCGTATATCCACACATTCCCTTCGCTTTCCCATAACGATACCTGTGTGTCAACTTTACCATCTCGCCGTCTCCAATAGTGAAATCCATCCGCTTGTTTGACGTAAGAAAACCCGCGCTTGAAAAATGCTTCTTTGGCGAGGTCAAGTTTACCTGATCCGAGAGAGTATGGTGCGTTGAGGACGTTCTCCTCGTGTTGGATGGTTTGCGGCATCGGTTTGTGAAGTGCAGCGCGAAGGGCATCAATAGACGGGAGAAGCACCTCTTTGGAAATCACAGGTGGATCTAACAGATCGCCAAGCAGAATTTCATAGCGCGCATCCCAGCGTCCATATCCTTTCTCACCCAAAATTTCAAGATACGTGTCGTGTTGGTGAGGATTCTCTGATGTTGGTGTGTGCTTATGAATATACAACCGTGCCTGCTTGGTGTTCGGGTGCAGATATCCGGGTATTCTGCAAGAAAAGCGCAGCCCACCAGACTTTGAAATAGTCAACAAAGGGTTCGCAACGGCATTAACAAGTGCTTGAACGCAGGTAAGAACAGTATCAGGTGCGGCACAGAGTGCCTTATATTTAAAGTCGATGTCGTGCCATGACGCGCCATCGCGTGCCGATGGGTTGCCTGTATATATTTGAATTCCCCACGACTTGTGCCATCGGAGAGTTTCCCAGTCTTTCGCCTGTTGGCGTTTCAAGAACCGTTCGCCAAAAGACCGTGGAGGTCGGTCATTGCCGGGGAACTGTCCTATCGGCATAAAGGAAATATCTGCTGCCTCCAAGTCTTGAAGCATCACAGGATATTTGTGTGCACAATAGACTGTGAAATAGTGAGAGAGCCCTTTGTAAAGCAGAGGTGCTACGATTGACTGCCGTTGCTTAAGTGGTGCCTCGTGCCGTTGGTGGCAACGTGAGATAATATCTTGTAGAACATTGGTTGTCATGGGATGTAGATGTTCACAAACTTCGTATTTTTACATAATTTTAGAGTATATATTATCAAGAATTCTATTTACAGTCAAATGTTGAAGATCTGTTGCGGTATTGGAAAAGAAGGTTTTCTCACAATAAATTGGTGAGGTGTTGTGCGCTTCAAGCAAATAAGCGACCTTCATGGACATAATTTGTCTCGGAAATACGTTATTATATTGGTTATAAACGACTAATAAAATATAATTTGATTAAAAAAGTAAATTGTCGTATTATAACGAAATATAGACTAAATATAGTATGAGTTGTAGTTGTTTTTGCTATTTGTACCTTTTGAGAAAAGAGGGAAACCACAGATATCCCAACGTCATTGAGGTAATTTCTGAAGGGGGAAGCGATACGTTCCAAACAGGTGCGTAGTAACATAACGTTGACGCTGCAAGGTGTTTCCCCGTAGGGAGAGATCATGAATAAGCTAAGTTTTAGATACATATTCACATTCTTCACCCTGCTAATAGTTATGTTAGTTTCAATTATGTCATCAAGTTTTGCGCAAGAGGATGTAATAGATATTATTTTTGGCAAGAATCTTAATTGGTATCCAGCGTTGATGGCGACACAATTACATTAACAGGTATCGCTGGAGCAGAACTTGAATATGAAACAATATACGTAATCACAGGAACAGTTGCGGATGCAGCCGGAAACGAAACGACTATTGATATATGGTTCGTCACAGAATCTTTAGAATAAGAATAAGCAAACTTTGGTTAAAGAAAAGTTATCGCTCACTTTGAACCGCACCCACAAGGAGGTTTCAAATGAACCGAAAAGCATTTTGGATAGTCAGTATTCTCATCAGCATCATCATCGCTGCAACTGCCTTCATATACTGGCAAGCAACAGAAATGAAACACATGAGGCAACAAGCAGCAGAATTTGAGAAACAACTTGAAGAAAAAGAGAAACCTACCATCGTGAAAGAGGAAAAGCCCCCACCACCGGGTGCATCCCCTAACGGACACTGGCACAACGGCGTATGGTGTGAAGATACACACACAACACCTAACAGCCAAAACCCAAGTGACGTGAATACAGTGCAACTACCTGTATCCACTCATCCCGATGCAACCGAATTAGTTGATATAGATACAGATAAACTTATGAAGTCTCACCCCGCCTTCCAGGAACAAGCAATCGCTGATCGCAAAGCAGTTGCAGTATATCATCAGAAATACAAAGAACACACGAAGATATATGATGAAATCAACACGGAATGGTGGGCTATAAAGAAAGAGATGGACGTTCTCAACAAGATGCCCAATGATGAGTTCAACAATCTACCAGAGGCAGAGAAAAAGGAACTTGCCAAGAAGTATGTTCAACTCCAACAACAATGGGACGAAAACAGGAAAAGGTTAGCGACACATAAGGAAACCAAACCTGTTCGTCCTAATGATGCTTTCAGACGTATTCAAGAGTTAGAGGCAATTATGCCCACACACATTGATATAAATACAAAAGGATGGAAATAACCACCAGAGGAGGAAAAACCATGTTGTTTCTGCGTTACTGTTTTACAATATTTATCGGAATGATGCTACTATCAATTATCCCTTTAGATATTTCTGCATGCTATAAACTTCCAGTTGTTTCACCCGAAACCTACAAAGCTGCAGAGAAAGAACTGGACAAAGCAAAAGAGAGTTTAGACAAGGCACAAAAAGCCTATGACACTTTATCAAAGGACTACAACAAAGGTAAATTTGCCCCATTCATTCTAAACTTCTTCGACGGTCTCAAATATAGAGGAACATCTATGAATTCCGAACAAGCTCCAGATAGAGCTGTCCATGAGGCAACACAAGGAATCCGTGATTTACAAAACGTCCACGCAAACACAAAACGAAGGCTAGAAATGGAAGCGGCAGAAAACGCTCTCAATGCAGCACAAGCAGCGTATGATGCAGCACTCAAGAAGTTCAACTCATATCAGCCTGAAACACGGCATATCAAATTAACGCTCGGTTGTGGCAACCCCGATCACGCGGTTATCGTATGCCAATTCAACGATCCTTTATATTGGAGTCAGGCGGAACGTTCATCATACTTATTCAGACATAACAAGCTACAAGCCAGCTGCACAATTGGCAAGATCGTAAATGGCAAAAGAGTGAAATGCACAGTAACAGGATTCTATTTTTGCCAAAACCACACATGCGTACATCCCGCACCCGATGAGAGCGGTAGCGGAAGTAGCAGAGATCGCTATGCCCCATAGACAACTCTTAACAACATACGGGGAAATACAAATCCCCGTATCTACAACTAACAACTCAGAAGATTTTATACGATGAAACAATTAAGCAAGGAGCTCACATTCCATGAAAAAACTACAATTCCTTATCACAATTCCTATTGCAGTCGCTATCGCTATCTGCAGCTTTACCACAGAAGCTATACCTAACGATTTCGATCTTGGAACTCAATTGGGAGCATCCCTTGTTCACGATGCTGATGGCACTTTAAGCACCATTAGCTCTCCAGCTTCCGTCCCAACTGCAGGAACATCTTTGCCCTCACTCTATATTACATGGTATCCAAATGAATATATGGGCATAACACCTGAAGCAAGCTACGGAAATTCGTCAGATACAGGTTACATAGGTTATTTTGGAATCCGCCTCTCAGGACTACTTCAAGGCTACACAGTATCCACCCCATACGCAGCAGTCGATTTCTCTCTCTATGGAATAGGTTTACCTAAATACGAAAGATTAAGATTAATGGGTTTAGGGGGAAGTCTCGGTTATCACTTCAACATTAATTCACAATTCATCTGTCGGGTAGAAGCTCAATACAGACGCTTAATAAGCATCAGCGATCAAAGAGAAGAAGCGAATAAAGTCTCATTAGTAATTAGTCTCGGTACCCTATTTTCAGTAAATTAAAACGTGCAAAAAAGTAGAAAAACCTGCTATGCACGCACCACCTCGCCACACAGGAGGGCGTGTAGAGAAAATACTCCTGATGTGAATATTAGTTGAATATTTCCGACGTCCTGCGGGGAGACACTAAACCCCCGCACACTCAAAGGAGATTCTTATGAACAAAAAAGCATACTGGGGACTCGGAATTCTTATCAGCATCATCTTCACAATTATAGGTTTTGCCTTGATACGCCAATCACAGGAAATAAAACAGCTCAGGCAGGAAGCTGCTAATTCCCTCAAACAGATTGAAACAAACACGGCAAAACCGGTAATTGTGGAACAAGAGGATAATAGACCCCCTCCACCAGGTAAATCGTTTGAAGGCGGCGGACACTGGCATGGTGATGAATGGCATGATGCTCCCCATACCGCTGATCCAGAAGTTGTTATGGAAGATGGTTTTTCTTTCTCAGACACTATTCCACTTGACGTAACCAATCTATCTCAAGAGGAACTTGTAGGCTACTATGTAAAACTTCATAAAGAGAAGTACCCTGATTGCACACAGGACGCAGCTACATTATCAGACGCAAAACGACGCGTGCAGTGGCTTGTAGCTTACAAGATACACGCTGAAAAAGAAAGGCAACTTGATATTCAATCCAAAGCCATTGACGCCGAAATTAAAGAGATTGTTGGGGATAGTATTGAAGATTACCATAAACGTATCAACTCTCTCAGTGATACCGAGAAAAAATCACTGGAGAAAAGAGTCAAGGCTTTGTATCAACAAATGCTCAGTTTAGATACAAAGTACGAAACATTGTCTCAGGAAAAACCCAAATATCCTGAAGGCTTACATACCCATTAATTAAGGAGATATACTCATGAAAACTAACACTATTTTCGCTTTGCTTATCCTATTGATCCCAATTTTAGTTGTAAACACTTTAGATGCCTGCGATTCACAGGAACAAGCTGTTAAAGACGCTCAAGATGAAGTAGATACTGCCGATTACGATTACAGACAAAAACGCAGAGCATACTGGAACAACTCAATCTTAGGCCCCCTTGTAAAACCCTCTACAAATATGGGACTATACAATTCAGTAAGAAATGATTACGAAGCATCACTTATCACATCTGCATATTTAGGTGCTGAAAGAGTACTAAACGAGAAAAAGGATGCACTTAAAAAGGCACAAGAAGCATTAGATGAATGCTATCAGAAGTATAATAGATGTCCCGCATGCGACCAAGTACCCGCACATAGCCAAATAACAATGAGTGGGTGTGGACACGTTGACTATTTCTGTAGGAGAGGTAGACACGATACCCGATCATGCCCCAAAAATGCCAATGGCGACACATGCACTACAATGGAAGGCTTATACCTCACGTGCAGAGAACACACGCACAAATATCCTGACGCTGTAGGTCCTTGTGGGCATCGGTATGACACAAGCTCATCTGCTGCACACGACCACCGTTCCGAAAAATACCCGTGCGGCAATCATTCTTACTATGTATGCCAGTCACAATCGGGTTACGATAGATGGAAACATAGTAACGGGACACTACCATGTGGAAACCATACAGGGTCCCCTTGTAGCGTTGATAGTAGCCATACAGCATACACAACTTGCCCTAAACACAAGGGTAGAAAATGCGATATTGGCAAGACATATAGATGCTCACCTCATCAGCATACATACACAGGCAGTAATTCTGAAGATCAAATTTAACACTCTTTCCATCAAATCCCCACGCTTTAGCGTGTGGGTACTATGACAGTGTTGTAATACGTTAATGTGTTAATAAATTCTACTCAATTAGGCAAGTTTGTAACAACGATCTTGTCTAACTGAATACTAAGGAGGTTTATTGTGAAACCTAAATTTTTTTGGTCGATTATAATTTTTTGTAGTTTATTTGTATCACTAAGTATATACATCTTCATTAAAAACAATCATGAACTTGAAGAAATGAAGAAGGTTTTTGAAGCAGATATTTTACAAGCAACTGAACATTCCGAGTTGAAATCTAATGATAAGCCAGTTGTTACTGAATTGAATTTGCATAGTAATGAGCAGTCCGATACATCTGATATTACTATTCAAAATCAACATGATTTAACTGTATCGGATATCGATATTTCAGATATTGAACTGCCTATAATTCACACACCTGTTCCGATTAAACCAGATTTTGATATACCTAATAGCGTTGATGCAGAAAAACTTAAACATGAATATAAGGTATGGCGTGAGAAACATACAAAAGCCTATAACAATATCATGTCTTTGAGTAAAGATTTGCATAAGACGGATGATAAAGGTACAGATTTTGTGAGTTATATGAATTCCTTGACTGAATATCAACGCAATGTATATATGTCAGAAATGAAGCTAAAGATGGAGGCGTATAAACTTGCATACTCCGAATTTCAACGGATACAATCTGAAAATCCGATTTTGAAATTTAAAGGAGGCAAGAAATAATGTTGAATAAAACAACACTCAACAGAGCTTTACTTTTACCGTTAGTATTTCTATTTGTTATTATATGTTCACTCTCTGCCGTTATATCGTTTTCGAGTGATTCTGAAGATTGGGATTGTCAAGACGAAATAGATAAAGTTGCAAAATTAGAAAAGGATCATGCTGAAGCCGTTAAAAAGTATGACAACCAAAATGCTAAAATTTTTCGCATGAAGGTATCTTACAAGTATGGTGCAGCTAGTAGAACTGATCCGTTTACTTTAAAGCTTGAAGCGGCAATAAATAAGTTGCAGGAATTATCAGATGAAGCGACACGAATATGGAAACTATTAGAAGCTGCCAGAAAAGATCTTGATGAATGCACGCCTCCATGTGGTCATTATTATCCACCTGACGAAGCATATATGCATGTAGAGGTCGGTTATGAATGTGGCGATCACAAATACTGGACTTGCAAGACAAAAGAATCTGGACATGATGTTACTGAAAGAACTTGTGGTCATACATGGGCAGATTGTCAAAATCTGGATAAGTTTTATGATGGACATGCCCGTGTATCATATCAATGTCGTAATCACCATTATTGGCTCTGCTGGGACACAGATAAATTAGATCATAGTGCTCATGCAAAAGAGCTTGGATTGTGCGGACATACTTATTGGTTGTGTTTGAAAAATCAAGGTAACCATTATCAATATAATAGGCTTGCTTGTGGTCATACGCTTTGGAAGTGCAGAGATCCTAAAGGTTGGGGAAACAGGGAAGCACATGGTATTGTTCGATGTCCACATGTTAAATTAGGTAAACGTTGTTATTACAGTTGGTATGCTTGTAAGTATTCAGGTTCTGGCGATTATCCGAGTCATACTCATTATTACAGTAGGCCTGATATTTAGAAATAATCTTGTATCATGAAAATCATATCTGTATTAAGGTATTTTTAATCTTAATACAGATATGATTTATCTTAACAGATAAAGGGATCATAATGGAAATTTTGAAAATAATCGGTTTAGTTGCTCTCGGCATCTTTGGTTTAATACTACTTATCAAGGACTTATCTGCCTTGACACCGAGTGAAAGAAAGGAATATTTTCGCAGTCGATGGTTCTCATAAAGTGTTAATTTGTAAGCTAAGTATCAAGCATTGTCTTGGCAAGATTCTGAATATCCTAAGGACTTGCATATACATTAATTAAGGAGATATTTCAATGAAAACCAAAATAGTGTTAGTTTTACTTATTCTATTAATCCCAGTTTTAACTATAGATATTACATCTGCTTGCCAAAATCAGGAGAAAGCAGTCAAAGATGCGGAAGCTGAAGTTACCATCGCAAAAGTAACCTTTAGAGAAAAGCGAAGGGCATACCTTGCAAATTCAGTTCTTGCACCCCTTGGTTCACATAACACAAGTATAGAGTCATCAGAAACAATAACCCAATATTTACGATCTCTCAGAATATTGAAAGAGAAAGAGGATACACTCACAGCTGCACAGACCGCATTAGACAAATGCTATAAAAGGTACAACGTATGCCCCGCATGTAAGAAAGTTCCTATATGTCCACAATATACCATGTGAGGTAATAAAATTGGCAGAACAAGACACGAACACCTTATGCGTGCAAAGAGTAAAAAACCTACCATGCACGCACCATCTCGCCACACAGGAGGGCGTGTAGAGAAAATACTCCATCCACAATAGTAGGTGGATATTCCTCAGTCCTGCGGGGAGACATAAAATCCCCGCACATAGAACATTAAGCATTAAAAGGAGAAATACAAAATGCTAATATCAAACAACACAAATATCGTAGATAGTTCAAAAATTCCACTCGACCAAATTCCACTTGATGAACTAAGTCATATATTACTAAAATTCTTTTCAGAAGAATTAAATAAACAAAACAAAGAATCACTACACGCTCCTGCACTAATTTGCTTAGCAGGCGCTGCTGAAAACTCACAGTATTTTGATATACTTGCAGAAGCTTTACAATTGTTAGAGAATCAAGGTTTAGTCAGAAACACCTTTGATGCCAGCTCACACTATATATATAAGATAACTCGGAAGGGCATTAAGGCCCTAAAGGAGACAAAAAATGATAACCAATAAAAGAGAGTCAATGGCCCTTAGCATAATTAAAGATTTCGTAATAATAGAAGCCAAAAGGCAATTTTATCATGAGTATAGATTAGAACATCTACTCACCAATAACTATTAAGAAGTATTTAAAAGAAGTTTCTTATGAACAAGAAAATGTACTTAGGGCTTGGAATTCTCATTATCTTCGTCACAATTGCCGGTTTTGTCTTTATACAACGATCACAAAAAATAGGACAGCTAAAGCAAGAGGCCACTGATTCCATAAAACAACTTAAGGAGAGCAGAGCAAAACGGGCAATTGTGAACGGAAATACACAGCATGATGCTCCCCATAAAGCACCACCTATAGACCCCGAACCAGGAAGCCTTACAGCACCCAAAGGACATTATTATCCCACCAACGAGGAAACAGGCGACTACTACCTCAATGAGGATGGGGAACCAATACTTATGAAGAAAGGCCAACCCTTTATAACAATAGAAACTTTTATCGGATTTGCACCTACAAAGGAAGTCTATAACCAGTATCTTGAACTCTCTACTCGATATGAAGAAGCTAAAAACTCAGGCAATAGTCCGAAAGCATCCGAATTGAAATCCAAAATAGATCAGATAGTAGCGGATTCTCAAGGAGAATTACCAGAAATTTCTACAATCATTGTATTTGATGCAGATGTTACCCAAGAGAAGAAAGAGGCAACACTCAAACATATAAATGAGGTTGAAAAGACAGCACTCAAACAGGTATTAATGGATATGGAACTTATCCATCTTTACAGAGGTGGACATCTAACAGAACAATCAGACTCACATTAAAAGGAGCATACCATGAATCGTAAAACGTATTGGGGACTTGGCATCCTCGCAACGCTCATCATCAGTTTTGGCGCATTTGTGTTCTACGGCCAATATACACAGATGCAACAGCTGAAACAGATTACTGAGCAAAATAAGAAAGAACTTGAACCAAAAGAGAAACCTGTTACAAAAGTTAACAGAAAACCTACAGATAACAAGCAGGATAATACTCCGCAAGAGACAATACCCGATCCCCTTGCAGGTTTAACATGGCAAGAACGGACGGATAAGCTATACCCTGCTTTAAAATTATCTTCACTGGACTGGGAAAATCTAACTGATAATGAAATTGTGACCCTCCTCAATAGAAAGGAGCAATGGAATTCTATTACACAGGATCAACGCGACACTGTCGTAAGAGAATTCTATAAACGTGCATTAGGCAAAATGCCTCCACCCGAAGGGCATTTCTATGTGTGTAATCCAGATGGAAGCGTGAAGCTCGGTGAAGATGGACTACCTATTTACTACAAACACGGTGAACCCGTCTTTAAAATCAAAACAATGATCGGATTTAGACCTACACGCGAACAGATTATTATACATAAAACATTGCTTGACCTATACGAGGATGCAGTCAATAGAGATGATCAAGAGACTGCCGAAATGGTTGACTCAGAGATTCAAGCATTAGAGGAACACGCAGTTGGGGAAATTCCACTTATCACTGCCAGCACCCAGTCACCTGGAGGTGTCAATCGATCTGAATGGCGGAGAAAACTCAGTGAGCGTGCCAGAGAAGAATACAGAAAAATGGGCATAGAATACGTCTACGACTATACTTCCAAAGGAATTTACTAACCAACCTAATATAAGAAAATTAATCAATAATCAAAGGAGATTATTATGAATAATAAGTTTTGCGTTTTAGTTATTACACTCTTATCAATTTTTACTATGAATATGATTGCAGAAGCCACAATCACTGTTGGTAATATCTCTATCACCAGTTCCCCCAAGTAACATTGATAGAAAACGATCATGTTCACTTTCAAGCGAGCATACACATACAGCTACATGCCACACCGAATCATACCACAGTGTAAGCCAATCGTGGAATCCTTCATTAGATATAGAACTAACAGTGGAATGTACAATTACAGGATACGGATGGGCAGGTGGACTCTTTCGCCAAGCAATTGTCGACGGTGTCTACATTGCACAGTGGAATGGGCCCACAGGTACACAGAGAGATTCCGACGATGAATTTGGACACTGGGGATTTAGCGGACCCACACCTATAGCAATACCCAACGAAAAATTACCATCTCCAAATGTAGTTACATTTAGCATCTACGGAACATCTAAAACAAAGCCCGAAGGAACCCATAAGTGGAGCGCCGTTGGCGGTGCATTCACACGCAGTGTAATATGGGAAGGCAGCCACGAAACTTCAGTCCAAACAGGAGGAAGCATTGGATGGGGGCCCAACGATCCGTTACCATCACTTACAGTTCACGCTAATAACACTGAAGCATCTGGAATGAGAGCCGTACAGAGCAAGTCTGAAGGACTTAGAACATCAAGTCAAGAAGGCAGCTGGACTCTAACATATAAAGAGTATTGCAACTCGCACGGCACGGAAACACTTATTGATGGCGAGCATTCACACCATTGGGTCTGTCCATCAGGATCAGGCAGTATGAACGGCGGATGCGGTAAGCATATACAATGCAAAGACTTTATCCCCGAATGGCATAAATTACAAGATAAATGTCCTGGAAACACCACAGGTCCAGATGGGAATTGTTCTGTAGGGCCTCCCTATAGAATGTGTACCCATAAATGCGAATACTATAACCCCGAAGATCAACCAGACCCTGAACTTGTATGTATTCGGCGTAAGTATCGGAATAAATGTTGGATAGAAGATTCCAATATAACACACGCCAACTTTACATATCATAAGGATCATGAAGTTTTAGAATGCGGGGAAGAAGATGCTAATGATCAAAACACATCTGGGTGTGGAGACCCTTACTTTACATGCTCAATCTCAGACCAATTTAGGCACGGTGTTCGCATCTGCACAAAAATGCGATGGACATGGATAGGCAAAGGTTTAGGAGGCAGAAAAAAAGTTAAAAAAGTATGCGGTATGAAATTCAGATTTTGCACAAATAATGGCAGAGACTCCCACGTTGATAAACTCAGACCACATGCAGGAAACCTGGTTACAGTATTATCAGGATCATCAGACTAATTACCTTACGTTTAGGAAACCAAAATAACCTGCACAACCAACGTCCTGCGGGGAGACGCACATTCCCCGCACTTGAAAAAGTACCCACACAGAATAGATATTAAATCTATAAAGGAGAATTACAATGAGAACGTTCCTGTTTGTCACACTCATAATTTCAATCAGTATATTCGCAATATCCAGCTATGCTTTCATCCAAATAAATAATGAAATAGTTCATAATTTCAAAGAGATAGAACAGAACTATAAAGCCAGTAGTTCTGGGTCGCATTGCCCGATATGTTTTGGATCGTGGGGTAGCGGTAACCATACTGAGTATGAATACATAGTTTTTAGATGTAAAGAATGTAATGTAAGATGGGGAAATGGCAAAAGGCCCCTTAGTGCTGCCTACTGGTATTGTTTCTATAGCTCGGTAGTCACAAATACACAATATAAATGCCATTCATGTAAACATGATAGCTAAAACCACCACAACTCAGGAGAAACAAAATGAGCAAACCAATTTTAGCCGTTTCTATATTTCTGATTATTTCGTGTATATGTGTTGGTCTCTATTTTATCACAAATACCAACAAGAATGTAGAACCAGCCATAATTTACAAAGTTCCTTCAGATACTGAAGTTGATAAAACGAACCAAGATAGTAAACAAGTTAACCAACCTAAACCGATTGAAACAGATACGGAAACAGTAGACGTAGACCTCACTAATCAGTCTCAGGAAAAGTCTTACGTACTCATTGCCGAGAACGAAAGTGGCGAGAAAGTATCCGTAAGAGTTACAGCTGATCACTTAGAAAAACTAAAGAAAGAAGCAGGCAGAAAATTCTATAAGAATATACGTGGTGTATCAGGCCCGCCTCCAGAAGGCTACAAGTACATCATAATGCCTGATGGCAAAGCAAAACGTGATGAAAATGGAAATCCTATAACTTACAAGATAGGTGATCCAATCTTTGAAATAGTATTACGCGAAGACTTTGCTCCTACGATAGAACAATTTAATCAATTGAAAAACCTTGAACAAGAATTAGTAACTGCAATACAAAATGAAGATTTTGATAAGGCCGACAATATACGTGACCAAATATCAACGTTAAGACAAGAATCCAATGGCATGCTCCCTTATGTGAATATAACAGTGACAGTAGAAACTCCTAATGAAACTGAATATGATGCAAAGTACAAACGCGCTGAACAACTATCAAAACCCGTGCTTTATCAAGCATATAGGGAACATGGGTTTGAACATTTAATACCAGAGGGGTATAAATAGTCAACAACCCCATGTTAGAACAACAGGGTCTACACACCCAACATTCGATGAAACAACTAAGCAAGGAGAATCCAATGAATAAAAGGCTTTCCCAATTAATTGTAGTAATTACTATAATTGCTGCGAGTGCTTTACTTGCAGTCGTGCTACGCGATTATTTTTCTGTCAAACAGATGGAAAAAGATTATGAAAAATCACAAGCACATTCAAGTAAACAAACCACCCCAACCGACAAACCACCACTCCCGATAAGTAAACCAACAGAAAATGAAGATCCCTCACCTGAGGATCTACATGATGAAGTTGTTGTTACAAAAACAGTACCCGATACCTCTATAACTGAGGATCAACAAAGAGAACTTGACCTAATTATTGACGACTACAAATCAAAAATTAGTACTATGAGCCACAGGCGAGAAAAATACGACCTATGGAGTTCCATGCGCAGCGATGCCTATCAAGAAATGCAAGAAGCACAAAAATTGCTTCATGAAAAGGATTTTATTGGAACTGACGTAGACCAATTTTTCAAGTATATTAACAGCCTTACCGAACAGGAAAAGGATGAATTTCACCAAGAATATGCTAAGAATCTAAATGCCTACAAATATGCCTACACAAAGTTTGAGATGCTAAGCACCCTCAACCCCTTAGCAAAGGAGAATTCTAATGAAAAATAACGTGTTATCCATCAGTATACTTCCTATTATAGCGATAGCCTCTGTAATGCTATCTGTTATCTACGTCACTCATATCCGCGCTAACGGTGATGAGGAAGATTACTCACATTATTACGACTGCGCTGATGAAGAATTAGAGGTAACTGAACTTCAAGCTGAGCTTGATAAAGCCGTCAAAAAAGTCAGAGACCATGAGGACTATATTCAAGGCCTTATCTGGCACACCAAACAGGGGCAGGGCGATCAAAAGGATCCACTCGGCCTCAAATATAGAGATGCCAAACTGAAATATATAAAACTAACTGAAGCTGCAAATGCAATAGACAAAAAATTGCAAGCGGCCCAAGCTGCACTCGCTATGTGTAAACCCCCATGCGGACATTACTACGCCCCTTACGGTGACGGCCCCTACAGCCATAGATGGGAACTCTATCCATGCGGAGAACACGGCAGATTTGTATGCCATCCCTATGAAACTGGCCATACTAAATCGGGACGTGAATGCGGACATAAATGGGCAGATTGCCAAGATGAAGAAATGCGAAAAACCCACAAAAAGGAAAAGCATGTATGCGGTCTTCATACTTTTTGGGGATGCAAAACAGTCAGATATAGCGAAAGGTCCAAACATTTCTTCACCAAACCAGGATGCGGGCACACAGTACCCAAATGCAGACCTGGTAACCACACACAAACTAGACGCCAATGCGGACATCTCACATGGAACTGCCAACCAGCAGGAAACCACTCCTTAAGTAGCTGTCCATACAGAAGTTTAGACGGAAATAGTATATGTATCTATACTTGGTGGAGGTGTAAACATAAAAGCATGCCAGCCCATAGACATATCCTTATAAATCTAAACGAGATTTAACATACTTCCCATCAAATCCCCATACCTTAGCGTACAGGATATAGATGAGAAAAAACTTAGCAGATAGTACACCTATGTACTGTCTATAAGGTATACTTAACTTTAGCATTGTTTGGTAGGGAACGCGTCAGGATGACGCGTTCCCTACCAAACACAATACGCATATCAACTCCAAAAGGAGATTAAACCCATGTGGATAATATTTGAAACACCTGATAAACCTATTGATTTTGTCCTTTTAGCTGTACATACAGAGAGCCTTGTTGAACTCTTACTTGGGAAAACAACAGAAAAATTTCAGGTAACGCTTCAGAAACCTTTTGATGCTCACGGTTCAAATCATTCATCGCTTTATGACACTCTCGGCATTTTTGACACTTACAATGAGGGTTTAACATTTGCCCTTGACATAATTGAATCTCTAAAGAGTGGAAAGCCAGCCCTTGAGTTACCCCAGTACGTCCCCCAGAATACTAAAAAGGAGATTTTATGACCAAGAAAATGTACGCGGGACTCGGAGTTCTCATCATCTTCCTCACAATTATAGGTTTTGTCTTTATGCACCAATCACGAGAAATAGAGCAGCTACGGCAAGAAGCTGCGGATTCTCTCAAACAGATTGAAACGAGCACGCCAAAACCGGTAATTGTGGAAAAAGGGAACACCCGACCACCCCCACCTGGAAAATCATTTGAAGGCGGTGGACATTGGCACGGCGATGAATGGCACGACGCTCCACATATAGATGCCCCTACCAATGATATTGCACAACAGGATAAAGTCAAGCTGTTAACACCTGAAGAAATCAACCAAGTTGCAATAAGCCAAAATGCTCGTGAACAGGCACTTAAAGATCATGAGACTATTGCAATGTACTATCACAACGAAAAAGTGTATTACAGTAAGTATGAAAGGTTACGTGAAGATAATAAGAAAATACAGGAGGAATTCGATAAATTTTATGTTCCTCAAGACAAGATTAACGAGCTATCAGAAATAGAAAAAATACAGCATGCTGATAGGCTCAAATTAATTCTGAGAAAGTTAGATTTGAATCAAGCAAGATTCGATACCTTAAAAAAGAATAAACCTGTACGTCCCGATGAGGCTCTACATCGGTATCAGGAATACAGCAAACTTGCAACCAGCAAATAAAGGAGATTTCAATGAAAGTTATTAAAGTTCTATCCATAGTATTAATTGCATCACTTATATCAACATCTAATCTTAATTTTGCTAATGAAAATAGTAGCGACGAATTTCCATGTAAATCTAAAAAAGAGATACTTGATAAAAGAAAAGAGGCACTTGATCAAGCACAAGCTGCTTATGATACAGCCACAAGAAGATTAATTACCTTTGGTATTACAGGACTTGTAAGATCAATGGGCAAAGACTCTACTGATAGACAACAAATGGACGACGGAAAGGCCACTGGCAAAGATATGCTCGACAGAAAGGCCGCCAAAGCAGCTCTGGATCAAGCACAGACTGATCACGATCAAGCAGAGCAAGATTACAATGACTGTAGAGAAAAACACA
This sequence comes from Candidatus Poribacteria bacterium, assembly GCA_028824125.1. Lineage (GTDB taxonomy): Bacteria > Poribacteria > WGA-4E > WGA-4E > WGA-3G > MSPOR6. Next base: position 33,520 of record JAPPES010000100.1, read on the forward strand.
GATGCGAGGGGTGCGGACAGGTCCCTAAGCATCCTTTACATGCTACCTGCTGGAATAGTGGCAATGGATGCAATGCACCTAACGTTAGGCAATGCACACATGATTGCGATTATGAAGATTCAAAAATGATTACTGGAGCGTGCGGACATAAATATCCAAAAGTTCACGCAAGAATGCATCGTCAAATCGGGTATGATTGTGGAAAACATTCATGGTTCTGGTGTAAGCAAGATTATGATAGCTTAGGTCACGTTGAATCTTACTATAACTGCTACTCTCATTCATATCATGAATGCGATAATCCTTCAGATGAAACAAAAGAAGGACATAAACATCAAATGTATCCATGCGGACTTCATGGTGATTACAAATGCCAACACGCTGCAAAGGAAGCAAGTCATCCAGCAAGAAAACTGTGTCCGAAACAAAATGGCAAAGCATGCCTTTACAAGTATCATAGAAAATGTTCGCCACATGTGCATTATTATGATTATTAGAAACGCATGCCCTCTAACCTGCGGGGAGACACAAACTCCCCGCATTTACAACTAACAACACACCCAAAAAGGTGTATCAACCCTATAGGAGAAATAAAATGAGATACGGTGCATTCTGCGCTACTTGTGGCATAAACTTCAATATTACACCAGCACACAAGAATGAACACATGGGAATGGCGCAAAACCATAGCCGAGAACAAGAACATTATTGCATAGTCTACAGCTTAGTATCTACTGATACAAAATCACCAGACGAAGCAGAAGCTGAATTTGATATAGTAGCAAGATTTCATTGCGGGAAACAGATCAAATAGTATTAACACTCCACTTCAACACCCTTTACTAAGGAGATTCCAATGGAAATTTTGAAAACAATCGGTTTGGTCGCTCTTGCCATCTTTGGTTTAATACTGCTTATTAAGGACTTATCCGCTATGACACCGAGTGAAAGAAAAGAATATTTTCGGCGGCCGTGGTTCTAAAAATATAAAAAACGATGAATCGGAATTTTACTTCAGATTGTATAAATAGAGACAAACCCACCCCTAACGCCTTATGTGTACGGGATTTACCTTAGGTCTGACAGCGCACACCGGCTCGCCAAGCAGGGGCGTGTATTAACAATACCTGCACATTTAACTGTTTCAATAGAATTAATAGTTTTAGAACGCCTGTGGGGAGCGTATCCCCGCACTCAACATCGGCAAGGTACGGTATGTAGCGTGCTCGTGCCTGCCCACTTTTAAGATAGAGATGAATATATTGAATAAACTAAATAAACTATCTGAGAAGATGGATATATCGGAGAAACTAACGAAACTCCCCAAATCTGTACAGTGGTTGATTTTTATCGCTTTCTGTATCATTATTCCGTTGCTGCCTATCTCCGATTTTCATCAAGGCATGCTTGCGGGGTTTGTTATTATGATATTCATCCTCATAGACAGCGTAGAGAAGAAAGACGAATCAAAATAAAAAGGAAATATAAAATGTTAAAAAGAGTTGCATCAAATTGTGTTGTTTGGATATTTCTATTTGTAATATTTTGTTTAGGATGTGCTAACAGTACATTGAATAAATTTGTCAATAATCTTTCTCAAGAACAAGTATATGATTTTCATAAGACACGATGGGGAATGTCACAAGCACAAGTAGAATATTCTGAAATAGAGCAAAAGAGTATAATAGTTTACAGAACACCAGAGACGCTTATTTATAAATGTAGGTTAGGTGATGTTAAAGCATTGCGCATATACACATTCAAGAACAACAATCTGCGGTGCGCAGGGTATGTCACGCAATATCCGGTAAAAGGCAAAGTAGACAACAGATTTCATGTATTAAGCGAAGAAAAATACGGCACACCTACATTTAATCAATCCAACGGTTATGTATGGATACACGGCAATTCCGTTATCTATGCAAAATCGTATACATCGTATGTAAGATTAGTTGTTCCATCAACTTTACCTACGTCAAGATATATAATATCTACTGTAGGTGGAATGTTTGCCGAATTAGACTCAGGTTTGCCAAGCAAACGTTCTACACACCCAAATATAATACATAGGTGGAGCAGTGTATGGAGTTATACGGACAGTAAATTTTATGATGAAATCTACGATGTAAAATTTCCGTCACATGAACTATCGCGTGCTGAACAAGTGTTGTTTGGTTTAAAAGAAGAACGAGTTATTTTAGATATGATACAAGTGTCGGTGTTTTAGTCTTGAATTATGCCGCAAATTTAAAGGAGAAATAAATGTGTAATAAAGTATCAAATAATCCAGATATTGTAGAGAAGTTTATAGAAATTTTGCACGGTTATCAGTATCTAACGTATGATAAAAACAGGTCTGAAGAAGCCGAAGATTGTCTATACGCTAAAACAGAACTCGCGATCGATGGACGCGTGTAGAGAAAGTTTCCATCAACTTAACTTAGGTTTTTACTTAATAACAATGTCCTGCGGGGAGACAAAAAACCCCGCATTTTAGGATAATAATATGAAAAGACTGAACATTTTACATTCAGAATTTTCACACAGGAGAAAAGAAAATGAAACACGGAAGACTATATATCATAATGATAGGTGTTGTGCTAAGTACTATCATTTTTACACTGTCAATCACGGGTTTGGTCTCAGCGGCTGTGATTGATAAAAACACTGTTGAGTTTGCCTATCTCTTTGATGAGGGAGCAGGTGTCGTTGCGAAAGATGCCTCTGTGAATGGGCGAGATGGTGCTATATCCGGTGCGAAATACGTGGAAGGTAAGTTTGGAACGTGCTTGGAATATGATGGCGTAGACGACAATCTGGTTGCGACAGATTACTTCGGCGTTGGTGGCATTAACCCCAGAACAACAGTTTTCTGGTTTAAATCAAGAGAGACACGGGAACATTCATGGGTAAAATGGGGCCCGGATTCTCCGGGGGAAAAATACTATATTCGCGCGCACGTAAGAGGCGCAGCGTGCAATTTGAGAGTTGAGGTCAACGGTGGCAATAATTTTGGGACAGACAACGTGTGTGATGGCGAGTGGCATCATTGTGCTGTTGTCTTTCCGAAAGGTTCAGATGCTGTGAAAGATCATGATCTCTATGTTGATGGTAAACTTCAAGTCAAAGAGGGTATTGAAAAAGCAATGAACACGAACGATCGAGTCCAAGAAGTCAACATGGGGAATTTTCTGGCAAGTCATAGTTTTATGTTCGGTCTTTTTGATGAGGTAGCTGTCTTCAATGTGGATTTGACTTTAGATCAGATCAATGCCATTCGGGAACAGGGTTTAGGTCAGGCACTCGGTGTTGATCCGCGCGGTAAATTAGCCACGAATTGGGCGATGATTAAGACGTATTAGTTCCACGAATCAATAGAAGTGCAAACCCGCGAACCTTACGGTGAGGAATAGCCGCCATTATCGTCCTGCGGGGAGACGCGAAACTCCCGCACTCATATAAACAAGGAGGATTTTATGTTACGTAAAATAGTAATGATACTCATCATGGTATTCAGTAGCGTCATAATGGGTTGTGAGAGAATGCAGGTGCCGTTGATCCCTGTAAAGGGTACGTTGAAAGTTGGTGTGCTGCAACCACCCAGTTATTATCCAAGTTACACCAAAGGTGTAGAACTTGCGCAAGCGGAAATTAACCAAAGCGGTGGGATACTCGGTATGGATGTGGCACTTGTGCAGCGAGACGAACGGACCGATACCTTTGCAGAAACGCTCACGGAATTCGTTGAAGTTGAAAAGGTTGTCGGTCTTATCGGTCCCGTTTTTTCCAGTCATGCTGTCAGAATAGCCCCGGATCTTCAACTGCCGATACTTGCGGGTGCAACGGATGCGAATAGGGTCACTCAGACGAACGATTTTATTTTTCTTGTGGGTGGTTCCAATGCTTTACATGCCCAACACATCGCGCAATTTGCTGTCAGCCAACTGAGATCACAAACGGCAGCTATGGTTTGGCAAGCGGATGATGTTTATTCTATGGGACTCGTTGATGCTTTTGATGTGAGGTTCCAAGAACTCAGTGGTGATATTGTTGGCCGTCATACATATCAAGTCGGGGCGACCACCTTTACTGAACAACTTACATCTATCCACGCACTGCAACCGGATGTGGTTTTCCTTGCGAGTTTTCCACCTGAAGTGCCGCTGTTCATCGAAGCAGCACGGGACATGGGAATTGAATCTGTTTTTATTGGTGGAGACGGCATGGAAGACCCTGAAAATATGTTGGGCACTTTGACGGATAACACACCCTTGGAGGGCACATACTATACAACAAACCTGGATCTGACATCAGATAATCCGAATATACGTCAATTCACTGATGCGTATCAATCGGAATATGGAGAGACGCCTGACGGTGTTGCTGCATCAGGGTATGATGCACTCCATCTATTGAAAGTCGCAATTGAAGCAGCCGGCACAACAGAACCTGTCGCTGTGCGGGATGCGTTAGCGAAGGTAACGAACTATAGCGGTGCGACCTATATTGCGAACTTTGATGTGAACCGGCATCCTGTCAAAGGTGTTGGCATCATGAAGATTGAAAATGGAATGATAGCCCCGCATACGTTTGTTTCTCAAGATGCACCGAATGCGTCCGAATGACAATGTGTACTGGGTTCTAAGGTCTCGCCCCCGTGGAGGCGTGTCCAAATATCCGCGGCTCTGAAATTTTAGCACGTCCTGCGGGGAGACGCAAAACTCCCGTAATAACGAGTAAGGAGGAGATGACGTGGCTTTTATTTTGGCATTGATTTATTTTCTCTTGTGTATCATGAATCTGATATACAACATTTTCATAGAAAAATACCAACATGGATGGGAAGCATTATTGATCATGGGCATCACTGGGATCGGTCTCTGGTTGTCGTGGACTGTGATGAAAAGTAGTTTTAAAAAATGATTGTCTTGCGGGGAGGCGAAAACTCCCCGCATGCTCATAGGTTGGACAATGCTATTATCACGAAAAACAAAAGTCATAGAGGCACTCAATTATGTTCTAAAAGACTATAGTTACTTGGTATACGACATATCGAAATCTCGGAATAAACCGTATCTTCAGGTAAGTGTTATCAATCAAGGTCACACGAAGCACGATATTAGCGTTGCTGGTTACGTCTGTCGCGAATTAGAACAGATGACAGGAGAATGTTTTTACGTCCGTGCTTATGTGTGTGCGGATGTGTGGACACATTTCAGAATCAGTGAAGATAAACTATTATGACCTGTTTTTCCTGATCTTATGTGTGCGGATGATGTCAGATCGAAGTTACCGCACGCACCGTCTCGCCCCGCGGAGGCATGTCCAAATATCCGCGGTAAAAAACGTTTCAGACGAGTAAAACCTTTTAACGAAGAAAATCAACTGGCAGGTATCCTTCAGGGTATCTACTCTTCAACTGACCGAAATGCATGGGATAACAGTGTGACCCACTGTAAAACGCATTTAATGTTTTATATTTAGCTATACTAATTTAAAGAAGGGAGAACTTATGCGAAACTCTAACCCACCAGTAAATGGAGAAAGGTTTGGAGAAGGGACATGGATTGGTAAACTTTGGCCTGTCAACCATGACGGCACCTCCTCCCACATGACATCTGTGACGATCAACACTGAGGGGAAAGTGTCTCAAGCCTTTTCTAATTCCTGCCGCGGTATCACTTATGCACCCGGCCACATCCGCAGCGGAGCAGACGGTGGCTATTGGTGCCACTGGGACCGAGTTTCGCACTTTGAGGACGCGGTGGGAAACAGATACGAAAAAGAAACGCAATCATCTAAAGTATCCTGAAGGAGGGATAAAAATGTTTTTCAAGTTTTTCTATAGTATACCCAAGTTGCTACCTATCGCCATAAAGTTGTTTTATATTAGTTGCAATGATAA
>JAPPES010000085.1:0-2970 GCA_028824125.1 Candidatus Poribacteria bacterium
GATCAACACTATATTCTCATAAAACTGAAGTACTAAAAAATGGCGAAGGTATTGACTATATAACCGTATTAATACCGTTTTAACGTTGACAGTTGATTTTATCTTTGCTAATTTTAAAATAGAGACAATAAACCCCGCAGAAATTTGTTTAAGGCGAGATATAACTTAGCGAATAATCGTTATGAAGATTAACGAATTGATATTAGGTAAATATAGGTTGCTTGAGTATCTCAGTTCAGGCAGCTTTTCGTCTGTTTTTCGTGCGCGCGAAGAGATGACGGACCGCATCGTTGCGATCAAAGCACTTTCCAAAGATGCTTATCCAGCGGACAGAATGCGCTATCTTTCAACCGAACTTAAAGCAATGTCAGATATATGGGGACATCCTAATATTGTCTCGATCCATACTGTTGAACCCGGGAAAGATAACTGCCTTGCCTGGATAGTTATGGAATATATTGATGGAGATAATCTACATCAACTCGTTCAACAAGGTGACTTAACATTAAACGATGTGCTTAATATTGGTTTGGATATCTGCAACGGTTTAAAAGCTGTACACGCCCACAATATCTTACACCGTGATATTAAGCCCCAAAATATTTTACTCACGCCTGAGAAGGAAGCAAAAATTGCGGATTTCAGTATCGCACGCATTTTTGGGGAATCAACCGAATTCGCCGGAACCATGACCGGCACCCGCCGCTACATGGCACCAGAACAGCATTATGGGGCTTATGATTTTCGCGCTGATTTGTATGCTACTGGTTTAGTTCTTTATGAAGCACTCACAAAACAATTTCCTTTTTCGGGTGAAGTCGATGTAATTGATAGAAAGAAAGCATCGGGTGAAATAGAGAACCTCGAAAAATGCCCAGAGGAATTCCGGAATTTTTCGCTAAAAGCACTCCATAGAGATGTTGATAAACGTTACCAAACAGCATCTGAAATGTACGAAGAACTTGACCGCATTCGCCGCTGGCAATACGAACAACAAGCCTCTGTCCTTATTGCGGAAAGTGCTAATTCCCCCGCAACTGAACTCGCAAGTGCACTTGAACGTTGTCGAAAGACCTTCCGATTAGAAATTGATGTTGCCGAATTCATCAACCAAAACCTCTTCTTTGAGATGCGCAGCAAGGACGAGAAGGAAAACCGCGAACGTGTTAAGATACGACTTAGGCAACACTATACCGAAGCGATTAAGTACCTACGGAACGAAAACATAGAGAACGCACTTCAAGAACTCCACAAAGCACATAACCTCTGTTTACAGGATGCAGAACTCATTGCACAAGCAGACATCCTCTTCAAGGAAGCGAGCACAGCAACATCACCGCCGAATGCTTCAACAGTTCAGGATATTGCTGCACTGATTAAGAAACTCTCTGAAACAGAAAAAACAAACCTATTTGATACGTTAAACACATCGGAAACCCAGACTGAACCTGAAGTTTACCAGGAAACCCCCGAAGTTTACCATGGGGAATTAAATACAATTTCTTTCCCTAAAACCGAGGCACAACAGGTAAATAATTACCGTGTTTTAATAGAAGAAGCTTCACCTGAATTTTTATTAGATAAAGTTCACGAAGACATACAATATCCGCATGAGGAAGAAGCAGCGTATATCTATCAACAAGCACAAATTTTTATGCAACAAGAAAACGTCCGCGGATGTCTTGGGCAGTATAAAAGACTTGGGGCTTTTTATTACAGGCACGCCAGACGGTTCATTCGGATGGACGAAATAGAACTCGTCGCGAATTGTTATACACGCGCGCGATTTGCTTACGCAGCTGCTCAAAAACAACGGAACGCACGAAAAAACGCAAGAAATGGAGCCGCATACTACGTTCATCTTGCACGACAGTTAGAAATGCAACGCTCATGGATGGAAGCTGGTATGTCATACATCTTCGCTGCCGACAATTACCGTTTTGCCCAGCTGAGTTTGGAAGTTGAAAAGTGTGAATCTTCCGCGACTGTTTGCTATTTCAATGCTGCTGAAAGCGCACATCTCATCGGTGATCTTCAAACCGCTTATGAGTATTATATGTTAATTTTATCTATCGGTGAGAAATTGCCAAATCCGCCAAGAGCAGTAACTGAAGCACAAAAATTGATTGATGAAATTCGGAAAGGTGATCATAAATAGACCTTTACAGATAAAATTTTTTTGAAATTTATAACCGTTGTAGCGCAACAGAAGGATTTGCTGAAATAACTCGAAAAGACGTTATGACTACAGAACTTACTGAACCTGACATAGCACCACAGCTAATTGGACAATTTGATACGGCTTCAAAGCAAATTGTCCGTAAAAATGCTGATGAATGTATCCAATTTTGCCTCGGCACCACGGATGCTGAAGCAATTAATGTGATAGAAACTGAACAACCTGTCGTCAAATGGTATCGTGCAGATAGTTTCATACATGCAAATGTGCGCGGTGAACAAGCCATCGTCCACATGGAATTTCAGACACACGATAGCACAGAGGTACCGATGCCGTACCGCATAGCAGGTTACGCTGGTTTAGGAATACGGACGTATCAATTGCCGATCTATTCACACGTGATTTACCTGCATCCGAATGCTGGCCGCAATGACCCAGGGGAATATGTCCAAAATGTGTCAGGGTATGAGATTACCATTAAATATAAAGTCATCAGGCTCTGCAATATAGATGGGCAACGTGTTTTAGACGCGAAGCTAAAAGGACTTATCCCTTTTGCACCACTGATGAAACCCCCAGAGGAAATGGATGCTGATCAGTGGTTGCGGAAATGTATTGAGGTGGCACAAACTATTCCAATGGACGAGGCAGACAAACCGGATTATCTTGCCGCTACGGTCATTTTGTCTGATGTTATATTTGATTTTCACGACATTTATGATATTTTATCGGAGGAAACCATGCAAAAATCATCTTTTGCCGAATACTTTACAGAAAAAGGTGAACGGAAA
>JAPPES010000085.1:3070-151210 GCA_028824125.1 Candidatus Poribacteria bacterium
ACGTTGAAACCTATGATTGAAAGCATTGAGGAATTGCAAACGCTTAAGCAATTGCTCCGCGAGGCAGTTCAAGTATCAAGTTTTGATGAATTCAGGCGCATCTTGGAATCATAAAGGACCGGGTGAACCATGCAAAAATCATCTTTTGCCGAATACTTTACAGAAAAAGGTGAACGGAAAAGTGCTATTGAAGCACTTCTTGATGTGTTAGAAATCCGCTTTCAACCTAACAACGTGCAAACGTTGAAACCTATGATTGAAAGCATTGAGGAATTGCAAACGCTTAAGCAATTGCATCGCGAAGCAGTTCAAGTGCTGAGTCTTGATGAATTTAAGCGTATCTTGGAATCATAAGGGAATTGAGTCTTATCACAAAAGGTTTACTACAACAAGTCACAAAGGCACTATGGAAACATTTTACCGATGCTTCAATCCGTTTTGGTAAAATATGAAATAAAAAGGGGAAGGCAATATGCCAACAGAGTTTAAAAATGTTAGTGAAATTACGCAGAATTTAATAAGGATTGTCCAAGATAATTCTAACCTGCAAAATGTCTGGATACAAGGGAAGATTTCAGAGGTCAACCGCACACAAAACGGTATCTTAAATTTTAAAGTCACCGATAACAGTAAAGTGATTGAATGTGTCATTTTTAACGATAATGCATCTCTACAAGAAAATTTCCCTGTAATTGGGAACGAGGTGTCTGTCAAAGGGCAAATTTATATAGCTAAAGATATGAGCAAATATAGGTTTATGGTCACAAGTAGAGAAGATCCTGATGCGTCCCTGTCGAATCAATTTGTTTCAGTTAGTACTTTAACGAATACCTTGGAAACAGCTCTAAAGACTCATTCAGCAGAGGTTCAAGGCAAAATTTCGGAAATTTATCCAGCACCGAGCGGTTTTACGATCTTTAAACTCAAAGATGAGACCGCTCACAGACAAGATGATAACATCATTGAATGTGTACTTCCGCGAGGGATTGAGTCCCCCTTTTCTCTTGAAAAAGGTGAAAGAGTCCGTGTAAGCGGACAATTGGGAATCTTTGCAAGCACGAGGGCATATAGGATTAACATTGACGATCCAAATAACATAGAACAGGTTACAGAACAACCAACGTTAAATGAGTGTCAAGAGTGTCACCAGCGTTTTAACAACCTGCGAGATCAGTTGTGCCCTATATGTTATGATGCAAGTTTAACGTCTGAGGGAATTGTTATCGGTGCAGTTGTCCGTTATTTTAGTGGACACAAGTTTTCAGGATTTTCTACAGAGCGGGAACGTCGAATCCCGTTTGGTGCTAATGTAGGACGAGCAGACGTTGTGCTACGTGATAGTGAAAACAGATTATTTGCCATTGCAGAGTGTAAACGAATCGGAGACGACGGAAGTGACAGAATAGAGCAAGGTCAATTGAAATCTTACCTTAATGCCAGCGGAACTAATTTGGGGTTATTTGCTGATGACACAGATCCTTATGAATGGATTTTTCTCAAGAAAAATAGTGAAAGAGGTGACTTTGATGAAATCAGCCGTTCGCAATTCGAGAAAGCACTCAATGTGGATCCAGTATCGGATATTCCACCAGGTAAAACTCGTCTTGAACTAATTCACGGCAATATAATTGAGGCAGAGGTAGATGCCATTGTGAACGCGGCAAAGGCTGAACTAACCAAAGGCAGTGGGGTAGATACTGCAATTCGGGATGCTGGCGGTGAGGAAATTGAACGGGCAATCCAAGAAATTGCCGAACGCGAAAGTGTTTGTCCTCCAGGTAGTGCTGTTATTACAATAGGGGGTAGCCTCCCCGCAAAATATGTTATTCATGCCGTAGGACCTATTTGGCAAGGTGGGAATAGGAGTGAACCTGAATTGCTTGCTGATTGTTACAAAAATAGTTTGAAGATTGCAGTGGAAAACGGAATACGGTCTATCGCTTTTCCTGCTATTAGTACGGGTAACTACGGTTATCCTATTGAGCAAGCAGCCCCTATCACCCTAAACACCGTGAAAGAGTTTGTAGAACAAGCACATCAGAATAACGAAATGGTCCCAGAACGTATTCAGTTTGTCTTGTTTGATGAGGAAGCTTATAACTGTTATGTCAAGGAGTTTGCCAATCTTGGTTTCGGTTTATCTTGTTTGATCGGGTAACTACCGCTTAGTAATGGCTTATCCCGATCTTTGTGATACTTAAAAGTAAGGAGAACTAATGATTTCACTATCACAACGCAGTCAAAACGTAACACCATCGTCAACCTTAGCCATCACCGCGAAAATCAACGCGATGATCGCGGATGGCGTAGATGTCGTCAAATTCGGGGCAGGCGAACCCGATTTTGATACACCCGACTATATCAAAGCCGCCGCAATCACTGCACTTGATGCAGGTTTTACAAAATACACACCTGTCCCCGGTATTCCTGAACTTCGGGAGGCAATCGTGGACAAATTCAAAAATGACAACGGGCTGGAATATACAACATCCCAAGTTATCGTTTCGTGTGGGGCAAAACACACTCTTTATAACATCATGCAAGCGATCTGTGACCCGAACGATGAGGTAATCTTCGCCGCGCCCTATTGGGTAAGCTATCCACAGCAGATTAAGTTGGCAGGTGCTGTGCCACGCGTGATTGAAACCGCTGCCGAACAGAACTTTTGCATGCAACCTGATCAGGTAGAAGCGGCGATAACATCAAAAACAAAAGCAATTCTGATTAACAGTCCAAGCAACCCTACCGGCACTACTTATGATGTGGAAACACTGAAGCAGATAGCAGCACTTGCAGTCAAACATCAGATCTATCTTATCTCTGATGAAATCTATGAAGCACTGCTATACGATGGAGCCACACATCAAAGTCCCGCTTCTTTCAACGAAGAGACGAAAGCGATTACCTTTGTCGTCAATGGGGTATCAAAAGCGTATTCCATGACGGGCTGGCGTATCGGGTATACCGCAGGTCCCGAAGATGCGATTTCAGCGATGTCGCGCATTCAATCACACAGTACTTCAAATCCGACCTCCATTGCGCAGAAAGCTGCGGTCGCCGCACTCAATGAACCGCAAGATGCCGTGGAGGAGATGCGACAAGCATTTGAAGAGCGCCGCGATGTTATCTGTCAACGTTTTGATGAGATTGACGGTGTGAACTATGTCAAACCGCAAGGTGCATTCTACATCTTTCCCGATTTTTCCGAGCATTATGGCAGAACACTTGATGGTAAAAAGATTGAAGGGTCAATGGATATAACTGATTATCTGCTCGGTTCAGCAGGTGTCGGTGTTGTACCTGGAGACGGATTCGGTGCAGATAACAATTTGCGGCTCTCCTTCGCTACCTCTTTGACAGAGATAAACCGTGGATTAGATCGGATTAAAAAGGCGTTGGGATAAGGTAATTCTATCTTGTGAGAGAGCTTTGTCTGCTTGATTACTGTCTGAATCGCGGATTAGCGCGGATTTTAAGAGTATCCGCGTTGTAATCGCGCAATTCATTGCCAAATCAACGCCAAATGCGCTTGGCAGAATGCACTTTTGGCATTATGCATGATTTAGTGCCTCGGACATTCAGAATGTAGGTGTGGTTAGGAAACCGCACCATGGGCATCAATTTAAGGATATACCCTATTGTTGGAAGGGTTTAAAACCCCGATTTTATAGGATGAGGCGGACAATATCGGGCTTACAAAGCCCTCCAACAAGAGATAATCCAGCATTTTATTTTTAAATTGACGCCTATGGTGCGGTTAGGAAACCGCACCACAACCCGAATAATAAATTAATCTATATCAAAACGCGCCAACAAGGGTGCCTTTGTCTGAACCAGGATTCCCAAGATTATCAGATTTCAGGATTAGGCGTTCACACAAAAAGATTTAACTTGACATCATATATCCATTTGGATATAATCATACTATGATGGACATAAAACGAGACTTGAAGCAAGTCGTTTGGTTGGAAACGCCAAGAAAAAACTTAAAAAATTTCCGAAATCTGTTCAAAAGGATGTAGGCGATGCTTTGTTCTCTGCACAAGCAGGAAGTTTACCTCCAGCGGCGAAACCTCTCAAGCACATCGGTCCAGGGATATTTGAAATACGGGCTACACATAAAACTAATACTTATCGTGCTATGTATGCCGTGAAAATTGGGGAGCGGATTTATGTCCTGCACTGTTTTCAGAAGAAAGCAAAGAAAGGTATAGAAACACCAAAGAAAGAGATAGCCTTAATCAAAGAGCGTCTGAAAGTGGCACAAGAAAGGGAAGGGAAACTATGAGCAAAAAAGTAAAATTTGAAGAGAGTTCTGGCAATGTTTTTGCGGATCTTGATCTACCCGATGCGGAAGAATTGCATCTCAAAGCCCAACTTGGATATGAGGTGTTTCAGATTATAGAAGAACGGAAGTTAACCCAAGCCGAGGCTGCAGATATTTTAGGCGTAAAGCAACCAGAAATTTCTCGGCTCAAGAAGGGGAAGTTTAACCATTACAGTGTTGAACGATTATTGACTTTTCTGACTCGTCTGAATCATGACATAGAAATTCGTATTATTCCCGCGAAAAATAAGGTGGGGGAACAACGGATTGTTACCGTGTAAAGAACCGTTCCCTGCTCTTGTAGGAGCGACCTCCCGGTCGCGACATCCCATAATCCTGATAATCTTGGTCTAGACAATCCGAGATCCAAACGGATAGCAGTATATTTTGACAACTTCTTTAGAGTATGATAAAATAATAATGCCACTTACGAAACAAGGATATGATTTTCTATCATGATGATGCTGAACATGCAGAAAACACTCTGGTGTATTTTGGGAGTACTCTTTGTCCTTTCTATAACTCCTGCTGCCTTTGCACAACAGGAGCAACAGCCTGATTCTGTTTCAGCAGGCTCACAACAAGAAACTCTCAACCAGATCAACAAAAAATTGGATGGACTCGACACGAAAGTTGATGGACTTGTCACGGAAACGGATAAACTTGTCACGGAAATCAGTAAACTTGTCACGGAAATCAGTAAACTTGTCGGAAAAGTTGATGAAATTGAAGACAATATTTTGGTGCTAAATACCAGCATAAAATACATACAATGGGGCATGGGAATAATTGGTGCTCCTTTACTGCTTTTTACTGCAGGTATCTTCTTTCAGCTGCTACGTGACAGGAAAAAGGAAGCCGCTGTTAGTCCCGAAGTATTTGCCCAAGCGGTCTCCGAAGCTACTACCAAAGTTATCTCGGAAGTCGTTACCCAAATTGTTCCCAAAGTAACCTCAGAACCCACTTCCGAAGTAGCCTCCGAAAACAGAGATGAATCGGATGAAGACTTTATCCAAGATATATTAAGGGACAGTGAACTATCCGAATCCGAACGCGTATAGGAATAGTCAAATGAAAAAAGATAAATCTGCAAAGAGCGTTGCTAAATCTGCAAAGAACTACTTTGATAAAGGGAAAAAGTTATACGAACAAAAAGACTATAGCGGTGCTATCTCCAATTTTGACGAGGCGATCCGTTTAGACCCTAACAATGCGGACGCCTATAATGGCAGAGGTCTCGCAAAACACAATTTGGGAGAATACGATGACGCAATCGCTGACTATGGCGAGGCGATCTGTGTAAACCCTGACGATGCAAAAGCGCGTAATAATAGAGGTAACACTAAAAGTCGTTTAGGACAATATTTTGAAGCGATATCCGACTATGACGAGGCGATCCGTTTAGACCCTAACGATGCATTTCCTTATAATAACAGAGGAAAAGCAAAATATAGATTAGGGCATCCTAAATCTGCTGTCCCTGACTATGACGAGGCTATTCGACTCAACCCAAAGTATGTAATAGCCTATCGCAACCGTTCCTTAGCGAAAAGTGAGATCGGACAACACTTTGAATCTATCGCAGACTTGGACATGATCATCCGTTTAGAACCTGATTATGACAGAGCATACAATAGTAGAGGAGTTGAAAAAGCACGTCTTGGACACTATGACGCCGCAATCTCTGATTTTGACAAGGCTATTCGTCTAAATCCTAATAATGCATGGGCGCACTTCAATCGGGGTCTTGGAAAAAAGAAGTTAGGGCGCGATGCAGAGGCAAAACAAGACTTCCAGAAAGCATTGCGCTTGGCACAAGAAGCGAGTAATAAAGACCTTATTGCCATAATTAAGAAACAGATGTAGTCGCATCCGCCTATGGTAGGCGCGATTTATAAACGCACCTATATTAGACGAAAGCCAACCGCTTATGAACGTCCAAAACAGAACTGTTTTCTCAAACGACAACCTACCTGTGCTACGCGGCATGGACACCGAATCGGTCGACCTGATCTATCTTGACCCGCCCTTCAATTCTAATCGCAACTACGCTGCACCTATCGGGAGCGATGCAGCCGGCGCAGCGTTCAAAGACACATGGACACTCTCCGATGTAGACAACGCATGGCACGGTGAGATAGCTGACCGCGAACCCGCGCTATATCAGGCAATCCACGCAGCTGAACTCACACACGGCAAAGGCATGAAGTCTTACCTGATTATGATGGCAGTGCGGTTGTTAGAGATGAAGCGCGTACTCAAAAAGACAGGGAGTATATACCTACATTGTGACCCGACTGCCAGTCATTATCTGAAGGTAATCATGGATAGCATTTTCGGCAAAAATAACTTCAGGTCTGAGATCACATGGAAGCGGGCAACATCTGCACAAAAAGGGTCTCAACATCGCAGTTTACGGTGGGGTAATAATGCGGATATGCTTTTATATTATGCATCATCTCGTGAAGCATCATTGCGTCCAGAAAGAGAGTTGACAGCAGCCGAAATTCGGGAGAAATTCAAGCATGTTGACGAAAATGGAGAAAGGTATTACAACGACTCATCGCATATTTGGAGCACGCCAAATATGGGTGAACGTCCAAATCTTTGTTATGAATGGCGCGGATTCGTCAATCCACATCCATCTGGGTGGCGACTGAGCAAAGAACGTTTGGAGGAGGAATATCAAAAGGGAAATATCGTTATTCGTCCTGATGGAAAACTGGAGCGGCGGAAATATCTAAAGGATTACAAAGGTGCGTCCTATGGCAATATCTGGGACGATGTGCTTCCACCTGCGAAAGGGGAACGCACTGGCTATCCCACACAAAAACCTATTGCCTTATTGGAGCGCATCATCAAAGCGAGCAGTAACAAAGAAGATATCGTGTTAGACCCGTTTTGTGGATGTGCCACCACCTGTGTTGCAGCAGAGCGCCTCCAACGGCACTGGATCGGTATTGACATATCACCGAAAGCGGTTGACCTTGTACGTGTGCGGTTAGAGAACGAGGTCGGACTTTTCGGAGACGTTATCCATCGCACAGACATTCCTAAACGGAGTGAGAAACTTCCCAACTATCGCACACACAAACATACTTTGTTCGGTAAACAGGAAGGGTTATGCAACGGATGTCGGACACAATTTCCGTTTCGGAACATGACGGTAGACCACATTGTGCCACAATCGCAAGGCGGCACCGACCATGAAGACAACTTACAACTGCTCTGTGGTGCATGCAACTCTACGAAGGGACAAGGCACACAAGCGGAGTTGATTTCTCGGTTGAAAGCGCAGGGTGTTTTACATTAATTGCCTGCTGTCTGAATCGCGTATTATCACCAAATCAACGGTATGAATGCGCTTGGCAGTATGCGCTTGTGGCATGCTGCATGATTCCCCGGATTACGCGGATTTTAAGAGCACCCGCGTTTGTAATCGCGTAATTCATCTGAATATAGGATAAGCAATAGAAAGCACTTATAAAAATACAAATAAAGGAGATACTATCGTGACACAACCTAATCTTGTTTTTGTTATTACCGATGACCAAGGCTACGGTGATTTAGGATGCACCGGAAACTCTGTTATCAACACGCCGAATTTAGACGCACTTGCAGAAGAGAGCGTCCAACTGCGAAACCTACATGTTGGTCCTACCTGTTCCCCGACGCGCGCAGGCATCATGACCGGTAGATACTGCAACTCAACAGGTGTGTGGCATACCATCGGAGGCAGATCACTTCTACGAAGCGATGAGGTCACGATGGCAGATATTTTTAGCCGCAACGGTTATAAAACTGGCATGTTCGGCAAATGGCATCTCGGCGATAACTATCCGTTCCGTCCGCACGACCGCGGCTTTGAAGAGGCACTCTATCACGGTGGGGGTGGTATCAGTCAAACGCCTGACTATTGGGGAAACGACTATTTTGATGATACCTACTTTAGCAACGGGTCTGAACAACCGTTTGAAGGGTATTGTACAGATGTATGGTTTCAAGAGGGGATGAAGTTTATTGAGCGGAATCAGAATCGTCCATTTTTCTGCTATATTCCAACCAATGCGCCGCACGGTCCGTTTCGTGTCCCTGATGCCTATAGTGAGGTATACCGAAGGAAAGGAGAACCAGAATCGCGCGCTTGTTTCTATGGCATGATTACCAACATAGACGACAACATGGCACGACTCCGACATCATCTCAAAGTGCTTGGACTTGAGGAAAACACTATCCTAATCTTCATGACGGATAACGGGTCTGCTAACGGCTGCGACTTAGATGGACAGCAGTTTGTCAAATCAGGATACAATGCTGGGATGCGTGGTAAAAAAGGGTCACCTTATGAAGGTGGACATCGTGTGCCGCTCTTTATGCATTGGCCCAATGGTGGCTTCTCAGAAAAGAAAGAGGTTGACGAACTCACAGCTAACATTGATCTGCTGCCAACGTTAATTGACCTCTGCGATTTAGAGGTGTCCGATTCCTCTCGTTTCCACGGCACCAGCATCGCACCGTTATTGCAAGATGAACCGGTGGAATGGGAAGATCGCGTGATTGTTACAGATTCACAACGGATTGAAAATCCGGTTAAGTGGAGACAGAGCGCCACAATGTCGCAAAGATGGCGGCTTATCAATGGTACCGAACTTTATGACATCCAAGCAGACCCTGAACAAAGAGAGGACATCGCTGGTGACCATCCCGAAGTTGTCGCAGAACTACGCGAACATTATGAGTCATGGTGGACGTTAGTTTCGGAACGGTTTGATGAAGAGTGTCCAATTGTGGTGGGTACCCAAAACGAGCAACTTGCATGCATAACAACACATGATTGGCACGGCGGTGGCAATGCATGGAATCAAGGATCGATACGGAACGGTATGGAATGCAACGGGTATTGGGCAATTGAGATTCCTGAAGATGGGGAGTATAGTTTTGAATTGCGCCGCTGGCCGCGTGAAGAAAACAGAGCCATCACAGAAGGGATTCCTGGTGAGAAAATTGACCTTTACAACGGTGGGCGCGCATTAGATTTAAAATCCGCACAAATCCGTATTGGCGATCAGTCAGAGACACAATCTATTGATCCTGATGCAGTTGGCGTAACCTTTACGTTTAATCTCAAAGCAGGACAAACACGTCTGCATACACAGTTCTCTGATGAAACAGGTGAATTGACACTTGGCGCGTATTATGTCTATGTAAAACGTGTGATTTAAAATACAGAGTCTAAAAAATGTTATGGAACAGCAGACTGCTGTTCCATGCCCCTTCTTTTCAACGCCGCTTGCACAAAATCGTGCAGTTATCTCTTCTGCTTGTTCCTTTTTGGAATTTAATCTTGATATACCAAACTTATGAATAGAACCAATGGCAACTGCAAAGTAGCAGGCACACGCCGTGTGCCGTCCATCCAAAATGTGAAGCGGACGGCACGCGTATGAAGATTAAAAAATAAATTGGGTAATGTGGCGAGGTTAGGAAACCTCGCCAGCAGAGATGTAAACCTGCTGCTGGCAAGGTTTCCTAACCTTGACAATTACCGAATTAATAACTTAAACTTCATTAGCGTGCCTGCTACCTTTAAAAATGGAATATTCAGATAAAGAATTCAAATTTGTCTCAATTATGACAATCATGCAACCTTTCAACTTTTAAATCGCGTCATTAATTACTGTAAGCACATGGTATAATGAGGTCTCTAATGAAGAAAAGCGATGCTGAATTAATTCACCAAATCTTATCCGGCAACGAGGCGGTTTTCAATGCCTTAGTCCAAAAACACCAAAAAAGCGTTCATGCACTTGCATGGCGAAAAATCGGTGATTTCCATATCGCTGAAGAAATTACACAAGATATTTTCCTACATGTATACAAAAAACTGCCAACTCTGAAAGACTCGAATCAATTTGCTGGATGGTTATATGTGATCGCTAACAGACAATGCATTGCATGGCTGCGTAAGAAAAAACAGCCAGTGCAATCCCTTGAAGCCACAAGCCAAGATACATTAGAAGAAACAGCATACACGTGTTATATTTCAGAACAACGTGAAGAGGCGGAAGCTGAGCGCCGCCGTGAAATTGTTCAAAATCTGTTGGAAAAGTTACCAGAGAGTGAACGCACGGTCATAATTCTGCACTACCTCGGAGAGATGACTTGCGAAGCGATTAGCAAGTTTTTAGGCGTGTCATCGAACACGGTTAAAAGTCGGTTGAGCCGCGCCCGGAAACGTCTAAGAGAGGAAGAACCCCTAATTCGAGAAACCCTTGGCACTGTTCCATTATCTCCGAATCTAACTGCAAACATCATGCGGGATATTAGCAACGTAGAACAGGCACCCCCCTCAGTGAGTAAGCCGCTGTTACCATTAGGAGCTTTAGGTTCATCTCTAATATTGGTTGTTTTACTGATAGGCGCGAGCAATCAATACCTCACTCACTTTCAATTGCCTTATAGTTTTGAGGCACAATCTGAAGCCACTATTGAAATTGTTGAAACACCCGTTATCCCTAATATAAAATCCAAACCTGATGTGCAAAATCGGGTTGGAAGCGATACTGCTCCCGGAAAAAGCAGCAATGACGGTTTAGCAAAAGGAAAATCATCTATGCAAAATAACCTTGCCCAAGATTCTACAAAATGGAAATTGCCGGAAGGTGCAAAAACGCGTCTCGGAAAAGGACACATATTTGATATGGTTCACTCTCCTGATGGCAAACTACTTGCTGCCGCAGGAACGATCGGGATATGGATTTATGATGCACACACCGGTGAAGAACTCAATCTGCTCACAGAACACATGGAAAGTGCTTCAACAGTCGCTTTCAGTCCTGATAACAGCCTTTTGGCAAGTGATGGAAAAGATAACACCATACTGTTATGTGATCCGCATACAGGAAAACATAAAATGACTCTCACAGGACATACTGAAGGTATTAGTTCGGTAGTGTTT
Source organism: Candidatus Poribacteria bacterium (assembly GCA_028824125.1). GTDB lineage: Bacteria > Poribacteria > WGA-4E > WGA-4E > WGA-3G > MSPOR6. The sequence goes on from JAPPES010000085.1 coordinate 14,356, forward strand.
AGTCCTGATGGGAAAACACTGGCAAGTGGAAGCGAAGATGAAACGATCCGTCTTTGGGATGTGGCTTCAGGTGAACAACTTCTTGTCTTTGCTGGGCATGCGGGTGGTGTCTCTGAGGTCATATATTCTCCAGATGGCGAAATGCTTGCCAGCCACGGCATGGATGAAATGATTCATCTGTGGGATACACACACTGGAGAATTCCTTCGTCCAACTACTGGGTATGAGGGTAACGTTTATTCCATAGCATATTCACCTGATGGTGAGATTTTGGCAGCCGCCAACGAGGCTGGAACAATTCGGTTCTGGGAACCTCACACGGGACACCTCAAAACAACCTTAACTACCACAACAGATTCCGCTGGCATTAATTCAGTGATGTTTAGTCCAGATGGAAAAACACTCGTCAGCAACAACTACGAAGATGATATGATTCAGTTTTGGGATGTGGCTTCAGGTGAACATCTTAAAACCATTAAAAGCCGACCGGATACGACCCATCATATAGTGTTCTCCCCGGATGGTAGGACATTGGTAAATGCTGGCAGTGATGGTACAATTCGGTTCTGGGATGTCGCCACCACTAATCCGATTCGAACCCTTGATGGATATGCAGAAATGTTTCGTGATATGGCATATTCACCAGATGGAAAAACACTTGCTACTGTAAGCACCGGTCCAAGCGTGCGATTATGGGATCCTCACACCGGCAGGCTAAAAAAGATCTACTCCCCAGGTTCCATTAGTATCACTTGTATCGCTTATGCTCCAGATGGCGTAACGCTTGCATGTGGACCGGGACCAAATGAATATGACACGGTGTATCTATTCAATACTGAAACGGGAGAGCATGGACGCGTTTTCAGTGGATACAAGGACACTATTGAATCAGTGGCGTTTAGCCCCGATGGAAATACTATAGCATGTGCAGGTCGGGACGAGACAATCAGATTGTGGGATGTTAGGACAGGCGAAACCATAAAAATTCTGACAGGAGAGAAGGATATTATTAGGGAAATTGACTATTCTCCGGATGGGAAGATGCTTGTGAGTACGAGCGATTCAGAAATCCGTTTTTGGGATATAAATACGGGTGAAACTGTAAAAGCTATTCCCGGTCACACTGTTGCGCTTTCACCGAACTGGGAAAAATTTATAAGCTGGGGATATAATATAGATGCTCAATTATGGAATATGGATAGTGAGGAGCCGCTAAAGACTATCACGTCAGAAGAAAAAACATACTTTCGGGCGTATTCACCAGACGGACGTACAATTGTTGGCATTGATTCGGAAGGTCAATTATCGTTTTGTGATGCCGGGACTTGTGAGATTATTCAGACTTTTGCCATCGGACATAAAAGAAGTAATAGGTCAGAAGGTGTCTATTTTATTAGATATTCACCAGACGGACGCACCCTTGCCACTGGAGGATGGGACAGCACAGTTCTACTATGGGATGTTCCGCAGTAAATGCCATTGCATAATATAGTGAAAGCCATAATTATTTTTACGTTTTATTGTTATACCATTTCTTAAAAATAACTTCCCTTTAAGAAATAGAGTGTTCGTAGTCGCGCAATTCATTGCGCCTCTTACATCCGTCTTAAAATTTGTTACACAATCTCATAAATGGTATATTAAACATTATATAGATTTAATTTAAATTTTAAATTACAGTTGATTTCTGGCATAATATAGAAAATTATGCTTTGGAGATTAGCTCATGAACAAATATGATGAAATAAAGGATAATCCGGGTAAGTTCCAAAAACTAACGGGTTTTACGACTGAAGAGTTTTTGGCACTTCTTCCGATTTTTACGACACATTTTTTAGCATTTGTCTCTACCAAAACACTTGATGGTCAAGAACGAAAAAAAACGGCGGTATACCACTTACAAAAATAGTCGTTTGCCAAATATGGAAAATAAACTTCTGTTTATTTTGATTTATCTACGACACGCCTGGACCCAAGATGTTCTTGGTATGTTCTTTGATATGTCTCAACCTGAGACGCATAAATGGATACACCTGCTTTCACCGATATTAGCACAGGCATTAGATGAACTCGGTGAGGTGCCATCTCGTGAGGCAACCCCTGAGACTTTTGAAAAGGAGGCAGATGTTGAAAGTGACACACCAGCACCCGCACATTTTTTTCAAGATTGCACAGAGCGTCCGATACAGCGTCCGAAAGACCAACAAGCACAGAAGGACTATTATAGTGGCAAAAAGAAACAACATACTGTAAAAAATAATCTGCTTATTAATGCTGCGTGCGAAATAGTGGTATTGTCTCCTACGTGCAAAGGCAACATGCATGATAAGCGTATTGCCGATGAAACAATATCTTTTTTGCCAAGTGGTAGTTATTTATACCAAGATTCCGGTTTTTTAGGTTTCAATCCTGCTGGTATTACCATTGTCCAACCGAAAAAGAGACCCAAAGGGGGCGAACTGACAGCAGCTGAAAAAGCAAGAAACCGGGAAATAGCGTCTATCCGTATCCGCGTTGAACATGTGATTAGGAGTGTCAAAAGATACCGCATTGTCCAAGACAAGTTGCGCAATTGGAAACAAGGTTTCAGCGATTTAGTCATGAAAATCTGTTGTGGATTACATAACTTTCGTCTAAACTTCAGACCTTGGTGTTATGACAAACATTTCGATTAAACTTATATAATGTCTATTATACCTTTTAATCGCACCAGTTTGGAATCGAAACACGACCTCGGCTGCTTCATTCGCAACGGCTATCTGAACTTTTAATCGCACCAGTTTGGAATCGAAACTCATTTATGCTGATCCCCCGTGGGCTTATTCAAATGCTTTTAATCGCACCAGTTTGGAATCGAAACGATGATGCATGATATTCTTATCGTCAATCAGTGACACTGTACTGCTATCGAAAATTTAGGGTGTGTAAAGTTTTGTCAGAATCGCGGAAGCACGGTTGCCCCCTCCAACAAGAAAGATGGAAAAGTTAATACCAAAAACTTTACACACCCAATAAAACTACCCTATTGCTATATCCCCCCAAATATGCTAAAATATTAAAAAATCGCTTTAATCATGGAGAAAAATGAAAACAACAGTTAGTATTGTAGACGATGCGTTTTATATTAACGAAGAAATCACCTATCAAGGCCGTTTCTACGAAGGCCACAAGATAGAAGGTTTGCTGCTCAATAGTCGCATGGTGCAAGGCATTTTTGATGATCAGAACCCAGAAACTATACACCGATGGAAATATCCGGACACAGGCAAATGGGATCCTGAACGTAACACGCGCGAATTTTTAGCGGCGATGCCAACATGGCGAGCGCACGGCGTATTAGCATTCACTATTAATCTGCAAGGCGGCAGTCCAGAAGGTTATTCTAAAGCGCAACCGTGGCACAATTCGGGCATAGAAGCAGACGGAAACCTCAACCCAGATTACCTCTCCCGACTTAAACGCATTATTGATTTTGCTGACGAACTTGGGATGGTCGTTATTCTCGGATACTTCTATTTCGGGCAGGACCACCGACTCACAGATGAAGATGCTGTTAAACGTGCTTTAGACAATGCAACCCAGTGGCTCTTTGATAACGACTACACCAACGTAATTGTTGAAGTTAACAACGAATGCAACGTTAGGTATTCCCATGAAATTTTACAACCAGAAAGGGTTCATGAACTGATTGAACAGGTGAAAGCGACAACGCGTAATGGAAGAAGATATCTTGTCGGAACAAGTTACGGGGGTGGTCGTGTGCCGCTGGAAAATGTCGCTCGCGCCTCAGATTTTCTTCTTGTTCACGGTAACGGTGTGAGCGATCCGAATCGTATCCTTGAAATGGTACAACAGACACGTCACGTTCCGGGTTACCGTCCGATGCCGATCCTTTTCAACGAAGATGACCACTTCGATTTTGATAAACCTTTGAATAATTGCATCGCTGCCATTAGTCAATACGCTTCATGGGGTTATTTTGATCCAGGGGAAAATGACTATCACCACGGGTACCAATCTGTACCAGTGCAATGGCAAATTAACACGCCGCGTAAACGTGCTTTTTTTAATAAAATTCGCGATATTACTGGATATAACGGTTAGAAAGGAATACAGAGAATGCCACAAGGAATTCAACCATACCATTTTGCCATTGCAATTGGTGTTATTATTATGTTTGCGACAAGCATTCGGATACTCAAAGAATACGAACGCGCTGTGATTTTCCGATTGGGACGTTTCACCAACACACGCGGCCCCGGCCTCGTCCTGATGATACCGTTCTGGATCGAGCGAATGCAACGGGTGAGTCTACGCGTTATTGTCAATGATGTTACGCCGCAAGATGTGATTACGAAAGACAACGTTTCCGTTAGTGTCAACGCAGTCCTGACCTTCCGAGTAACCGAACCCGAGAAGGCTGTAATTGAAGTAGAAGACTTCGGTTTTGCAATTGGTCAGATAGCACAAACAACACTCCGCAGCGTACTTGGACGGGCAGAACTTGATGACCTATTATCTGAACGAGACAAACTGAATCAGGATTTAGAGGAAATTATCAAAAAGCAGTGTGAACCGTGGGGAGTTGAAGTACAATCAATGGAAATCAAGCACGTTGATCTGCCAGTCGAAATGCAGCGCGCGATGGCAAAACAAGCGGAGGCAGAACGGGAACGTAGAGCAAAAGTCGTGCATGCAGAAGGGGAATTTGAGTCTGCAGACATCCTAACCAACGCAGCTGAGATCCTAAGTAAAACACCCACCTCAGTACAACTACGATTCCTTCAAGCATTAGTAGAAGTGAGCGCGGAGAAAAATTCAACCGTCATATTTCCAATTCCGATTGATCTACTCACACCATTTCTAAATAGTGAAACCAAAAAGGAGGGGGAAAACGAATAGAAAAGGATATGATTTTTTACCAATCTTCATCAAAGAAGGGCATACTCGGATAGCTATAAACATTTCCCTCATAGTTACGGAGTTGGATTTCATCGTCATCAAAAGCGACAACAGGATCAGGCATCAATGCTATTTTGCCACCACCGCCCGGCGCGTCAATCACATAGTGTGGCACGCCGAGTCCAGAGATATGTCCGCGTAGCGCAGCCACAATCTCTAACCCAGTTTTAACTGCTGTTCGGAAATGGTCGGTCCCGACAACAAGGTCCGCCTGATAGATATAATAAGGCTTCACACGAATGCGTAACAAACCTTTCATCAGTTCTACCATCACTGCAGGATCATCATTCACACCTTTGAGCAGCACCGCCTGATTACCAAGTGGAATCCCTGCATCAGCTAACATGCCGCATGCTTTTTCCGTTTCTGGTGTAATTTCTCGTGGGTGGTTAAAGTGTGTGTTAATATAAAAAGGGTGATACTTTTTCAAAATTGCGCATAATTCAGGGGTAATACGCTGTGGCAATGTCACTGGCACTCGTGAACCGATGCGGATGATCTCCAAATGTTCTATAGCTCGTAATCCACCAACAATCGTCTCAATTTTTTTATCTGTCAACATCAGGGGGTCACCGCCCGAAATTATGACGTCACGAATCTCTGGGTGAGATCGAATATAGGCAAGCCCTGTCTCAATATTGTTTTCTGAAATTGAGTGCGGATCACCGACTTTCCGTTTGCGGGTGCAAAAGCGGCAATAGATCGGACACATATAATTGACATAAAAGAGTGCACGGTCGGGGTATCGGTGCGTGACATTTGGTACTTCACTGTCGTCTTCTTCGTGAAGCGGATCCTCTACACCTGTGCTGATTAACTCACGAGTATCAGGGACTACTTGTTTCCAAATTGGGTCTCCAGGTTTCTCTATCAGGCTGAGATAATATGGATTGATGCGGATCGGAAATTCTTTATGGATACGCCGCATCTCCTCTACATCAACATCAAATACAGCTGCAAGTTTTTCAGGTGTGTTAACAGTGTCCCGAACAAGTTGTTTCCATTCTTCCATATATGCAATCCTCTGATAGATATAAAATAATCAAGGTTACTGAGAACTTTCTGGCTAAAGTTCAATTATTCGTTTCCTTTATCAGTTTTAAGCGTTACAAATAAGTAACAGAGTAAATCTTATCAATATTTTACTAAAGACAACAAGTAAATAATTTCTTTCTTCACAAACAAATTCATGATACATGAATTTGAACCGGAAGTCAAGTGAAATATTTCACTTCTTTTTTTCATGTGAATTTGAAATAATAACAAAACATGCTATATCGTCAAACATTATCGGGATTTATCGTAAGAGTTTGGCAAGATTACCTTGACATAACACACTTTCATGTGTTACTTTAACTGTTACTAATGGGAGGTGAAAGTAGTGCTCAGAATTCCGACTGAAAATCACAAAGAACGCGAACTCGTAGCCACTTTGAAACTACTATCTCCCGGTACTTCTCTTCGAGAAGGTATTGATTTTATTATCCAGTCCAACACGGGGGGATTGATCGTTGTTGGAGATACCCCTGAAATCTTAAATTTGACGGAGGGTGGTTTTCGGATAAATTGCTCGTATACGCCTACACGCCTATCGGAATTAGCAAAAATGGATGGTGCTATTATCCTCTCATCGGATATGAAACGTATTGTACGCGCGAATGTCACACTAATGTTAAACACCTCCATTGTCTCTAATGAAACAGGATTACGTCATCGAGCAGCAGAAAAATTTGCTAAAGAGACAGGGCATATTGTACTTGCTGTTTCAAGGCGTCGGAATACGCTTACCCTATACACAGGCAACCAACGTTATATTTTTCGTGAACGCCCAGTTTTAATCTCCGGTGCCAACCAAGCTATGCTTGTTCTCAGGCAATATGTCAAAACTATGCAGCACATTGTCGCAACATTGAACTGGGCAGAACTCAACGGCACAGTCACTTTATCAGATGTAATTACGGCAATTCAAGTATGTGAACGGGTTAGACGCACAGAACATGAACTTAACAGGTACCGGATTGAATTAGGCACAGAGGCACAATCTCTTCAACTGATACCTTCAGAATTATCAACAGAGATCGAAAGAGCTTTACTCATCATCAAGGACTATTATAGAGAGGAAGAGCGAGACGAATACCAAGCGTATGAACTTATTCTTGAACTTGATGCGGCTGATTTAGCTGCGGAGAGCAATATAAGTGAAGCACTTGGTTATCCACAGGATTTTAGGGACTATATAGAAACGTTAGCACCGCGCGGGTATAGAATGCTTAGTCAAATTCCACATATCCCAATGCGTATCGTTCAGCATATCGTTCAAAACTTCAAAACGTTAGATGCAATTATCACATCTAACATTGACGCGCTGCAAAACGTTGAAGGTGTCGGCAAAACGCGCGCAACAGTGATTAAAGAGGCACTTGTTCAAATGAAAACGGGAACATCACAACCACAGGTTTTAACCCTGCCAATTTTTGATTGGGATTGAAAGGAGTTCTTATACCAAATTAACGCGATAATTCTCGGTAGGCGGGGAATGCCTAAATGGCATTCATACCGTTGATTTGGCCGTTTCCTAACCGTACATAGCAAGACAGATCACACTAATTGGTATTATTTCTGAATATATATGTAGTGAGCTTTGAAATTATTGGGGCACTTTGATAAACCTATTATGGAACATAATGGACAATAGAAGTGGTAGCATAAACTTCCAGTTTGTGCTACAAACCGCAATCTTCCAGATTGCGGTACAGGAGTGTCCCATAAATTGTAAGTTTTACTATAAGTTGACCAAATAGATATAATCTTCAAAATACAATTTTACAAGTAAGGAGTCTAAAAATGAAACAATTCTGTGTTACTTTTGAAAGGGAATTATTTGAAAAACACTATCAGTTATTAAGTCGGATTCTTTTTTCGGGTTTGTTCCTTTTTCCAGTCTTTCTGGCCGCATGTGGTGGAAAACTCGGAACGATTCAACAGCAAGATGTTGATGCACAACTTCTCCAAGCAGAACAGGCGATCCAATTAGCACATGATGTAAATGCATCTTCTCTCGCCTTTGAGGAGTTTGAGCAAGCAGAAACTTATCTCGAAAAGGCAAAAGAGGCATTGAATCAGAACAATGGAATTGATGCACTTCGATTTGCTACGAAAGCGATCACTCATGCGAAAATTGCGCAGCGAAAAGCTGTGCAAAACACGATGAATGCCAAATTAAACGTTAACATTTTGGAAAAAGATGCTCTTATTGCTGAACTTAGAAAAGACATCAATACCAAGAAAACTGAAATTTCAGGTTTAGAGACTGGCATCCAGCAACTTCGTGAGACAGAGAAGGAGTTTGAGCAAACTATCAGTCAACTTGAAAAAGAGAAACAGAAACTGAGCGATACTCGGAAAGTCAGCGAGCAAACGGTTGCTGAACTCAATGAATCCTTAAAATCGATTCAAGCGAGAGTGGTGCGTTCTGAAGCAGATGTGCAAGATTATGGGCGCCAAGTGAAAGAACTTACCCGAAAACTTGAAGCTGCTGAAACGATGGCTAAATCCTCAAGTAAACAAAAACGGGCGGCTGTCGCTGAAACTGCATCTCTGAAAAAACAGTTGCGTGAACAAGCTAAGGTTTACACTAATATGTTGGAAAAAGCCAAAAAGCAGAATATCGCAGCTGAGCATCAGGAATATATCAAAAAAGCAGCTGAACAAGCACGCGCCTTCGCGAAGCAATTGCCGAGTAATAAGGATCCACGTACACATAGGACATCACTTTCTACCCAGCAAATTAATGCTGGAAAAGCAGCTCTGAATAAGTGGGAAAATGCATGGAGTAGCAAAAATATGGCGGCACATTTTGCATTCTACACCCCAAATATTACTGTCAAAAAAATTCTTACGCAAGAAAGCAAAGAGAACGAGAGTACTATTGCCCCCAATCAAATTGAGGCTGCCCTTCGTGAGATGAACGCTCAGCCGTGGAAAAAAGTAAAAGCTTCCACGGAGGTGGAACAAGAAAGTGTGATCGGGATATACCGATTTAGCAAGTTGGTTTCTCCGGCGCAAACTGAGGATGATACGGCATTATTCCATAGCTGGACTCGCGAAATCTGGATGCATCAAGTTCAGGGAAAATGGAAAATTTATCGCGAAACTTGGCAAATCTACGAAAATATTCCGGATTTTAGGAGGTAAGCTGATGAACAACTTCCCAAACACTACACAGAACAATTCGAAATTCTCATTGCCCAATTCCCTAAAATGGGGGGCTATCGTCGTTTTAGTTGTGATTTTGGCTGTTGGTGGCATTCTACTCAGCCGTTCAAGTGAAACACCGGCAGGATTTTTAGCAAAATGGAAAAATGCTGTTGAATCAGGAAACCTAAAAAGTTACGATGCGCTCTGGGTTAAAAAGGCGCAAACCCAACCTAATTCGGGTTATCTACAAACCGCAGACCTTTTCAAAGCAAAAATCGAAATAGAGGTCAATATCGCTAATGCTGTAAATAGGACCCGTAAGGACCCGCAGGACCCAAGTTACTTGCGGATTGAAGAAATCCCAATGCTCATCCGTCCCGATGGTGAACCTTTGATTCAATCAAGGACCCTGATTATTGCCAAAATCGGACTTATTCAACAACGTTGGAAACTTGTCAGAGATGAAGTTGTTAGTGAAGATTTTGGTTCTGATCTCAGTGCTTTTGAAGCAGAAGTTAATGTTGATACGACAACTCAAACTAACAGTCCCGTTGTCCCATTGGTATTACAATGGAAAAAAGCGCTTGAATCTCAGAATAAAAAGAAGTACGATTCACTCTGGGATAAGTCTGCCCGAAAAAAGCGAATAGATAATTTTCGACTTGCTCACTTCCATATGTCCCAAGATTTAGAAGTGGATCTAAGCCAGGTAAAATATACCCCTGTTGCACACTCAAAGACCCGACACGTAGCTGGCAATATCAGTGTTACGGTTAGTAGCAATGGAACTATCATAGAAACGCATCCCCGCACACTAACGATTGAGAAGAAAGGTTTCTTTTTCAGACGGTGGAAACTGATAAACGATGAGATAGGCGATGATTATATTTCTACCCCACCTATTTCTCAACAGGGCCAACCGGATATTGACGTTGTCCCAGAAGAATCTGAGCCAGGTATCTATAACGGTGACGCACCGATTGATACACAACTCAAAGTAGGCCAAATTCTTTTCAAATGGCAGAAAGCATGGGAGGAGAAAGACCTTGACACCTATATGTCAATCTATGCAGAGAGAGCACTCATCACCCGTGTTACCGTGCGAGGTGGCAAAGAAACACCCATCTATCTACGAAAAAAACAGCTCCGCGAGAAAATGAGGCAGCTAAACGCATACTACGCAGATATTCAGGTTGGAATATCTAATTTGGAGATTAATGGGGATAGGGCTGTTGCAGATGCTACGTTTTTGCAAGAATTCAAAGGGACACCCGCATCAGGTACACGGCCAGCATATCGCGATGTCGGCACTAAAAAGTTGATCCTCATGATTGATCCTTCTGACGGATATTGGAAAATATATGCCGAAACGTGGAGTCGGTACGAGGATGTGCCTAAGTTTCCCAAAAACTGAATCTATTTTATAGTAGACTTTAGAATTAATTGGGCATTCTGTTCAGTTCGGTTAGGAAACCGAACCTACCGGGGGTGTTGTAGCACAAACTAACAGTTTGCGCTACAGAAGTGTCCCATTAATTATAGGTTTTACTGTACGATGAATAAGACAATAGAAAAGAGTATTTACTGCTCCATGTAGGCACAACTTCGAATCAACACAAATGCACACTGAATACCGAACGAAACGAAAGATTGAATTTGCCGATACCGATATGGCAGGCATTGTCCATTTTTCGAGATTCTTCGTTTTTATGGAGGCCGCAGAACACGAATTTTTACGCAGTTTAGGAACAAGTGTTGCTACTGAATGGGATGGTAACAAAATCGGTTGGCCCAGGCTTACTGCCTCCTGCGAATATCTCAGTCCACTGCGATTTGAGGATGAGGTAGATATCCGATTGTGGATATCCAAAAAAGGAACAAAATCACTCACATACCAATTTCAGTTTACCCATGAAGGCAAAGATATTGCGCGGGGACAGCTTACCACAGTCTGTTGTATAACAAATCCGGGTGAAAAAATGCGCGCTATTCCTATTCCCGAATTCATCACTTCACAGATTGTTACACAAAAATATAGTGAACTTTGAAATTATTGAGACGCTTGATAAACCTATTTTGAAAACATAACGGACAACAGTAGTTGCCTCACAAACTGTATGAAGATTAATTCGGTAATTTTTTGTCCGCACGAGGCACGGATACCCCACTGCTGGCGAGGTTTTCGAACCTCGCCCACAGGACCGATTTATTTTCTTAATCCTCATTTAGTTTGTGCCACAAAGAGGACGCAAACTAACAGTTTGCTCTACAGAAATGTCCCATTAATTATAGTTTTTACTATAGCATGTCCAAGTGCTGTGGTTGTCTTAATTTCCTTCCGATAAATATGCAAGAAACTACAGATAAAACGCATCAACTTAAAATTTCAAACCTGTCTAAAGACTTTGGAAAATTACAGGTCCTACGAAATGTTTCATTCAGTTTCAGCGCAGGCACATCAGTCGCGATTACCGGTCCTTCAGGTTCTGGCAAAAGCACACTTTTACATATTATCGGCACATTAGAAGAACCCACTAACGGACAGGTTGAGATTAACGGTACTGATCCCTTTGATCTTTCTGAACCTGAACTTGCTCGCTACCGGAATGCTGTGATTGGGTTTGTGTTTCAGGACCATCATCTCCTTCCACAATACTCTGTACTTGAAAACGTGCTTATTCCCACGTTTGCCTTCAAACAGCAGCCAGATGCTTCACAGCTTGCAGAAGAACTCTTGAAACGAGTTGGACTAACTGATCGCATGTCGCACCGCCCAGCTGAACTTTCTGGGGGAGAACGTCAAAGAGTCGCAATTGCGCGTGCCCTCATCAATAAACCGAATATCCTCCTCTGTGATGAACCAACCGGTAATCTTGACGCAACGACTGCTGCAACCATAGCAGACCTGCTATTTGAATTGCATCGTATAGAACAAAACATTTTAATTGCCGTAACGCACAATCTTGAACTTGCGGGTAGGTTTGAAAACCGCCTCAAACTCGCCGATGGGATTTGCACTTTAGAAACAGTGGGTGGTAAATAACCTTAAAATTATGCGGACATTTTGGAGAACTGCAAAACACTATTGGCAAATTCATCTTATTGTTGCACTTTGCACTGCAGTAGCGACAGGTGTACTGGCTGGTGCATTGATTGTTGGTGACTCCATGCGGGGTAGCCTACGTGACATCACACTGGAACGCCTTGGTTCAATTCAACATGCACTCATCGCCGACCATTTTTTTAAACCAGATATATTAAATCGACAACATACCGTGCCAGCAATTCTACTAAATGGAACAGTTGTCGCGGCTGAAACCGAAACACGTGCATCAAAGGTTAACGTCTACGGTGTTGATGACACCTTCTTTCGTCTTTGGAAAAACAGTGCTGTCCCGAATTTGAGCAGTGCAACTGACAACCCCTTTGCAGACATTGTTATCAACGAGGCACTTCAAAACGAACTGAAGGTCCAAATTGGTGATGCAATCCTTGTTAATTTTCCGCAAGCAGTTGAAATCCATCCAGAATTCCTACTGGGTAAACGTGATGCATCTGATGTTATCCAAAGACTTCGCTTAGTAGTCAGTGATGTTGTCCCCACTGAAAACGCTGGCAGATTTAGCCTCCATGCACATCAAAGCCTCCCATTGAATGCATACATCTCGCTCCCTGTTTTGCAAAAAGCACTCACACAATCTGGTAAAGTGAACGCGCTGTTTACCACTGACGCTGATCCAATCTTACCAGAAGATTTATCCTTGAACCTCACCACCCTCCGTTTAAGTATAATGGAACAACAAAACCACTTCGATTTGCAAAGTACACAATTCCTTATTGAACCAGTGTTGTCGGAGGCAGCACTATCGGTTGCGTCAGAAAACGATATTCCGACACTTCCAACACTCACCTATCTCGCAAACACAATATCTACTATTGATTCATCACAACAAAATGAGTCAACTGGTAACACCAAGCAAATTCCATATTCAACAATTTTGGCTGTTCCATTAGAAAAGGGAGAATTTGTCAAACTCGTAAGCCGATTGACAATAGAAATTGAACAAGAGACAGTGGCAAGCAAATTAAATACACCCACTCCGTCTGATGAATTGTCTGAAATTTACCTCAATACTTGGGCAGCAGACGATCTCGGTGTGAAAGTAGGTGATATAATTAACCTCACCTACTATAGTGTTAATGCAGAAGAAGAGTACGTCACAGAAAACGCACAATTTATTCTAAAAGGCATTGTACCCATTGAGGACATCGCTGCAGACACAAACTTAATTCCAAAATTTCCGGGTATTCACGACACAGCAGACATCTCCGAATGGGAACCACCTTTTACAATTGACTATAGTCTCATCCGTAGCAGAGACGAGACGTATTGGGATGAATACAAGACAACACCTAAAGCTTATGTTTCTTTAGATGTTGGTAAACGTCTTTGGCAAAACCGATTTGGCGATCTCACTACTATTCGGATGGGAGCGGTACCGGGACAAGACATAGAAGCAACCATATCACTTTTTGAAACCGAATTCCTCAAAAAGATTGAGCCAGAACAGATCGGATTCCAATTTTTATCTCTCAAAGAGGAGGGACTAAATGCGTCTTCCGGTTCCACAGATTTTGGGATGCTGTTTAGCAGTTTGAGCGGATTTATCATTATTGCCGTGGCACTGTTAGTCGGGATGGTCTTCCGAATCGGTGTAGAACAGAGAGCGCGTGAGGTCGGCATCCTCCAAGCAGTAGGTTACACGCTTCCTAAAATCCGCCGCCGTTTCCTTTTTGAAGGAATCCTTATTACAAGCATCGGAAGCATATTGGGTTGTCTACTGGCGATAGGATATGCAAAATTGATGATATTCGGTTTACAAACATGGTGGTTACCTGCTATCGGCACACCTTTTATGAAATTACACATAAACCTATTGAGTCTGCTTAGCGGCGCACTCATTTCACTTCTTGTAGTGATATTTTCCATCCGAATGACTGTCCGCAAATTGGGTAAAGCAACGACCATATCACTTCTTGCGGGGCAAACTGATTTTCAAGAGATAAATTCAGAATCGAAAATAAAGAATGTTAATAAGTCAGGGTTTAGAGCGGCAACAATTACGGCCTGTATCGCTGGCATTTTTATTGGTGCTTTGGGCGTTGGAAGACTCCTTTTTGGTGGTTGGGCAGGAGATATTGTTCTTCTCTTAATAGCAATTTGCTTTGGAATTATTTTACGGAGGGTCCTTCAAAGAAGTAAAGGAACAAATTCCAACCTTATCCCTAAAAATATCAATATTATTTCACTTTTCTTCAGCATTGGAATCATCATTGGTGTTTTATTAACATATTTTCCGTTTGTTGTAAGAATTTCAGAGTTATGTTTCGCATTGATAGAACATCCCGTAGTTCAGTTTATTATACTTACGATTACAATTCTCTCTCTCGGCTGGACAGTTTTTTCAAAATGGTTAAGTTCACAACAGGTTTCAAAACAATTAAGTAGAGTTCAATTTGCTCTTAAAAATGCTGCACGACAACCTGCAAGAAGCAAAACCTGTGTTACGACAATAAGTTTAGCATGTTGTATCATCGTGGCTGTTGGCGCAAATCGACATGATGCACTGCCAGAAACAGAATACGCTTTTGTCGCCGAATCTTCACTGCCATTACACCACAGTCTAAGGACACCTGATGGCAGACTTGAACTCGGTTTTGATACAGGAGAATCGGAATTACTGTCCAAGTCCGTTGTTGTTCCATTTCGTGTTTTACCGGGGGAAGACGTGAGTTGTCTTAATCTCTATCAACCTCAGAAACCACAGATCTTGGGTGCATCGGATGCAATGTTAAACGAGGATCCGTGGCAAATCCTAAAATTGGAAAACAGTCAACAAGGAAAAATACATGCAATCGGCGATGAGAAGTCGCTGCGTTGGATTTTACACCATAATCCTAAGGAAGATTTTCTGATCCAAGATGTATTTGGAAAATCTTTATTGTTAGAGCTTGAAACGGTTGAAAATAGTCTTTTTCAGAGTCAATTAATAATTTCCGAATCTGATTTTACGAAATACTTTCCGAATCAAAGTGGGTATCAATTTTTTCTGATTAAGACACCACCTGAATTGCGAGAAGAAACATTACAGACGCTTGAGAAAACATTGGAAGACTACGGCTTTGACGTTACGTCAGCATCAGAGCGATTGGCAAGTTTTCGCGCTGTTGAAAATACCTATATCTCCACTTTCCAAAGTCTTGGAGGACTGGGAGTACTACTCGGCACTTTCGGCTTAGCACTGGTTCTATTTAGAAATATTATTGAACGGCGAGGTGAATTAGCAACCTTGCGTGCTTTCGGTTTCCGTCGACAACTGCTCTCCAAAATATTGTTCATTGAAAGCTGCTTTCTCCTGACAATTGGGATGCTCATTGGGATTGTCGCTGGATTCGTTGCAATTCTCGGTTCACAAGGGCACTTGCCCGCATTTCCATGGTTATCGCTCACGATTACCTTGTTATTCATTTTCGGATTTGGTATAATTGCAAATAGTATTGCCGTTGCTGTAGCACTAAGAAGCCCGTTATTGTCAACCTTGAAAACGGAATAGAAAACAAGATTTAATTGTTTGTGTCAGAAATTTTATGATGCGCTCTATTTGGACAATTCCCGCAACCTTTATATTCGTTTTATCACTTCTAATGCTGGTCAGTTGTTCAAACGACGCAGAAACTGATGCCGCTACTGCCTTGAACCACACTCAACAAGGGTGGCATGCTTACAAGTTGGGCGACTATACGCAAGCACTGCTCAGTTTTGAACGTGCGCTCAATATTGATCCAGAATTCGCTGATGCCCATAATGGCGTTGGATGGAGCCATCTAAGCCTTTCGCTGACGCTACCATTGGTACAAGAAGCATTCCAAAATGCGCTGCGTTACGACGCATCTAATGCTGATGCGTGGGTAGGTTTAGCAAATGTGCTTTATTTACGTTACAAGGATAGTTCTGATTTCATCGATGCAATCCGAGCGATTGATAACGCGCTACAAGCTGATGCACAGTACCTCTATCGGCATGATTATGATTCTAACGCTGAATTATATGCGTTGAAGGCAGCGTGCTATCTCTATCTCGGAGAGAGACAATTGGCAAAACAAGAAGTTGATAAAACTCTAAAAATTAATGCTGAAAACAAAACGGCTATTGTACTTGAAAATATGTTGAAGGAATAATGAAAATATAAATTTGGGAGAAAAATATGTCTCAAAATGTTATTACGTCCACCAATTTAACAAACTATACGCCAGCGCATCGCGGAAAAGTCCGCGATCTTTACGACCTCGGAGATGAGTTTCTGATTATCTCTACGGATCGAATATCTGCATTTGATGTCGTCCTACCGAACGGTATTCCTGATAAGGGGAAAGTTTTAACCGGATTGTCCAAATTCTGGTTCAATTATACCAAATCTGTTGTAGATAATCATGTTATAGCCACAGAAGTTGAAGAATATCCGGACGCATTACAGGCAGATGTGGACCTATTAGAAGGACGTTCAATGCTTGTCCGTAAAGCGGAACGTGTTGATGTTGAATGCGTAGTACGCGGTTATCTTGCCGGTTCAGGATGGGCTTCGTATCAGAAGACAGAAGAAATATGTGGACAGAAACTCCCATCGGGGTTACGTGAATCGGAACGGTTACCAGAACTTTTATTCACACCCACAACAAAGGCGGAACAAGGTGAACATGACGAACCTATTACTATTGATGAAATGCGAAATCAGGTTGGAACTGACCTCACTGATAAATTAATTGACATTAGTTTTGCGCTATTCAAAGCTGCAAGTCAGCATGCTGAAAACTCAGGTATTATCCTGTGTGACACAAAATTTGAATTTGGGCAATGTGATGGTAAGTTGATACTTATAGATGAGGTTTTCACGCCAGATTCGTCCCGTTTTTGGCCTGCACATCTGTATGAACCCGGAAAACCACAGCAGAGTTTTGATAAGCAGTTCGTTCGGGATTACCTCTCTGAAATCGGTTGGAACAAGCAACCCCCTGCACCTGAATTACCGGATACCGTTATTACAAAAACGAGTGAAAAATACAGAGAAGCATATAGGCTCATTGTAGGAGAAGAACTCACTTAATCCCGATTTGCCAGGTTCAGTAGGGGCGGTTTCCTAATCGCACCATAGTCGTCAATTTAAGAAGACAAGCGTTCGTAGTCGCGAATTCATTGCCAAACGCGCGTTTGGAATTTGGCACTTCGGACATTCTGTAGGAGCGAGCTTTGCTCGCGACCCTGCGTCCGATGTCGCGAGCAAAGCTCGCTCCTACAAGAAGAAAATCGGGCTTCCAAAGCCCTCCAACAAGAAAATCAGGCACTAAATTGACACATAAGATGCGGTTTCCTAACCGCACCTTTTATCCAAGTTCAGCGAATTCCGCTGTCCTATTATTCCACATAAAAAAGATGACTACGTTCAAAGAGTCCATCAAGAAAAATTTCAACGAACCATTCGCCCGTTGCAAATTGATTACCTCTTAACCCACGTTCTGGAGCGTCAATATAAAACCATGTTATCTTTTCACCAGTTGTTGAAGAAATAGTTCGTTCCTCACTCCAAAATGGCGGATCGTCTAAGTCGTCTTCAGGCGAAAACCACGAAACCTTGACCGTATGTGATTCGTCAATATTTTCCCATAAAAGCCATAAAAACACTTGATCGTTTACTTCAGCACTAAACGTATCGGTTATACCGTCAGGGCGGTCTTCATGGACTGAAATAGCCAAAACTGATTCTGTGATATTAGGTTCTCCGCGCCCCAGATCAATCGTGCCACTGCCGCCAGAACGGGTTTCTTCACAACCGTTCAAAATAATTACAAAAGGAAGTAGCACTATCACCAAAAATGATGTGTATTTTCGTTTCATTAGAGATTCTCCTTGGATATAGATTTTGTTGTTTCTTTGCAGAGGACGTTTTTTGATGCACAAACTGACAGTTTGTACTACATACAATAGACTCACCCACGCTTTAGCAGGTAGAGTATGTCACAAGTAAATTCTAACACACCCGCGTGTTTTCTGCAAACCTATTTGGCAACTTCTATATCGGGCAAGATCGATCTTGCCAATTTTGACATAAAACCGCAATTCCTGTAAACTCTATGAAACACATCTACGTTAAAAGAGTAAGTTGTTCATAAAACTGAACGAAAGTCTGGCAAAGTGATGGATAAATTAATTGACGATGAAATGCTTGTTACGCAGTTCAAATCGGGCAGTCAAAAGGCTTTTGATGAATTAATGAAACGCTATGAACGTAAAATCTTCGGTTATCTTCTGCGGTCTGTTCGGAATTACGAAGATGCTGAAGAGTTAACGCTTGAAGTGTTTTTCAAGGCATACCGTGCTCTTGCGTCATGGGAACCGAAAGCAAAATTTTCAACATGGCTTTATACGATTGCCTCTAACCTTGCTATTGACTATCATCGTTCTAAAGCGCGAAAACCGGTCTATATGTTAGAAGATGAAGATGTCATTGAAGCAAGAGTCGTTGCGACAGACATATCGAGTAACCCCGAAAAACAGCTCGAAGAAAAGGAACTTGGACGCATCATCCGCGAAGCTGTAGACGAACTCTCCGCAAAACAGAAATCTGTTTTTATGTTAACCCGATATGAAGGTTTACAGATTAAGGAGGTTGCCGAAACACTCGGAATGGCTGAAGGGACCGTTAAGATTCATCTACATCGCGCAATGAAAAAATTACAAACTTTGCTACGACCTTTATGGGAAAATAATGAGATATAGGAGGTTTATCCATGCCTAAATGTAATAAATCTGAAGCACAAGCGATTGATTATGTATACGGTGAGTTAGACGCATCACAAGTAGCAGATTTTGAACATCATCTGTCTACATGTGATAGCTGCACCAGAAAAGTCAACACTTATAAGCATGTGCTTCACCTTGTGGACGAAGCAGAGGCGGAATTAACGCCGCACATAATTGCGCCACGCAACCTTGAGGCGAAATTATATAGGCGTCTCGCTGAGGTGCCACCTGTCAAACCCACACTAAGTTCCCGTTTATCAGATTTTGCAACGGGGTTGCTGTTAACTTTGCGAGAGCAAAAGGTTGTTAGTTTCTGTCTATTCATTTTTGCGGTAATTTCTATCGCGTTTTTCGTTGGAAATCCGTTCCGGCCTGCCCCAACTATTGACATAAGTCAAATTGATTCTGCGGACGCACGCATTGAACAGTATAGAAATCAGGATATTCAACGGAGTATGGAAGATGTCCTGCGAAATAGACATCTTCGTAATTCAGATGGATGGGATACAGTCAGTCAACTCAATCGGGTGAAAGACCAAGCACAGGGTACCAATTGGGCAAATATCGCCAAAAAACACCTGAAGAACGTTCATTCTGAACTCTGATGTTACAGTTCTCAGATAGTTGTAGAAATTGAAAGAGTTTTAGGTGAAAAATTTGAAATTCGCTTCTATTCTCCAATGCGCCATGTTATATATGCTGCTAATGTCGCTGGTTTTATGCACTGCACACGCGCAGCTTGATGAAGTTACCTCCTTACTTAAAGAAAAGCGTTATACAGAAGCTGCCGCCAAGTTGGAGAAACTTGCAAAATCTGCCAAAGATATTGAAACTCGGAGTAGGTGCTACTACCAGCTTGGCGAGATATATTACAACTATACGCAGCAATATCCAGAGGCATTAAAGGCGTATAAGAAAATCCTTAGTATGAGAGTCGATGGGTTGCCCATCGCTGAGATTTTTCTCTCCTATATTAAGACTGGTGATGTGTACAGTAGAATGGGAGAATATGAGAAGGCTATTCATAGTTTCCGTACGCTTGTTGGCACGGCACCAGAAATACATTTCGTCCATAAAATCGGATTACAGAAAATACGAGACATTCGAACTGCACTCAAAAATCTACAGATGCAGAAAGAGATTGTACGCACCTACAAAGGCACCCCGCTTGAAACGGTTGCCCAATTTCAGATTGCTGAACTCTACCGAATGCATAACCAACTCAATCAACCGGAACGTGCAATTGAAATATATCAAGAATTGCTTAAAAAATATCCTACCGACAAGTTAGCTGCTGAAGCACAATGGCGGATCGCACATTTAAGGCATACGGTGTTGCATCAATTGCCGTTAGCAATTGATGCATACAAAAAAGTTGCGGACAACTATCCAACGAGCAACTTCGCTGCCGAGGCACTTTTTCATATTGCAAATATTCATCGCGAGGAAGAGGCGTATCAACAAGCACTCACTGTATATGATTCAATTGATGAGAAATACCCGAATTTCTGGAATATGCCCGCAGTTTTTTATTGGTCCGGCATTTGTTATGAGGAAACACAGAACTATTACGAAGCACGCAACGCTTTTAAAATTTACCTTAACGTTTACCTCCCGACACTTGATCCAGTGTACCTTGGACAGATTGCAATGTACGATAAAAGTATTGCGGAAGTGACCAAACTGGTACGGAGCAAAATAGGAACGATAACGCAACGCATTCCTAAACACGAATTCGAAAAGATCGAGAAAGCAGTGGAAGATGGAAACTACGATGAAGCCTCAAAAATTGCGCGTAATCTAATCAGTCATGCCCCAGATACACAATTTGCTAAGCAGGCTGCAGTACAACTTCGTTCGCTTAAACACCGCGCGGCAATTCAAAATTTACTTCTACAAATTCAAGGTAATCAATTAAACATTGCCGAGAAAGTTAGAACAAAATTACAGATCGCTACTATCTATGAGCGCGAGCTACTGGACTATTCTAAAGCCGTTAAGGCTTATAATAAAATAGTGCAGGAGCATCCTGAATCGCCTTATGCAGCTGAAGCAAGTTACCGTATGGGCATTATTTATGTGGACGTACTTGAAAAACCAAACAGCGCGCTTAAAACTTTCAATGCTATTATAGAACAACATCCAAATACCTTACAGGCCATGATGGCAACCTTCCAAGTAGGTGAAATCTACAGGAAACTCCAGCGATTTGACGAAGCATTGCAAGCTTATCAAACAACTATCAGCTATCCTGAACGCGAACTTTATCTGTCCGATGGATACAAAGATAGCTATGCAGACAGAGCACTATTTCGCATCGGCAGGGTCCACTTTGAGGACCAACGGTATACTGATGCGCGCTTTGCCTTTGAGGAGTTTATCAAAAACCGCACCAGATCGCCACGGCTCGCCGCTGCGCATATCTACTTAGCAGTCATGCACCAAGAAAGCGGAGAAAAGGATGCCGCAGCAGATTATTACCAAAAAGCAGAAACGATGTTGACGAATAACCCTGTCCAAATGCAGATGGTCATAGATGAAGCAGGTACTCTCGGTTTCCAAAGTGCAGAGACTGTTATTAAATTCTTACAAGATCGTCAAAAACGGCTTAAAACCGAGTAGCTTTCAAGTCCCATTAGGTGAGGTTTCTTAACCTCGTTGGTGCAGCGTGTTTTGGTAAAAGTCTTTGTAGGGCAAACTGTTAGTTTGCGGACTCATAAACACAAACTAACAGTTTGTGTTACTATGTGGCAACTTAGATTATAGTAACTGAATACCATTTAATACCGTGCTTTATCTTCTGCTCCGATTATCTCGGCACCGATTGAAATCCCAAATTTATCTGCACATTCCTGAAGTTGATTTTTGATGGTATCCGGTATCTCAATCCCACTCTGTAGGCGTTCAGCACGGTAGCGGGATTCAAAATCACCTGGGGCTAAGACTTCATCAAATCCGTGTGCAGGTGGTGTAGCTTTAATAACATCTAAAAACGCACGAACCCCTTTCTGGTATTCTGCTATCGGCGTAAAAGCGTTAACATCAATGGCTTGCATGAAGATACCACCCATTCGCCCTGTCTCAGCATCAAACGTTCCTGCCAATCCGCCGAGCAAACATGTAAACATTGCAAGCGCATATCCCTTATGTTTGCCAAATGCAAGAAGCGCGCCGCCATCGTAAAAATCAGCAGGTTTAATACTCGGTGCACCGTGTTTATCTAAAATACATCCTTCGGGCAATTCTGTCCCTTTGCTACGCGCAACCTGAATTTTACCTTCGGCAATCATACTTGTTGCGTAGTCAACAATAAATGGCGCATCATCACCTGTCGGGACACCGATAGCGAGCGGATTCGTGCTGAAAGTGCCTTGTGAACCACCATAAGGCACCGTTGGTCCTGCACCTTTGCCGCCCATTCCGACAGAAATTAGCCCGATACACCCTGCTCCCGCTGCTTCTTCCGCATACTCACCTAACCGACCAATATGTCCCGTGTTGAAAATACTCACACAACAAGAAGAAGATGTCTTTGCTTTTGCTATGGCTTTCCGGATTGACCATCGTGAAACATAGTGTCCAAAAGCCCCCTTCCCATCAACGCGTAACGTGTTTTCAGTTTCGGAAACGACTTCAGGTTCTGCAGAAGGCTTTATGTTTCCAGCATCAATGCCTCTGATGTATGCTGGGATTCTGAGCACACCGTGTGAATCATGACCTGCTAAATGAGCTTTAACAAGAATCTCGGCAACATCATCAGCAATATGTTGAGATGCGCCAGCAGCAACAAAAATCGTACGGGCAATCGCGTGAAGGTGAGGCGCGTGGAATAGATGCGTTTTTTCCATATATTCGTCCTTTGATATTTGAAAGTGTGTGGGTCCAAGATAATTGCGAAAATCTACTCCTATTTTATGTGATATACTTTTTTTGTCAAGGAAAACATGATTGATGGGCAGGGTAATTTATAGTGAACTTTGAAATTATTGGGACACTTTGATAAACCTGTTTCGGCATCTATCTTTAGAACTGGTTTTACTCCTCCACAATAGCCTGCAAACTGCATCCGAAAATGTGTATAAGTGAATAAAAAATTTCTGTAGTGGAGCATTAAAATGAGGACTTTATCAGATAAAATCACGCTTAATCTTAACGGTGATGAAGAGGTGTTAGTCACAGGCTGCATTGCACCGATTGAGTACACCCAACGCAACTACCACGTGGATTGGGACGAATTAGCGAATTTCCGGGTTGCTGAACCCGAGAAGCAATATCCTGCCTCTATTTTTCAAGCATTTCTGCCATCGGGATCGGTTTCAGTGGGTGAATGCTGGCAGATTGAAGAAGAAGGCGCGTTAACGCTGCTGCGACAACTCAGTCCAAACCCACAATTGGAATTGGACGTTGCTGGAGCGGATTCTTACGGTTTGTGGGCATGTCTACGCGCCTACAATGATGCGTTTGCTGAGATTCTGTTCCGTATTCACGCGGAATTCGTTTTAGAAAAAGGTTGGTTTGCGCCATCGCAGTTTGCTGGACATCTGGTTATTGACCGATTAGAAAAGAAAGTTGCCTCCTTCAAGATGCACGTTCCGGATGCCACATTGAACTTTGATGCACGTTGGACAATTAGAGATGGACTCTGCGGAGCGGACATCGGTTTTTGTCCGCAAATGGAACTCTGTGCAGGTGAACAAGACGTTTTGCAAGATGCCAAATTCACAGTAGCAATCACCCAAGAGGAAGCATTGCACACATTAATGTTATGTTTTTACAAATCAGCGCAAATTAACTGGGTCCCGCTGGAGAAAGCGTTGGAATTGGCACCATTATTACAGAAACCGATTCACGCCATTTCATCAGGTGGACCACTTGCGGATGAGTCGTGCTGAGGGAGTGGCAAAAGCTTGAGGGCAGGTGCTCTCTCTGACGACCAAAACATTGAATTCCTGAACGAAAACTTTATCAACACTTGGGTGGCAGATGCTGAATTAGGGCGTATCCATAGTCTGCAAGAACCGATTGCCAAAAGGCGCGAGCGCGAGGGTAAAACGTTCGACACGAGCCATCCGTTGGCACAAGCCATTATAAAGGGGTGGAAAACCGGATCAAAGAAAGGTTCACCCGTAGACTGTTTCGTCATCTCACCTGATTTTGAACTAATGGGCAGACTGCTTGTCAATGAATTTTTCGACTACAATTGGAATAAATTTAAACGCCGAGACGAGGAGAGTTACCTTATGTTTCTCAAGGAGTCCTTGGAGGGGAAGCAGCCCGGATTGGGGAACATCACTCTGAACAGTGAAGAACCTTCACAGGATGTCTTTGATGTTTTTCGGACACCAATAGTTGGTTATAAGGATTATACAGTCGTTGTAATTGATACAAGGGCGTTTGAAAAGGGCGGCACGATAACTATTGATATTGAAACCGGTAGAGCCGATGCGGAAGGTCACTTCTATTTAGTTGATGGTGACGACGACCTCCCTACAACAGAAAGAGTGACTAAATACATGGTCCTTGCGATGAAGTGGTTGGAACCTGATGAGACAGGACAACTCACGCACCGTTTTGAGCGAGGTCAGTTTTTTAAGTTGGGTGCTACCGGGTGTTACGGTAGAAGTGAGAAGGGCAGCGCAAACGCTTTTAAGGCAAAAATTTCTGTAGAGGAGAATTGAATGAACACGTTATCAAACAAAATCACACTTAACCTTGATAGAGATGCCGAAGTCAACGTTAAAGGTTCCATCGCGCCGATTGAATACACACAATACAACTTTCATGTAGAATGGGATGCGTTAGCAAATCTGCGCGCCGCTGAGCCAGAAAAACTATATTCCTCATCAATTTTCTCTGATTTCCTTCCAAGTCACCCGATTTCTGTCGGTGATGTTTGGGAAGTTAAGCAAGATGGTGTATTGGAAATACTAAAGCAGCTTCATCCAGAGCCCAATGTGGATATGCACCTGAATGCAGGAGACTCATGCGGATTATGGGCATGTCTACGTGCTTACAACGATGAGCATGCTGACATCGTATTTCGTATCCATGCAGAATTCGCATTAAAAGATGGTTGGTTCACACCCTCTCAATTTAAGGGTAATCTTGTTATTGATCGAAGCAATGGAAGTATTGTCAGTTTTGAAATGTCCGTCCCAAAAGGTGTGCTCAATTTTGATGTGAATTGGTATACGATATTGGAAGGTTATAGTAAACCTGCTTGGTATACGGATATAGGATACTGTCCACAAATGAAACTTCGGACAGGAATTGATGACTTCATACACAACATAAAATACACAGAATCCATCACACAAGAAGAAGCATCAAACAAGTTGATAAGTTGTTTTTACAAATCACAACAAATCAATTGGGTATCCTTGGAAGAAGCCTTGCAAATGGCAACAGTACAACAAAAACCCATCCATGCTATATCCATAAACGGACCACTTATTGACGAATCATGCTGAGGGAGTGGAAAAAGTTTGAGGGCAGGTGTCCTCTCGGATGAGCAAATAATATCATTCTTGAATGAAAATTTCATTAACACCTGGGTGCCTAATGCGGAATTAGGACGTATCCGAAGTTTACGTGAACCGATTGCCAAAAGACGCGAGCGTGAATCCAAGACATTTGACACAAGCCATGAATTAGCACAGACAATCATTAAAGGATGGAAAACCGGGACAAAAAAAGGTTCACCGGTAGACTGCTTTGTCATTTCTCCAGAATTTGAACTGATGGGTAGACTACTGGTTAATGATCTTGACGATGACCGGAAAAATAGAGGATTGCCGTCTGAGGAAGCGCATTACCTCACATTTCTCAATGAAGCGTTAGAAGAAAAACAGCCAGGATTGGGAAACATTGTTCTTTCCAGAGAACATCGTTCGCGAGAAGTGTCGGACGTATTTCGACCCTCAAAAGTAGAGAATCATTGTCTCACGGTTGTCTTGATCGATGCGCGGTCGTTTGAAAACGGAGGCACATTAACTATTGACATTATAGTCGGTAGAGAAGAAGGTGAAGGATTGTTTTATTTATTTGACGGTGATCATATACTCTCTAAGGAGGGGAAAGTATCATTGGATAGTAACCTTGCTTGGACATGGGGCGAACCAGATGATAGAAAAGAGATAGTACATCGTTTCAATCGTGGACAATTTTTTAAGTTTGTCGCAACAGGAGATAGGGATGCAAATAGACCTTATATCAACGCTTTTCACGCTAAGTTTTCTGTTGAGGAAAACTCGAATGGAGACACTAAAACCATTTCCTCAACCGAATTGAATGTTGTACTTGACAGTACTCAACCATCACTGGAAATATTAGACATTTTTCGCGCACCAGGACACGGCAATCAGGATTATACTGTCGTGAATATTGATACTACGGCGTTTGATAATGGTGGAATGTTAACTATTGATATCCATGTAGGGAGTGCTAAAGCTTCTGGCTCTTTTGACTTGTATGATGGTAACATAAAATTACCGACAAAAGGTATGCCAAAGGAAGCTTTTGGCTCTGCATGGGGAATTGAACCCGGTAAAAATGATACAATAACACACCGTTTTGAGAAAGGTATAATCTTTAAACTTGGGGCGACTGGCGATTGGTTCAGTAAGAAAGGAAGTATCAACGCCTTTCACGCAAAAATTTCTGTAGAGGAAAACTGAAATGGAAACTTTAGAAAACAAAATCACACTTAATCTTGATGGCAACGCAGAAGTATCTGTCACAGGCTTCATCGCCCCCATTGAATACACACAATACAACTTCCACGTGGAATGGGATGAATTAGCGAACTTTCGGGTTGCTGAACCGGAGAAACAGTATCCTGTATCTGTTTTTCAAGGATTTCTCCCGTCAGAATCGGTTGCGGTGAGTGAATGCTGGCAGATTGAAGAAGAAAGCGCGCTGACGTTGCTACAGCAACTCTATCCCAATCCAAAACTGAGACTGCAAAATGATGATGAGGAATACACGGGAATATGGGCATGTCTACGTGCTCACAATGATACACTCGCTGAAATCGCGTTCCGCGTTCACGCAGAATTCACCATGAAGAAGGGCAAGTTTACGCCATCACAGTTTGCGGGGCATTTAGTGATAGACCGAATTCAACAGAAAATTGTGTCTTTCAAAATGTTCGTTCCGCCAACAACACTGAACTTCGATGCCGGTTGGAAACAAGAAGATGGGAACTATTTTGCGGAGATCGGTTATTGCCCACAGCTTCAGCTCTGTGCTGGCATATATCCTACTGATGTGGAATACAAAACATCAATCACACAGGAAGAAGCAGAACGCAGGCTAATATCACATTATTACATGTTCCATAAAATCAATTGGATATCGCTTGCAGAAGCGTTTGAACTGGCTCCTGTTCAACAGAAACTGATACATGTTGTCTCATTAGATGGGCCGCTTTTCGACGAGTCGTGCTGAGGCACCGGCAGAATCTTGAGGACAGGTGTTCTCTCTAAAAATACAATTATTGAATTCTTGAACGAAAATTTCATCAACACCTGGGTGGAAAATGCAGAATTAGGACGGACAGGCAGCTTGCAAGACCCTATCGCAAAAAGACGTAAGCGGGAAGGAAGAACCTTCAATACAAACCACGCCTTAGCAAGAACTATTATGAAAGGATGGGTAAAAGGTTCACCAGTAGACTGTTTCGTTATCTCACACGATTTTGATTTGATGGGAAGTGTCGACTTCAATGAATTCCTTGACAACCTGCAACGACCTGAGGATGAACCTATGGCTGTGGCATACATGCAATTTCTCAAGGATTCCTTGGAAGGAAAACGTCCTGGTTTGGGAGATATCATCCTTACACCCGAACAACCTTTGCAAGAGGTGTTAGACACTATTCACACTCCGAAAAAGGCACATCAGGACTACACAGTTGTCGGTATCAACACCACTGCATTTTCAAATGGTGGCACACTTACTATTGATATCCAAGTCGGTAGAGATGATGCAATTGGATTATTTTTCTTGCTGGATGGAGATAAAAAATTGCCAACTGAGAAAGTGCCAGAAGGAATTGATCCCACAGAATGGCACAGTCAGGAAAGTGATGAATATGAGAAGGCGCTTGATGCACTTACCAAGCTCTGGGGTATATTCCCCGGTCAAACTGGGCGAATTACTTATCAGTTTAGTCGGGGTCAACGTTTCAAATTGTGTGCAACTGGAGACCAATGGGGCGGAGTAGGCGGCATAAACGCTTTTCACGCAAAAATTTCTGTAGAGGAGAACTGAAATGGAAACTTTAGGAAACAAAATCACACTTAATCTTGATGGCAACGCAGAAGTCAATGTCAAAGGCTTTATCGCGCCGATTGAATACACACAATACAACTTCCACGTGGAGTGGGATGAATTGGCAAATCTGCATGTCGTTGAACCGGAAAAGCAATATCCTGCCTCCGTTTTTCAATCTTTTCTACCGTCGGAATCGGTTTCAGTTGGTGAACTTTGGCAAATTGAAAAAGAAGGTGTGCTCACATTGCTAAGGCAACTTCATCCCGATCCACGCCTGGAAATGGATGCAGAAGACTCGCAAGGGCTGTGGGCATGTCTGCGTGGTCATAACGATCAATTTGCTGACATCGTGTTTCGCGTTCATGCAGAATTTGCTTTAAAAGGTGGTTGGTTCACACCTTCCCAGTTTGCTGGTCATCTCGTCATCGATCGAACCAAAGATAAAATCGCACACTTTCAGATGTGCGTGCCTGAAACGACACTGAATTTCGATGTTGGTTGGGATACGATAGGCTGTACAGACATCGGTTTCTGTCCACAAATAGAGCTCTGTGTAGGGACTCCACCTAATGACGTAGAATTTGCCGTGTCAATCACCCAAGAAGAGGCGGAACGTGCCTTGATACTGTGTTTCTACAAGTCGGAAAAAATTAACTGGGTGCCGCCAGATCAAGCAGTAGAGATAGCTGAACAAGAGGTTAAGCTCATTCATGTAATCTCAATAAATGGTCCATTAGCCGACGAGGCTTGCTGAGGGAGCGGCAAAGAATTGAGGGCAGTTGTCCTCTCTGATAACCAAATCATTAAATTCCTAAATGAAAACTTTATCAATACTTGGGTAACCAATGCCGAATTAGGACGTACTCCCAGTTTACGAGAACCAATAGCCAAAAGACGCGAGCGAGAAGGAAAAACATTAAACACAACATATCCTTTGGCACAAGCCATCAGAGAGGGATGGACAGAAGGTTCACCGGTGGATTGTTTAGTGATTTCCCCAGAATTTGATGTGATGGGAAAACTCCCTCTAAATGATTTCTTAGACGACTGTTCAGAAAAAAGTATCTCGGAAGTGGAGGGATACCTTACGTTTCTTATGGATTCTTTAGATGCGAAATTTCCTGGGTTTGGTGAGAACACCTCAGACACTTTATTGACTGGTTTAAATGTAACCCTTAATGGAGAACATTTTGAGCAAGAGGTCCTACACATTCTTCGAGCACCTGGATACGGTGACCAAGACTATAATGTCATTACAATAGATGCCACAGCGTTTGAAGATGGTGGGACACTTATGATTGATATTCGGATGGGTAGCGCCAAATCTGGTGGATCGTTTGATCTGTTTGATGGCGATACCGAATTGCCTACAAAAGGAATTCCCACCCAAGCGCTTACTTCTGTGTGGGATATTCCGTCCGAGCAGATAGGAAAAATACGACATCCTTTTGACAAAGGCAAAATCTTTAAGCTGGGTGCTACAGGCACTTGGTTCAGTGGAAAAGGAAACGTCAATGCTTTTCAGGCAAGGATTTCTGTAGAGCCAAAAGAAAAGAATGAAAATTAGTGCAGAAAATTCTACATGATGCCCTATTCGGACCAGTTTCGAAAGAATAATAAAATGCTTTTTTCTTGTAGGTTTTAGCCAAACCTGCTATCATTTCTAATTACACCAATAAAATACAATTGATAATGTAGGCATTGAATATTCTATTAGAAGATTGGATGTTAGTGGAGTTATTATGAAAAGATTAAGATTGCTGTTATTAACTGTAATTTTAATGATAGTATCAATCCAAGTTAACGCAGATTATTTGGTAAAAACGATTTATTTTAAACCCAATAACGTAGACAATGTTCCAATCGAAAAAATTAGAGGATGGATGAATGATGTTCAAGAACTATATATGGAAGAAATGTCCAGGAATGGTTACGGAAATAAGGCTTTTAAATTAGAGAGGGATGCAAATGGAAATGTAAAAGTAAATGTAGTAGATGGCAATCATCCATCATGGACATATAAATCCAATACTTGGAATAATGTGAATCCGGAAATACCAGAAATATTTAAAAATCAAAAAAATGTACATGTTTATATTATAGGTGGTATTGACACAATTAATTTGCATCAAGGGTGCTGTCAGTGGGGTGTTGGATGGCCTATTTATAATTTTAATTTTGGAGGTTCTTGTATTGTTGCCGAAAACGCAAATACATCTTTAGTTAGGCTTATTGCACATGAAATAGGACATACTTTTAGCTTATATCATACTGGCACTTCTAATACTATAATGGGATCAGGAAACGAACTTTTAGAGTATGAAGCAAGATGGTTAGATAAACATTATTTTTTTAATGATAACATAATGATAAAATGGAATCATCCAAAAGTTAATCAAGTATTTAATGTTGAAGAAATAGAACCTAATTTAATTAGTATTAAAGCGAATATTACAAGTCCGAGTGGCTTGTATCAAGTTGTTGTTATGGATAATAACATATTAGTAATAGGATGGCAATATATCAGCGGTAAAAATACCAATGTAGATATAAGAATAGATAGAAGTAAACTTGTAGGAAAGAATCATATAACATTTATGGTTATGGATACTTTTGGTGCATTTACACATCACAGATTTGATTATATAATGCCACCAAGATTTAAGGATACAGTTGTTGAGCAAAATACTACTAAGCGCAATAAAAATGAAGATTTGGGGCTTGAGAAAGATCCAGAACCAATAACCATCAAAGAAGATACCTCTGAAAATGTTGTATATCTTAACATTAATTCAGGTAAAAAGACTTTACCCGATGAAGACGGATTAAAACCTTTTAATTCCAGTCACGAATATAAAAATGGCTGGGCATGGAAATTTATTTCAGATAATAAAACTAATAATGGCAATCCTATTGTTATTAGAAACGCCACTTTTGAAAGAGGTTTATCATTATCTCCACCTGATCATCCAAAAGTCTCATCCCTTAAATATAATTTGCAAGGAAACAATTACATTGCATTTGAAGGATATATTGGGATAACTAACGATCGAGATTTTGAGATAGGCAAAAATGAAAATAAAAGTTGTTTTGTAGGTGGCAGCTGCATATTCACATTTGAAATCGATGGAGAGAAGGTATATAAATCTGGATTATTAACTGGAAAAGATAGCTATGAAAAGATTGATTTCTATATACCTTATGATGCGGAAGTTTTAAGAATCATTATTGATAGTAGTGCAGATACTTCATGGTGCGATCATCCTGCAATAGGTGATCCTAAATTAATATCTAATTCACAAATTAGATATAGTATAAATCCTAAAGGCAAAGTCGCTACTTTATGGAGTGAAATTAAACAGAAGTAAAATTTATTCACAACCATCTAAAATGAAAAGTATATCTCTTTAATTATCACTATTTAAGAGTGTCACAACTCAACAAAATCACTGAAAGGAACAACACAATGCAAAGCCACGAAGTAGATTACGAAATTTTTGGCAACGATATGCAAGTCGTTGAAGTTGAACTTGACTTAGGTGAGACGATCGTCGCGGAAGCTGGTGCAATGAACTGGATGGAGGATGACATAGAATACGAAGCAAAAATGGGTGACGGGTCTGGCGGCGACGAGGGTTTAATGGGCAAACTCTTCAGCGCTGGCAAACGTGCGCTCACTGGTGAATCACTGTTTATGACTCACTTCACCAACACGGGCAGCAACAAGAGACGAGTTGCTTTCGCCGCCCCCTACCCCGGTCATATTATCCCCATTGATCTTTCTGAAATGGGTGGAGAACTGACCTGCCAGAAGGATGCCTTCCTGTGCGCTGCCCTCGGGACCGAACTAAGCATTGCATTTTCACGGAAATTGGGAAGAGGTTTTTTCGGTGGTGAGGGGTTTATCCTCCAACGTCTACGTGGCGATGGCATGGCTTTTGTGCATGCTGGTGGGACTGTCATCAAAAAGGAACTTGTCAACGACACACTCCGCATTGATACCGGTTGCCTTGTTGCCTTCACGTCTGGTATTGATTATGACATTGAAATGGTGAAAGGCTTAAAGTCAATGTTCTTCGGTGGTGAAGGGCTTTTCCTCGCGACCCTGCAAGGCACCGGAACCGTTTATCTCCAGAGTTTACCTTTTTCAAAACTTGCTGACCGCATCATTGCACAAGTGCCAAGAAGCAGTAACTGATATTTGGACTGTATCCACTAAAAAGAATATACGTTCAATTTAGAGATGAATTTGGTTGGTAAATCGTGCTAAACGGAATGAAATAATCGGAACAAACCATGAAGACAAAAGCATTCACCAATACGATTATCGTTGGAGACACAACAAAGGTATTGTCAGAACTTATAAAGATAGAAAAGCAATACGATGTGATTATTGCTGATCCGCCCTACAACATCGGGAAAGATTTCGGGAATGATACCGAAGTAATGCCGATAGATAATTATGTTGAATGGGCAGAGGCGTGGATAAAAGATTGTCTTCAACTCCTCACAGATGATGGCTTGCTTTATCTGTATGGATTCCCAGAAATTATTGCAAGATTATCTGTTTGCTTCCCTATCCACGAGCAGCGTTGGTTAGTATGGCATTATACCAATAAGACTGTTCCGTCATTAAAATTTTGGCAAAGGTCTCACGAAACAATATTGTGTCTATGGAAACCGAATATGCCGCGCACCAATTTGGAGATAGACCAAATCAGAGAACCTTATACCGAGAACTTCTTAAAAAATGCGGCAGGAAAAGAGCGAAAAGATACGCCATCTCGCTACGGTTCGCCAGGCAAAATAACTATTTATAATGCCCATAAAAACGGTGCTTTGCCGAGAGATGTAATAAAAATTCCGGCTTTAGCAGGTGGTGCTGGGCGTTCTGAAAGGTGGTTTATTTGTAGAACATGTGGGTCTCAAATTTTTCCGCCTGCCGATTTATCCGAACATCGTGAACATGATATATTGAAGCATCCCACTCAAAAGCCCATGGAATTAACGAGACGACTCATTCTATCTCGTATCAATGGAGCAGATGGCAGAGTACTTGTGCCGTTTGCCGGTTCGGGTTCTGAATGTGTCGTGGCACAAGCATTGAGGACTGAATATCTTGGTATAGAAATAAATCCTGAGTTCGCTGATTTCGCAATGAAGTGGCTGGAATATGAACGTAAAGAGCAAATAACACTGAAACTTTTTGAACACACAGTGGAAATGTGAGATTAGAATGTATCGATTAACAGCGAGAATGGAACAGACATTACGACAATACTTGGAAAAATACCATGACCTGTTTGATGGTGGACGTTGTTCGGGTTGGGAATTAGAGGAACTTGTATTTAAATCCATCCAATCAGATAGCACTGCTGGTCATCACGCTACTTGGCAGGAAGGTGGACACGATGATGAAGCAGATATCCGAGTTCGGGTGAATGGTGTAGTCTATCCGTTACAAATCAAATCTGGTGCGATAAAACAGATCAAATCCGGTGATGAAAAATCTCCACATTTGGTGTTATCAGGACATCGGTTAGGGCGATTTGAAGGGGACTTTAAGGATATGACGGAATATCTAAATGAGGATAGGGCAAATTTTTTATCTATACCTTATCGCAAAGTAGATGATGATAAAGGAAGACACCATATTTACCAAATAGTATATGTTGAAGGAGTCTATCTTCGTCAACTCAGTCCTCCCCGATGGGAACAAGTAAGCAAGTCCACTTGGAAACAAATCAATCCACATGGTGTAATCTTCACACTACATCCTTCTATGAGTTGGCAAGTCTGGTGGAGAATACCATTATCGTTAGTGAATCACTCACCAGAATTTATAATCGGATAATAGTGTTAAAGTAATATTGGGTTGAACCCCTTATCTGTTTTTGCGTTTGGAGTTTATGTGAAAATTCGCAGTATAAAAGCTTATCAAGTTGACCTTCCATTGCATGAAGGCAGCTACAAATGGTCAGGCGGGAAATCAGTATCCGTTTTTGATAGTACCATTGTCTCAGTTGAAACAGATGAAGGCATTACCGGCTACGGTGAGGTTTGCCCGTTGGGACCTTTCTATCTTCCCGCTTATGCTAAGGGAACTCGCACCGGAATTGCTGAACTTGCACCACACCTCATTGGTGAAGACCCGACTCAACTGCTTCCGCTCAATCAACGCATGGATACAGCACTTAAAGGGCATCCTTATGTAAAATCAGGGATTGACATCGCGTGTTGGGATATTCTCGGCAAGGTTTCAGATCAATCGGTTTGTACTCTTCTCGGTGGCAGATATGGTGAAGATTTTATGCTTTATCGTGCGATTTCTCAACAATCTCCAGACGAGATGGCGGAAAAAGTCGCAACATATCGTGCGGAAGGGTATCGTAAATTTCAATTGAAAGTAGGTGGAGACCCAAACACCGATATTGAACGTATTCATGCGGTCTCCGAATTGATGGAGCCTGGAGATGTGCTGATTGCGGATGCGAATACCGGTTGGTTGATGCATCAAGCAGTTCGCGTGGTTCGCGGTGTGAGCGATGTGGATGTCTACATTGAACAACCCTGCCTCTCCTACGAAGAATGCCTTGCCATTCGTGAACGGACAGATCACCCCTTTGTTCTCGACGAGACGATCGACAGTGTCCATACATTATTACGTGGTCATGCTGATAGAGCAATGGATGTCGTTAACATAAAGATTAGTAAATTCGGTGGACTGACAAAAGCAAAACTTGCAAGAGACCTCTGCGTTGAACTTGGCATTGCGATGACGATTGAAGATAGTTGGGGGGGCGATATTACAACCGCCGCGATTGCTCATCTTGCCCACAGTACACCGACAGAATTTCTTTTCACAGCAACCGATTTTAATAGCTATGTCACCGTCAGCACAGCGGAAGGTGCCCCACAGCGAGTCAATGGCAGAATGGCAGCCGCAACGCAACCTGGCTTAGGAATCATCCCTGACATGAATGTGTTAGGCGAAGTAGTGGTCCACGTGGAGTGATCGTATGCCTATTAGAATCCTCTCAGCTGCCGATGTTCGCGCAGCTTTACCCATGCCCAAAGCGGTTGATGCAATGCGGCACGCCTACAGCCAACTTTCAGGAGGCAAGGTGACCGCACCACCCCGACAACATCTCTCCACCGACAAAGGTGTTACGCTCATAATGCCCGCCTATTTGCATGAACGGAGTGAATTTGGAATCAAAGTTGTCTCTGTTTATGACGATAATCCGAACCTTAATTTGCCTCGTATTACTGCAACAGTCTTAGTGCTTGACCCAGCGACAGGATCGCCAAAAGCGTTCATGGACGGTACCAGCCTTACTGCTATCAGAACTGGGGCAGGTGGTGGTGTAGCAGCAGATTTACTTGCACGGCAGGACGCAAAAACGGTTGGATTGTTCGGTGCAGGTGTACAGGCGCGGGCCCAGTTGCAAGCAGTAATGGCAGTCAGAGACATCACGCACGTCAGCCTTATCAGTCGGACACAAGCCTCGACACAACAACTCGCTGCTGAGATTTCAGCGTGGACTGATGCTCCCGAAGTCAATATCGTTGCTACGCCGCAAGAGGTCGTGAAAGATGCTGATATTGTTATCTGTGCAACAACATCCGCCACCCCACTTTTTGATGGAAACGACCTACAATCCGGCACACACATCACAGCCGTTGGCACATTCGTGCCAGAAAAACGGGAAGTTGATACAACAACAATCAGACGCGCAAACCGAATTGTGGTGGATTCACGGGAAGCCTGTTTAGAAGAGGCGGGGGACCTTATTATTCCGAATGCGCAAATTGATGCTGAAATCGGTGAAATCGTCAACGGCGATAAACAGGGACGGCAGTCAGATGACGAAATCACGTTTTTCAAATCGGTAGGTGTGGCGGTGCAAGATGCAGTCGCAGCGTCAGTGGTCTTGACAGAGGCGGAGGCAAAAAACTTCGGTATTGTCGTTGAGATAGTTCAATAGTCTATTCTGACAGATGAGCGTCTTGCATAGGCAATCTGCTTGATCCTATTGCGTTAAGAGATAGTTGATTATCTGTGCCGCAACTTCGGCTTTCGGATTATTTTTGTACAGAGTATGAAAAACAATCGCTAATCTGCCACGATCACCATCTCGCACAATGACGGGGTCTGCCAAGGTTGCCTGAGTATTCCCAGTATCGCTCGCAAGAATCTTTTCAGCGAACCATTCATCTTCAAGCTGATCTAAAGGAAAAGGTCTGTCAGATCTAAAGTGAACCATACTTGGGGCTAATCTACTACCTTCTACTGTAACAAACATATCTACGTTGTGTTCATATACATTAATCTCAATTTCAGGGAGGTCCATTAGGTTTTGCATAGCACCACGTTCGTTGGCTGTACCTTCTGAACTGTTATACCCAAAATAATCCGCATGATTCAAAATTGTATCACCATCCGTAGTTTCAATCCAGTTTTCGGCGACAGAACCATCGGGTTGCGCATTTCCTGATGGATAGATGGTAGAAGGTAAAACACCGTAAAGGATACACACATTCACGACACCGTTTGCAGTTGTTTGCAGCATCCAATCTCTGACAGCTTCCTTACTTTTTGTTATTTCCACTTGAATATTCTCTGATTCTAAGAGAAATTTTGTCATTTCTGCTTCATTTTCTGCATTTTCCGGACTTATCCACAAGGTTTTACCTATATAAATCAACACATCTGCTGGACGGTCTATAGGTTCAACGGGTATAATGTCTGATGGTTCCTGCTCTACCATTTCTTTCGACACGACAGGTCCCTCCACTTTATGCGTTTTATTGCAACTGGCGAAGGAAACCGTCCAACCTATTAAAGCGATAATAACTAACCATTGGTATTTTTGCACTGATAATTCTCCTTGAATAAAATGTGTATGAAATTATACTATGCAATACAGTCAGTAGCAAATTTTTTATGATGGCACGTTTTGATATGATTGCTGCGCCTCAAACATCAGAGATTTATCGTTCTTGTGCCGTAATTTAGACATAACCTCCGAATTTATTGAATGTGAAAAATATGATTAAGGCAGTATTCTTTGACCTTGATAACACACTCTGTGACTCCGATACGGCATGGAACATCGCGGTAAGAGAAACATTTCAGCTTTTTTGCCAGTATAAGCCAAATATTTCAGAAGAGACACTTACAAAGGCATGGGAAAAAGTTCATCAGAAACTCTTTCAACAACTTGACGCAGGGAAGTGTTCCATGGCAGAAGTGAGAGACACACGTTTCCTACATTTATTCAAAGAACTCAATTTGTTGCCAAGCAAAATTACAGAAGAACTTAACGACTTTCTCAGTACACGCTACCTCACGAGTTTACGTCTTTACGAAGATGCTGCAGTCCTTGAAGAGTTACAAGCATACCATGTCGGTATCATCACAAACGGTGCGAATGATGAACGGACTGACAGTCAACTTTCTAAAGTGAGATACCTGGGACTCACCGGACGGATTCAGTCGTTGACAATTTCCGGTGAAATCGGTGTCAGAAAACCGAATTTTGAAATCTTCAAAGTGGCTTGTGAACGGGCTGGTGTTTTACTCAAAGAGGCGATGTACGTTGGGGATTCCATTCAAAATGACATTATTGGCGCAAACCGTGTAGGTATGACAAGCGTTTTGATAGATCGAAAATCGGATATATCAATCCCTAAAATAGCTGATGCACAACCAGACTATTCTATCTCTAATCTATATGATGTTTTGGCATGCTTAGAAGCTTAACAGTACTAAAATCATCCTGAATGAAGGTTATAGTTTTTCCTGTCGGATAAGTCGTTTGACTGGGACTACGCTTAAATCTATTCAGCTAAAAGATAATTGATGATTATCTCCGCTGCGACTACCCCTTTCGGATTATCCCCATGATGTGTTTGGTGGACCATCGCGAGTCTGCCTCGATTTCCATCTCGAAGTATTATGGGATCTGCCAAAGTTCC
This sequence comes from Candidatus Poribacteria bacterium, assembly GCA_028824125.1. GTDB lineage: Bacteria > Poribacteria > WGA-4E > WGA-4E > WGA-3G > MSPOR6. The sequence continues at coordinate 52,628 of JAPPES010000085.1, forward strand.
TTGAACATCCCCGGTATTACTTGCAAAAATCTTTTCAGCGGACCATTCAGAACCGAGTTGTTCCAAAGGGAAGGGTCTGTCTGATTCAAAATTGACTAAACTCGGGATTAATGTTCTGCCGCCCTCAGTGACATACATAAATAGGTTCTCAAAATGTTCAACATTAATATCAATATTGGGAAGGTCCATAAGGTTTTGCAGAGGCGCCTTGTAGTTAGGTGTCTCGTCTGAACTGTAATAACCGAAATAATCTGCGTGATTTAAAATCGTATCACCATCCGTAGTTTCAATCCAGTTTTCAGCAATAGACCCATCGGGCTCGGTATTCCCAGGTGCATAGATTGTTGAAGGTAAAACGCCATAAAGGATACACACATTCACGGCACCGTTTGCGGTTGTCTCCAACATCCAGCTGCTAAGTGATTCATCACTTTCTGTTATTGCTGCTCGAATTCCATTGGATTCCAAAAGGCTTTTCGTTATGCTCGCTTCAATTCTTGCGTTTTCCAATGTTATCCATGAGGTACTACCGGTATAAATCAGGACATCCATCGGATGATCTACCTGTTTTGCATCCGATACACCAGGCATAACAGGTATCGGCTCTTTCTGCGCTTTCGTGCAACTGGCAAAGGAAACCGTCCAACCAATTAGAGCGATAATAACTATCCATTGGTATTTCCGCATTTATAATTCTCCTGAAGTATAACGTAATTTCAATAAACTGATGTGCTTGCTAAGCATATTACCTTGACAGACTATAAGGTCTGGACTTATAGTAAAATCTACAATTACCTGGACATTGGCGAGGTTAAGAAACCGGTAAAACTCTTTCAAAAACCAGGATTATGGCAGTTGTTTCCCCAAAAGCTGCTGCTGGTTGAATAACCTCACAAAGTTTCCAACCTTCTCCCCCTTCACGATTAAGGATGCTTTCAAGGTCTGGGATCTTTCTGGACTTAAAACCCCAACCTTTTTGACTCACTCTTACAGTTTTATATTCGTATTTCGTCATTACAATGCCTCATAAGATTCGGTTACATAAGGCCGTGTGTTGATGTAATAGACCAGATGCCCTTCGTTTTCTCTGAAACCGAGTGAGCGATAAAAGGACTCTTCACAATTTTCAACGATGTAACCCGTGATGAAGGTTGCGCCCATTTTTTCAAGTTCAAGACATAAGCGTTCACCCAACAGAACCCCTAATCTGCTATTATCTGATTCAATTAGCGATCCGTTGTTGTATTTCAGATCATCTCCTTGATAGCGGATGTCAACGGAAAATTCCATGATGTGGGCAGAAAAACCGTCAAAGGTAGCGCGTGCCAGTCCGATGAGTTCAGTTTCAAGGTAGGCAGCTACGATGAGATGTGGGTGTTCCAGTATCCGTGCTGCTACTTCTTTGCCAAATCCTACTTCACATCACTGTTTTGCTCTCCTTCACTTCATATTTTTATACACATTTGTGAAAACTTAATGTGGCGCAAGTGCTTTTTACACATTGACTTTATACTTCAGATCGTTAACTTCGTCTCCGGTTATACCGCGAAAACCCCAGCAATGTGGGGGTTGTTCCTTTATTGTAATTTCAATATCTATCGGAGAAATGGATAATTGACTTTCGATTTCTTTGAACAGTGTTTTTATAAGACTTTTTTGTGTTTCTGCCTTGCGACCTACCATCATATTGATTTCAATGACAGTATAGGCATCTGTGCGGCCACCTGGAAAGTAAAAATCTTCTTTTTTCATAGGAATAAAACGATGTGCTCGTTTGTCCTCTGGCATGCCAAGTACAGACTGCATACACTCATGAACTACATCTGATAGTTTTGCCTTTATCGGATTTAGCTTTTCTTTAATGCCATATACTACGACCATGATTTTTTATGTCCTCTAACATTGACTGCAACTCTTTATCAGGAATCGACTACATAAGGACGTGTGTCAATGTAATAGACCAGATGCCCTTCGTTTTCTCTGAAACCGAGTGAGCGATAAAAGGACTCTTCACAATTTTCAACGATGTAACCCGTGATGAAGGTTGCGCCCATTTTTTCAAGTTCAAGACATAAGCGTTCACCCAACAGAACCCCTAATCTGCTATTATCTGATTCAATTAGCGATCCGTTGTTGTATTTTAGATCGTCTCCTTGATAACGAATGTCAATGGAAAATTCCATGATGTGCGCAGAAAGTCCGTCAAAAGTAGCGCGTGCCAGTCCGATCAGTTCAGTTTCAAGGTAGGCAGCTACGATGAGATGCGGGTGTTCCAATATCCGTGCTGCTACTTCTTTGCCGAACCCAGCTTCACAAATATTGTTTCGTTCATAGAAGTCGAATAACGCATCGGCAGTAATGGTGGGGTTGACTTGGATGTATATGTGTTGTTGTGGTGCCATGGTTTTCCTTTAAACTGTTTGAAATTGACACAAGTTGACATCAGCCCATGTTACAGGGTATTGCTTCAAATTTTCAATTATCCACTTACGTTCGTATATTTGCACCACTTTCGTACGACTGAGTTGATGAGCTTCCTTAGTAAAAGATCTATTTGTTATGACAATAGGTTGAAATGTCTCAGTATATTTTTCTTCATAAAATGGTATTGCTGCGACAATTTCATCCACCGCTTCATGTCCCGGTCTGCCCCCAGTATTACGCTGCTTGACCTGTATAAGAAATCCAGAGTTTTCAGACCGCAGTGGGTGAACGACAACATCTGCGCCTTTGTCACCTGAATACGGTGTTACTTCAACCTTGTATCCTTGTTTATGAAAAAGTGCAGCAACAAAAAACTCAAAAAATTTGGGAGTAAGTTTGTCAACATCTTCTATCGCCAGTGGTATGTCATGCTTTGTTTCAGGAGGCATAGATTGCAGCGCATCTAAAATCTCTGCAGGTTTAACTTCTGCACGTTCAGTGGGAAACAACGTATCTTGTGAAAGTTGGCGTTTTCGTTCAAGGAGTTCATGTAGTATGACATCAAAGGTTTTAAACTCGCTGTGGGTTGCCATGGGAAGATAGATGTGTACAGGCCGTTTTTGTCCGATGCGGTATACCCGGTCGCTCGCCTGGTCCTCTTTAGCAGGATTCCACCAGCGACTATAATGAATCACATGGTTTGCTTCAGTGATATTTAGACCGACACCAGCAGAAAGAGGTGACATGATAATAGCGTTGAATCCTGGAGCATCTTGGAAACGGTCAACGGCTTGTTGACGACTTATTTTCATTGAACCTTCTCTCTGTTTGCTTCCTGGGGTATCCCCGTTGACAATAGAAATATTTCCCAATTCAAATTGTTCATTAATAACACGCGCAAGAAGATGCTGCGTATTTCGACGTTCTGCAAACAAAATTACCTTTTCACCAGCAACATGAATGTCCTTAAGTAGTTTTACCGTTACTATTAGTTTAGCAGACTGTTCGATCAATTCAGAAATAGAAGATTCCTCTCCTTTTGAATCTGATAACAAGGGATGGTCAGAAATGTCGCGTAATTGGTGAAGAACTTGCAAGATACGGTTACGTTGTTGCGGTCCCGTTGCTCCACTATCTTTTGTGGATTGTAGTGCAGCGTGATAACGTTCTACTTGTGTTGGAGGCATTTCCTGTTGACATTTTTCCACGTGGATATGTTTTTCAGGGAGGCTGTCCAGAATTTCAGTCTTTAACCGTCTTTTAAAGTGAACACCGATACGTTTACGAATTTGTTCGCCAAGGGCTCGAATATCAGTTTCAGGATTCTCAAGAGGTCGACAAAATTCATTATTGAAATTTTTCGCGCTATCAAGATAGCCTGGTGCCACAAAATCGGTTATGCACCATAAATCCATTAGTGAATTTTCAACAGGGGTTCCGGTCATTGCAATGCGAAAGTCTGTATTAAGTGCTTTCAAGGCATTTGTGACAAGTGTTCCTGGTGTTTTGATTTTTTGTGCTTCGTCTATGATAACTGTAGCCCAATGGATTAAACCTAAATCCAATTGGAAATCTCGAACAGTCTCATAGGTAGTTAGGACTACATCGGTTTTTTGAAGACGTTTCACATCAAGTGCGCCTCGCTTTTTCCGTAATTCCTTTAACCGTTCTGCGCCTTCTATCTCAGGAATTTGGATATTGTTGGCTTCGGATTGGTCAAGTTTATAGTTTTGCAGTTCTTTTCCATATAACGTGATAAAATTCAATGCGCCGTTCTTAAAAAACTTTGGATATTCCGCTGCCCAATTTTCTAAAAGCGCAATTGGTGCAACAATCAGGTGCGGTTTCCGGTGCGATTCTTGCTGACGAAATTTGCGATGATGCCATTCCAGAAAGCAGAGTACTTGCAACGTTTTGCCCAGTCCCATGTCATCAGCGAGTAAACCGCCTGGATAGTGTTTTTCCCAAAGTTGCTGTGCCCAAGCAAGGCCTTCCTCTTGATGTGGCAAAAGTTTAACCTCATGTTTAAGGTTTGGAGTAGATTCAAGCAGATGTCGAAACGGTTCTGTTGCTGAAGAACCTTCTGGAGCGACGAAATCAGATTCTTCAATGTTTTCATCAATAATTAAAACCGTAGCTCCCAATTTTTCATCTGGTTCTGGATAAGGTTTTTTGCGACGTTTGAGTCGCTTTTTAATGAACGGAAGGTGTTGTTCAACCTCAGAAATAGGTAGTTTAGTTCCTTTCCATGTTATATGATTTTTTCCTGCTTGCTTTTCCCGTTCAATTGTCCTCTCTAGTTCTACAAGTCCCTTTTCGGTTGTAATTGGAATCCTTGTGCGCTTATCTGATTTATCATCGTCAACTAAAATACCAGGAATCCATTCGCTTTTGTAAGGCGAAATAAACGGATAAATCCTCGGTTGGTAAATGCCAATTTCACGGACACGTTCACTGAAGGATAAAGTATCATCCGTTGGATCAAGTTCAACGATTTCAGGATCAAAGTATGCTTGTGGGTGTTTAGCCATCTCCGCGAGTTGTTCGCGAGAAACGCGCCGATTTTCTTTAATGGATTCCAACGCTTCACGTTGTTTCTCTTGAAAAAGGACGCGGGTTCTACCACCGTCAGGACGCGGTAAATTATAGGTGGTTTCAGGATTAAGAAATTTGTCAAAGAGCTCTTCAAACTTTTCATTGTCAACCCCTGCTACATCAGGAATTATCTCAACGTCATCACCCGACTCGCGTAGACGTAAACGAACGGTTTGCGGTGCTACGACTTCTTCTTGGTTTAGGTAAAGGTCAAGGGCAGCACCTGTCCCTTTGGCAAGTCCTTTTATCTTTGCGAATTCAAGCAGATTGTTTTGAAAATCTTTCTCAGAATCCTCACGTGCATTGAACGCATCTAAAGCCTCCAGAAGTCCAAACTGTTCGCTCGTCAAGAGATATGCCCATTCCTTAGTTAAACGCAATACACAACCGATTCGGTTTGGATGTAAGGACTTTCTATCCGGTTTTAGAAACTGATAATTGTACCGAAACTCTGCCTGATTAAACGTTCCGTGTGATCGGATTTCAATATCAAACGGATACGGTTCTGGCAAACCGAGCAATCCTTGTTCAACTGACTCAAGTTGGCATATTTGCTCATTTGGGATGTGAATTCCACTGTCTGATGATTCCGCTTGACCGTTATCAAGTAATTCCTTGAGTAACATCCATTGTGCTTGTGCCTGGTGAGCATCTGTTGGTAGGTTCGCAGCGTATTCAGTTAGAGACAGGTTTTCTGATGGTGCGGTAAACAGAATACCGTCTGGTGTTTCTTGCCAGTTTAATTGTTCTGATTCAGATGAATTCTTTCCAAATAGGTTAAGCATCAAAATACCGCCGTTTAATATTCAAAAGTTGTTCTACATGTTGGACATGTAATTCTTAACTGATTCTCTGTGACAGGAATTTGCAACTTTTGCTTGCAATTCTTGTTAGGACAATTTATACGTATTTTCTCCGTTTCCTCTGGATTTTGATTGCCTCTTACCTCATCTTGGGCGTGAAGTCGATAACTACGAACAGGTTCAAATCCGATTTCCTTTTTTATCCATTTTGCCAAATTTTTTTGCCAATAATAGTTTTCTGAATTTTGGTGAATTACTCGATGTACTGCCCAATCTGGATTTCGTAACTCGTGCATGTAATATTCTGATTTCCCCAATTCAAAAGGAAGATTAACATTGTAATATACATAACATGCTGCCGCCGTACTAAACTCAACAAAGGTATAATTACCCATCTGAATGATGAAAGCGTGTTGATCGCTACTCCCTCCTCTCAACGTCGCTGGGCGACGATCACGATAGTATTGCAGGGCTTGTGAGTCATGTCTGAAAAGATACTCAGCATTTCCTCGTAACACTAGACAACAGAAGGAGATATGGTCAAAGTATGCCAACCAAAATGCTTTTCTGTAGGCAAATTTTTGGTCATGGCATGCTCTGGATACTATATCAAAGAAAAAGTCGAGGTCAGCTTCTGTAAGCCATTTGGTGAAGATTTTGCGCGCTTCAGGAGAGACATCGTGCCAGTTCGATCCTGCAAGTCGCGGATCTCTCCACTTTTGAAGAACATAAGATTGAATAGGTTGGCGCAAGCCTTCAGAGGCATTATACCCAAGTTGCACAATCAGGTTAGACATAATGGTGCGGCTTATTGTATCGTTATTGTATTTCTTGACAAATTCTACCACATCTGTAACAAAAACCTCATCAGGAAAACTTTTGATTGAAACATACTCCATTGCAACAAAACCGAAGTAGGGAAAGGAGTTCATATAGTCGGGTAAATCAAGAAATGTCCAAACATCTGAAAGTTTCTTATTTGTGAGAAATAGTTTGGTTGCAAGTTGTTTAGTGCCGTTTTGTTCACAATACCATGTGGTGTTTGTTTTCAGTTTCTGAAAAAATTTTGGCTTTCCATCGTAATCTTTCAAATGCTTTTTAACAAACTCACGTAGCAGTACATTGGCATTTGGGCTATCCCATGCCTCCAGTAAAGCTTCGAAAACGCCGCGCAGTGCACTTATACGAAAACGATTTTCAATTAACTGAAGTGCATCTTTGAGTTGCGGTATATCTACAATACGAGGCAGCCCATCTTCGGAGAAGGTCAATGCCCATGCAAGTTGTCGGATTCGTCTGAGCGTGTTAAATTCGTTTCGGAGATTACTTGGCGGAGTGTCTATGAAGAGTCGGTAAATCTCGCGAAGGGTTTCCTGATTAGGTGGACCATTTGCCTTTCCTTCATGATCTTTGATGATTTTTTCCAAAATAGCAAATCTTTCTGTTGGGATTTCAATTGGTTTCAGCGCACGACGGGCAAATTCATCGGCATTAAAATCGAATTGAAGGAGCTTTTTTGCTGAATTCACGGTTTATCTCCGATAAGGTGTTCAAGTTCTTTGATTTTTTCTAGCTGCTTTTCTGCATTAGTCCGTACGCGAAACTCTACTCGTCTTGATTCTTCGCTATCTTCCGTGCCATCAGGTTTAGGAATAAATTTACTTGAAGATAAGCCGTTTGCAGTTAAGAGCTGCTGTATCCAGTCTCGATTAGTACCGATTTTAGGTATATGCAGCACATATTGCAGCACACTTCTCGTTCTGTCTTGTGATAACTCCATATTGAGAATATAGGCATTTTCTTCACTAACTAACTCTGACCATTCACTCGATGTGTGTCCCTCAATCCGAATTTCTGCTATGCTATTGACATATTCAGGGCGTTTTAGAATTTTTATGTAACGAGGAAAAAAATCATCCAATATCTCTTTGAAAGCAAACTGCACTTCTGCCTGTCCTTGTGCAAATAACACTGTTGGCTCTCTAAAACGGACAGAAAGTTTCTCTCTATCCAAAACTGCATTCCATTTTGGGAGATCTTCTTCAAACTCGCTCTTAAGGTCTTTGTATAAATTTTCGCGCAACGTTACGTAATCTGTAAAGATTTCTAACAATCTCTTATTGATTTCATTATCACGTTCCTCTTTTTCCATCAAATCCAACATGAGAAAAGAGAGTAATAGCACGAAAATTAGCAATAAACCTGCCATTAAATCGCCTAACGATAAACTGAACGGATTTTCATCTGTGAGCGATTTTGATTTAGGAAGAGTTCTATACATTATCTGCCTCTCCGTAACTTCGAAAATTGCTCAATCATGTCACTTAATTCCTCAACACTGTTGTCAAGTGCAGAAACACTACCAGCAAGCTTGTCTGCAGCATCTGCCAAGTGCTTAGAGAATTCATCAAGAGATTTTCCCATAGAATCATGAGTAGTTGTGGAGTAATTGATCAAACCTTTATCTATTTCCTCAAAGATACCTTGCAACCCAGATTTAATTATATTAAATTCTTCAGCAAACTTAGTGAGCAAGTTTCGGGATTGTTGGAGAGACTCTTGAATCTGTTTATTTGTTTCCTGATTTGCCTTAAGATATTCGGCGTTTTGTTGATTGAATGTATCGCTTGCTTTTGTCAGGTTCTCTCCCGCAGTTGTAAGTGTTGACGCTGATCCTTTCAATTGATCTGAAAACACTTGCATTGTCACAATCATATCATTTGCATTATTCAGACTTGTATTAACTCCTTGCAATAGAACATTTCCAGTCTCAAGTGCTTCTTTCGTTTTGGATATAGGTATATCAATTGCTTCAATCAATTCATTTTGACGATCCAATAATTTGCTGATATTTGTTTCACCTTCCTTAAAAATTTCCTTAAGTCGATCTGTAGTTTCGTTCACACTGTCGCGGATTTGTTTAATCATTTCGGAAGACTCTGTAGCAGCATTTGATGTGATTGAATCAATAGCACCATTTAACTCTGTAATTGCAAACCGAAGTCCATCAAGAATTCCTTTGATAGTTTCCTCAGTCAGTTTTGTCTGGGTGTCAGTTGCATTTTTTAGTGATTCACAGATTTCATCAATTTTTTCTTGTACCCCATCCATCATTGTTCTCATCTGATTTGGTAGTTCTAATAGACTTTGACTCACTGTGCTAAGATTCTTCACGAGAGTTTCGATCTCTTCTGTGAATGATCCTGAAAGTGCTTTTTTAAATTCCTCAACCAATTCTCGGATGGCTTCAGTGGAAGATTCTTCTTTTTCTTGTCGCAATTTTTCAACTGCTGTATTTAATCTATCAAGACTGGGCTGCAAGTGATTTACCATTGATCGACTGAATGCCTCAGGAGCGTTTTGGATCTCTTGAATAATTTCTTGTTTATCCGCGCTCATAGCATCTATTATATTTTTTTCAAAACTTGAAATAGCAGTATTCAAGGCATTAAGAGTAGGATCCAATTTTTCAGTAATTGCCTTGCTAAATGCATCAGTTGTTGTGTGAAGTTCTTGAATTAACTCCTTTCTTCCCACTCTCATAGCTTCTTCAATACCTTCTCCAAGGTCTGTTAATAGGGTTTTAAGTACTGCTGTCTGTTGTGCTGATTCATCTTCTAGCCTAAATGCAATTTCCTCTGCGACTTTTAATGTAAATATCCTATCAAGTGAACGCTGCAGATTAGCAATTTCACTATGTACTCCTCCGATTGCCAACTTCTCTATTCCATTAAAAAATAGCGAAGCCACCATTCCCCATACGGATGTCACAAACGCCGTTGATACACCAGAGAGAAGTTCTTCGATTGCATTCTTGATTTCTTCTGTGTTTTGAAAGTCAGTATCTGAAAACGGTATCAATCCCCAAACTAAGCCTACAAAAGTACCAAGAATCCCGAAGCCGACCAATATAGCAGGAATGCTATTCCAAAATCGTAGATTCATATATTGTCCAAGTAGACGGTCTTCACTGAAGAAATATGATGCTTCATCTGTTTTGTATATTATTTTTTCGTTTTCATCGCGCTGACGTGTAATCAGTGAATCTTCAAATTCCTGCCAAGCTTCAGTAAATTCGGTTTTACGAGCAAACTCTTCTTTTAATTCCTGTAATATTGAAGGCTGAGCAGGTCTTTCGAATTGACTGATTTTGCGTGTTAAATTTCTAATTGAGTTGTATCGGAGGTAAATTCTTACAACAAAATAAATCAATAATATGAGGAAGGAAGCACCAATGATATAAACAAAAATGTCAGAAATCTGGTCATTTGGTGTCTCTTTCCACGGGAATAACAATGTTAAAAATTCATTCATGTAATTTGCCTTATAATCCAGTTTCAAGCGTCGAATGTTAAAATTATATCACTGCTTTTGTATTCTTCATATCTTTTTGACGCGTCCAGTCTTAATCTCATAGCGAGCTTCTTCTGCAAGTTTTGCAAGTAGATCCTGGGATTCTGCTAAAGCCTTATCCTATTTTCGTTCATCTTCAAGTTCTTCCAGAATTACAGTAGCAATAAAATCCTGTTTTTCGGCAGGTAGTTTATATACCTCAGTGAGTACTTTTTCAAGTAGTTGTGTCATAATTTCCTCCTTGCGAATTCTACACTTATATCACGCGAGAGACTCTTTCCAATTCGACGGTTTGACTTACAAAATTGTTTAGCAATTGACAGTGTGATTGTCGGTACACCGTCATCAGTGACCGTGCCGTAAATCACTTATGGCCTCCCTTACGAAAATAGGTCTCATCGCCAACCCGCTGAAAGAAAAGTGGAGAATCCAAACCTTCTCTGTCTCTTTGTTGGACTATCGCTTGAATCGAATCCCCGAACCAAATACGGCTGCTTTTCGGATCTATTCCCACTGTCTGTCCGATACGTTCAGATAGATTATATTGCTTTTGATACGCCTCCCATATCTGTTTGGCTTTGTGGGAATCGGCTTCAGTCCAATTTGAATGTTCCATTTTGAACATCTCCTTATAGTGTTTTTCCGTTCTAAATTACTCGCAGGTCTACGTTAATATCAACATCACGCGTAAGTGTGTTTGTCACGGGTGAGGCGGCGAGGGTTTCCTCCCATAACCTTTCTAATACCTCATCATCTGCATCCGATGCGACATAAATTGTGCCGCGCACCTCTTTAAAACCGCTATGCCCATCCTGTTCCGTGCCGAGAAAGACGAAAATATTGTCAATCTGACCGCTTAATGATATTTCCAATTCATCAATTTCAATTTTCTGCTGCGATGCCCGAATCTGAAACCCCATCGCTAAACAAGCCCCAAGTGCGCCGAGGACATATTCCACAGCACTTGGTGCAGCGTCACGCACATCAAAGCTGGCGGGTTGTCCCACTGACCATGAATGATTTCTGCAGAAAACCTTTGCTTGCAAGCCACCATCCCAATGGATACGTGTCTGCCATCTATAGTCTCGTGCTTGTTCGTAAGCGGCATCTGCATCTTGTTCCGCTTCTCCGCGTTGCACAAAATATTTGTTATGCTCCGCAGAGGGGCGCCACCCAAGATAAGGGTTTTCTGTCATTCTACACCACGCGGGCAGGTCTTCTTTGACGCTTATCTCCGTACTGCGAATCTCCAGCACTTCCCCATCTGGCACTTTTTCCATAGATTTCCGAATAAGTAGAAGCAGTCCAGAACCGCAGTCCAGGTTTCCGCCTTCGCATATATGCTGTGTCTGAAGTGAATCAGGTGCTTGTAAGTCTTCTTCTCGCATCTGTTTTTTATACCATGAAAATTTGAAATCTGAGATGAGAAAGTATTGTTTATATTTAGAAGGATTTAGTAAAGTGTTTTAGGTAGGTTATATTTTAAATGTGTTATTTTTAGGGTATCTGAAATGAGAAACCCTCCCTGGTAGGTGTGCCAACAAAGTAATGAGTATGATCATTAAACTTTCGTAAGGAAACCTATTCCACAACGGGAGGGAGACTCTTTGCTCAGGCTCAGGATTCAACTGATCCCGGATGGATGTTTCTGCTGCAGTTAGCAGGAACTCCTTTTCCCGATGTCAATAGGTAATACTGGAGCCGCCCGTGATTAAAAACTCAACAGCCTTTGCCCCACCAACTATTAGTGCGCTATCCACCAGATTATCTTCATCAAGGTTGCGCTTTTTGAAGCACGGTGAGCAGACCCAAATTATGCCACCGACTTCTGCAAAATCTGTCATTAGTTGTTTCAGTGGTGCAAAGCCTTCTTCATGAATATCATCGGCGTAACCGTTTTGCGAAAGATGTACGCCCTCAGTGCTGAGAAATACAACCGTTTCAACGCCGGATGCAACAGATGCATTTGCGACAACAAAACCGACTGTCGCTTTATCCGTGTTATCTTTCGCGTGTGTTATGCTAATCATCAACTTAGCCATTAGGGGTTTTCTCCTTTTTTAATATAAAAATAGGCACTGTCTTCACCGCAACAATCTGCGAGAAGTTCATTGCCTTTCATGTTGCACCATGCCGCGATGTCCACAGGGGCACCTGGGTCTACTGCGCGGACTTGTGCGATCTGTCCCGATTCAAGTGTTCTCATGGATTTCAATAGTGCGATAATAAGGTCACCACATCCGAGTTCTCCTAAATCGAAGACAGCATCTGGGATAATATCAGGTAAAATGTTTCTTTCTGTCATAAAAATAAGGATACCATAAATCCGCTCACAAATCAATCTAATTTCTGAAACTTGGTATTGAGTTATTTATCGGGACTTACAAAAAACGAGTAGGGCTTAAGAGTCTGATTAGCTCTACTCGTTTCTGTTAATTCGGTATAAATGCGTGCAGCTGGTCTTTTTCTTAGCGTTCAAGCCACCCGGGTAGTTTCAAATCCTCAGATAATTTCCAAGCAGTAAAATATAACGATGCTGTCCAACGCACTGCCTCACGCGAACGTTCTTTTGTAAAATCAACCAAAGCCGACGATGGACTTTTTAGGTTTTGATAATCGTCCACAAGTTCGTAAACTCGATTTACTAAACTGTGTTCAGCTTCTATTTGTTGGACAATCGCAGGCATCAAATCCCCAACGGTTTTAACTTGTTGCTCCTTAGCGAGTTCAATTGGATCAAGTTTCAACATTTCAATCGACGCATCGACTTTTTCATGAATACCACCATGTAATTTCGTCCCGTCTTTCTGAACGATACCGTCGAAGTGTACCGTCAAGTGTAAAGGTTGACACATATCCTGTGCATAGTGTCCGAGAAAACCCGCGTATACATAACACTTATATTGTATTATAGGATTATCCGGCCATTTGCGATACTCTGCGAAAGCAACGGCGAGTCGCTCGGTCCACTCTGCTACTGCATAAGGTAGAAATCCAACTTTACTGGGTTTAAGTCCCATTTCTGCACACAATGCAATAAAAGCGTCTCGATCTGCAGGAACAGGATTTTCTTTGATAAGTTCAAGATCAAAATAGTGCTCACCGTATTCGGCTGCGCGTGCATGTGGCATATCTCTATTTTTTGATATATCTGGATCATAAGCACAATGTGCAATCATTTTTTCTGCTGTTGCAGAACGGAAAAATTCTGGTAGTTCGTCTGGTAGTGTTTTTACCGACGCTTGAATTAAGATGTCGTGTCCACCACCCCACCATGCCCACGCGGGCGTAGTCAGGATAAGTGAAAACAGAATTAATGTTTTAAGTATACGTTTCATAATTCTCCTCTCAGAGTAGTTTATAGTAAAATTCACAATTACCTTTACGTTAGCGAGGTTAGGAAACCTCGCCAGCAGTGGGGGACATAATTACCTGTACATTGGCAAGGTTAGGAAGAAATCAACGGTATGAATGCTATTGGGCGAATACGCCAAATCAACGGTATGAATGCGCGTATGGCATTCCCCGTATGGTATTCGCCATGATTCCCCGCCTCGCCAGCGCGAGCGTGCCGGGATTGTTGTTCATTGAGATGTCCACATATTTTCGGATTTTACTATAAGGTAAAAATAGGTTTTAATCAGCGGCAAGATATTCACTTGACTCGGTATCCTGCCATTGGAATTGAAGCTCAGCAGTTTCATGAGGTTTAAACGCAATAGCAATATCCTCAACAGCATGCCCCACAACCTCAATTTGTTCAAGATTTGCAGTACCGTATCCCAATTCATCTGCATATCGGAATAGTCCAATTTCCATCGGTTCAAATCCCATCGCTTTTGAAGTAACAGCGTCCGCTGCAAACACATCGCCACTTGCAACTGCAATACCAAGCGGAACAGAATTCGTGCCACCAGGGCCGTTTCCCTGTAGTCCAACTGTGCCGTCTACGATCGCGATATCAGGCTTTAAATATCGTGAGAGTCGTAGTAGATTGATATTGAGTGTTTGTGCCTCGCGCGGCAGCACCCGATCAGCATGACTGTGATAGCCGTGCATTTTAATCCGATCTTCCTTGTGCAGTGTTCCCATTATCATATTCTTCATCGCAAGCGTCACTACGCCAGCATCGTGTGTTTTTGCTATAGCAACAGAAATTGTGCATGGACAATCAAGAACGGTCTTCGGCATTCGCACAGTATCTTTCTCACGACCAGAAAGAAATACGGTTGTTTCTACCCATTCTGTTTCTTGATGCAAATCAACGAGTTGAATAGGGACATCATATTCCGCCTGCAGTGCTTCATAACCGAAAATTTGAAATGCCTCGCCAGAAAAAGATTCATTCGCACCTTCTGCTATGATTACCTCTTTCGGCGGCTGTGGTGTGCTTAGGAGGAAGTCCAGCGCGCCGCGCATCACATCTACATGTGAGGAAGCGAGTTGATTCGTGCTGGAGAGGAAATTTGGTTTTAACAGTACCTGTTCACGAACTTTCGGTGTAATGTCTTCTCGGATATTGTTTAGTGCCTCATAAACGTTAGAACGTCGTCTACCGGTTTTGGCAAGACCAACTTTTGTAGCATTCGTAGCCATAAAATATCTCCTTTTTTAAATAGGACTTACGCATTCCCCCTTGATAAGGGGGTTAGGGGGGTTAAAATGGCATTATTTTAGGTACTTAACCCCCTAAATCCCCCTTATCAGGAGGACTTTAAAAAAAATGCGTAAGTCCTGTTAAATCTAAAACATGTCATATCGTTGGGTATTATCCATTATCTAAAATCGGACGTAGAAATCCTTTATGTTTTTCCAACAGTGCAATAGCATCGGTTCGGTTAATCTCTTTTACCAACATGACAATCGCTATCTTTGCACTTCCACCTGCCTGTTTTAAAGCGGTGTCAGCAATTGAAGCATCAACCCCAGTCACCGTTTGAACAATACGGGTGCTCCGCTCAACCAGTTTTGTGTTTGATGCATGCACATCCACCATCAAATTATTATAAACTTTGCCCAACTTAACCATAGGGACGGTTGTGAGCATATTCAGAACCAATTTTGTCGCTGTACCTGCTTTTAAACGTGTTGAGCCTGTGATTATTTCAGGCCCTACAATTGGCGTGATGAAATGGTCAACAGATGTTTTCAATTCTTCTGCTGGTGGAACGCAAGAGAGGAAAATCGTTTTGACTCCGATAGCGTGAGCTTCTTTCAAAGCGCCCAATACAAAAGGTGTTCGTCCGCTACTGGCAATTCCTACAAGCACGTCTTGTGGTGTCAGTTGGTGTTCACGAACAGCTTGAGCACCCTGTTCAGGTTTATCCTCTTCACCTTCTACTGATCGTCGTAAAGCAATATCACCACCCGCAATAATACCTTGAACCATCTCTGGATCAGTGCTGAAAGTTGGTGGACATTCAGACGCATCCAAAACACCGAGTCTGCCACTCGTTCCCGCGCCTATGTAAAATAATTTCCCTCCGTTACGAAATGCCTCAACGATCATCTCAACCGCTTGTGCGATTGCATCTGATTCAGCTGCGACTGCTTCAATAGCTTTTCGATCTTCTTCATGAAAAATTTGAACGATCTCTGAGATTGACTTTAGATCAATATCAGTTGAGTTTGGGTTTTGCTGCTCTGTAATCACTATAAAATATAAAAGCGTAAGACCTTGTTTGATTTTGGCGATAGACTATAGATGTGCCTTTGCTAACAACACCGCGCCATACGCCGGTTCGTGTTTCGGAAATATTACGGAACTACCAATGATTATCTTCTCAATCCATCTTTGCAGTTTATCTGCCAAAATAGGTTGATGTAATAAAATCCCACCAGAAAAAACAATATCAAACGGATGTGAGAATTCTAACTGCATTATCACTGTCTCTACTGCACAAGCAAATTCACTCATAGCGGAATCAATTATTTTTTCTGCTTTCGTATCTCTGATTTCCGCAGCTTCAAACACTACCGATGCCAATTGTGCAATTTCGTCTCTGCTTGCCGCATGTGTCCACCGAATTAAATCGTTCGGTTCATTCAACTCAAGCTTTTTCAGAATCAGGTGTGTCAATTCCGTGGGAGGTTCGCGCTTATCTGCAGCACGTGCGACTGCCTGAAGTCCTTTTAGTGCAATGTCGTAACCGCTGCCTTCATCACCGAGTAGATATCCCCACCCACCAGCGCGTGCTTCTTTGCCGTGTTCGTTGACACCGTAAACAATAGATCCTGTGCCTGAAATAACGATTACACCTGCCTGTTTCCCAGTTCCACCAACTAATGCGATATGTGCGTCGTGTGTTAGAATCCGATTTTTGTTTATGCCAATCTCATCACAGATCTGTCCAATGACTTTTTTATCTTCAGCCCGTCCTAAACCTGCCATACCTATACAGAAATGGATAGAATCAATTGCAGTGTTCCCTACATGTGCCGAGAGCTCAAAGATGATTTCCTTTAGGACATCATGCGTTTGTTCCGTTCCAACTACGTGATAATTTGAGGGGCCTGCTTGAACCTTTGTAATATGTTCGCCGGCCTCCGTAGTTAGCAAGCCGATGGTTTTTGTTCCGCCGCCATCAATACCGACAATATAACTCATTTTATTCGAACTCTTACAAGCGTATACTATTTACACGAAATTACAGGATTGTTGCCTAAATTCTGCGATCTGTATAATAGCTACATGAAGCGTGCCACTTCAGAAAAAGCAAAATTTCATTGACAATCCTAACGAAATCGGTTAAAGTAATTTATCACAATTCTTTTCAAAACACAATCAAATTTATTTGGAGTCTTCACATGATCAAGACACAACATTTTATCCTTATAATTTTTATCGCAAGCATTACATTACTTGGTTGTTCACAAGATGCATCCCAAATTGAGTGGGAACAGGTAAACAGTGGTACGGACGCACATCTGTACGGTGTCCATTTCGTAGATACTAAGCTTGGATGGGCAGTTGGGACTGATGGCGTTGTTTTGTCTTCAAAAGATGGCGGGAAAACTTGGAGCGGATCAGATACAAAATCCATAACGAAAGACACTTCTTTTTCCCAAGTAAGTTTTACCACGCCAAAAAATGGGTGGCTTGTGAGCATAGGAAAAGTGCATTACACAGGTAGTGGGGGGAACTCGTGGAACATTCAACATCAAGAACGTGCTATAGGCAGTAACCCGCCGGGACTCTTGGATTTACATTTCGTAAGCACAACAGAAGGTTGGGCAGTTGGTGGGAGAGGCACTATCCTCCACACACAGAATGGCGGTGGCAAATGGGAAAAGGTCAGAACGCCCTCAGAAAAACATCTGTGGGGTGTCTATTTTGTGGATGCTGAACACGGTTGGGTTGTCGGTGAAGAGGGGGAGATACTTCGGACACAAGATGGCGGAAAAAGCTGGAGTCTTCAGCATAGCACTGCTGAACAGCCCTTATTTGCCGTTCATTTTGCGAACCGAATGCAAGGTTGGATTGTTGGCACAAATGGACTGATTTTGCATACCGCTGATGGTGGACAAACGTGGGAACGACAGGAAAATCCGACAAAACTGAGTTTACGCGATGTTGCATTCCAAAATGAAAAAGAGGGGTGGGCAGTCGGAGAAGAAGGTTTAATTTTACGGACAACGGATGGCGGTACGACGTGGAATCAATATGCTTCACCTACCCCCAACAATTTGCAGGATATTTTTTTCTTGAAAAAATCGGGGTGGATTGTTGGTGAAAAAGGGACTGTTCTGCGGAGTAATTAAATTCAATTTGGGCAATTACATATTGAATGATTCTTTACTACTGCCGCAATTCAATTCCCATTATCGGAAAATGGTGGTCAAACGCAAAAGCCTCTGAAATGTTATGAACTCGGCAAATTACAAAACTGGTGCAATCCGTAAAGGATAATCGTACCGAGTCATACTGACAGAAAAGAACTTTAGCTGCTTCAAATATATCTTTATCAATTTCTGCGATGGTTAGAACACTTGTCTCTTCTAAAAGTTCAATACGGTTCAAAAATAGTACCGAAAGAGCGTGGTTTGTGTCGTACCTAACGCGAGTAACGGTTTCATCAATTACATAATCTGTGGTTAGAAGTTGACTTCGCTGTTGACGCAGATTGTTGAACACGCCACAGCATCATGGTGATGTTGATCCTTCTGATTTAAGAGAGCAATCCAAGCGCCTGTATCAACAAAAATCATTTTTTAGACTGTAACTCGTAGATAACGTCATCGTGATTGACAGAGGCATCTGTCGAATCAAATTCCGCCATACCAATCATCTCAGCCAAAATAGCATATCCTGCCGCTATCTTATCCTTATCAACATTTTTCTTAATTTGACCACTTTTCTGTTTATGTGGTTTAATCAGTCGTTTTCTGTCTGCATTAATGCTCATGATACCCCCCTTCTCAGCATCGGATAGAATGTCCACCTTTATTATACCACATTTTTTCCTTGCATTTCCAATTGAATATCGTCTAAACTAATGCATCAATACAAAGCATTTCTCGTAAGGAGATAACAATATGGCAGTACGAGTAGGTATTATTGGTACAGGTGGCATTTCACGTGCACACCGGAGTACCTATGAGAAAGTAGGCGGTTTTGAGATTGTCGCGGTGTGCGACATCATCAAAAGTAAGGCAAACCAAGCCGCTGAAGAGTGGGGTGTCCCAAAAAAGAACGCCTTTTCAAGTTACAACAAGATGCTGGAGATGGATGATCTTGATGCTGTGAGCGTCTGTACTTACAATCAGGGACATCGACGACCAACGGTTGCGGCATTGAACGCAGGTAAACACGTCCTTTGTGAAAAACCGATGGCAGCGACACTTCCAGACGCGACCGCAATGGTGCGGGCAGCAAAGGAATCAGGTAAAATTTTACAAATCGGTCTCAATCCCACGTTTGATCCGAGGCTCCAATTTGCGAGGAAGGTCCATGACGAAGGATTACTCGGCGATATCTATTACTCTGAATCCGCAGGGTGCAGACGACGAGGGAATCCCGGACATACCTTCATTTACAAAAAGACCGCGGGCGCGGGAGCAACCGTCGATATCGGTGTCTACAATATGCATAGATCGCTGTTTGCAATGGCATATCCGAAGCCTGTGCGGGTCTCTGCTATTACTGAAGACTACATTTCAATGCAGGATCCGAGGTTCCAGGGTAAAATGGATGTAGAAGAGTTCGGCGTGGCATGGATCCGATTTGAAAATGGTGGTGTCATGGTGTTTAAGATCTCTTGGGCAGTGCATGCGAACTCACTCGGTGGCAACTTCCATTGCGGTACAAAAGCCGGGATTTCATTGGACGGACCGGTTATTTTCGCCGATGCTTATGCAGGTGATCTCAAGAAACTTGTCGAATCGGAGGGATTAACAGCAGAACCTGACCCACCGGAAGGCATGACGACTATCAATTTCTCCGGATTCCCTTCGTCTGATAACTGGGCGAAACAGATGATCGCATTCCGTGAAGCCGTCAAGGCAGACGCGCCGTCTCCGATATCGCCAGAGGGTGTACTCCTCACGAATGTGATTATGGATGGTATCTTCCGCTCACATGCAGCGGGCAAAGAGGTTGCGGTAAAAGTTCCCGAAATCTAAACGTATTATATTCTATAGGCGAGGTCTTTGTGCCTCGCCACTTAGGAAGGACGGATAACAAAAATCTTTCCCCGTTTCCCGCCAACATCTACGCTAACCCGTTGCATCGTTTTCAACGATTTTTGCTGTTTGAGAATTTTGTCTAAATGTGTGGGCTGCAATGTTAACAGCACCATTTTACCGTTCGACTTAAGCACAGTTTCAAACTGCATAAGAGACTTTCTGTAAAGGTTCGCAAGTTGAGAGGTCCTCTCATTTACTGCGAATATCGGTAGGTTACACACAATTTTGTCAACAGAATTCGGGTGAAACGGTAGGGATTGCGTATCCCAATGAAAAAATTGACGCGGTTGATGCTGTCTACCAAAATTTCTTTGCGTAGCACGTAATGCATCTTCAGAAATATCTCCCCCGATTAGGTAATGATAGCGTCCAGCAAAAGCGCGCTCCAGCAGAATAGTCCCTGCCCCACACATCGGATCCAAAAAAATATCATTCGGATGCGGCTGCGAAAGCCACACCATGCTGTATGCCAAAGTCGGTTTGATAGATTGCGATACGTGTGCTTGCTTATATGAACGTTGTGCCAAATCGGGTTTTGAGAGTTTAATACTGATATAAGCATCCTGGCCATGCATCTCTACCCACACATCTAACCTTGAACTTGATTGTGTCAATTGCCAACCTCGGTCAATCAGGACCCTTTCAACGACTTGATGTAAATCACGTTTTTGAAAATTACGGAACCCGGACATCCGACTAATAACACGAAACGTGATCCGTCTCCGTATACTGAGCCCTACTTGCCGACAACACGCCAACGTTTCCCCAAAGTTGAACCGAGTAAGTGATTGCCTTATGGCCGTTAAAGAACTACGGGAACGCGTCATTTTAGGAATATGTTTTATCACTACAAAAAGATGTTCTGCTGTCCGCAGTGATAGTAAATTTTTCGGATTGCCTAAGTATTGGAAGACTATGCGTTGTGGTTTTCGCATCAGGATTTTGAACTGTTCTGTATCGCCAAAACGCGCATTAATTTCTTGACGAGCAATGTTTTCAAGGCCCGCAGTAACGAAAATAGAGTAGATCATCTTTATCCTTTATGGTTGTGTCCAATTCAGGTGTCGGTGCAAAAAGCGAAATGTGTCTTGTGAATTAATCTGATGTCCACCATCAAAGAATTCAATCTCAGTCTTGTCCGCTATACCGAGACGAACATAAAGGCGGCGCACCCTTGCAAATTCATGTGCTACCCACTCATCTGGTGCCACGCCATCATCGTGTCCGCGTTCCACCATAAACGGACGCGGCGCGATTAACCCCGCCATCTCCGCATAATTGAACGTGTTTCCTAAATCGAATTCTGGCATTTCATATTCACCTGTGAACATGTAGCTATAACGGGAGTCAAACGTGGCATTTTTGACAATCCACTCGTTGAAATCGGCTGAGCAGATTGAGCAGGCATATTTTTCAAGCACCGCTGGCACGCGCATAGCGGTTTTTCCACCGTAAGAGAGTCCATAAAATCCGATGCGGTTTTCATCGACGTACGGAAGTTCTGCTAACCAGTCAAGTGTGCGTTCATGTTGGCGGATAATCAACGAAAACAGCGACCACTTAATAGGATTTGCTTTGCGTTGAATAACACGGAACGCATCGTTGCCGATATATGGATTCTGTGGTGCGTAAGTGATAAATCCTCTATCTGCCAACTGTGCTGCGTAAGAGTGATACACCGATTGAATGTTCGGATCAGCAGTATCTTGCGGTCTGCCCTCTAAACCGTGCTGACAAACAACAACCGGACGTTGTTCCCCTGGCGCAAGGTCATTCGGAAGGAGCAAGATGCCGTAAGCGAAGACATCTTTCCAGACATCAAGCACAACTTCATATCCCTTCCATTTAGGTTCGTCATAAATCAGGCGCGTTCTCGGATTAGCAGGGACGTCGGGCGGGGGACACCGACCAATGACTTCATCCCAAAAATAGGTTTTGGCATCAACACATGTCTCTTCCCACTTCGCCAACGAAGATGAATCCGTTTTATTCCAAAAAAACTCTTGGCGGCGTGTCGCTGCTTCCCGTAAAAAACGTTGTGTCAGATTCACAAGTTGCATAAACTGACGTTGTTGACGTGTTTCATAATCAAAAGGTTCTGTAGCGTCTAATGTAAAAGATTGGTTTTTGTCAATATGGGCATTTTCAACGCCAAGACTCGTGAGAAAAGTAGTCAACGTCTCTGTGGAACCGGGTAATCTGTCTTCAGGACAAATTAAGTGTGTGTTATTTGGACAATTCAACTGTTCATAAATAGATTTTGCACGATTGAACTCTGCCTCTACCGATTCCAATGGTGGCGAGACGAGTTGCCCAGGTGCTGCACCACCTCGACCATCACGCCTGGGCGGTGGTCCAGCTACCTCAGGTCCACGACTCGCTTCAACAATTAACGTGCGCGGTGCAATGAGACTCGCAATTTCCGCATCACCAAATTCATGGAGCAGCCCCCAAACATTGCGATAAATCGGTTCGCGCCAAACTTCCTCGCGCGATTGGAAATACCCACTAACAACCGTTGCTTGAATTCGTGTGTCTACGGCAGCACTATGAAATGCAATCAATCCGCCTTCACCATAACCGATTACCCCAATAGGTACATCAAAAGAGGACATCCAGTCTACAAGCGATAAGACCTTCTGAACCTCATACCCGATAATATGTCTTCCCAATTGATATGCCATTCGGTAAATAAATTCACGATGCGGTTGATTGGTAAAAGCGCCGATTTTTTGATTGCCAGAGTAGGTATCTTCACGATTGATAAGCAGCGGAACCACAACCCGACATCCAGCACTTGCTAAATGCTTTGCAAACTGTGCTGATGATGGGAGTTCATCGGTAACACCTGCAATCATCTCTGGAGTCCAATCCGCATCCGGCAATGCGACTACCTGAGCGATAACTGGAATGTTGTCATTTGGTTCTAACAGCAACCCCTCACCTTCAACCTCATCAAAAACCTGCCACCGGACGCGCGACACGGTAAAATTCTCACCTTCTGCAATATGCGCAGTGGCATTTGTCGTCCCAAGGTATGTAAGCGAATTGATAAGCAGACGTTCATCATAACATCCAATCTGTTTTCTAAAACGTTGTCTGTTCAGTTCAACAGATTCGGTGTATGCTGTGTGGGAACTATAATCCCGATGCCACAACGTCTCGCGCTTTTCTGCTGCAGTTTCTATAGCACGGGTAACGTAATTATCAAGGTCTTCAACCATTTGTGCGGCAAGATCACCTTTGAAGGTCAAAGGTGTTGTGCCTTGTAATTCTGGCGCGTGATTTTTTGACATGGTTTTTCTCACTTATACAGATAAAAGCACACAGAAAATTGCGTGCTTGCATAGTTATAGTTATATGATTCCTTCCTGTCTTAACTCTTCTACTTCTTCATAAGACATTTTCAATACATCTGTCAATATCTCTATAGTGTGTTCTCCAAGACTGGGTGCGGGAGTATCTACATCACCAGGTGTGTCGGAAAGTTTTATTGGCACACCCGGCACCTCCACAACACCCGTAACCTGATGCATCACTTGTGTAATCATCTCCCGTGCTTTGATTTGTGGATGATTGACAACCTTGTCAATTGTGTTGATGGGACCACACGGAACACCGATTTTTTCAAGAGTCTCAATCCATTCATCAGTCGTGCGTTGCCGCATAATTTCAGAGAGAATAGGATATAACTCACTATGGTTTGCTGTCCGTTCTGCATTAGTGTTAAAACGTGGGGCAGAGATCAGGTCTTCCCGATCTGCATGCTCACAGAACTTTGCCCATAACGTATCGTTACCGATAGCGATGATAATATGTCCGTCTGCTGATTTAAACGCTTCAAATGGGGTTATTGCGGGATGTCGACTGCCAAGCGGTTGGGGGACTTCATCTGTCGCAAAATAGCGCACAATTGCATTCTCCAATACTGCTACAAGACTATCCAACATTGCAACATCTACCAACTGCCCTTTTCCAGTCTGATTTCGGTGGTGCAGAGCAGACAGAATACCTATTGTCGTGAACAATGCAGCAGTGATATCGCTAATAGATGTGCCGACACGCACAGGAGGGCCATCTGGTTCACCCGTGATGCTGATGATACCCCCCATCCCTTGGATAATCATATCATAAGCACCCTGTTTTGCTAAAGGCCCGGTCTGTCCAAAACCGGAACATGCCGCGTAAATGAGCGACGGTTGTTCTGATGCAAGTTTACCATAATCTAAACCGAGTTTTTTCATCGTACATGGACGGAAATTTTCTACTAAAATGTCACTCTGTTTAACAAGTTGTTTGAATATCGTCTTTCCACGCTCAGACTTGAGATCGAGTGTTATACTCCGTTTCCCACGATTCACACTCATGAAGTAGAGGCTAAATCCGTTTTTAAATGGTCCGAAATTGCGAGATTCATCTCCAACACCCGGTTGTTCAATTTTAATCACCTCAGCCCCAAGGTCACTTAGGATCATTGTTGTATAAGGTCCCGCAAGCACTCTCGTTAAATCCAGTACCTTTATGCCGTCTAATGGACCTGCCATGTAATTGTTCCTTTGTCTGCGAAAAAGTTGCTTTTCTAATGCACACGTGCTAAAATGAAATCACATTATATGTTAGCAGCAAATAGCCTCTATGTCTACATGTTTTCAATAACGACTGATGTAGCTTGAAGGAGAATATCAATGGATAAACTAAAAATCGCACATATTGGGACAGGTAATCGCGGTTCCAATACATACCTTCCCCTGATAGCAAAATTAAAAGATGACTTAGAACTCGTTGCCGTGTGTGATACACACGAAGGGAGAGTCCAAGCGCAGGGTGAAAAGTATCAAGTGCCTGCCTATACCGATACCGAACAGATGTTAGAGAAAGAAAAACCAGATTTCTGCTCTATTGTTATCACACCGAGTAACAATCACATCCCTGGTCTTGTCTGTTCGCAACATGGTGTCAGTTATTGCACAGAAACGCCTATTAACACCGACCTCAAACGCGCAGATATGATGATAGAAGCAGCCAAAGAACACAACACAAAGTTGGAGGTTAACGAAAACTATTATAGACGTCCATCTGAACGGATCAAACGTGCAATGATTCTTGAGGGTATTTTCGGCAAAGTAAACGTGGCTCACAACGATTTCCGTGGTCATGGTTATCACGGTATTGGTCTAATAAGGAGTTATGTCGGGTTTGACAACGAACCGGTGCAGGTTTACGGTTTTAATAAATCGTTTAACGTGCAGGATCACGTATGGCGAAAAGGACAACCCCGACGTAACAAAGAGGATTGGTTACATTCAGTCATTGAATTCGCTGACGGTGCAGTAGGAATTTTCAATTTCAGCAGTCTCTCTTACGGTTCACCGCTCCGTGGATTTAATGGAACGAAATTTTATGCAGAGCGTGGGATGTGTTTTCGGGATGATGCTGTCATCTTGAACGATGAGGCGGATGAGCAACGTCCGGTTACAATTACGCGTAAAACGAATAACTTTGACGGTTATGAAACGCTTGCTGCCCTTATTACTGACACAAACCCTGAAGTTGTGTGGGAGAACCCACTGCAGAATTATCCACTCAGTGATGGTGAGATCACTGTAGCGTCAGAATTGATGAGCATCGCAAATGCTGTGCGAAATGATACTGAACCGGAATATGGTGCATACAATGGACGTAAAGATAGGGAAATTGATGTTGCTATGGGACGTTCATGCTCAAATAACGGTGCACCTGTTACTTTTCCTTATGAGTACTAAACAAAGAAATGTTCCATACTGTAGTGTTGATTTGAAAGATTTTCCCTTGTTATCTAACGTCATATTTAGGTATACTTTAGAGATAGCTTAATATTATTTGGGGAATCAAAAGATGATGAAATATTTTCGAGCTTTTTCTATGCTGCTGCTCGTATTTTGTTTCAGTTCCACACTTGTGGGGAATGAATCTACAACGCCCTACTTTCCACACAAACTTGGCAGCTTTTGGGTTTACGAGGACAATGAAGGAAACGAGATGACCCGTTACGCTGCAGGAAAAAAAGAAATTGAAGGCGTAACGTACTTTTCTTTCAACTATGAACCGAAATTTGAGAATTGGACATTTTCTGAGTATTTTGTCCATCCGACACTTTATCATGTTGGTGAAGAGTGGATCGCAATTCTTGCAAACGGTGAGGCAGAAAAAGTTGTTCAAGACATGGCAATGCAGCGGTTCAGGGAACATGTTATCAGTGCTGCAGAGCAGTTGACTTCTAACGTGGAAATTCAAGAGAATGGAAGTGACGATCAACCCCCTGCTGATTCAAATGTTTCGATTTCTCTCAAATTAAATATTGACAAAGTAGAAGGAGATGAGTTTTTATATGTGTTTCCAATATCTCCTACCTTCAATGAAGAGTGGACAGCTATACAACTAAATGCAAAAGTTTCGTTGAAATATGAGTTGAAGGGAAAACCCTCTGAGTTATCTAAGTTAGGGGAATTACCCGATACTAAATTTAATTTTAACCTTGTTGAAATTGGAAAGGTAGTAGGGACAGAAACCGTTGAAACAGAAGCAGGGACGTTTGAAGATTGTTTAAAAATTAAATACCACACCAAAACTACGCTTGCTTTTTCAGCTGCAGAGGAGGGAGGTCAGAATTTAATTGGAGATTACATAACGACTCTGTGGTTAGCACCCAACGTAGGAATCGTCAAATTTTCAAGCGGACATGAGCAGTCTGGGAAAGTGAAAAGCATGGAATTAACAAGATACGAAATCAAAACCGATAATCCGATAAATAAGTAAAAATAATTAAGTCGTATTCAAAACATTAATTATGTGAACAATCAAAATACAATGAGGAGTTAAATCGTGTTAAAAAAAACTGTTTCTGTTGTCACATTGATGATCCTATTTAGTTTAAGTGTAACGTTACTCGCTAACGAATGGGCGACCTACTATTTTCCAGGCAAAGTTGGCAGTTCCTGGGTTTATGAAGATCAAGATGGCAACGAATTAACGCGCTATGCTGTTGAAGAAAAAAATGTTGAAGGCAATACGTTTCGCGCCTTTGAGTATGAACCTGAGATAGATGATTGGGAAAAATATATGTATGCTGTGCAACCCTTTTTGTATCAAGTCGGTGATGAATGGGTTGCTTTCTACGTTGGAGATGATATAGAAAACGCGACCGAGTCAATCCTGAGTAAAAAACTTGACGAAACCCTTGCGATCATCCGTCAACAAACCGCAGGGCAACTCCCTCCCGGTGTCACGATTGATTTCGACTATACTATTGACCCCAAAGCACAAGATTATTTTTACCTATTTCCAACACCTGTTGCATATAATGAAGAGTGGGTCGCTATGGAGTTAGATGTAAAAGTAGGGATGACCATGGACATTCAAGGAGCACCCGTTGAAATTCCTGCAGCACTTAAAACCGTTTCATCTACGACTAATGTTGTCGAAACAGGTAACGTTGTTGGAAAGGAAACTGTTGAAACTGAAGCAGGTACATTTGAAGAGTGTTTAAAAATTGAATATAGAACCAAAACAACTGTAGACACCGAACTCCCTCCCGAATACAAGCAGCTCCTTCCAGAACAACAAACAAATGAATCTGTTTCAACCTTGTGGTTAGCCCCTAATGTCGGAATTGTCAAATTCAAGAGTGAACAGGAGAATTCAGATGAGGTGAAAACGCTTGAATTAAAAAGTTACGAAATCCAATCTGATGGATCCGAAAACGGAGAAAGTAAATAATCTGTAGGACTTGCTTGGACTGCTGTCAGATTGATGATTCTTTATAAGGTGACATTCCGCATGTTGAAAAAACTGTGTCCTTTCTTGATATTTTTCCTAACTTTTTATTTCAGTACGACTCTAATAGGAAACGAATCCACGCAAAAGTATTTTCCAAGTACGCTTGATAGTTTTTGGGTTTATGAAGACCAAGGTGGGAACGAGTTAACACGTCGTGTGATTGAAGGAGAAGAAATTGCGGGGAAGACATATTACGGTTTCAGTTACGAACCTGTGTCAAAAGATTGGATAGATTTTAACCGTTACATGCATCTTTCTCTGTTTAATATTGGGGAGGAGTGGATAACGTTTCTTGTCGAAGAAGAAATAAAAAAAGCCGTCAAGGCACGCTTAACCAAAGAGATGGAAATTTTCTCTAAATTGGCAAAGAGTTCTTTAGAAAACAACACCCCACCCGAACTCAACCTTACTGTTGAGTTCAACTATCATGTGGAAGTAGAAGCAAAAGACGAATTCAATTTACTCCCGATCCAAGCAACTCCGGATGAAGAATGGGACACATCACAAATTAATGCCAAAATCACCATGAAGTTCGACATACAAGGATTGCCAGACTTTCAGGGTGCTGCAGAAATGCCTGAAATCACACTTGATTTTACTATCGTTGAAACGGGAAAAATCCTTAACACAGAAACTGTTGAAGTGGCCGCTGGAACGTTTAAAGATTGTTTGAAAATCGAGTATAAAACGAAAACAGAAATGATAGCATCCCATCCATCAGGAACAAAAGATTTACCAGGTGAATCGATTAACACATTATGGTTAGCACCCAATGTTGGAATTGTCAAATTTCACCAACAATCTGATAAGATTTTTCTCAATATGATGTCAGATAGAGATGCCGTTGATGCGACAATGTCTGATGAAGAAGCTGCAGAGATTACTGCTCCTTCAGTCAAGACTTATGAATTAAAGAGATACGAAATAGTGTCTGAAGTTTTACCAAACGATGACAACAAAGAATAGATAATTTTCAGAATTATACCAACGAGAAAACAGATATGGAGGGTTCTCATGTTAAAAAGATTTTGTCCGGTATTGATATTACTTTTAGTCTTTGGTTTTAGCACAACCTTGTTAGGGAACGAGTCAGTGCAAAAATATTTTCCTGGCACTTTAGATAGTTTTTGGGTTTATGAAGACCAGGATGGAAATGAGTTAACACGTTATTCAATTGAAGGCGAAGAGATTGCCGGTGAAACGTATCTTTCTTTTAGTTATGACCCTGAGTTAGAAGATTGGGCGAATTATAGTTGTTTTATTCATCCGGGGCTATATAGTGTGAATGATGAAGGGATCACACTTGTTGTTGACAAAGCGGTAGAGAATGCCGTTGAAGCGCGTCTTAAAAAGGAAATGGATATGTTCGTAGAAATTTTAAAACAAGAAGTTTTTAGCCAAGCACCGCCAGGTGTAGAAATACCCGCCTTTAATTTAGATGTTGATGTTGAGGCACAAGGGCAAGAAAATTTTTTGCTGCTACCTGAAAATGTTGTGGCGGATGAAGAATGGGACGCAAACCAAGTCAAAGTCAAGGCTAAGATGACCATGGAAGGGCCAGGCGTTGTTACGAGTGATGAACCGTTGGGGATGGATTTCACGATAATAGAAACAGGAATTGTGCTTGGCACAGAAACAGTTGAAACGATTGCTGGCACGTTTAAAGACTGTTTGAAAGTTGAATATCGGACAGAAACAACCGTAGTATTGACCCCAACGCCTTCACCTGATGAAGTAGCACCTCCAGGAGAAACCGTAACGACAGTTTGGTTTGCACCTAACGTTGGAATCATAAAATTACATCAAAAATCGGGATACATGTTCTTAGATATGATACCAGATGATGCTGATTTTCCTGTAGCTCCGCCTCCTCCTACTGAGAGAACACTGGAATTAAAAAGATATGAAATCAAAACCGCTGAATCGGAAAGTGATACTGAGAATTAATATACAAGAAGTCAGACATCACCTTCAACTGAATTGGAGAAAATATCATGTTAAAAAGACTGAACATCATTTTAATACTTTTATTCGCCTTTAGCTTTAGTGGGACACTGCTGGCAGATGAATCTGCAAATAAATATTTTCCATCAACGCTTGGAAGTTTCTGGGTTTATGAAGACCAAGATGGTAACGAGTTGACGCGTCATGCGATTGAAGGTGAAGAAATTGCTGGTAAGACTTTTCCTGCGTTCAATTATGAACCGGAGTTAGAGGACTGGGCAGAATATAGTCCTTTTATTCGTCCGTCTCTATATCAAGTTAGTGATGCAGGAGTCACATTGTTTGTAAGAGAAGAGGTCGAAAAGGCAGTCAAAGCACGGCTTACCAAAGAAATAGAGACTGTAATTACAAAGTCTGAGGAAGAAGATCCTTCTTTTAAGCTTGACTACGATGTGGAAGTGGAAGTACCAAACATATTTTATATTCTGCCGGAGATTGTAACTAAGCAAAAAGAGTGGGAGGCAGTAAAAATAAATGCCAAAATCACTACAGAATTTGGTGAAGCCAATTTCAATATTATTGAATCCGGAAAAATACTCGGCACACAATCTGTCAAAACATCTGTTGGCACGTTTAAAGACTGTTTGAAAGTTGAATACCGCACTGAAACAATCTTGCAAATATCTCCTCCAGACGAAGATGTCGGGTCCCCTGGCGAGTCGATAACAACACTTTGGTTAGCACCTAACGTGGGGGTTGTCAAGGTCCATCAAAAAGTCGAAGATATGCTTTTAAAAGCTATGCTTGACCTTAAGCTACCATCTGCAGCCACCGTTAGGACACTTGAATTAACAAAATACGAAATCAAATCAGCTGATACTAAAAGCAGCGAAAACAATTCTATTTCTGTTGTAAAATCTACAGAAGAAAAAGTTGAAACTGAAAAAGCAAAGTCGTTATCAAACGACACACAGCGTATAAATTATCTTCCCAGTCCGTTGGGAAGTTTTTGGGTGTATGAAGACCAAGATGGTAATGAATTGACACGCCGCGCAGTTGAAGGCGAGGAAATAGTGGGTAAGGCATACCAATCCTTTAGTTATGAACCTGAATTAAAAAAATGGATGGATTATAGTTTCTTTATTCGTCCGTCTCTATATCAAGTTAGTGATGCAGGAGTCACATTGTTTGTAAGAGAAGAGGTCGAAAAAGCAGCCAAAGCACGGTTAAGTAAGGAAATGGAGTTATTGAGAGGAATAATAGAATTAGATGATCCAGATGCAGCAAACTTCACCTTCATAATTGAAGCAGAAGCACAAGACCAGGTCCATCTACTACTCACCCCTGTAATCCCCTACGAAGAATGGGACGTAAATCAAATAAAAGCCAGTCTTAAATTGCAATTTGAAGGTGACCAACCGTCAATAGATTACACCATTATAGAAACGGGAATTGTCACCGGAACTGAAGATGTTGAAACAGCTGCAGGTGTATTTGAAGATTGTCTAAAAGTTGAATACCACACAGAAACAACCGCAATTATCACCCCTGACCCTCGACCTGGCGAGAAAAAATCACCAGGAGAAACTATGACAACTGTATGGTATGCTCCCAACGTCGGAATCGTAAAATTACACCAAAAAAGAAAATACGCATTTTTTGATATGATTCCAGATGATGATAGTTTTCAAAAACCGCCTGATCCAAAACCGATAACGCTTGAATTAAAGAAATATGAAATCAAGACAGTTGATCTTGAAAGTGCCAGGAAACAGTCTATTACGACACCCAAGCCACTAAAAGGTGATGCCGAAAAAGGAAAAACTAAAACAAGTAACGCACAATCCCCGAATTATTTTCCTGGCACATTAGATAGTTTTTGGGTTTATGAAGACCAAGATGGTAATGAATTAACACGCCGTGCTGTTGAAGGTGAGGAAATTGCTGGTAAAACTTATCCTGCATTCAGTTATGAACCGGAGTTGGAGGATTGGGCAGAATATAGTTGGTTTATTCGCCCTCCTTTGTATCAAGTGAGTAATGCTGGTATCACACTTGTTGTTAGCGATGAGGTTGAAAAAGCAGTTAAAGCACGCCTTAAGAAAGAGGTAGGTATTCTCACTGACGCAATAAAACGGGATGCTCCACTGGACGCAGGTATTGACGCTGATATTAAGGTACAGGGACAAAACCAGTTATTCCTCCTCCCCGACACTATTATTCTTTTCAATGAGGAGTGGGACGTTAACCAGATTGAAGCAAACGTCAAGATGAAATTTCTGGGTGGAGGTGTCCCAGAGGATCAACAATTGGTAATTGATTTCACGATTTTAGAAACAGCAATTATCTCTGGTACTGAAACTGTTGAAACACCCGCTGGAAAGTTTGAAAACTGCCTGAAAGTTGAATATCGTACAGAAACTACTGCAGCAATGACGCCTGCCCCACCACCCGATGAAGTAGAACCGCCAGGAGAAACCGTAACGACTGTGTGGTATGCTCCAAATGTCGGAATTGTCCAATTTCGTCAGGAAACGAATTACATTTTTTTAGAAATGATTCCAGACGATGAAGATCTTCCTGTGCCACCTGGACCTAAAACGAAAACGTTTGAATTAAAGAAATATGAAATCAAATCTGAAGAACCAGAAAATGAAGAAAGCAATTAATGGTGTCAGACACATCATTTTTCCTTAAACTCAATCTATAATTGTCAATTAAAGGAGTTATTATGTTAAAAAAAGTTTGTGCTGTCCTGATATTTTTGTTCGTCTGTAGTTTTAGTGCAACCCTACTGGGAAATGAGACAGCGAAAAAGTATTTTCCCAGCACACTTGGAAGTTTTTGGGTATACGAAGATCAAGATGGCAATGAGTTGACGCGTAAGGCGGTTCAAGGTGAAGAGATTGCAGGTGAAATGTATCATGCTTTTGAATATGAACCGGCATTTGAAGAAAATTGGGAGAAGTATGAGTATTACGTCCATCCCACGCTTTTTAAGGTAGAGGACACAGGAATTAAGTTCTTGATTGGTGATGAGGTTAAGAAGGCTTACAAGGAGCGGCTTACTAAAGAGGTAGAGGCTACTGTCCAACGTCCAGTCGGACAGTCAGTTTCTACTTCTAACTACGATGTAAAGGTAGAAGTAGAAGTACAAGACAATTTCTTCTTGCTTCCTATACCTTTCGCCCTCAACGAAGAATGGAATTCAATCTGGATAAAACCTAAGGTTAAAATAACACTGAGTTTTGGAAACTCTGGTGTTGAGGCAGAATTGGCTGGAATGTCGCGGGTAAGTAACTTCTATTTTACAATTATAGAAAAAGGTATTATCACTGCCAAAGAAACCGTTGAGACACCTGCTGGCACATTCAAAGACTGTTTGAAAATTGAATACCGGACAGAAACTGTGATGCCAACATTCGCAGGACAAGGCGCTCCTACAGCTGGTGAATCTGTTTCAACATTGTGGTTAGCTCCCAACGTCGGGATTGTGAAATTTCACCAAGATGCTGAAAGACCTATTGTCAGCGATTTCAACGATCCTCATACCCTAACACAAGTGAAAACACTTGAGTTGAAGAAGTATGAAATTAAAACAGATGCAGCGAGGACTGAATGAGCGTTTTTCCTATTTATCGTCCAAGACGGTTACGCGCAAATGAAAACCTGCGTCGACTTGTCCGAGAAACGAGTCTGTCTGTAGACGATCTTATCTATCCGATGTTTGTTGTCCACGGAGATGACACGGCAATAGAAATTTCTTCTATGCCGGGATGTTACCAATATTCTATTGATCGGCTTGTTAAAGCTGCGAAGGATCTTGCATCGCTTGGAATTCCCGGGACGATCTTGTTCGGAATTCCTGAAACGAAAGATGCACTTGGATCGGAAGCTTATGCCGAAGATGGTATCATTCAGCAGGCGGTACGCGCCATTAAGGATGCTGTTCCTGACCTACTTGTGATTACAGATGTTTGTCTGTGTGAATATACCGATCACGGACATTGTGGTATCGTGGAAGGCGGAGATGTGCAGAATGATCCAACACTTGACTTGCTTGTTAAAGAGAGTGTATCGCACGCGCAGGCAGGGGCTGATGTCATTGCTCCATCGGATATGATGGATGGCCGTGTCGGCGCAATTCGTGATGCCTTAGACGAAGAAGGCTATGAAAATATACCTATAATGGCGTATTCGGCAAAATACGCTTCTGCTTTTTATGGTCCCTTTCGTGAAGCGGCGGAATCAGCACCGCAATTCGGGGACCGCCGTTCATATCAGATGGACCCAGCGAATGCCGAGGAAGCACTACGAGAAGTGGCACTGGATATTGAGGAAGGCGCAGACATTGTGATGGTGAAACCCGCACTCTCATATCTTGACGTTATCCATCAAGTGAAGACAGAATTTCAGATGCCTGTTGCAGCCTATAACGTCAGTGGCGAATATGCTATGATAAAGGCAGCCGCACAGAATGAATGGATTGACGAAAAACGCGTAGCACTGGAGGTCTTAACAAGTATCAAACGTGCTGGTGCAGATATGATTTTGACCTACTTCGCAAAGTCGGTCGTCGAATGGCTTGAAAATTGAGGTGCGGGTAATAGTAAAACCTATAATTAAGGGACATTTCTGTAGCGTAAACTTCCAGTTTGCGTCAAATATGCACAAACTAACAGTTTGTGCTACAACTTCTATTGTCCGTTATGTCTCCAAAACAGGTTTATCAAAGTGTCCCAATAATTTCAAAGTTTACTATGAGTAGGTTCGATAATAAAACCGTTCCTACCGTTGATGTATTTACATAATTTAGATTTTACAAATTAGAATTGGAGGAACGAATTGGAGAGTAGCAAATCTTTATCAGCGTGGCAAAAATCACAACAATTTATCCCTGGCGGTGTCAACAGTCCCGTCCGTAATTTTAGCAAGGTTGGTGGACATCCCCGCTTTATTGATCGCGGTGAAGGGGCCAAGATTTACGACATAGACGGAAACGAGTATATCGATTATGTCGCTTCATGGGGACCATTAGTTTTGGGGCATGCACATCCTGATGTGGTCGAAGCCGTCAGGACTGCAGCAGCGCGAGGCACAAGTTTCGGTGCTCCGACAGCATTAGAGACAGAACTTGCAAAAACTATCGTCAACGCAGTGTCTTCCATTGAACAGGTCCGACTTGTCAACTCAGGTACGGAAGCGACAATGAGCGCGATTCGTGTCGCACGCGGTTATACAGGACGCAATAAAATCATCAAGATAGATGGTTGCTATCACGGACATGTAGACTATCTATTGGCAAAAGCGGGTTCAGGCGTTGCAACTTTCGGTCTTTCGGATAGCGGTGGCGTGCCAGAGGATTTCGCACGGAATACACTCACTATCCCGTTTAACGATCCTGAGGCATTGACAACAACAATTGAGGCTAACACGGACGAGATCGCCTGTCTCATACTGGAGCCTATTATGGGCAACATGGGGATTATCCCACCACGTGAGGGGTACCTCAATGAACTTCGTGAGATTACTGAACAGCATGGGATCGTGCTTATCTTTGATGAGGTAATTACCGGTTTTAGGGTCGCTTATGGTGGCGCACAGTCATATTATAACGTTACACCAGATATGACATGTTTAGGGAAGATAATCGGTGGTGGTTTGCCTGTCGGTGCTTACGGCGGAAAACGGGAGATTATGCAGTGTGTTGCCCCAGAAGGCGATGTGTATCAGGCAGGCACATTATCTGGTAATCCGTTGGCTGTCACTGCAGGTATAACGACTTTGAAAAAGCTGGCGGAACCAGGGGTTTATGAGCAACTTGAAAACCGCGCATCTACTCTGGCAGACGGAATAGCAGAAGCAACCCAAAAACATGGAATTGATGCATGGCATAGCCGCGTCGGTTCAATGCTGATGCTATATTTTACAGCAGAGACTGTTACTGATGCAGATGGTGCACGAACAGCCGATATAGAACGTTATCGTCAGTACTTTTGGGGACTCCTTGAACGTGGTGTTTATGTCGCCCCTTCCCAATTTGAAGCCGGATTTGTATCCTTAGCGCATTCCGAAGAGGATATCAATATGACCGTTCAAGCTGCAACTGAGGTAATCGCAAATCTGTAACAGTAGTAAAGGAATTGAATGTCAAGTTTTGATCAGATTGTAAATTTAATTGCTGACGATCTTAGTGCTGTAGAGGCGAAACTGACTGAAAATACAGCGAGCGAATATAGTTTTGTAGATATGGCGGTTCAGCATGTTGTAGAAGGAGGCGGTAAACGCTTACGTCCTATCCTTGTTGTGCTATCTGCAAAAGCGCGTGGATACGAAGGTGCGGATGCACACACACTCGCAGCAGTTGTTGAACTCATCCATGTTGCATCCCTTGTGCATGATGATGTGCTTGATGAAGCTGCAATCCGCCGTGGACGTGAAACATTACAGACAAAATGGGGCAATAAGGTGGCAGTACTTGTTGGGGATTACTTGCATGCCCGCGTTCTTTCAATGCTCGTTTCCCGCCGCGCAGATGACCCCGCAATGGCGATCCTTGCCGATACCACGCAGGCAATGTGTGAGGGGGAAGTCATCCATGCCTATAAAAGTGGAGATTTTGATATATCAGAAGAGGAATACCTAAAGATAATTAGTTTTAAGACCGGTAAGTTGATTGCCGCCTCTTGCACGCTCGGTGCGATCCTCGGACCTCATGACACTCAGCAGATTGAGGCATTCACAACCTACGGCAAACAAATTGGAACTGCATTCCAAATTGTAGATGATCTGCTTGATTTCGTGGAAGACCCAGAAAAATTAGGAAAAAATGCTTTTGGTGATCTTCGTGAAGGGAAACTTACTTTTCCTATTATACATACCCGAAAAGTGTGTGATGATAATGAGAAACAAACGCTTGAAAAAGTGCTAAATCCTGACACCGATGAAACCGAAGCTATTACCTTTGTTGAATCTTTATTCCAAAAATATGGTGTGGAAATTCACTGTTTGGAAATTGCACAGAGTTATGCCGACCGTGCTAAAACTGCGTTAACAAATATACCACAATCGGATGCGCGTACAGCCTTGCAAAACCTTGCGGATTACGTCGTTTCACGGGATTCATAGTAAAATGTTTTATCCAGCACATATAAATCTGCAAAATAGAGCATGCCTTGTTGTTGGGGGGGGCACTGTTGCTGAACGTAAAGTTGTCTCTATGCTCATCAGTGGTGGAAATGTAACTGTGATTAGTCCAGACGCAACCGAATTAGTTATATTCCTTGCTGAGATAGGCACAATACAATGGCACAAACGGCAGTTTAAGACAGGAGATACGAGCGGATATTTTCTTGTATGTGCCGCAACCGATTTTACAGATATAAACACCGCAGTATACGCTGAAGCACATAAAGAGAAGAACATTCGTTTAGTCAATGTCGTTGACGTTATCCCACAATGTACATTTGCTGCTGCGTCTGTAATAACAGATGGCAAACTCATGATTAGTATCTCCACAAGTGGTATGAGTCCAGCGACAAGTCGGCGCATCCGAGTACATTTTGAAGAGACGTTAAAGACGTCATCTTTATATACGCTTGGATATGAAAATGGAAAACCTGTACCAATTGAAAATCAAAGATTGCCATATCCAGTTTACCTGTTATTGGAAGATCGCAAGTGTGTTGTCCTATATGAGCAGGAAACATCGGAAATTGAACGTAGAGTCTCACTATTACGTCAGTGTGGCGCGATAGTGGTGCATAATCCTATGGACTTTGATGATGCATTCCTTGTGATTTCCGATACATCTATAAGTGATGTTTCTGATGGCTTCTTACAAGAGATTCTCGATAGACCAAACTCTGCTGACTTCTTTACACCGAATCTCGTTATAGATGATAACCTTATTATTAGCATATCAACAAAGGATAGCACAGATGTAAGCAAGATGGAACGTTTACATGCGAAACTCACGCATCAGTTTGAAAACAGCGGTTACGGTGCATTTATTGACCTGCTTGGCAAGCGGCGTCCGGAAGTCCTCAAAACTTTTCCTACGTCCAAAATGCGCGGCGATTTTTTTGAGAAACTTATCGGACACGTCGTAGACAGTCCACAAACATGTTGTCTAAGTCTTACAAACCCTGCGTGTTCTGCCGAATGCCTTTTCAACTGGGTACGACATGGTAAAATTAAGGACGCAAACAACTTTATATCGGAGTTTTTAAGCGCACAGCAAGCAAAAATATAACGAATGTCAACAGAACTCCTGCATTTTCTTTTTCTTATTACCGTATTAGTCTATTTAGCAGCCAGTATTTTTCAGGCACTCTACCTTGCAATAGGGGAACGATCTGAAACGCCGACTCTACGTCCACGGATCGCCTCAATCGCTTTCTGGGGAACGTGTCTTGGGTTTGCTTTGTTAACGCTTTTCATTGGACTCTGGTGGTCATTTCAAGGACATTTCCCAATGACGCACTGGACGGACTCAACAGCTTTCTTTGCGTGGGCAATCACCTTAATCTACCTGATTGTTGTTCGAATGACGCAGCTACATGCTATTGGAAGTTTTGTGATGCCTCTTGCATTCATTACAATCCTGATTTCCTATAGTTTCTCCAGAAATACATCAGCATTGCCAGAAGATTTGGAAACCTATTGGTTAGTTCCACACGTTACACTTATTCTGCTTGCTTATGCTGCATTTATCACAGCCTTTGGGTTTGGACTGCTTTACCTGATGGCAGAGAAAAAGATCCGTGAAAAGCAACATACGATCTTTCAAAACCTTCTTCCGTCCCTCGGTGCTTCGGACGAACTTGGTTTCCGATGTACATTACTCGGAGTGATCCTATTGACAACGGGGGTAATTGTCGGGGCACTATGGACTCAGTATATTAATGAGGAAGTGAGATGGAGATGGCTTGATTCTAAAGTTCTTTTTACTGTCGTGACATGGGTCATCTATGTTGTGCAAATTGGTATCCGTCAAGTGTGGGGTTGGCGTGGCAGAAAAGCAGCGTATTCTGAAATCGCCGGTTTTATTGCCGTACTCTGTACCTATATTGGTGTGAATCTGTTCTTAGACAGCGCACACACATTTCGGTAATATGAGATAGTTGCACAAAGATGTGACAAGTGCAAAATTTGACATTCTATCCTCAATTGTGATATAATTTACTAACTATCGGACATTCGCAAGTATTCAGTATCCGACGAGCAAGTATCATGAATCAGATTGTATCTATTGGGACAAGCCATCATATAGCACCCGTTGAATTCAGAGAAAAGCTGGCTTTTTCCGAAGAACAACTCATAGAATCCCTCCATCATCTGCGCGAATCACATAAGGTTGATGAGGCAGTAATTCTCTCTACCTGTAATCGCGTAGAGGTTTATGGGGTCGCTAATTCCCAGCGAACAGCCAAATCACCTGTTTCAGTCTTGTTTGACTTTTTATCTGATTACCATCGAATTAGTGTGGATACACTCAAAAAATGGAGCTATCGTCACCATAACCTTGATACCATTTTACATCTTTTCCGGGTTACATCCAGCCTTGATTCAATGGTTGTGGGTGAATCTCAAATTTTAGGTCAAGTCAAAGAGGCTTATGATTTTTCACGTTCAGCAGGAGGTGCAGGGGCAATCCTAAACCGCCTTTTCGCGAAGGCATTCAGTGTTGGTAAACGTATACGTTCAGAAACCACTATTGCTGCAGGAGCTGTGTCGATCAGTTATGCAGCGGTAGAACTTGCTAAAAAGATTTTCAATACTTTAGAAAACAAAACCGTAGCGATTATTGGCGCGGGTGAGATGAGCGAACTGACTGCCAAACATCTCGTCGCGAATGGTGTTTCAAAAGTAATCGTTGCGAACCGTACTTATGAACGTGCTGTCAAGATTGCCGAGAAGTTTAAAGGCGTCCCTGTTGCTTATGAGGAAAACCTAAACTTTCTCATTGATGCGGATATCGTCATCAGCTCCACAGACGCCCCCTATTATCTCATTGAACGCAAACCGCTTGCTGAGATTATGAGAAAGCGGAAACATCGGTATATGTTTCTCATTGACATCGCTGTTCCACGCGATATTGAACCGGACGTGAGTAAAATCAACCACGCCTTTCTCTATAACATTGATGATTTAGAAGCTGTTGTAGCGTCTAATCTCCAAGAACGGAAACAGGAAGCGGTTCGCGCTGAGCAGATTGTCTCTGAAGAGGCGAAGCAATTTCACGACCAATTGCAAATCCTCGAAGTTAATCCCACCATTAAAGCACTACATCAGCAGTTTCAACAGATAGCCGAATGTGAACTCAAAGTCTGCTTGGGTAAGACTACATTGTCAGACACACAAGAAGATGCTGTTGCATCTATGACACAAGCAATCGTTAAAAAACTTCTACATCACCCGGTAGAAAATTTGCGCCACGCTGTTAACGATGGCAATGCTGATCATGGGCAATATGTTCATGCCCTCCAAGAGTTGTTCGCTTTGGACAATAATGACGATAAGGAACAGGAATGAGCAGCTCGGTTACAATTGGCACGCGTGGCAGCCAACTTGCGCTATGGCAAGCATCCTTTGTAAAACAGCAATTAGCACACCATTTCCCCGATGTTGAAGTTAACCTCAAAATCATCAAAACCACCGGTGATACTATCCAAAATCGTTCTTTGGTGGGATTAGGCAAAGGCGTTTTTACCAAAGAGATAGAAATCGCGCTATTAAACGGTGATATAGACCTTGCTGTTCATAGCCTTAAAGACCTCCCAACAGAATTACCCCAAGGACTTTGTATAGCCGCGATCCCAAAGCGTGAAGACCCACGCGATGTACTCGTTACATCCACAGGGTTCTTCTTAGAAGATTTGCTGCATGGTGCGAAAATCGGCACTACAAGCCCACGGCGAAAGGCACAACTTCTCCATCTACGTCCAGATTTGCAAGTTATTGATGTCCGAGGCAATGTTGATACTCGGATCCGTAAACTTGAAGAAACCGATCTTGATGGGATTATTCTCGCTGCGGCAGGGATTAAACGCCTCCTTAAGGAAGAAGTTATCACGCAATTTTTTGAAATAGAGCAGATGGTGCCAGCAGTTGGACAGGGAGCATTGGCGATCGAAGCGCGTGAAGGAGATAGCGACATTGAAAACCTACTTGTTCCTTTGAACGACACAACGACAGTTGCCGAAATTACCGCTGAAAGAACTGTATTGGAAAGTCTCGGCGGCGGATGTCAAGTGCCGATAGGCGCGTATGCTGAACACGTTGAGGGTGAACTCTCACTTATCGGCACTGTATGCCATCCTGAAGGGAGAGTCCGTATTGTAGAAAGCGCAGCGGGAATGTTAGACGATGCACAGCACTTGGGCAGAATTGTTGCTGAAAGATTGCGTAACAGCGGAGCAAATGAACTGTTGAAAGCACTGTCAGATGTGGAATGAATTTATTCTCTTTGCGCACAAGGCACAATAATAGAATCCACCATCCCGTGTAATATCTTCTTATCGGCAGGACAGACAGCTGCCTGAATTCCACCGAGTTTCACAGTATCACCTACAACAAAATAGTATGGACGCAGAAGTGGGCGGGCGGGCAGCTCTTGCATATCCGCAGTTTCAAAATCGTAGTATTGCATCCTTACACGTTGGGCGGTGTGGAATTGCTGTAATACGTGTGGTGTTTTCTCAAAAGACGCAAGACCATTTTCAATTGCAGCTCCCCACTCCTCTGTTGACAGATCATGCCCGATTTTGACGCCACGGCTACCCCAGGCGAGTTCCGAAAACCCCGAAGGTTTGATTACTAATTCCCGTTGCCGTTGTGTTACAATACTGAGTTGTCGCCAGTCCGTTACAGGCATATTCTCTATTTCCAAGTTTGGAATAATAGCATGCGGCGGTAAAGGACGCGGATCAAGGACCCACGTCTGTGGAATCGCTTCCTGTAGAAACGGATAGGTTTTTTTGCCAAGTTGACGTTGCCAAAAAGGTTGAAGTGAGGGATGGTGGAAGAGCGCGAGACACAATTTCTCTTCTAAATAGGCTTTCGGAGGAGGTGTCATCACAACGGTGCGCTTCTTCGCACTATAGAAGATTAATTCTGCTTTCGGGATGTTCGGAAGATCAAATAACTCATAGAAGCGGTAAACGACATCAACCTCCATCTTACCATCTGCATTTTGAACAAATAGCCCATCTTCGGTAAAGAAAATCTCGTGAGGTTTAACGGCGGCAGTTCTGAGTCCAGCATCACAAAGTGCATTAGCAAGCCACGCCATTTCTGGTCTATAATCTTCAGATTCGTCTGAAACAACAATTGCAAGTGTAGGATTATCCTTCTTTGCTAAAGCGCGGATCATTTCCGCATAGGAATTCACCATGCCATCTTTCCCGCCGATGATGGGATAGCCAAGTTTCGCATACAACCTCGCCAAGCAACCTGTCGCACCGATGAAACCAGGGATAGAATCAAGCTCTGTTATTATTTTGCTGTTGTCCGTAGTCGGTAAAATATCAGGGCGTATGACGCCAGGCAGTTGGCTTTTGAAGCGGTTCATCCGTCCCTGCTGGATGACACTTTCAGGTTTACCAATATCTAAATATTCTGCTACCCAAGCGGGTTGAATCCCTCTCGCGCTTTGGGAATAGAGCAAGTTGCAAGCGCGATAAAAACTTAATAGGTGCGGACCGAGTTCCTCAAACCAATTCAAGTCCTCTTGTGAAATCCAAAACGGTTCCGGTGAAATTCGCCATGATGTATTACAATCGGGGTGAACCTCCCGTTTTTCTGATGAAAATAATTTTTCCTTCGATATCTCATCGTTGATTAACAAACATATCTGTTTTGCATCCAAACTAAAACTCCCTATAATTCATACATTAGCATATATTTTTTATCTATAGAATTATATAGAATTTCTGTGATTTACGCAACATTAAGTGGCATTTCGTTATGGAGCAGGGCAAATAAAAAAGTGTGATGGTATTCAGCAGAAAGCCTACTCACTATCACATCTCGATTGTCGCTCTAATCATTGAAGTGACGATACATCTTTACTCTGAGCGTTTCTACCTCGGCTGTGAGTAAACTGATCATCTCACTCTGTTTCTGTATGAGTGCCGCAATCTGCATTTCTGACGCGCTATCCTTCCTACTACGCCATGTGATGATGAGCTGTGGAATACCTACGGCTATCACTATGAGTGCTACCAAAGCGTATACAAGGTTTGCAACCATTGCGATCTGTTTTTCAACGCCGGTTAAACGTCCATCTAATCGCGCAAAACCCTCTTTTAAAGACACAATATCGGATTTTATAGATACGATATCAGCTTTTATAGGCGTGAGTTCCTTATCAAGAACTGTTTCGATTTCCTCTTTGACAATCAAGCGAATTTCTTTAAGGTCTTGAGGTGTCAACTGAGCGAGAGATGGCAACGTAATAGTACACAAACAGACCGAGAAACAGAAAATAGTTTTCAACATGGTTTACTCCTTTCGGGAAACCTTTTATTTTGGACTAAAGGAATTATACACAATTTTTCCAATTAAAACAACAAAAAGGCGGGGCCCCAGCAATGGGTATGTAAAGTTTTTGTCACATATAGCATTGTCCCATCAGGAAAGAC
The DNA here is from genome assembly GCA_028824125.1 of Candidatus Poribacteria bacterium. GTDB lineage: Bacteria > Poribacteria > WGA-4E > WGA-4E > WGA-3G > MSPOR6. The sequence continues at coordinate 95,892 of JAPPES010000085.1, forward strand.
GCATAAACTTGTCAGAATCGCAGATGATGCTAAAACTCGCAAGCGTTTTGTAGCATAAACTTCCAGTTTGTGCTATCCCCAAAAGCTCAACATGGAAGTGAAATCAACGGTATGAATCATGGCGAATGCCATACGGGGAATGCCTAAATGGCATTCATACCGTTGATTTGGCGCATTCGTCTTTAGGCATTCCCCGTGCTACAGAAACGGACTATCGGACGAGAAACATCGCCCAGACGAAAAACGATTTGGCATCTCCATGCATATAATCCGCGCAATCCGCATAATCCGTGACAATCCGCGATTCAAATAAAAAGGTGACAAAACTTTACACACCCTCCCAGCAATCAAATTATTGACTTAAAATCTCTATTTTGATAATATAACCACAGTCTGTTGTATTGTTCACTAATAATGTTTCTACAGTTCGGTATTAATCGGAATAAAGGAGGATATGAAAGTGCAATATATCTATTCAAAATTATCCCTTATCTTAGTCATAACTATGGTCTTAGTGATACTCAGTGTTATGTCCACACACGCAGCAGTTGACAAACACACCGTTGCCGTGTGGCTCTTTGAAGAAGGAGATGGAAAGACGGTCCGAGACGCTTCTGGTAATGGACATAATGGTAAAATAACCGGTAGTCTCAAATGGGTAAAAGCGAAGTCTGGCACAGGGTTAGAATTCCCTGGGGATGGCAGCGGTTATATTGTCGTGGATTCAACAAAAAAATTGGAGTTGGAAACACTCACGATTGAAGTGCTGGTCAAGGTAACAGGACATGATGGTAAATGGCAGGGAATCGTCTGCAAACAGCAGGTAGGATGCACTAATCGGAACTACGGTATATGGGTGCATAATAATGAGCAGGTCCTGCATGCACAGATCGGTGCAAATGGAGGATGTGCCTTCAACATGAATGGTACAACGCGAATCACAGACAACACATGGCATCATCTTGCTTTTACGTTTGATGGGGATATGGGGCGCCTCTACGTTGATGGTCAATTAGAGACAGAGAAAGCCAATGCGGCTACGTTTCAGAGCAACGATCCGATTACCATCGGTGTGCCGAATATTGACAATGCTAACGGATTAATAGGTATCATTGAAGAGATACGTATCTCCAACATCGCACGAAGTGAAGATGAAATTAAAGAGGCTAAGGATATCGGCTTAGCCCAAATTCTTAGCGTTGACCCACAATCAAAATTAACGACACGTTGGGGTTATATCAAACAGGTCCCATAAACTACAAAGGAAACCAAATTTGAGGATATTAAAGTATACGATATTATCACTTTTGTGTGTTAGCATACTCGTTTACGGAGCCGCTACAGATGTGCCAGAACATGGTCTTCCGATGGCGGTGCCAGAGGATGTTGGCGTTTCTACTGAACGGCTTGAAAAAATCGCACCTGTTCTGCAGGGATACGTCAACAAAGGACAAACACCAGGATTCCTTACTGTCATCGCGAGGAAAGGGAAAATCGCACATTTTGAGACCATCGGTATGCAGGATATTGAAAATAAAAAACCGGTTGAACCAGATACAATCTTCCGTATCTATTCAATGTCAAAACCGATTACCAGCGTTGCTGTGATGGTCCTCTACGATGAAGGGCATTTGAAACTTGATGATCCTGTTGAAAACTATATTCCCGCATTCAAAGACATGAAGGTCTTTAACAATGAACAGACTAAAACCCATACCGCAAAAAATAAGATGACAATCAAGCATCTACTCACACATACTTCCGGTTTGACTTACGGGTGGGGCGACAGACCCGTTGATAAACTTTACGCCAAATTGAAAGTATTTGAACGTGATTCAACGTTGGCAGAAAAGGTAGAGAAACTTAGCAAAATCCCGCTTGTTTTCGAACCCGGCAAGAGATGGAAATACGGTGTTTCTACGGATGTTCTCGGTTATCTTGTGGAGGTTGTATCTGAAATGCCGTTTGAAGAATTTTTACAGACGAAGATTTTCAAACCACTCGGCATGGTAGATACTGGGTTTTCGGTGCCACAAACAGAAGTAGAACGATTTGCGGCTATATATAGAGCTGCTGAATCAGGGGAACTACAACGTGTCGGAAAACCGCCTCTTGCAACTGATAACCTCACTTTCTTTCCTTCTGGGGGTGGCGGGTTTGTTTCTACTGCTGCGGATTACCTCCGTTTTTGTCAGATGTTACTCAATGGCGGTGAATTAGATGGTGTGCGTATTTTAAAGACCGAAACCGTTGAACTGATGCATTATCCACATCAACAATATCACAGAGATGGATGGGCTTACGGTTTTGGATTCCATGTTGTTACACGTAAAAATTATGGGAAAAATGGACGGTCATCTGGATCATTTAGTGGAGGTGGTTTAGCTGCGACTAACTTTTGGATTGACCCAGAAAGAGAACTCATCGGCATTCTGATGACGCAGCTGATGAATAACCGTTATCCTTTTCAAGGGGAATTCAGGAAGCTTACCTATCAGGCTTTAATTGACTCGGAATAATAGCGTAATTAGAGACAAAAAACGGTCTACGTTGAAAATTATTGGAGTGCTTATTCTAAAATTATAGACTTCAGCAATTGTCGGGAATCGGAGTTCCCTTCTACAATGTTAGATCCATCTTCAGTAGGAGCGATCTCAGAATCGCGACCTTTACCCATAAAATTTCGGCAGACACATCACTATATGACACGAAAATAAAAAGGAGAATAGATTGAAACGATTAACTTGCTTACTTTTACTACTATTTTGGACCACTGCACTTGCATTCGGACAAGGACTTCCGATAGCTGAGCCAGAGGATGTTGGTGTTTCTACTGAACAGCTTAAAGAAATCGCACCGACGCTGCAGGGGTACATTGACAAAGGGCAACTACCTGGATTCCTCACAGTTATAGCGAGGAAAGGGAAGATTGCACATTTTGAAACCATCGGCATGCGAGATGTTGAGAATAAAAAACCGATTGAACCAGATACAATCTTCCGTATCTATTCAATGTCAAAACCGATTACCAGCGTTGCTGTGATGGTACTTTACGATGAAGGGCATTTGAAACTTGATGATCCCGTTGAAATGTATATACCCGCCTTTAAAGGCATGCAGGTATTCAACAAAGAACAGACTGAAACACATGACGCTAAAAATAAGATGACAGTAAAACATCTCTTAACACATACTTCCGGCTTGACTTACGGGTGGGGTGACAAACCTGTTGATAAACTCTATGGTGAGCTCAAAATATTCAAACGTGGTTCCGGTTTAGCAGAGATGACAGAAAAACTGGGCGATATCCCGCTCGTTCACGAACCTGGAGCAAGATGGACCTACGGTGTTTCTACAGATGTTCTCGGCTATCTTGTGGAAGTCGTATCTGAAATGCCGTTTGAGGAATTCTTACAGACAAAGATTTTCAAACCACTCGGCATGGTAGACACTGCATTTTCAGTACCGAAGGAAAAAGTAGAGCGATTTGCAGCGTTGTATAGACCTACAGAAGAAGGTGGACTTAAACTTGCGAGAAACGCGCCGCTTGCAAATGATGATGTCACTTTCTTTCCTTCTGGTGGTGGCGGTCTTGTTTCTACTGCTGCGGATTACCTCCGTTTCTGTCAGATGTTACTTAACGGTGGTGAATTGGAGGGGGTCCGCATTTTAAAGACCGAAACCGTTGAACTCATGCGCTATCCACATCATCAATACGGCAAAGATGGTGCTTTCGGACTCGGATTTCATGTTGTAACCCGTAAGGATGGCGATAAAAATAAAAGGGCTACAGGTGCATACAGTTGGGGCGGTGCAGCCGCTACAACCTTTTGGATTGACCCAGAAAAAGAACTCATCGGAATTTTGATGACGCAGCTGATGAATAACCGTTATCCTTTTCAAGGGGAATTCAGGAAGTTGACTTATCAGGCTTTAATAGAAGCAGAACCAGAACAGTCGGATAATCAGCAAAAATGATAAATCCAAGTTGTCCGCCTATCTGATGCCAATAACTTTGGATATTATTGTAGCGCAAAACTTTTAGTTTGCATCCACTACTGCACAAACTAAATGGAGATTAAATAAATATTATGGTAATTTCTTTAGTCCCGTAGGGACGCAATGTTTATAGAAAAATGTTGTCCTTCCCCTCTTGAGTTCCGTAGGAACGGCATATTTATTGTTGATGCGCTTCGAAACATATCGTCCCTACGGGACTAAGGAATGAGGTTGTCCGCGCTGCTATAAACATATCGTCCCTACGGGACTGAAGAGCACTTAAAATGTTTCGAATATGTATAATGAAAAATTACCGATTTAATTACTTCATCTTCATAAAGTTTGTGCTACAGCACAGTTTGGCGGTTTAGGTCCCACGGACCAAAAGTGGTGTGTATGTATTTTTGGATTTCACTATAACTGAGGAGAAACAGACTTATGGACTATGGAATTCCGCGCGCGGTGCCTGAAGAGGTCGGTATGTCCGCAGCGCGGTTGCAACGAATTGCACCTGTCATACAACGTTGGGTAGACGATGGCAAAATACCTGGCGCATTAACAATGATCGCTCGTGAAGGTAAACTCGTACATTTCGAAAAGTTCGGCATGCAGGACGTTGCAACTGCTAAACCAATGGAGTTTGATACCATCTTCCGCATCTACTCAATGACAAAACCGATTACAAGTGTTGCCGTGATGATGCTCTATGAGGAGGGACATTTTCAACTCAATACACCTGTATCTGAATTTATCCCTGCTTTCAAAGAAATGAAGGTTTACGCAAATCATGGCGATGCGATTGTTGATGCGGAACGAGAGGTGACGGTCAAACACCTACTCACCCATACTGCAGGCCTTATCTATGGTGGCGACTGGGTACACCCGATTAATGACCGATATAGAGAAGCGGACTTTTACGGTGGGGACCTCTCACACATGGCACAAGAACTCGGTAATATCCCGCTTTTACACCACCCAGGCGACGCGTGGAATTACGGCATGTCTACCGATGTTCTCGGTTATCTTGTAGAAGTCGTTTCAGGAATGCCGTTTGCGGAGTTCTTGAAGAAGCGGATTTTTGAACCCTTAGACATGGTAGATACAGATTTCTCTGTTCCTGAAGAAAAGGCCGACAGATACGCCACGTTATATGAACCTGCGGAAGATGGCGGTATTCATGTGCTGGAAAATGCGCCTGTTTCAAGTGGTCCACTTAGTTTTCACCATTCGGGTGGTGCAGGGTTGCAGTCAACCGCTGCAGATTACCTCCGCTTTTGCCAAATGATGCTCAATGAAGGCGAACTCGACGGTGTCCGTTTGCTCGGTAGAAAAACGGTGGAACTTATCACAATGAATCATATCCCTGATGATTGGCAACCACTGTGGAGAACTGGATGCGGTTTCGGTTTAGGATTTGCTGTTGTCACCGATGTGGCTGACACACATGCCCTTGGTTCTTTAGGCACTTACAGTTGGGGTGGTCTGGCAAGTACCACATTTTGGATTGATCCCGTTGAAGAATTGATCGGCATTCTAATGACGCAATTAATCGGTGATGCCCCCTTCCACGCCCAATTCCGAGTGCTAACCTATCAGGCTATTATTGATTAGATTTGCAAAGTAGTAGACACACGCCGTGTGCCGTAAGTTCGTAGGTTGGTTAGAGCGTAGCGAAACCCAACATTTGCCGTTTTAACATCGCCCGATAGTTCTTATGGGAGGGTTTTGTAATCCCGATATAAAGCAGCGTTTGTAGTAACACAATTCATTGTACGTCTTTGAACTTGTGGACGGCACGCGGAGCGTGCCTACTACCTTTAAGCACATATATGACATTGAATTATTTATGCATACCCCTCAAATAAATGTGATAGGAGAAAAATACATCAATGAAGATCGCAGTCGTAACCGGAGAACACGGATTTCGAGAAAAAGACTTTGACGCAGTCTTTCAAAATATGGAAGGCATTGCGTTTGTTAGAGAAGACCTGGATGTCTTTGTAGACGATCCAGACCAGAAGGAATATGATACTGTTGTGTTTTACAACTTCCACCGTCCGTATCCAAAAGAGGAACAAGCGAAAACCATTTTGGGACTCACTGAACGTGGGCAGGGATTGGTCATCTTGCATCACGCTATCCTTGCCTTCCCAGAGTGGGATGCCTATTCTGATATGTGTGGTATTGACAGTCGTGCTGATTTCGGTTACTTTCCGAAGCAAACATTGCAGATGCAAGTTACTGACCCTACCCATCCGATTACTCAAGGACTCACCGATTGGGAGATGGGAGACGAAACCTATACGATGAAATTTGCAGGTGAAGATAGCACTATCCTGCTAACCGTTGACCATCCGAATAGCATGGACGTGATAGGGTGGGCGCGTGAATATGGAAATTCTCGTATTTTCTGTCTCCAGAGCGGACATGACAACGTCACCTATTCTAATCCGAACTTCCGAGAGGTATTGCGGCGCGGCATTGAATGGTGCGCTAGAGAATAAAGAGCAACGGTAAGAGCGGATCCTAACCGCTCCGTGTTGTTAAGAAATGTGCAGTTTTTATGTTTTCTAAACATCTTAGAATTACAACAATTTGTGTCCTTCTCTTACTTTCAACGATACTCGTAAACTCTGAAAAAGGAAAAACAATGGCCCAAACTTCGTATTCAGTTTGCAAAGCATGGGATTCTCAGGACTTTGATGTCTACTCCATAGAACAAGGTGGCAAAGCGATTGCCGAGATTGCTCCATCACTCGGAAATAACTGCTACGCGTTCAGGGTCTTCGATGGAAAAAACTGGCTCAAATTGATAGACGAACCACCGGATTTAGAAACGTTGGAACAACGTCCAACTGCCTTCGGTAACCCAATTCTTTTTCCGTTCCCTAATCGAATTCGGAACGGAAAATGGGAATTTGAGGGTAAAACCTATCAGTTTGACAAAGAGCCTGAATCACCGACTACTATTCACGGTCTGCTATTGAACCGTCCATACAAAGTTGACAAACACCATGCGAGTGAAAACGGTGCAACATTGGTGTCTTCGCTAAATTCAGGAGATTTTCCGGATATTAGTCGCCAATATCCTTTTCCATTCAAAATTGAGATTACCTATACAATCAAAGATGCCGTGTTAACGATGGTGGTTTCTATCCAAAACACAGGCGATGGAAATATGCCGATGGGATTTGGCATTCATCCGTATTTTAGCACAAACCTAACCGGAACAGCGGACGCGTCAAAAGCAGTGATTACCGTTCCTGCCAACAAATATTGGGAATTGGATGAGGTTCTCGTGCCTACCGGCGAACAGAAGGATGTCACAGGAACGCTTGACCTACGCAACGGACAACCCTTTGCAAAATTGAAACTTGACCATGTTTTCACAGATGTTCAATTGGTTGACGGTGTAAGTCGATGCGTTATTGAAAATAGAGATACAGGACACGGCATGATTATGGAATCGGATGCGCAATTTAGGGAACTGGTTGTATATACGCCACCGGAGCGAGATGCTATCTGTTTTGAACCGTATACCTGCCCGACAGATGCCATCAATTTAGAGGCGAAAGGCATTCCAGCAGGTGTTATTGTGCTGTCCCCGCAAGAGATATTTTCAGCAACCGTACGCATAATGCCGACGTATAATTCTAAATAAAACAAAGTTTGCATTTAAAAGTAGTAGGCACGTTCCGCGTGCTGTCCACTTACTATGAATCTCCCTCAATAAATTTAGGTGGTGCGAAAATAAAATGAAAAACACCACATTGCTATTATTTTTAATTTTGCTCATACTCACAAAACCGTGCAGTGCTATTTTTGAAGGCACAGCGAATGCCAACATCTTTATCAAAATGTCCGAACAGCGCGGTGATTTTGGTAGGCTTGCCCTCTGGCACGAAGCTGCGGCAGAATGCCTCACCCTAATTTCTGTGCCGATGAACGAGATCGCCCTCAATTACTACAAACGCAACGGATATGAGAAATGGGCTGCGCGCACAGAAAAGGAAGCACTCGAAATTCAGGAACAACGCCAATTGCACCTCAAACGCACCAAAGCTGCGTGGAAAAAATCGAAAACTTCAGAAGTTGACCTAAAAGTGGAACGCGAAAAAATTGCCAAATTCATTACAACATGGTTACCACATTATCCAGATAGATTTTATAACTTTGGTATCTACGCTACTTTTTTTGCAGAGTTGAAGGAACGCGCGGAACAGAAAAAAGAGTATGCAAAAGTACTACATCTTGAGGCTGATGCAGCTGAAATGTGCGCAGTACAGTATGAGAAGATTCCAATAAAATATGGATTGAAAAACTATGAACAACTTCGAGACGCATATCTCCGACATGCGACCTTACTTCGCACCCTTGCAAAGCAATCGCCAAAGGCATTGCCTCCTGAAGCAAACATCGGTAAACGGATCCAACTTGAGAGACCGAAACCGCAAATAACACCATCAAAAAAAGCAGATAAAATCCTTCATATAGCAAAATCTGATCTACGCATCAAAGCTGCATTGGCGGATCAAAAGGGGATTCGTGAATATGCATGGTTTCAAGGATTTGCTTGGACAGTCAGTTTCTATAATCACGGTTGGGGCAATCTCGCTATCGGTATTATTGATGACAAAACCGGAAAAGTTGTAGATGTTTTGAAAGGCGAACCCGAGACAGGTAAACTTGAACTACTGGATTAGCAGCGTATGAATCAGCAGACATCTTCAAAAAATCTGTCCCTTTTTGTCCTTTTGATTATCGGAATAATCAGTTACTGTACTGCTGTTGGAAATGCTACCCCGCCTGAAATTACACCGGGTGAATTATTAATTCGCCTGACACCAGAAGCATCAACCGATCTACAGCGACTGCAAGTCAAATCTCCCATAGCAGCATTGTATGCAAAGCACAGTGTAGAATCTCTGAGATCTATCTTCCCATCTGTCACCCGTTTTTCAAAACATAACGCCAAACTTAAGCGCACCTATCTCCTAAGGTTTTCACTCACTGTAGACCTTTCAGCACTTAAAGCAGCATTTGAAAAGAGCGAACTTATTGAGGCGGTCACGTATAACTATTTACGTCCAACTTTGGTGAATGAAATTGTTCCCAACGACCCAAAATATCCAGAGCAATGGAGTTTGCCGCTGATAAATTTGCCACAAGCATGGGCAATTGAGAAGGGCAACCGTGAAGTGGTTATCGCTATCATCGATTCTGGTATTGACTATAGACACGATGATCTCGCCTCAAAAATTTGGGTAAATCCTGGCGAAATTCCTGATAATGGTTTAGATGATGATGGCAACGGTTACGTTGATGATATACATGGATGGGATTTTACCGATGCCCCCAATCTGCAAGCAGAAGGCGATTTCATAGAAGGCGATAACGAACCAATTGATGAATCTGGGCATGGGACACACGTTGCTGGCATAGCGGGTGCAATGCCAAATAACGGTATCGGTATTGCTGGAGTTGCGTGGAATTGCCCGCTGATGGCGGTGCGCGCTGGACTTTCACTCGGTGGCGGTTCTCGTATGCAGGATGACGACTCCGCCGCAGCGATTGTCTACGCCGCTGATAACGGTGCGGATATTATTAACATGAGTTGGGGCAGCGCACAACACTCCTTTGTTATCCAAGACGCTATTGATTATGCATATCAACGGGGGGCGGTATTAATAGGAGCGGCGGGCAATTCAAATGAAGCAGAGAGTATTTTTCCCGCCGGATACCGAAAAGTTATTTCTGTAGCATCAACGAACCAACACAAACAACGTTACTACAAATCCAATTTCGGTGCATCTGTGGACATAGGAGCTCCCGGAAACGCTATTCTCAGCACACAAATCGACAACGACTACCGTATTCTTACTGGTACTTCTATGGCAGCACCGCACGTCGCAGGCGTTGCAGCATTAATGCGAGCAAAACGACCTTCTCTGACCCACGAAGAAGTCCGACAAATACTCACCAGCACTGCCGATGTGGTTTTGGAAAAAGATAGTGATGAACCTGATCCGAAACTTGCAGGTGCGGGAACCCTCAATGCTGAACGAGCTTTATTAGCAAGTGGTGTCTTACAAGCACGAATTCATGCACCGCAAACAAATAGTGGCGGATCAACTTCAATTACATTTATCGGCACTGCAGGAGGTTATAAGTTTAAATCGTGGCAGCTGTTTTATGGAAGTTCTACTACCCCTACAACTTATGTTCCGTTTACAGACCCTTTATCAACGCAAAAAGTAGCCGAACAGTTAGCCGTATGGGATACGACTGATATACCAGAGGACGTTTACACTGTTCGCCTCGTTGCCACGGGAAGAGATGGTAGCCAAACACACGACCAAGTTGTGTTAACGGTGGACCGCACACCCCCCAAAGTTTTCTCTGTTACGGCAACTGAGACGTTATACGGAGACAGTTCTTCCACGATTTTCACTTGGGCTACAGACGATGTAACTCGGAATACCTTCTATTTTCGGCGCAGTGGTCAAATCACGCCTTTTGCTCCTATTGAGGAAAGAGGACTCGCCAAAGAACACTTATTTTCTCTGGAATTGGAAACAGGACAATATCAGTTTTACATCGCAGCACAAAACACTATCGGATTAAAGACAGTTGATGACAACAATGAGAAGTACTACACAATCGACGTTATTGGCAGTTCTATATCACCTAATGGGTTCATTGAAACGGCACTTGACATGCCCCAGCTCCGCCTCGCAAATGTTTCTACTGATTTTGATAAAGATGGCTTACCCGAACTTGTCGGTGCACCTTTTTCAAATACCGCTGGGGAAAAACTTACGACACCTGACGGTATCGTTTTTTATGAACGATCACCAACAGGCAAATATCAGATAGCGCACAACCTCTCCAACATAGATTCGCTTGAAATCTTGGATCAAGACATAAATTTAGAAACGTTCACACCGTGGACAGTAGACGACACAGATAAAGATGGCTTGCTGGAAATACTTGCTAACGACGAAGATCAAACATTCCTGATAGAAAGTCTTACACCAAATGGTTACCCTGCACAAATTATTTGGGCGACACCGTTTCTTTCAGGCGGAAAAATCGCAGACTTGGATGGTGATGGTAAAAAGGAAATTGTTGGCGTTGATAACAACAATAACCGGATTCTCATCTTTGAAAATAGAGGAAATAACGTGTATGACAGAATTGCTGAGTTAGTTAATCAAACGGAAGGGAAAAATGTCTTTGCGTTAGACTTTGCAATTGACGACTTCAATGTTGATGGGAATGACGACTTAATTGTTGGTGATAGTGAAGGGGAACTTTTCATTTATACTGCTACAGCAAATAACACTTTCCACCTCCAGTGGCAAACTCAACTTGGGATAGATGTTAGGCTATTAATCTCTGGGGATTTAACCGATGACGGCAGGGCAGAATTTGTTGTTGGTGGCACTGTCTCACCGCCTGATGTGTCTTCCGCTTCACCTATCTGGAAGTTCCTTGTTTTTACGTATACAGCTGGCAAGTATGTACAGCTCTGGGAACAAGCTATTGCGCCGTATCGACTCCGTGGAAACAGTCTCGCCATAGCTGAATTAGATGGAGATGGGGCCAACGAACTTGCCATCATTACACAGCCGAACCTCTACGTGATGAAATGGAACGGAACAACATTTGTACCGACATTTCATCAAAAAGTCACTGAAACACCTACGCTCTTCACCGCTGATCTCAATAAAAATGGGTTTCACGAGCTCTATGTTAACTCTGAAGAAGGGCTAAGTTTTATTGAATCTGCTTTTGCGATGGATAATAACTCTGTTGCTATGCTAACGCCATGGGACGTTTCCGCTACGCCTTTGACTGCAAAGGTCGTTCAGGTTACGTGGAAAACTGCAGAAGAAACGCAAGTGCCCACCGTCTTTACTATCTATCGCGCGATCGGTGAAAAGAGCGAAGCACCTGCAGGGACTAAGTTTGAGGCAATTGCTAATAACCTCACCTTACCCAGATTCTTAGACAGAACGGTTGAAACAGGGACAACTTATTGGTATGCTATCACTGCCAAAGGAGAAACAGGCATAGAAACAGAACGAACAAAGGCAATTTCTGCAACACCGCGCCTTGCTCCTAAAATAATCAGTGCTACCTATCAACCTCCGAATTGGATAATTGTCACTTTTGATCGGCAAATGAATTTTACAATTAGTGATGAGCGAAGGTATCTTTTGCGTCAGCCAAAACAATTGGGCGGGTTACGGCCAATGTCTGCTATTCGTGACAGAATGGGAACGCGCGCGCTCTTAGCCTTTGATACAGATAAACTACAAGCACTAATCACCGTTTCAACAAACCAATATGAGATTGCTGTGTCCAATGTAACTGATGTTGATGAAAACCCGATTAGGGCTACTACTAACTTAGTTGAGGTACAGCAGCGTGCTGCTGAAACAAAAATAAAAGATTTTACACAGTTACGCGTCTATCCAAACCCTGTTCGTCCGAACATATCAGACAAAGGCGTAGTCACCTTTAATAAAGTGCCTGTAGGAACCCGCATTCAACTTTTCACACCTAAGGGTGAACTGCTTGAGAACTTGAACGTCACCGAAAGCGATGGAAACAGTAAACAGTGGTGGTTGACAAACGGCAGCATCGGTGATATAGCTACCGGTATATATATTTATATACTTGAATTTGAAGCGCAGAAAAAAGTTGGGAAGATTGCTGTGATTAAGTAAGATCGGTTTTATAGGAACCGAATATGGACGATTTTATCCTTATTGCAAATCCAATATCCGGTAAAGGCAAGGCAAAAGCAGTTGCTGAACAAGCTTACACTGCCCTTATGGCAGATGGATGTAATGGCGAGATAAAGCTAACGACTGGCTCTGGAGATGCAACTCGTTTTGCTCAAGAAGCAGTCTCAAGTGGGATTCGGCAGGTAATAGCTTGCGGTGGCGATGGCACGCTTCACGAAGTTGTCAATGGCATTGCAACCGTCCCAGATGTTACCTTAGGCTTAATTCCGTGTGGTCGTGGTAACGATTTAGCAACTGCCGTAGGTATCCCACGCCAACCGCAACATGCGATTCAGACGCTATTTACTGGTAAATCAAGATTTATCGATTTAGGTTACGTCCGTTCAGAAAAAGGGAGTGAGCACTATTTTACGACCATCACAACGTGTGGTTACGACACAGAGGTCAGCCGTCGCGCTGCCGCACGCACCACGCCATTTTCAGGAACAGCCTCTTACGTCTATGCCGCTATTGCAACACTGTTCCAATACGAGTGTCCGTCTGTCCGAATTAAGGGCGACTTCGGTGTTTATGAAGACTCAATTTTGCTTGCTGCAACCGGAAGCACAAAAAGTTATGGTGGCGGATTTAAAATCGTCCCAGACGCACAATTTGATGACGGACTTTTTGATGTCTGTATTATCCGTCCCGTTTCATCCTTTACAGTACTTCGTCTGATGGTTACGCTCTTCTGGGGTGGTCATGTTTCTCATCCTGCAGTGGAAATCCATCAGACCCGTAGTTTGAAGATAGAAACTGACCCTCCCGTTATGCTTTACGCTGACGGTGAACCGATGTGTGAAACACCTGCCACGATTGAGATAATCAAGCATGGACTTACTGTTCTTGTGCCATCTTAAGTATTTGATCCGCTGCTAAATCAGAATATTAAACGTGCAAAAAACTATTGGATAGAATACAAGGAGAGGTTAAATGACTAAAATATATGAAACATGGGACGCTTTCCTGATTGATCAACTTGCCGAAGAGGAAGATATGAGCGGTTTCCTTTCTGCCGTAATGGAAGAATATCAAACACATGGGAATCCAGCTGTAATTCAGATATCCTTAGAGAGTATCGTTGAAGCAAAGGGCGGAATCTCTGAATTTGCCAAGAAAACTGACATTGACCCACAACTTCTCTCGGAAGTGTTAACGAGCAAAGAAGCACTACATATTGACGCGCTTAGAACCGTTCTCAATGCTTTGGGATGTTGTCTTTCAATTGTGCTTTTAGAAAATGTAGATACCTATATTGAGAGTGCTGCTGATGCGCGAAAACAACCGTGGCAACGCATATAAAAGCAAAGTCGTGTAGGTCAGGTAGAGATTCGCAAAATCAGGATTCTTCCGGATACATCCCTTCTATCACATCACCATATTTTTCAATAATAACGTTCCGCTTCAACTTCAGTGTCGGAGTCATCTCGTCTTCTTCCTGTGAGAATTCCTGTTCAAGCAGTGCAAACCTTCGCACCTGTTCAAAATCCGAGAAATCAGTCAAACGTTCTCGTATCTCACCCTGAATGAGTTGTTGCACCTCACGTGTTTTCAACATCTCAGGAATGTCAGTCGAATCAACACCGTTCTCTGATGCCCATGATTTGAGTGCATCAAAATTCGGCACAATCAGCGCAGCAACATTTTTACGTTCATTACCCACTAACATAATCTGGTCAATAAAAGGACTTTGCACCAGTTGGCTCTCTATCGGTTGCGGTGCCACGTTTTTGCCATTAGATAGCACAATAATGTTTTTCTTCCGATCAGTAATCTTGATAAACCCATCATCGTCAATGATACCGATGTCACCAGTGTGAAACCATCCCTCACTATCAATAACTTCTGCAGTTGCGTCTTCATTGTTGAAATAACCCTTCATCACATGTGGTCCGCGGGTTAAAATCTCACCATCTTCAGCGATCTGCACTTCAATACCAGGAACAGGTTCACCGACCGTTCCGAACCTCCATTTAGCCGGATGATTCATGCTAATGACAGGTGAGGTTTCCGTTAAACCATACCCTTCCAAAATCAGAATGCCTGCTGCGTGAAAAAACTCGGCAATTGATTGCGGCAACGCAGCACCACCGGACACGAAAAATCGTAGTTGTCCACCTGTTGCTGCCTTCAATTTCGCGAAGACTAATTTATCCGCAATGTTCTGTTTTAACTGCAATAGCGCAGACGGGTTTTCCCCATGTTGAATCTTGGAACTCACCGCCGAACCAACGGAGACACCCCAGTGAAAAATTTTCTGTTTGAGCGATGAACCTGCTTGCACAGCACGTAAAACCCTATCGTGCATTGTTTCATACAAGCGCGGCACGCTGAGCATGACCGTCGGTGAAACCTCCTGCATATTCTGGGCAACTGTAAAAGTGCTTTCTGCATAAGCTATTTTCGCGCCAGAGAACAGCGGCACATAGTGCCCGCCAAGCCGCTCAAAGACGTGTGATAACGGGAGGAAAGATAACAATACATCTGTGTCATCTACATCAATAAGCGATTTGCATGCCTTAAAGTTTGATAAGAAATTTGCATGCGTTAGCATAACACCCTTAGGATTACCGGTCGTGCCAGAGGTATAGATAATCGTTGCAATGTCGTCTTCATTTGTCTCATCAGTCTCAAGTGCATCTGCCTCTTTACCGCGTTCACAGACTTCCTCAAAACTAACAACGTCTTCAGGAGGTTCACCTTCAATTGAATCAAAGATAATTATCTGTTCAAGTGTCTCTACTTCATTTCGGATTGCAATCACCTTTTCCAGTTGCTCCGTAGTCGAGACACAGATTATTTTTGACCCAGAATCTTTGAGAATATAACCAACCTGTGCTGCTGTCAATGTTGAAAACATCGGCACGTTAACTGCACCGGTTTTGAGAATGCCGAAGTCGGAGATAGCCCATTCGGGACGATTTTCGGATAGGATTGCAATTCTGTCCCCCTTTTGCACCCCTAATGCACTAAGACCTCTACTGAAAGCATCCACCGATTCACCGAGTTCGATGTAAGAGATGTCCTGATATGTGCCACCTTTCGGTTTATGCGCTAATGCGGGTTTATCACCGTACTGCTGAATTGATTGTTCAAACATTGATATCAGTGTCATATATCGTCTCCCTGCTGTTTTTTCGCTATTGTAACATACAGCTTGATACAAGTCAAGTTAAACGCTTCATGTACTCTTATTTTTCTTGACTCATCCTGATAGAAACGGTATACTCACAGTGAATGGAGATGCACTTCATAAGATAAAATTCACCCAAGCATAAATGGTAAAACAGTGAAAATTCCAAAAATCTTCATTATCGGAGAGAATTCGCAGGCAGGAACTTATGTCCTGCGAATTCGACTTAAAGAAGCTATCGAATTACAATTTGGACGATTTAAGAAAGGTAAACTGATTTCATTGCCTGCAGGTGCCTATACCTATGTCGGTTCTGCGCTCTCAGAAAAGGGCGCAACTTCACTTGCACGTAGACTTGTACGACATGCAACACGAAGCGGCAGCAAACCGCCACACGCTATGAGAGCAGAAATGTTAAAGCAATTTCGTGAATGCTGTTTGGGGCCACGCGATCCGCTGCCAAAAAACGGCAAAAAATTGTTCTGGAACATAGATTTTATGCTGGATTTAGAATTAGCGGAGATTATCAACGTTATTACAATTCGTTCTTCCGAACGGTTGGAAAATAAAATTGCTGAGTTTCTCGAACACAACGCATATACACAGATAATAGAAAAAAGTTTAGGCGCAAATGATGCACCACGCTATACCCATATTTTACGTGTGAACGCAGACGATACATGGTGGGCATCCATTGCAGAAAATATACAAGAAAACTACTTATTTCATTCAAACGATACTTGAAATTAAACCACTTCCGAGGTAAATATGCACGACCCACGACTTGATAAACTTGCAAACGTACTCACAACCCATTCCACTAAAGTCCAACCCGATGAATTTGTCCTAATTGAAGCCATTGACATTCCGCAGGAGATGGTAATCGCCCTTATCCGTGCTGTGAGAAAAGCAGGCGGTATTCCTCTCGTTGAATTAAAACAAAATCGCATTCAACGCGAAATTATTCTGGGCGGAGATGATATCGGCATAAAATTGATTGGTGAATACGAAACGTACAGAATGAAAAAGGTTCAGGCTTATATTGGAATACGTGGCAGCCATAACATTACCGAGATGTCCGATGTTCCATCAGAAGCAATGCAGCGTTACCAAAAGCATTGGCTGCGTCCGCTTAATGATATCCGCGTGCCACGCACAAAATGGGTTGTGTTACGTTGGCCCTTACCGGCGATGGCACAGCAGGCGAAGATGAGCACAGAAGCATTTGAAGATTACTATTTTGACGTTTGCACGCTTGACTATAGTAAAATGGAGCGTGCGATGCAACCCCTCAAGTCTTTGATGGAAGAAACAGATCAAGTCCACATCGTCGGTGAGGATACTGATTTGCGGTTCAGCATAAAGGATATACCGGTTATTCCGTGTGCAGGCGAGTATAACATTCCCGACGGCGAGTGCTTTACCTCGCCTGTGCGAGATTCTATCAACGGCACGATCCATTTCAATACCCCTACAATCTATCAAGGAACAACGTTTACTGATGTTCGGTTCCGCTTTGAAAATGGCAAAATCGTTGAAGCATCTGCAAATTACACCGAAAAGTTGAATACTATTCTTGATACAGACGAAGGCGCACGTTATATTGGAGAGTTTGCCATCGCGTTCAATCCGTACATCACAACCCCGATGCTCGATATCTTGTTTGATGAGAAAATTGCGGGATCGTTCCACTTCACACCCGGACAGGCTTACGAAGAAGCGGATAACGGTGTTCGCTCTGCTGTTCATTGGGATATGGTAATGATTCAAACGCCAGAGCATGGCGGCGGTGAAATCTATTTTGATGGAAATCTCATTCGCAAAGATGGTCGATTTGTTCACCCAGAATTGGATGCATTAAATCCGGAAAATCTAATCAGTTAACATAGAAGGATACACTATGTCACAATCCCCTAATATTCTTTTTCTACTTACCGATCAGCAACGTTTTGATTCATTAGGTTGCAACGGTGCCCCTGTTTGCCAAACGTCTGCGGTGGATAATATTGCTGCAACAGGGATGCGTTTCACAAAAGCTTATACACCCATTGCACTCTGTTCACCTGCACGGGGTTCATTACTTACAGGACTTTATCCACATAATCATGGGCAGCTCTCAAACATGGGTAATTTTAATGCAGTATTTGCAAATCAGATTCTTGACAAACCTGCATATCCGCAACTCCTAAAAGCCGCCGGATATAATGTGGCATGTGTTGGTAAATGGCATCTTGCTAAACAGGGAGATACTGAGTTCTGGGGTTATGACAAGTGGCACCCATATAGCGAATGGCATCAATGGCTCCGAGACGATGGGATTGATTTTAGGATTGACCGTGATGCTGTGCAACCTTTGGAATGGGGGGAGAGGCTCCGTTCTACGGCAGGCTTCCACTTCCTGTTGAACGCACGATGGAGGCGTGGACTGCAGATAAAACGATTGAATTAATCAACGGATATACCAATTCCGAGCAACCCTTCATGATTGCGGCTAATTTCTTCGGACCGCATTTTCCCTACGCTGTGCCAGAACCTTACGATACTATGTACGACCCTGATTCTGTTGAACGTTGGGGGAACTTTGATGAACAGTTCATCAACAAACCACTTATTCAGCAGAAAGAGATGCTTCGCTGGAACGCGAGTCATTTGACGTGGCCTGACTGGCAGAAAGTCATCGCTGCGTATTGGGGATTTTGCACCTTTATTGACGACCAAGTTAAACGAATAATTGATTGCCTTGAAGAGAACGGTTTAGCAGAAAACACTATCGTTATCTTTTCAACTGACCACGGCGATATGCTCGGTAGCCACCGACTTTTCAACAAAGGTTTTCACATGTACGAGGAGACACACCATATTCCACTTATGGTCCGATGGCCAGGGGTGACATCGCCTGGAACGACCTGTGATGAATTTGTGAACCTTGTTGACCTTATGCCAACATTCTTGGAAATTGGTGGTGCCACAATGCCTGATAATCTCGACGGAAGGTCTATTGTACCGATCCTCAAAGGAGAAACATTAGCAGATTGGCCCGACGACGTTTTCGCTGAATTTCATGGATACGAACCAACACTTGCATCTGTACGGATGGTGCGCACCGACTCTTGGAAATACGTCTACAATCCATATAGTGAAGACGAACTCTACGATATGCAAAGTGACCCGCATGAACTTCATAATCTTGCAACACATCTCGGGTACAAACACGTGCTTCGCCGCATGAAAGACCGTATGGTCAAGCGGTTACGCGAAACGAAGGATAATATCGTTATGGAAGGTGGATGGCAGAGCAATTCGTTTGATCTGCTTGTGTCTGATCGGGAAAGATAGCTATGTTAAATGTCTCACAGAATAAACGATTGATTTTTATTGGTGTGCCGCAGTCATGAGAATTGCCTTGGTAGTGTCCGAGATGTTAAGCGTTCTGAATGCTGCATCGGACAACCCAACCAAATAGTATGCTTGATGTTCGGTAGGACTGAGTTTGATCTTACCATCCTCTATCTCAACAAGAAAGTTGAAATGTCTCGTTTTTTTGCCAGAACTGGATGTATTATCAAAGGATCCGAGATATTTTAGGACCGATTTCAGAATAAGTCCTGTTTCTTCTTGGACTTCTCGAACGAGTGCTGTAAGTAGACTTTCTCCCGTCTCCACGGTACCGCTTGGTATTTCAACAGCTCCACCCATGAAGTCAGATAGCACACGTTCCAGGAGCAAGAATTTGTTATCTTTGTAGATTACCGCGCCCACAACCAGTTTTTGCACGCCGTCTTTTTGAGAATCGGTGAGCAGCTGCTGAATAATAGTGTGCTCAATGTTTGACTGCATATTATGGTTCTACCTTTTCCACAAACTCACATCCTTCGCGGAACCACTCTATGAGTATCATATTCTCATTGTGAGTCCGTTTTGCTTGTGATAACACCAGTTCTAAAAATTGATGTCGCATTACCCGTTTTTATGAAATGTAGTGTAAATTTGGTATAAGTCCTGAATAATAAAGAATCTCCCGACAACAATTTAAAATGTTTGTTATCGGGAGATTCTTTATTAAATGAGGAGTAGAACTGAACAATCCTAAATAGATTGTTAGTCAGTAGCTCCAATTTTTGCTGCTTCAGGTGCACTTTCCGGAAGATTCTTCTTCGCTAAAGTATCTTCAGGTACATAACCTTTGTAGTCGGAGATGGAGCCGTGTGTCAACGCGTATACTACAACGTTCGTCATAAAACGATAAACACCGGGTGAATAGTGTACACTCCGGGTTGGGAGACTAACAGCTTCCATTGCGCACATATAGTCACGACGGACGACAATAACGGACAACTTTTCACCTACGGAGAAACCTTCAAGGAAATTGCGTTTCGGTGGACGTGTGCCCCACCAGAAAATGTCGAATCCGACAGGCGGCCCGCCGATTGTATAGAAGTTGTCGTAGATCTCGTGGGAGTTGTCAATCCGTTCAATTTGGTATTCAGGCATGACATAGCGCATTTGTGCAAGGAACAAACGGACCATTGCTTGTGCTGGCGCATTTACACCACAGTCGTCAAAGACAAGGAATCCGCCTTTTTCAACGAGGTATTTACGGAGTCCCCCCGCTTCTGCTTCGGTAAACCGGTTATCCATTTTACCACCACCATATTGTTTTCCAAGCAGGTTCCGTGATCGCGTAAGTGAAGGATCGTGCCCTGTCATGAAAGCGAGTGGTGTTTTAAATAGATTTGCATCGGTCAGCTTTAAGGATCCGCCTTCAACGTTCATGTCCGTTTTGATTTTGGTTTTCTCGTTGAGCCATTTGGTAAGGGCATTCAACGAGGAAGAATCAGCCCACCAGTCGGAAAGGGTATGGCGGATACGTGTAAAACGGAGGACGCCACGAATATCACGTCCTTTACCGATGACCCGTCCCCCCGGTTCGCCCTTGGGTAATGGTGGTACTTCAACGTTACCAAGCGTAATGCTTTCAGCGACATCGCCAAGTGCATCGCGAACTACACCGACGTTTTCAACCATGGCTAAACCCGGTTGCCGTCCAATTGTAAGTTTTACTTGAACCGGACTTCCCGCGACACCGCGTTCAATGTTAGCGGGGCCCGCGGAAGGTGCATTCGCTGCAGGACCGGCAAAAGCTAAAGCACTCGGTGAACTTGACACAGGTAAATCCGCGTGAGTAACCACCTCTGGCACAGGAGCATCCGGTCTAACTACTTTCGGTACATTTGGATTAATCGGGGCATCTATCTTAACAGCTTGATTAGAAAATTCCAACACCGTTTGTTGGATATTTTGAGTTGTCTTCGGCGCGAAAGCCGTTGTTAAGCGCGGTTGAACTTGTACCGGTTCAGTAACAACCGTAGTTTCTACCGGGACAATTGGTTTGTTAAGCTGCTTAACAATAGGTTTGCGCACCTTAGGTTTCGGGGGATCCGGCGGTTCAAACGTTTCTATTCCAACTAAATCTTTGAATGTCTGTGTTTGCGTAACAAAATAGAGTCCAAAGATTAGAATAACAACCCCGTGGATTACCAGCGCCGTCATTAAGGCAGCTGATGTTCTTTTAGCACTCATTATTTCACCTCACAAAATATTTACGAAATTGGTCTTTAAAATATAAACTTTACTAAATTTAAGACTAAACCTATACTACTCTATGCAATTTATGTGCCAATTAGAATAGTGTGTAATATATGTAGTAACCCCATATTGAGAGTGTAATAGCTGCACAAAATGGGGCAGCTCGGTTATAAGCTGCACAAAATGGGGCAGCTTTTCCTCTGGATCAGTAGTGAACCCCACAAAAATAGTATTTTGAAATAAAAATTGCACCTTATTATGAGTTAGGCAACACGTACTGCTGCAACTTTTGCCAATGCAAATACTCAGAATTTCATTTTTCTTGTGATACTATAACAAATTTGCAAAAAAATGTCAATAAAAATTGAGTCTTAAAAATAATTATTTCAATTGCTATGAGTTCGTTCCCGTAAATTTCTCAAAATTTTCGATCTTCTGGATTACATCAACCACCTGAATTTGAGACATACACCCTTCTGCTCCGAATCGACAGGTAGAACCTGAACAGGGAGGGCAATCAAACTTCTTTTGAATAGTTTGGCATTTATTGCCGACAGGCCCGAATCGTTTCGGATCGCTGGGGCCGTAGAGTCCAATGGTCTGCGTGCCTACAGCCGCCGCGAGATGCATCGGACCGCTATCATTTCCGATAAACATACTACATACTTGTAAGATTGATGCTAACTGCGTTATGTTTGTTTTGCCTGCAATGTTCGTTGATTTTCCTTGCATTCGGTCTTGAATTTGATTTATTATCGGGATTTCATCTTTCACACCGACAAACAAGATTTGTGCACGTTTTTGTGCAATTAACCAATCCGCTAATTCTGCGTAACGTTTGGGGTCCCACCTTTTTAATGGAATTGGAGACCCTGGATGAATGACGATAAAAGGCTGCTCTATCTGAATCTGATGCGTTTTGAGAAAATTAGATGCCCATTTTTCATTCTCTCTGTCTACTGAGAAAGTGGTAGTTTCTATTGATGTTGGAATACCTGATCGCCTCAGGACATCAAGATTTCGCACCGTTTCATGCGTTCCACTGAATCGGGGAAAACCTAACTTGTTTGCAATCTGTAGGGATGCACGGTTGAGACGTCTCGGTGTAACGCGTAAAAGCGCAAAACAAACAGTCCGCCAATCCCCCCGAAGTTCTACTAACAGATCGTATTTGTGGTGACGTAATTGCCGATATAGTTGAAGTGCATTCTTCAAAGATGTTCGTTGTTCAGATCGGCAGAATGCGGGCGAATTGTATTCTAATACTTTATCCACATCGGGGTGGTTTTCCAAAATAATACGCCCCCATGTCCCTATGAGCGCGTGCAGTTCGGTGTTTGGATACGCCAAACGCAGATTGGAAAACACAGGAGTCGCTAACAATACGTCTCCAAGGTGATCAAGTTTAACGACGAGAATACGTTCTGGGGTATAGTCCTTCGGTAAAGGTTTTCTGTAAAAAAGCCACTGCACAATAGCAGAAATAATTAGCGTGAGAATTTCGGATGCGTTCTGAAACATCGTTTTTAGTTTATCTAATTGAGGGGTGTGCATAAATAATTCCGATGTTAAATATGCGTTTAAAGGTAGTAGGCACACGCCGTGTGCCGTCCACAAGTTTAAAGAGGCGCAATGAATTGCGCGACTACAAACAGCACTTTGTGAAATAATGCCGCACCTAAAGTCCGTCCCTGTCTGTGCTGATGCGCCAAATATTTATGCACACCCCTCATATAATTTACATAGATTTGTCAAGAGGTATAGTGGAAACACATCGAATAGAACGTAGCAACTGCTTGATGGGACATTGGTTCGGACGCTTCAAGCGCAAGTCCATTATTGTTTCAAAAAGCGTGGAGATGGTAGACTTGACAATCGCCTTATTTGCGAGATTCCGAACTAATGGAAATGTCTTGACATCTTAAATATCGGAGAATGACGCCGAATATCATTATTTAGTTAATACCCTCAATTTTAATGCATCTCGTCATATTTTTACTTACCGACTCAACATTTTCTCACGATGCCATGCTAAAGCACTTTGAGCAGGAAAAAGTTCTTGTTGTTCTGGCAATAATATCGCTTTACCATTTAATGCTTTTAACATCCATTCTGTTGGTCCTCGTTCAGTCATCAATTCTGAAACAATAACATTATACGACTCGTCTACGGAAAACAAGTATCTATCAAACGCCCAATGGTGTAGTTTGCATAGAGAAATTCCATTTCGAACATCGTCATTGTTTGATTTATTGAACGGAATTATGTGTGCGGCTTCAGTAACACTTTCACCATTCAACGTTAAAATCTGCAACTCACAGACAGCACAAGTATAGTCGTAAATCCTCATGATTGTGCGGCGAAAACCAGGTTCTCGAATCTTTTTTTCACTTTCAATTGGTTCCTCAAGTTCTGTTGAGAAATCGTGTTGAACATAATCCAATAGTTCCTTGCTAAAACCACTGATCTGTTGTTCTTCTGAAATAACACTTTGGATTTCATTCGTCAAACCGAGGAAATATTTGTCAATAAGTGTTTTCCGTAATATCTCTCTTTCCAATGGTTGAATTAGTAGAGTAAAGAGTTCTTCATCAAGACTTGCATGTGATATCATCTTTCGTAGTTGAGAAAAAGTTTTTATTTGAGAAACGACTTCTAATGCTTTCTCATAACCAGAATTTGGGTGATGATGCCAAAAACTACGGCTCTTTAGGTGGAAGAATGGTAAAGCAGGATTTGGTTTCCTATTTGTGACGCAATTCCAATACTTTAGGAATTTCTCAACCAAATGGGGCGATGGAGGAATTTTGTTAATTTCAATCTGTTCTTGCTCAATCATTTCAATAATTGTTAACAAGAGTACTGGTTGATGTGGGGCATTACCATGTGCCCTATCTATTCGCAAATTCCTAAACTCATTGATGTATTTTCTCAGGATCTCTTCATTCATAATTCTTAAATTTTCAAATATTCCAGAAGTAGATTACCACAAGGTGCAACCTACTTCCGCAACAACATCTTCCGAGTCTCCGTAAAATCCCCCGCAGAAAAGGTATAAAAATAGAGACCACTCGCAACCGCTTCCCCGTAATCATTACGACCATCCCAATATGCGGCACTGCTCCGACCATAATACGTCCCCGCAGATTGATGCCCCAAATCTAACCTTCGGATAAGGTTTCCGCGCATATCGTATATTGTGATTGTAACATTAGTATCAGTCGCTAACTGATACGGTATCCATGTCTCAGGATTGAACGGGTTCGGATAGTTTTCCAAGAGGCGAGTTTCAGTTGGCATCACGGCTGCGAGCATTTGTTCGAGTACCGCTATACCTTGGACTACGGTTGCGTCTTTATTAGGCAATCGCTTTGCCATATCAATCCACTGCTGTAAAGTTTTCGCATTGCGTGAGGCTATAAGATACGATTGTGTTGGTGCAGCATTCGCTTCAGCATTAATTTCATTTACAACCAATAGCAGATCAAGAATATCCACAACCCCATCCGCATTGACATCAGGATTTGGATGGATGCTGCCGATGATGGTTTTGCCGAAGTTGGCAGCAACAAGCACAAGATCGGTCGTATCAACCGTTCCATCTCCATTTATGTCGGCGCGGTTTTCGCCCGAAGACGGTTCCCCTGCCCGTAGCACATATCCTTGACGGGTGATATTCCCGTGAACATCAATAACCTGAAGCCTAATTGTGTTTATCGGAAGTGCTGTTAAGGGGGCAATGTCAAATTCAACTACGGTACTCTGTGCGTCTATCCGTTTGCAATGATATAATTTTGTGCCGTGCGCCGGGTCATCGTTAGTTGTTGAGACAAGCAGCTGAACCTGATGGATACCATCAAAATCAGTTATATAAAATATAATTGGGAAACTGGTAGCGTTTGCGGGATAAGTTTCTGAAGTTAACATCTGCAGCGTCGTCAGGTCGTTAAATGCTGGTTGGCCACTATTAAAAAACCGACTCACGCTCAACCATTCTGTCGCACATCCGGAAAACCTATCTGGAGCCGCACCGTAAGACATAATATATTTATCGTCTCGGAAGTCGTGATCCAACCCGAAAGCATGCCCGAGTTCATGTGCAGTGACAATTACGCCTGTCTCACCGTCAAAACACTCTCCGGATGCGGGAATAACTGCGTAGCCTCCATGTGATTTTACCTGCTGTTCTAATCCAAGCCAATTACTACCACCGACTCCACACACATCTTTGTGTTCAATAGCTTGGCTACTGACCTCCGCAACAATTAGATAAACGTGCTTTTCCATATCAAACTGTGAAGCAACTTCAGCATGAATCTTATTGGTAGTGTTGGTATGATAGTAAACGTCATTGGAGTTTCCATCAATACGATAAACAACAGTTTGCTCGTTCTCATCAGTTTCAAAAGTAAATGTTTTTCTGCCGAATCCGTTCGCCTGCATCTGGTCAGCATAAAGGTCTTGAACATCTCTGATGAGGCGATCCAGTTTTGCCCACATATCAGGTTGTGCAGTACGGTTGCGTGGAATGAAATAGATAATTCTCACCAAATCAGGCATAACAGACTCATAAGGTGTAATATCCCAGAGTCGTAACGTGCCATCGCTGCCACCACTGGTTAAGTAAGTCCCATCCGGTGAAAAAGCGGTAGCATTGACCCATCCAACGTGCCCGCTCAGCGTTGCGATATTCACACCATTTTGAATTGTCCAGAGGTTTACCACTTCATAATCTGTGCTGGCAAATTTGCTGCTATCTGGTGAAAAACTGAGGTCAGTGACTGTACTGTTAGTCGGCAAAATGCCGACCTGTTCCCAATTCGGTAGTTTCCACAGTTTAACGCCGCCGTTATACCCAGCACTTGCAAGTGTTTGGTCGTTAGGTGAAAACTTAACAGTAGATATAAAATCGGGATCACCTTGAAATTGGGCGATATCTTGTTGGTTTTGGAGATTCCTGACTTTTATCTGTCCGCTTGCATCCCCTGTGGCAAGGAATTTCCCATCGGTAGAAAACGCTACAGTCAAAACCCATTCGCCATGCCTTAGTGTCATAATTTCTCTGAGTGTATGAATATCCCATATCTTTACGTGTCGTCCTGCAGTTGCTATTTTTTGTCCATCGGACGAGAAGGCAATCGCTTTGATTTGGGATCGAGCATGATCGGTAATATGCGAAAGCGTCGAGAGGTGGCGTTTGCCTGGAACATTCCATAATTTGAAGGTAAAATCATCGCTGCTACTAACGAGTCGCTGTCCGTCCGGAGAAAAAGCGATGGAATTGATAGTATCTTTATGGCTGCCTAAGGTTGTCACACTGCCCTCTGCCAAATCCCATAATTTAACTGTGTGATTTCCGCCAGCACTTGCAATAAGCGAAGAGTTGACTGGGGAATACGCCACTGCTTGGACACTGCCGCCGTGGGTTAATGCAGTGTGGTCTTGCGCAAGGGTAGTCAATGGAAATAGTATCAGAACGGTTATTGTGAGAAAAATGTATTCGCGGCGCATAAGATGTGTTTGTAGAAAATCTAAATTCTAATACATTCCTGTGGATTTGAGGCGTTTGTAATCACGTAATTCATTGCGTCTCTTACATTAGACTGAACATGCTCCTTTTTTATAGTAAAACTTACAATTAATGGGACACTTATGAGCATCAAACTTTTAGTAAATCAACGGTATGAATGCCTTATGGCATTCCCCGTGTCTCATCGGCACAAACTAAATGAAGTTTAAATAAATATTTCGGTAAGGGGGCGAGGTTAGGAAACCTCGCCAGCAGCAGGTGTACATCTCTGCTGGCGAGGTTTCCTAACCTCGCTAAA
Source organism: Candidatus Poribacteria bacterium (assembly GCA_028824125.1). Taxonomy (GTDB): domain Bacteria; phylum Poribacteria; class WGA-4E; order WGA-4E; family WGA-3G; genus MSPOR6. The sequence goes on from JAPPES010000085.1 coordinate 123,233, forward strand.
TTACCCAATTTATTTTTTTATCTTCATAAAGTTTGTGCTACAACCTCTATTGTCCGTAATGTTCCAAAATAGATTTATCAAAGTGTCCCAATAATTTCAAAGTTCACTATAGTTAGCGAGCTTTTCTCTATGGAATAGACACTGTTTTGCTTTACATTATAACCGAAAGTGCCATTAATTCATAGACAAAAAACGGAGTTTTCTGTTATTATAAATTTCATACCTTACGAAAGATCAGACAATATACTTGCTAAATACGTTATGCTTGATTCGATAGTCAAATTCTTTCAAACACCTGTAAACTGGGAGGAAAAGGCATTTGTCAGCCGAAATCCTTAATGGAACCCGCCTCGCGCAGCGGATCCGTAGCCAAATCCGGCAGAAACTGAAAAAACTCAAATTCACTCCCGGTCTTGCTGTGGTCCAAGTCGGCGATGATCCTGCATCTACCCTCTATATCAAACATAAACAACGCGATTGTGAAAAAGTACATTTCCATTCAGAAGTTCATCGGATCCCCGTGAACATAACTCAGCAAGTACTCATTGATAAGGTAATGGAATTAAATGTTCGCGAAGATGTCCACGGCATTTTAGTGCAAATGCCGCTGCCAGATACAATTGACGCACAAGTCGTTATAGATGCAATCGTGCCTGATAAGGATGTAGATGGGTTGACACCTTTCAATTTAGGTAATCTATTCATCAATCGAGAAACAATTACACCATGCACACCTACTGGAATTATTCGACTTATCGAATTGACAGGAGAGCCAATTGAAGGCAAGCATGCGGTCTGTGTCGGCAGAAGTCATCTTGTCGGAAAGCCGGTCGGCGTAATGCTTCTCAATCGTAACGCTACCGTCACTTACTGCCATTCCCGCACGAAAAATCTTGCAGAGGTAACAAAGGAAGCGGATATACTGGTTGCTGCCGTTGGAAAACCTGAATTTATTACAGCAGATATGGTTAAGCAGGGAGCAACTGTCATTGATGTCGGTATCAACTCCGTTGCTGAGCGTCTTGTGGGCGATGTAAAATTTGAGGAAGTCAAAGAGATAGCAGGATTTATTACGCCGGTGCCAGGCGGTGTCGGTCCACTGACGCGCGCGATGTTGTTGGAGAATACACTAAAGTTAGCAAGTAGATAAACAAGTACTGAATAATCTTAGATAAATGGAGGATATATATGGCATTTCCAGGATTTGAATTAAATGATAAGGTAATGTTAATTACCGGTTCCGGTAAAGGTATCGGCAGAGGTATAGCCCTTGCTGCCGCACAGATGGGAGCGAAGGTAATCTTGAACAGCCGAACCCAATCTGACCTTGAAGAAGTTGCTGAAGAGATTCGGACTAACGGAGGAGAAGCGGAGCCAGTCGTGTTTGATGTAAGTGACATGAAATCTGTTGCAGAAGGAGCGCAAGCTGCAATTGATGTATGGGGTAGGGTTGATGTCCTTGTCAATAACGCTGGAACGAATCGTCCTAAACCTGCATTAGAACTCACTGAAGAAGATTGGGACGCAATTTATGATCTCAACCTAAAAGGTCTATTCTTTTTAACACAAACGCTTGTTAAACCGATGATCGAACGCGAAAGCGGAAAAATTATCAACATCTCCTCTACTATGGGTTTAGTTGGCGGACCTTTGCGTACTGCCTATTCGGGTAGCAAAGGTGGCGTTGTTTTATTAACAAAAGGCCTCGCAGTTGAATGGGCACCGCATAATGTCACCGTAAACGCTGTTGCTCCCGCATTCACCCGCACGCCACTTGCAGATGTTCTACTGCAACGCAAAGAATTTTACGAAGACGTCGTCCGTCGAATTCCAATGGGGCGGGTCGGTGAGGTAGACGAAGTTGTCGGTGCTGTACTTTTCTTAGCCTCGGACGCAGCAAATTGGATCACTGGACAAACCATTGCCGTTGATGGTGGTTGGGTCGCATGGTAGTTTCTAACTACTTATATACTGCGTTGTTTTTCTTGCAAATTCACGCCTTGTAGAGTATAATTTGCATGATAGATATGAATTTGTACTGAAGAAATTATCTCTATTTGAATCCGTTTTATACAAATAGATTCTGTTAGCCAAATTCAATATTAATTTTTTATAATTCTATGAAAACAGAGAGAAATCTCTATTTAGGAGAAAATAGTGAAACGTTTTTTTCTTTTAGCAGGAATCGCAATCGTGATTCTTTGCCAGTTGAGTTGTTCTTCTGATGAAGAGCAAGCAAAAATTAAAAATCCCGCAATCACTGATGCTACAGATGGATTTATCGCTGCACCGGTGGTTGGTGAAGTTAAACTCGAAAGCATGTATGAAGATGAAGTTCGCAGACTTGCGACAAAAACGCCTATTGAAATGATCACAGTGATTGAAGGCACAAGTAAAGTGATTGTTGAGGCAGAATTTCGCAGAGTTAAAAATTCCAGGTTTGGATTTCCACTTTATGAATGTGTCCTGACAGATGAGGCAGTTGCAGCAATGGGTGGAGTTGCGAAAGGAATGTCCGGCAGTCCGGTTGGCACTTCTGGACGGGTTTTCGGGGCACTTGCGTATGGAGATAATTGGGCAAAAACACCACATCGGTTCTTGGTAACACCAATTGAGGCAATGGAGGCCACACTGGATCACCAAACATTTGGCGAATTTTTGAATCCTCCCGCTGCACCCGGTGCTGTCGTGAACGCCACCTATACCGCAGTGAAAACACCTATTACGATTTCTGGAGTTGACTCTAACAGGCTGCAACAACTCTCTTCACACCTCGCGGATACACGATTTAATAATGTTGAATTCTTTTCCCGCTTCGGTGGAGCACCTGGAGCACCTCCGGCGAATGCATCGCCTAACCTTTCAGCAGGGGACATGATCGGTGTCGCTCCTGTAACGGGAGATGTTTTCAACTTTATAGGTTTTGGGACTGTGACACAGGTTTATGGCGATAAATTTGTTGCATTCGGTCATGAAATGTTCCGTGAAGGAAAATCATCACTACCAGTATATAGGGCAGTCGTGGATATAATTGTTCCTCATTTAGAGGCATCTTATAAATCCTCATCAGCTTATGGAAATCCGATCGGCACGATAACGAAAGACCTCAGAGCCGGAATTGTTGGCGAACTTGGCAAATTACCGCCGATGATTCCTGTAACAGTTACATATCAACCTGTCAATACGCCAGAACCAGTTCAAACACATCACAAGGTCGCTTACGGTCAAGAATGGGCAATACCAATTGTCGCTGCTGCAACTTTGGATTCTGTTCGCAGTGAGGTTAGTCCGGGAACTATTGAGGCAAACGTAGTGATTAGTTTTAAAGAGACTGATAATGTCTATACAGAATCTTTCAGGACTATTGCACCAGATCCGTTTGAAGCTGTATTGGGAAACATGGACATCATTGTTGAGTCATTTACCAATATTCTTGCAAATGGTGCAGGCAGAGCAACAATAGATGAAATTAACATCTCTCTCATTGACATTCCGAACATTCTCCATACAGAGATTACCGACATTCATGTTATAGGGGAAGTCAAGCAAGGTGAAGAGGCAACTTTTGTTGTTGAGATGTTACCCCATTGGAGTGCTGCAGGTAAGAATCGCAAAATGTATAGAGAAGTGAAACTGCAGATTCCTGAAAATTTCATTTCTGGACCAGCAAACTTATCTATAGCCGCTGCAACTGAATATGGCTTTAATCCGTTCAGTAATCTATTTGCCCCATCCCCAGAAAATTTAGATGAGCTGATTGGACAACTGAAGGATATCCAGTTTGATAAAGGATTAATCCTTGTGACGCTTGCTACATTGGAGGAGGAGGAGCCTGAACAAATAGATCCTGCTTTAGAGGCATTTTTCGTAGAGTTCTTTGAAGCACTTTTCGCAGACTTATTTGATGTTCCACCTGAAGATGGAGAAACCCCACCTGAAGATGGTGAATTACCACCTGAAGATGGTGAAATGATTGAAATGATTGATCAAGAAGAGCTGATGGATGACCTGGCACCAACCCCGCGTCCGGTCCCTATTACTGGTACTGCGCTTGTTGTCTATCGCTTCATCGTAACAGGGGATACAGAAATAGAAATTGAAATTCAACCTATTGAAGTTGAACCGGAAACTGAAGTTGAACCAAAGGCTGAGTAATTTAAAATCGCATCTAACCTGATGTATGGGCAGATCCACGGATCTGCCCAAATTTCTTTCCCTTCTGTTGTTATCATAAAGAATATCTCTTGTTGAGGGTTTTGTAGCCCGATTTTACCGATTTATTTTTTTATAGTGAATTAGAAAATAAGTTTACACTTCTTCTGTAGGAGTGATCTCCGAATCACGACTCAACCTATTAGCCTTAGGGAATCGGAGTTCCCTCCTACAGCTCAGATGTAAAGTTAATTGTAGAATCCTCTATAAACTTCATCAAAACGCGCCTACCGAGAGAAATCGCGTTAATTTGGTGTTATTCACACTTAACAGGCGACCTATCTACATAACATTTAACAATGTTAATAATCAGTTCAATATCGCTCCGCGCAGATTCAAGGGAGGTATAGCACGTTTCGCCTTTCGTGATGCAAGCATGGAAATGACGCAGCTCTCGCACAAATGCACTTTCCCATTCAATTGCAGGTGTTTTGCTATAAGTTGTTCCATCTGCATCTATACCTTGGACTGTTACCTCTGACAAAATGCCTCGTGAAAAACCGGTAGGGTAAGACACCAACACACGTTTATTATCTCCGTAAATCTCTAAAGTCTCCTTAAAATCCCATAGATCGGGCAGGTCAACCCAAGTCGCAATACAACGTGCTCCGTTCGGAAAACCAAAAACGATGCTTACACCTTGTCCATCAGACCACACTTCAGCACTTATGACTTCACTCGGTGAGCCCAACATCACACGTAAACTGTAGATGTCGTGGATCATACTGCCGGAAAGCAGGAAAAATGCGCGTTCCGCTTCGGCTGATACATCACCTATGGCTTCTCTCCGTGCTGATTCACGCGCAGCATGTGCAGGCGCATAAGCATCTGGCGGCACATCGTTGAAACGCTCCACGTCAAATTGACTAAGATGCAATCGGTTGTTCGGATGTAGATGATTTATCTGAACGAACCGATAACTTTCCATTGTTTCAACTTCGCGCTTTGCAAGTTGAAAAGCAGGATCATGCACCTTCATATAACCTGCTTGTCCGACTTTCCCTGCTTTCTGTTGGGCAGCAATCATCGCATCAATCTCTTGTAATGAAAAACAGACAGGTTTCTCAATGAAAACATGCTTTCCTGCTTCAAACGCGGCAAGGGCAACTTCCGTTTTCGGGTCACCATGGCACAGCAGCACGGCATCGACATCACTGTCTAAAAGTTCGGTATAATCTGTTACAAAGTGGGGGACGTTGAATCTTTTGGCAGCTGCTTCTGCTGCACCCGGCGACAAGTCGCATACAATCTGCACTTCAAATTCACGGTGAAGTTGATTTAGGTTCGGCAAATGGTGAACCTGGGCAATTGCACCACATCCAATAACGCCAATCTGGACACGACTCATTGTGTTTCTAACCTCCAACGAATTCTCTGAATATGTCCTTATCGTATCATATATCCAAAATAGATGCACTCCATTTTACAATGGATAATTGCAGAAACAAAATTGATTTGACACCTAAACACAGCATGTGATAATCTGTATCTATCAGCGTGCTTCAACGTTTAGCGTGATATAATGCGAAATATCAAACTTGTGCTTGAATATGATGGCACCAATTACCACGGGTGGCAAACACAACCTAACCTTCCAACAATTCAGGGAACAGTTGAGGAGGCATTGACACAGTTAACGAAAACACCGATACAAATTATCGGAGCGGGTAGAACAGACACTGGTGTTCACGCGGAGGGGCAGGTGGCAAATTTTCATACTAATTTGTCAATCCCGCAAGTCGCTTTTCAGAAAGGACTTAACACGCTTTTACCACGAGACATAGTTGTCTGTTCTGTTACAGAAGTGGATGCGGACTTTCATGCACGTTTCAGTGCCATCAGCAGGCGGTATCGATATACGATTTTAAATAGAACGTATCCATCTGCTATTTTGCGGCGGACTGCTTATTTCTATCCTGTACCAATTGATGTAGCGTTAGTCAACGCTATCTGCCAGAGCATAATTGGAAAATGGGATTTTTCTTCTTTCCAAAAAACAGGAAGTGATAGACTAAACCCTGTGTGTGAGATATTTGAAACGTGCTGTTGGAAAGCAGAAGAATATGTCTACTTTGAAATTGAAGCGAATTCGTTTTTGCGAGGAATGGTTCGTGCTATTGTTGGCACAATCTTAAAATGTATCAAGCATGTCAATGGCAATATGGAGAATATTTGTGATCGGTTTCACAGCATATTAGAGGCGAAGGACAGAGCATTAGCAGGTCCATCAGTCCCTGCTCACGGGTTGTCGCTAATTCGCGTTGAGTATAACAACTAATACCGTTTGTAATATATAATGTGTCATTTGCTGGGATATCCTGTAGGAGCGACCTCCAGGTCGCGACCTGGAGGTCGCTCCTACAGAAGAAAGGGACATTCAGCAAACAATAACAGTTGAATTTCTTAACGGATAGTATTTATTTTAATTGGTATAACGTAAAACGAGGTTTTTATGAACTACGCCCAAGTCTTGAATGAACTGGAAACATTGGTTACTGAAACTTTTGGTCTTTGGGAACACAACAGAGTTGGATTTCAATGGCGGCACTATACCTGGAACCACACCATGCGCGTCCGTGCTATGAGTATGGAACTCGGCAGACGCGAAGGGGGTGATGTCAAGCTGCTTGAGGTTGCAGGAACTTTACACGACATCACCAAACGTTACGATGGTGTCATCCTAACTGATGACAACGGAAAACGTATCCTTGACCATAACGGCTTCTGGCTAAATGAAATGCTTACGCCTGCGGGGAAAAACATTGTCACAGAACTTTATGAAAAGCACAATCTAAACGGAAAGGTCCACCATGAATCTGGGGCAGTCATCACTGAAAACATTTTGGCGATGTACGATTTTGAGCCAGCGTTTGTGGAAGCCGCTACGTCTGTCGTTTTGGCACACCTGAAGCCAATGAATCTAACTGCTGAAGATTTTAAGCTGTTATATGGTAACATAGAAAACCAGATCCTTTATGATGCAGATACCATGGATCCGAATGTTGGGTATACCGGCTTTTTCCGCAATATCCATATTCATGCTTATTTTGCACTTCAACGTGGAAACTTTGATTTAGAGGAATATGTCAGAAATCTGCCGCGTTGGATTAATTCCAAGCAGGAATTTGTGGATAAACTGCTAACTGAATCGTCCCGTGAAGTAGGACAAATCAGGCAAGATCGGAATCAACGACTCTTTGCCCAAATGGTAGATGAATTAGATGATATGGAGATCAACCGCAAATACGGGTTACTCGGTATAATTGAATATTTCGTTAGTGAGACAGAAGACCCACATTTCCTGAATCAGCTCAATTATCTGCAAACCGAATGGCTTCCACAACGGCAGCAGTGGATAGCTGAAGAGGAGAAGAGCGAATCTGCACGTGAACGCGCCCAAGCTGCCGTTGATCGCGTTAACGATTTTTTGACCTTGTTTGAACAAGAAGGCAGAGGTGAATTTAAGGAGTAATTAATTATGAATCATCCAGCGACTGCCGAACCTAAAGGCTTTGTTACTACCAGACCAATTCCGTACCCCGACGACCTCTACCGTTTTGATACGGTGGCAAATAGCATCTCTGGTGGTTTTTCAGCGGTAACCGACGCGGATATTGAATATTTCCATCAGCATGGATATCTTGTCATTGAAGATGCTTTTACTCGTGATGAAGTTCAGGACGCATTAGACGGTATGGTGCATCTAATGGATGGCAAAAACCCTGACTTTCGTGCCATCCAATTTGAGCCGAAACTCACAAAACTCAAAGATGACATGAATACTGATGAACGCCGCGATGCGATCAGAAAAATCTTCAACTACGTAAATTATGAACCACGTCTAAATGCGATGGCAGCGCACGCTGGACTTCTCGGTGTTTTGGAACAGATTATGGATGACAAACCTGCGCTTTTTCAAGATATGGCATTAGTCAAACCGCCACGACAAGGCTCCGAAAAACCGTGGCACCAAGATTGTGCGTACTTTAATTTAGAGCATGGAACAACCGTTGTCGGCGTTTGGATAGCCTTAGATGCAGCCACGCCTGAAAACGGATGCATGCACATCATCCCTGGCTCACATAACGAAGGACCGATGATCCACTTTAAACGCAGAGATTGGCAGATTTGTGATACAGATGTCCCAGTTGCTCGCGATACGATGGTGCCACTGCAACCGGGAGGCTGTCTATTCTGGCACGGATTGACCCATCACGGGAGTCCTGTCAATCACTCATCACAACGGCGCCGCGCGCTTCAGTTGCATTATAAACCTGCAAGTTCTGAAGATATTACGACACAAGCACGGATGGATATATACGGAAGTGAGGGAAAAGACGTAGACTGCTAAAAACGAAAGGACGGATAATCCCGTCCTTAACATATTTATGTTAGATTTGAAGTTCTTCGTGTGGTAAGGATTTATAAACCTTACTTCTGTTCTGGGAACGGTGCGCGGATGTCGTAACGCCCCTCTTTAAACACCGGTAACTTTCCGCCTTCAACTAACAAGTCAAGCGGATTAGGACGCGTTTCTAACGGGAATGTGACAACGTCTTGTAGGCGCACGGATTCATAAAACGCCATCAGAATTTCTATGGTGCAGAGTCCATGTCTCCCCGCATTACGGTGCTCATCAACTTCGCCTTCAATCCATGCTAACATCTCTGAAAATTGATTCGGTTCGCTTTGGCGAGGTTTGATAGTCTGCCAGCCTGCGGCTTTGCTATTCAGAAGTTCAATCGTGCCATCGCCACCTCGGCGGAGTTGGCCATCGTCGCCATACACAGCATCACCACGGAGACCTGGTCCCGGCAAATCACTTTCGTAGATACCACGGATGCCGCCTTCAAAGCATATCTCTGCCACACAAAGGTCTTCAGTTCGAACACGTCGTTCCCAACGATCAGTTTTTCGTGAAACTTGCCCGATAAGCCACTGTGGCTCAGGATCGCCGAGGATAAAACGCATTTCGTCAATCTCGTGCGTTCCGCGATTTAGTAATCCGTGTCCATCACGACGCAGCATCGCTTGAGGTTGACCAATTGCCCCCTCTTGGATAAGTCTTCGTGCTTCACAGTTTTGGGAGCTAAAACGCCTTTGATGTCCGACAACCAATTTTGTGCCGTTCTTTTCACAGGCGTCCATCATGTCTTGTGCATCGCCAACAGAGGCAGCCATCGGTTTTTCTGTGATAACACCCAATGCCCCATTTTCTGCTGCGGCGATTGTCGGTTCAGCACGTACGCTCTGCCAAGTGGTAATACTTACAATGTCAAGTTCTTCTTTCTGGCACATTTCCTCAAAATCGGTGTAATGTGAAGGAAGGGAAAACTCATCAGCAAATTTTGCTGCAGAATCAGCACTAATGTCCGATGCGGAGACAACTTTAGCACGACCACTACCGTTCCAACTCCGCGCATGGGCACGCCCCATACCACCACAACCAATAACGCCAACACGATATGTTTTTTCTGCCATCTTTTTACCTCATCTTACAAAAAAGTTGATGTTAAAGCCAAAGTTTATCAAAAGTTAATGCGCAATGCAAGTCAATTCCTAACAAAAACGAACAATTCACAATAACATGTGTCTTTTTTAATACAATTTAATTTATAGCTTTTCATTATAATAGTACACAGGACTTATGCAAAATGGTAGGCGGGGAATGCCTAAATGGCATTCATACCGTTGATTTGGCGTTTTATCCACGCGCTGATAATTCAGAATGCTGTTGGAAGTTACACCATTTTAGCCATAATTTTCGCAACAATTGCGAAAATTGCATAAGTCATGGTACACTTATATTTGTAACAAGTACGCTGTTGGCATCGTTTATGCAAGACAATAGATAACAAACTTAAAACGCGCGACGTTTATCCAATCAAATATTAATTCACGGAGAATAAAATGCAAAAATTAATAATCAACGGCGGTGCCAGACTTGAAGGTAAAATTCAGATAAACGGTTCAAAAAATGCTGTCCTACCTATTGCAGTCGCTGCAGCTATTCTTGGGGATAGTGTCAGTGTGCTTCACAATGTCCCAAATCTTACAGATGTAAAAACACTGAGTGCTGTTCTGGAAGGTCTTGGTGCTTCAATCACACGAAAAAACGGTTCTCTCTATATTGAACCGATAAACCGCATGGAGTACGAAGCACCTTACGATTTGGTGCGAAAAATGCGAGCATCCATATACGTTTTGGGACCGCTCGTAGCAAAACTTGGACGCGCAAAAGTCTCTTTCCCCGGTGGGTGTGCTATCGGTCCACGCCCAGTTGATTTACACATCCGAGGTTTAGAGCATTTAGAGGCACAGGTTGAGGTCAAAAGAGGCTATATCTTTGCACAAGCAGAACGGCTGGTTGGTGCTAAAATGGATTTGATTGGTCAACACGGTCCCAGTGTCGGCGCAACCGCAAATGTCTTGATGGCGGCAACGTTAGCTGAAGGAACAACCGTTATACAAGGTGCCGCATGTGAACCCCATATCAGTGACCTTGCCCGATTTCTCAATGCAATGGGCGCAAATATAGAAGGTATTGGCACTTCTACTTTGACAATTCAAGGTGTAAAACAGTTGCACGGCACAGAACATACAATTATTTCAGACGATATTGAAGCGGGTACTTTCATGGTCGCAGCCGCGATGACTAATGGTGATGTTTACCTTGAAGGTATCACGCCACCACAAATACACGCTGTTTCAGAAAAATTATTAGAAGCCGGTGTGCAATTAGATTGGGATGGGACAGGTGTTCGAGTTACTACACCGGGCCAACTCAAACCGATAGATGTTACGACTGCTCCATTCCCAGGATTTCCCACTGACATGCAAGCGCAGATGATGGGATTGCTCAGTCTTGCATCAGGCACAAGCATTATCACTGAAAACGTTCATACGGATCGCTTCATACATGCTGCAGAACTAAATCGGATGGGCGCGGATATAAGACTTGAGGGACGCAAAGCGATAGTGAATGGTGTTCCATCTCTCAGTGGTGCGCCAGTGATGGCTTCTGATCTGCGCGCTGGTGCTGTACTGGTCGTTGCTGGTATGGCAGCTGCAGGTGAAACCACTGTCTCGCGTATCTATCATATTGATAGAGGCTACGAAGCAATTGAGAAAAAACTGAACAGTATCGGTGCTGATATTCGTAGAGTCAGCGACAGTGAATAGGAAGATTTTTTGAACTTGATTGTAAGGTAATACCATGTTGCGAATTATTGAAACACAAACCCCAGAAAGTGAATCCTTTATTACTAAACTGAATGAACGCGGTAGGTTAATGGATGAAACCATTTTAAAAACTGTGCGCCGTACGTTAAACGATGTACAATCAGAAGGCGACAAAGCGGTCGCTCGGTATACCCGCAAACTTGATGCACCACGAATTTCTGTAAAAGAACTGCAAGTGCGACAAAGCGAATTTAAACAGGCATACACCGAAGTAGACCCTGATTTTATTGAGGCAATTGTACACGCAAAGAAAAACATAGAAAGTTTCCATCAAAAGCAGATGCGAACTTCTTGGTTTTCTACTGAGGCAGACGGCGTCCTGTTAGGACACATTATCCGCCCGTTAAAACGCGTTGGTGTTTGTGTGCCATCTGTCAGCCAACTGCTTGTCTCTTCACTGCTCATGGTTGTTCTCCCTGCAATTGTTGCTGGCGTTGAAGAAATTGCGGTTTGCATGGGACCTATGCGGAATCGGCAGATAAACCCACACATGCTGGTTGCCGCCGCTGAATGTGGTATTAACGAGATCTACAAATGTGGTGGGGCCCAAGCCGTTGCAGCGATGGCTTACGGTACTGAAACTATTTCGCCCGTTGATAAAATAGTCGGTCCAGGGAACTTATACGTGCAATTTGCTAAAAGAGAGGTTTTTGGACACGTTGATATTGATAAAATAGCCGGACCAAGCGAAATCCTTGTTATTGCAGATAGCACTGCAGACCCTGATTTTGTCGCTGCGGATCTTATTTCACAAGCGGAGCACAGTCCAGAATGTTCAGCAATTCTTGTTACACCATCACGGGGATTTGCTGAACAGGTTAAAGCAGCAATCGAAGTCCAAGCGCAGACTCTTCCTCGTCAAGATGAAATTGTCCAAGCATTTGAAAACTACGGCGCCGCGTTCGTTGTCAACGATTTAACAGAAGCAGTTGCCTTCGCAAACCAAATTGCTCCTGAACACGTTGAACTACACATTGAAAATCCGCTTGATTGGATTGGGGAGATACAGAATGCGGGTGCTATCCTTGTCGGACCTTATTCTCCTGAAGCTGTAGGGGATTATATTGCTGGACCAAGCCACATCCTCCCGACAGGCACTGCAGCACGTTATGCTTCCCCGTTAAGCGTTCACGACTTCCTTAAAAAGACAAGTCTGATTTCTTATACCAAAACCGCGTTAGAAAAAGTTACGCCGGATGTTGTCAAACTTGCAGAGGTAGAGGGTTTGGAAGGTCATGCTGCAGCTATGAAAATCCGATTTGAAGACGATTAGTCTTACATCCTACCTTGTAGGAAAGATTTGACCACCCGATTTACGAGAATAAAACTGAAATGCTTTTTATACCGTCACTTACCAAACCAATTTCCCCAGTTGCGACATTTTCCATTGTTGGACACGATCCAAACAGTGGCGATTTAGGTATTGCCGTCCAATCCAAGTTTTTTGCAGTCGGTGCTGTGGTGCCGTGGGCAGAAGCTGGCGTTGGCGCAATTGCAACGCAATCCTGGGCAAACACGACTTATGGCCCCAGAGGATTGGAACTGCTCAAAATAGGACTTTCAGCACAACAAACTTTGGACCACCTCCTCAGAGATGACTCTGGAAAGAAAACACGTCAAGTCGGCATCGTTGATGCGAATGGCACCCCTGCTAATTACACAGGCGAAGAATGCCACGATTGGGCAGGTGCTGTTTCTGGCAAAAATTACACGGCACAGGGAAACATCCTCGCTGGAGAAGCGGTTGTTGAAGCGATGGGAAAAGCGTTTGAAGAAACGGAAGGCGAAGTGGCGGATAAATTGATGGCCGCACTTTCTGCTGGACAAGAAAAGGGCGGCGATAAACGTGGACAGCAGTCTGCGGCGCTGCTCGTTGTTCGGAAAAATGGTGGCTATGGCGGTTTCAATGACCGATACATCGATCTACGCGTTGACGATGCTGAAGAACCAATCGAAGAACTGCACCGACTCTTAGGTATTCATAAAAAATTCTTTCCCCGCTAATTATTCCTCTTGCGTAGGCGGCAGCTCCGCGTAAATCGAATGAAGATTAATTTTTTAATTCGGACCTTTTCTTTCCGCACTTGTCTGAATCGCGGACTACGCGGAGAATACGGAAAACACGGATTATTGAGTCTGGAACTCCCAAACACTTATTCAAAGTGTGCCTCAATCGTTTGAAAAGGAACTTATTTTGCCAAACCCCCATCCGCGTAATCCGCGATCCAGACAGAATAGTAATAAGCCGCGTCTTCTGCGTAATCCGCGATTCAGACACTAAAAAAATGTAGCACAAACTTTCCAGTTTGTGCCAAAATACGCAAACTAAAAGTTTGCAGTACAAAAGACAAAATCCGCGTTCTCCGCGCACTTCCGCGATTCAGATCGGAATTATTTGTGCACACCCCTCAACTAAATAACCCTGATCTAAATTTGCATTGATATTAGCTAAAAAATTTGTTATTATATTGAGTATAGTTACTTTATTAAAGGCATTCGCTTATGAACGCTGAACCAACCGCTATAGAAGAGATACTCACTCAGATTCGTCAACACTTGCTCCCGCAGGTGGCAGGTCTTACCAAGTTTCAAACAGCGATGGGATTGCAAAAATTTCGGAGTCGTTTGCACAGTATCCACAATTTTTGCCTTCGTGCTGAGTTGTCAGGTGAGATTAGCAATCAAGTTGAGGTACTGCTTTCAACCAGTGCGAGTTTTTGGCATCTTATTACCGAAAACGAGTTAATACTGACGAACTTGAAAGACTTTACACGTGTTCGCACCTTTTCAGCAGAAGCAGAAGGCATAACCAATTTAGAAGAGCTGCTTTCGGGTGAGGACACGCTCCGAGATGTGATTGTCAATAGTATCGCCTTTATGTTAAATTGGAAAGCCAATACGATTTGGGTTGATACTGCTAAGAAGGCACGCACCGCGATGACAAAAAACTATATGCTTGAAATTCAGGACAGGATTTGGCAGTTTATTAAAGAGAGTAAACAAGAAACAGAACCAATTGATGTAGCACAAGCTGAGCGGATTCGAGTACGAGCAGAAAAGTTCATGCAGATCATTCAAGTGGGTGAATTAACAACTGAAGCACAAGTGACTTTGTTGATGCAAATTTATAACATGTTACTCCGGTTCCAACTTGGGCAACTGATTATCCAATTAGAAAACCTGCAAGAAAATGAAACGGATTAGATGCGGCTGCCTGATGGTAAAGGGATTATTTTATGGAAAAAGATCTGTTTGAATCGCTTGTTGAAGTTATCGCAACATTGAGGGGCGAAAACGGGTGCCCGTGGGATCGGGAACAGACACATACATCTTTAAAACCGACACTCATTGAAGAAACCTACGAGACGGTTGAAGCGATTGATTCTGGCGATCCAAAGAAATTAAAAGAGGAACTTGGCGATCTTTTATTAAACGTTATGCTTCAAGCACAGATCGCTGCAGAAAACAGGGATTTTGATATTTACGATGTGATTGACACGTTGACAGAGAAATTAATTCGGAGACATCCGCATGTGTTTGGTGATGTTCATGTGGATGATGCAGAAGAGGTTGTGAAAAACTGGGAAGCTATTAAAAGCCAAGAGGCAGGTTACGAAGATAGAGAATCAGTGCTTGATGGCATTCCGAATGCCTTACCCGCTTTGCTTCGGGGGCAGAAAATACAGAAACGTGCGGCGCGAGTCGGTTTTGATTGGGATGACATTGCTGATGTGGTCGCGAAGGTGGACGAAGAGTTAGCAGAGGTTAAGGACAGCTTGCACAATAATGACTCTGATGCTGTTGAAATGGAGATCGGAGACCTTTTGTTTGCCGTTGTGAATTTATGTCGTTTTGTCGATCTTCAAGCCGAAGAGGTGTTGCGAAAATCAAACCGTAAGTTCGTTGCCCGCTTTAAACGGATGGAGGCAGAACTGGAAAAACAGGGAGAATCCTTTTCCGAGAAAACACTTGCCGAACTCGACGAAATTTGGGAAGATGTAAAAAAAGATGAATCATGAAGTTCTTGACAAGTTTCGAGCATATCCCGAATATGAAAAGTATTCCCAGCTTATTAATGAATTGGATCCGAACGCACCCCCACAGGTCGTAATTGTACATCGGACACCTGATCCTATCTGTGGATCGGGTAAAAAACTCGGTATCTTTTCTGGTTCTTTTAATCCGCTCACTGTGGCACACATCAAAATGGTTGAGGAAGCGCGAGAACGTTTTCAACTTGATGAGCTGCTTTTGCTGCTTGCTAAGGCAAATGTTGATAAAGATTTATTTGGATGGCCGTTGGCAGGGAGAATTCTGTCCCTCAAACGTTATGCTGAAGATCAAAACAATATTTCAATTGGTATATCCAGTCACGGTCGATATATTGACAAAGTAGAAGCCTTAAAAACGATCTATCCTGTTGACACCGAGTTTCACTTCATTGTCGGTTACGATACATTGGTCCGGATTTTTGATCCGAAATACTATACGGATATTCAAACAGAATTACAACACCTTTTTTTAGAGTGTCGTTTTATCGTAGCAAACCGCGACCAGGTAGATATTGAAACGATAAAAGAATTCCTTTCACAACCAGCACATCAACAGTATAGATCATCTGTTACGCCCTTGAGACTCCCAGACTTCTATGCCGAGGTATCTTCCACCGAGGTGCGCCAGCGGATAGCGCAAGGGGATACTATTTCTCATTTAGTCCCACCTGTTATTGCCGAATTTTTTGAATAGCATTCTGTAATTCCCACCTGTAGTTAATGACCGGTTTTCCCAATTTTTTACACGTATAAATGCGTGCATCTAAATGTTCACAAAACAGACACGAATGAAAAAGCCGAATTTCAGGTATAGGTTGAAAGTGAGCGCACCTATTTGCAGTTTCAACCATCTCATTTAGATATGTTCGGAAAACGATATTATTTAATTTTGATTTGGCAGCACGATCTATTGCCCGTTTCTTTTCTCCGTGTTGTTCCCAGATTCTATTAATGACCTCTGTCAAAATAGCGCGATATGTTTGTTCACCAGGAGGCTCAGGGGAATAAAGCGTAACTTCGTTTTGAAGGCAATAATTCGAGAGCCTTTTAAGCAGACTGGTCTCACCTTTTCCGTATTCCTTTCGCAATTCTGCTTTAAACCTTTGCTGAAACTGTCCCCACTCAATAGTCCGCGATTCCCATTTTTTTAACAGAAGCACAGAAGGTGTGAGTTCGGGGATGACTCTGATGCCCTCTACTTTCTGATGGCAGATAACGAACTTATTCTGTGTGTCGTTTTCTCTTTGGTTTTCGAGTGCGTCTAAATACAACACGTTCTGTGTCCTCTTCAGAAATACTATTCACCATATTTATTGTAACGTTAAAATAAAAATGTGGTTTGGTTTATTTTAACATTACAATAAAAATTGTGCAACAAATATTTCAAATTGGCACAAAAGTAGATAGAATAAGGTGTCAATATAAAAAAAGAGGTTGGTTAGGTGGGTTTTATAGTGAAATCCAAAATTTATGCACACTTTTGGTCCGTGGCACCTAAACTGTCAGACTGTGTTGTAGCACAAACTTTTAGTTTGTGTAGTAGTGTACGCAAACTGAATGAAGTTTAAAGAAATATTTCGGTAATTTGGCGAGGTTAGGAAAACTCACCAGCAGAGATGTACACCTGCTGCTGGCAAGGCGGGGAATGCCTAAATGGCATTCATACCGTTGATTTCTTCCTAACCTTGCCAATGTCCAAGTAATTATGGATTTTATTATAAAAATCAACGCCAAATACCATGCGCGTATTTGGCGGATTTCAAGGATTTTGGGAAACCTTAATCTATCTATTGCTTGTCTCCATACATTGGGTTCTCAAGCAAAGATTGGACTTCATAGATTGAACCTTTCTTTTCAGAATAAGGTTCTGGCATACGAACAGGTGTCGGGACAATACGGGGTTGGTTAGTGGGTTCACCTTGAATAATAAATTCGTTGAATGTTTCCCAATCTGGAATGCCTTTCAGTGGCCACGCATCAACAGCGCAATATTGGAAAAGTAACAAGCGGCGGGATTTATCAGAGGTATTCGGGGCGGACCCATGTAAAGCTCGAACATGGTGAATGGTAATTCCACCTGCTTTCAACTCAATAGGCACAGCACCTTCTGGCGTAAAATCAGGGTCAGTCACTGCACCGATAAAAGCACCGTTTTGGTGATGATCCAAAGTGGGCCCCTTGTGAGAACCGGGAAGTATCATCAATGCACCGTTCTCGACAGTCATATCGTCAATAACAACACCGACTGCAAGCAGATCATCGTTGGTGTGCGGGTAAAACGCCCAATCTTGATGCCATTCCACAGGACTACCAAATTCGGGGTATTTCATATTGAGTTTGTGCCCGTTATACCGAATTCCTGAACCGATAAGTTGGGACACTATGCCGAGTATATTCGGGTGGCGTAAGGTTTGGTCATAGACGGTGTGGTATAGGCATGGGCTTTTGATACGGCGCACACGCGGATTTGCAGCGGAGTGTCCTGGCTCTAAATCGAAAATATCGTTGTGTTCTGTGACTTCTCTGGATTTTTCAACAAATTCATCGGTAACGCGACGGAGTGCTGCTACTTCTTCATCGTTTAGCACTGCCTCAACACCGATATAACCGTTTTTATCATAAAAATCAAGTTGTTCTTGTGTTAGCATTCATAAACCTCCTGGGCTACGTTTTCCTCCATTTGCGTATATCTTATGCCTTTCTCAACTGGAAAAGACAATTTCAGAACAAGTGACTATATACCTTGATCCAGTGCATACGAACTCAAAATCCCATACGAAATTATCTCCCTTATCTACACAATGTACTCCGAGAATTCCCCATATAGGTCCAGAATCCTCCGCCGATAAGATTTTAAATGTTTTTACATCTTTAAATTCAACATGAACAAGTTGATTGTGTTCTTTTCCGTAAGGATGTGTGTTGACAGTGAGAATAATGGTCTTATCAGCGTCTCCAATCCCCGTAGACCTGCCTTCGTCATTTATGGCTTTGTAATTCTCAAATTTAATTTCTATTCCAGCAACATAATCATCATGAAAATGATTAAAATGTTTTAAGGCTGCATCAACTTCTTCAATATTGGTGGCTTCAAATCTTTCATCCATAAGGCATGTCTTGTTTTGAAAATTCTGTTTTTAATATCATAGTACAATTATACATCATTCTCATTAATAGTTTCAATTAGTTTTTCATATATGTTCTGAATCTTTTGGACATGCTTTTCAATGCTGAATGCTTCCTCAGCATGTTTTCTTGCAGCTTTACCCATCTGTTTACACTTATCAAAATCTGTAACCAATTGGACAATCTTATCTGAGATCGTCTCAATTGAGTCTAACGGAACAACGTATCCTGTAACACCGTCTACAATCATTTCGGATGTGCTCCCGATTGGTGTGCCGATGACAGTCTTCCCTGATGCCATTGCTTCGGCTATCACACTTCCTGCTGATAAAGTAACCAAAAGATCAAGTTCTTGCATAACGCGCGGCATGTCGTCCCGGTGTCCTGTAAAATAGATCACATCTTCTAACTTGTATTCAGAAACCAGTTGACGAACTTCCTTATCATAAGCGCGATGTTCGGGTGTATCAAGTGCAGCACCGATGATGTGAAATCGAACATTTTGGCATTGCTGGGCAACATGAGATGCTATCTCAACAAAAGTTTTCTGTTTTTTGAATGGTTCAATTCTGCCTACTATTCCAACTATAAATGGATCTGACTCCCTCTTTTTTTTTGAATCAGGTTGAAAAACAGAAATATCAACACAGTTTAAGACGACATCAATTTTTTCAGAAGGAACACCTGCTTGAACGAGTGGACTTTTACTCTGTTCAGAGATTGCGATGATGCGACTCATTTGATCAAAGTTGTACTTTGCAATCTGTGCAGGTGTTAGGATATTCCGCACATGTGAAATAACAGGAACGTTCAACTGGTTTTTAACTTGTAACAGGTATGGATTGAGCCATGAATCGGAGGTATGCACTAATCGGACATTATGTTTCTTTGCGAGATCGGTTAACTTAGCGGCAGCTGTGCGGCGAGTGAGACGGGATACCACTTTTCGCCACGGTGGGAGATTCAGAATAGTGGTAGGGATATTTGCTTCTCTTAATTGTTCAGCAAAAATACCGTCGTCCGGACAGACGACGATTGGTTGATAAAGATTTTTGTTTAGATGTGTAACAAGGTAATAGAGTTGTTTTTCGCCCCCACCGATGCTTGACCCACAATGGCTAAGGTAAAGTATAGGAATCATCTGTTTATCAGTAGGAGCGAAATTTCTGTTTACACTGCAAAGTCAAGATGTTGGTCACGGAAAACTTGGCTCACGGATCTATGCTGATGAACTCTTAGAATAGCTTGCGCGAGAAGTGATGCGATAGAAAGCACTTTAATTTTTCCATCAAGCTGCTTTTCAGCAGGGACAGGAATCGTATCCGTCGTGACCACTTCGCGAATTGAAGGGTGCATGAGTCGTTCCAATGCGGGACCTACGAGCACAGCATGTGCAATGCTAACATAAGCGGGTTTTGCGCCAGCCGCTGCCAACGCTTGTGCTTGTTCGTAGATACTACCTCCTGTTGCTATTTCATCATCAATAATAATTGGGGTTTTATCTTTGACGTCTCCGACAAGTTCAACGAATTCAACGTCTTGTCCATCAGCACCATTCCGCCGTTTGTGCATGATGGCTAACGGGAGCCGAAGTATTTTTGCGTATTTTTCTGCAAGTTTTGCACGACCGACATCAGGGGCAACAATCACCCCATTTTCGATCTGTTTATCCCGGAAATAATTCGCCAAAGTCGTTAGAGCAGTGAGGTGATCCATCGGAATATCAAAGAAGCCCTGGATCTGTGGAACGTGCAGATCAATCGCCATCACACGACTTGCCCCCGCAGTGGTTAGAAGGTTTGCTACAAGTTTGGCGCTAATCGGTTCGCGTCCTGTTGTTTTGTGATCTTGACGGGCGTATCCGAAGTATGGGATAATCGCTGTGATTTGCCTTGCAGATGCCCGTTTCATTGCGTCAATGGTGATGAGAAGTTCCATTAAGTTTTCGTTAGCGGGTTCGCTCGTGGGTTGAACAATGTAGATATCCGTACCGCGTATACTTTCTTCTATTTGAACGCGTGTTTCACTGTTTGGAAATGGACCGATTGTAATTTTACCCAGTTCAACGTCTAAAATTGCAGCGATCTCTTTTGCCAAAGCTGGGTTCGCGCGTCCTGCAAATAGTCTGAAATCGTTTCGAACTTGCTGGTTTTGGTCTATCAATATGGACATGCCAAAATCTCCTTAGTAAATTTATAGCATCGGCAATTCTGCCGGTATTGCGCAAATTTTAGTAGCTACAATTGTATCAGGGATTCACCTGTCATTTCAGAGGGTTGTGGTAAACCGAGGAGGCGTAATGCTGTCGGTGCAATATCTGCCAGTCTTCCGCCTGTCCGTAATTCATGTTCTTTAGACCTGTCATCCACAACAATAAGATCAACATTGTATGTGGTGTGTGCTGTATGGATACCGCCGGTTTCTGGGTCAATCATCTGTTCACAGTTGCCGTGATCTGCAGTGACGATAAGCGCACCGCCTTTTTCCAAAACAGCATTAACGATTTTTCCGACTCCCTCATCAACTGCTTCAACTGCCTTGATAGCGGCGGATAGTGATCCTGTATGCCCTACCATGTCACCGTTGGCGTAGTTCAGTACCATCAGATCGTATTTGTCGGAAGCAATTCGGCGTAACATCTCATCTGTAACACCAGGTGCTGACATCTCAGGCTTCTGATCATAGGTAGTGACATCACGCGGTGAAGCGATAATTTGACGTTCTTCACCTTCGTAGGGTTCATCTCGGTAATCGTTGAAAAAGAAGGTAACATGCGGAAACTTTTCTGTTTCGGCACATCGGAATTGCGTCAGACCTGCTTCACTGGCATAAGCACCGAGCGTCCCACGCATTTTCGGTGGCTTTGCGACAGCTGCTTCAACAGGCATTCCCTGTTCATATTCAGTCATCGTAACAAACTTAACGCTTATTTTGCAATTCCGTTTAAAACCCATTTCGCGCGTAACACCGTCTTTTCCTTCTGCTTGATATGGAAACGTGTCAAGACAGAAAGCTTTGGTAAGTTCCCGTGGTCGGTCCCCTCTAAAGTTATAGAAAATAACAGCATCACCATCGGAAATTCGCGGCAGTGGTTGCCCGTTGCTATTGACAACCACAGTCGGGCCAATGAATTCATCTCCTTTACGATTTTCGTCATCTGGATTTTTGTAGTAGTCACTGTATGCTTGAGTCGCAGCGGTGACGTGTGAACCGACACCTTCAGTTAAAAGGCGATACGCCACCTCAACACGTTCCCATCGGTCATCACGGTCCATTGCATAATAACGACCAATAACAGAGGCTATCTGCCCGATGCCGATTTCTTTGAGTTTTGCTTCAATCTGTTCACAAAACTGAACGCCGAGGTCGGGTTGACAATCACGCCCATCACTGAAGTTGTGAATAAAGACCTGATTAGATTTTAGTCCATTAGTTTTCGCAAGGGAAAGCAATCCGTAGAGGTGTTCAAGTGAACTGTGAACGCCAGCATCGCTTGCTAACCCCATGAGATGTAGGTTTGTTCCGTTATTTTTGACATGGGCAATCGCGTCTAAAAGCACTTCGTTCCGAGTGAATTCACCGGAACGAATCATTTTGCTAATGCGTAGGAGCTCTTGATGGACAATACGTCCTGCGCCGATATTTTGATGTCCGACTTCACTGTTGCCGATGACGCCTGCTGGTAAACCGACATCCTCACCAGAGGTGTGAATCAGGACATGTGGGTAGTTTTGTCGTAACCAATCATCTACAGGTGTTTTTGCAAGATGAACGGCGTTGACTTCCTGAAATTCAGGATAAGGATTATTGCCCCATCCATCTCGAATGATGAGAACGACAGGGCGCTTTTGTTGGCTTGTCATATAAATTCCTTATAGCCGTTTAATTTTTGCCCACGTTGTCGTAAGTTTGCCGCGTGCTTGTACGTCTGCGGGTGTATCCATGACTCTTTGGATTTCCGCTTCGCTTAGAGTCTTGTCGTAAAGGCGCACCTCATCAATTTTTCCGGGGAAATGGTCAGTTGGACGCCCATAATCATCACCACCGATCCACAGATCTAAATCGGATGGTGCGATTGGAACATCGTTTGGTTTTTCACCTTCTAATTTGCCGTTTATATAGACCTTCATCGTCTTACCATCAAACGTCCCAGCGAAATGATACCATTGACCAATTTTCCAATCTGTTGTTGTAGATTCAGCATTGGTATTGTTCGGTTTCACGAGAAAATCGATACTATCCTTAGAATTTCCGAAATCAAAAATGACGAAGATAGAATCGTTTTTGCTTATCATGCGACGGCTTGTTAGGGCATCATTCGGACTGAACCACGCCATCAGCGTGATATTTTCTGTTATGTCTAATGCATCGTCATCTGGTACTACGACATAGTCGTCTTCACCATCAAATTCGAGCGCGGTGCCAAACTTACCGGCAACCCATTTGGGTGCTCCTTCAAATTTACCGTCATGTCCGTTACCGGTGACATCTGCAGCTGTTTTTCCTGCTCCTTCGTCAAAGGACCAGTAAGCCACAAGTCCGTCTTCAGCAGGGTTAGCAATACTTAGACTCGTGATAATTAGTGAGCATAGTAGCACCATAAAAGTAAATTTAAGCATTGTGAGTTCTCCTTTGTAAAAGTAAATTTAAATTCGTATCTTGGGACTGTTCATATTATAGCATGTTTTTTGAGTTGGTGGGAATTTAAAATGCGGAAATTGTTTGGAATTTATGGATAGCAAAGATAGGAAATTTCAGAGTTTTCAGGATAAATATGAAAAATAGATAAATCAAGAAATTGCGAAAAGCTTAGTTTGAGTATGGGTTTGTGGGATGTCAGAAGGAAATGTTTTTTAAGCGACTCCGAAAATTTAGCAAGGGGTTGATTAGTTAAGGACCAATGATCCAGCTCGTTCTGTTAACTCCTCACGTTTAAGCATCTCATTCATGACTGATTCAACTCCACGCCGCATATTCTCGTTGACCTTTTTAAAACCGAACAGCCTGCAAGTCTCCTGAGACAAATCTTTTTGCTCAATTCCTAAAGATTCGGACACGACTAACTTTATAGCCTCTTGAATCTCTTCGGGAGCAATAAGTTCCAACTTGCGTGAGGTATTAGGAAGTTCGTCTCGATTTCTCACGGTGATTCGTTCTTGCGCTGTCGAATAGAGAAATTCGCCTTGGATTTGAATACTTTCGGAGCGTGCCGCTAACTTTGCAGCAAATTCAATCGCTTCCCGTATACGATTGCCTACTTTTTTTACCTCTACGGCACTCGTAATACGTTTTGCTATTTCGTTAAAATGTACTGGACTCTCAATTTCAACAACTTGCTGGATCCAGTTTGCTATCAGGCGTGACGGAACTGCATGTAAAGCACACCCATTAGTGGAAATAGATAGTTCTGCAAGTTGATACTTTTTTGTTTGGGAATTGGGTTTCGGTTCTGATATTGGATCACCAATTTTCTCAACTTTTGTTTCTGATTCTTCCTTATCTTCATTGGAATCATGATTATTAACTTCTGGAGTTTTACCAATAGAGAAGGGAGTGTGTGCCTTAGCTGCTTCAATCGCTTCAGCAGCCTTTTTGAGTTCACGGTCTGGAAATCTAAACCAATCGGTACTCCAAATACGATGAATACGCCAACCTAAGTCTTCAAGATGATTCTGTCTTATTCGGTCGCGGTCACGGGCTGATTGTGCGCTGTGATAGGTTGCTCCGTCACATTCAATACCTAATAGATAACGCCCTGGGCGTTCCGGGTCCTTGACTGCCAGATCAATGAAATAATTAGCATAACCGATTTGATGATCTACTTCGTAACCGCATCTACGTAAGGCATATGCTACCTCTTCCTCAAACGGGGAATCTGGAGGTTTGCCGGTCAGTTCTGGTATGTCAAGTTCGTCTGTCTGTGCATATTTCAAGTAACGTTTAAGTGCCACAACGCCAGATGGGTTGGTAGGTCCAGGATCAATGTCATCAGCTGTCAAATTGGTAAAGACTTCACAACGTTGTCTGGCACGTGTAATTAATACATTCAATCGCCTCTCTCCTCCTTTTTTGTTGAGAGGGCCGAAGTTCATCGTAATCTTTCCATGAACATCGCGTCCATAACCAACACTAATGAAAATAACATCGCGCTCATCTCCTTGAACGTTTTCCAAATTTTTGATAAAAAATGGCTCTTCAAGATGAGCATTAAAGAACGTTTGTTCAGATGACGAGTCATCTCGACGTAAGAGTTCAAGTTGATCTTGAACTGCTTGCATTTGAGCCGTACTAAACGTTGCCACGCCAAGCGTCAAGTCAGGACGTGTGCGTGCATGTTCCATGACCTTTTCTGCAACTATTCGGGCTTCTTCTGAGTTGCTTCTACTACCTCCACGGTCATAAGCAGTATCATGCAGGTAATGATAAACCAGTCCAACTTTTTCCCTCGCAGCATCCGGACTTGGAAAGATTATAAGTCTGTTATTATAAAATACATAGTTTGATACCGCAATCAACGATGGATGTCTGCTACGATAATGCCAACGTAACATGCGTTCTGGCGCGTTTTGAGCACTGAACAATCCCAAAATGCTCTCTGTATCACCTGGTAAGTCTTCTTCCGTGTCTTCGGTATCAGTATCGTTACCTATGTGCTTATCAAAGAAAGAAGTCGGTGGAAGTTGTTTGCTATCACCAACGACAACAGTTTGTTTGCCTCGAATAATTGCTCCGAAAGCATCAACAGGTTTTACTTGGCTTGCTTCGTCAAAAACTACCAAGTCGAAGTCAACACTATTCGGTGGTAGAAACGTCGCTACTGAGAGCGGACTCATCATAAATATTGGCTTAATGGCTTGTATTGCATTTCCTGCCTTGGTCACAAGTTGGCGAATTGGGAGATGTCGCCGCTTTTTTTGAAATTCACGCCTAAGCAATCCTAATTGTCCACTTGATGCCTCGTACTGAGGCAAATTTCTCCAGTGTTCGCATGCTACTTTAACCTGATTGCACTCAAGTGAAAAAATGTCTAAAGCGCAGAACAGATCAACAATATCCTGATGAACATCGCTACTAAAACTTGCAAGAATTGGGTGTTCCTGCATAGCTGTCTCAATCCTTGCACCATACCAAACCTGTATCAGTAAATCCGATATATGCTCGCTTGCCTCCGGCCAGACATTCGCAATCTCCACAATTTTAGCGAATCCATCATTACTTAATTGCTCAACCAAATGGTTATAGGTAACGATATCTTGAAGTTTATCCAATTCGCGTTCCCAACGTTTAAGAATTTGTGCTTGTTCCGTAAACGAAGACGATTTCAATCCATTATCACTTCCAAAACGCACTTTTTCGTCAAGTTGAATTTTTTCAATTACAGCCTGAACGAGATTAGGATAATTGCTCTGGTGTTTTTCAACGGTTGTAACAAGTGATTGAAGTGTATCCAAATTGGGGTTTGATGCAAGATACGTAACCAACGCTTCCGGTAATTCATTGTTTGCTACCGATTCGTGCAGTGTGTAAAGGTACTCGACGATTTCTCGGAGTTGATCCCAATCCGAGGATTGTCCGTGCCAGCGTGTACCAAATAATTCTTGTCCGATCTCTTGTATCCGTTCTAAATGGGGCAATTCACGTTGCGCTTCAAGAATCGCATCAACAATACGGAGTTGTGCATCATGAACTTTAGGTAGTTGTCTCGGTTCACATAAGCCTGCCAGTTCATTACGGGCACGTCTATATTTCAATGAAATTATACGCCGCCGCTTATCTCCATAAGTCGCCAGTATTTTCCGAATCTCAAGTACGTCTTGTTGCCATGCTTCACGGATAAGGATATCATCGTGTGCGTTATAAAGTTCGCTTAACCTCTCTCCTGCGTTTAAGCCCACTTCAAAATCATTACTATATGTTTTCCATGCCGTTGACTGTACGGCAACACCTGATAAGTCTGGCGCATCTAACACGTGCCGGGCTGCGCGAATAACACTTTCAACCTCTTTACAAGTATTCGGGACCTTAAGTTTGAGGTGCTGTGCAAGTTGTTCAGATGAATCCTTGAGTGCTATAATTTCTGATCTCACTTCTGCCGCTGTTCGTTTCAACGATTCTCCATCCATTGGTAGAAAACGTTTACAACAACTACCCCAAAAAGCATGCTCCTTTGGGATACCCATTTGTTTAAGATGTGTTTGTAATAATTTTGTACGATCCAATCCTTGTTTAAATTCAGATGCCGAATGTTGAAACAAATGTCTATCCAAAGTTGGAAGTTCCAAGCCAGCAAGACAACGTTTCACCGCTAAAAGTTCTCCATACGCCTGATAAGGTGTGATACCATTTTCGCCAATTGGTGTATTGATTGCATCACAGTAATCGTTTAAACTCTCTCGGTTCCGAAGTAGTGCCTGTACATCTTGCTCGAAAATTACTGGTTCTACAAGGTCAAGGACCCGCCTTAGTTCATCAACGACAGCTTTTTTGTTCATCTTATGGCTGTGCAGTTCCAGACATGCATCTCCGAGTCCTATCCTGTCCAACTTACGTTTGACCACTTCCAAAGCCGCCATCTTTTCTGCAACAAACAGCACCCGCTTTCCTTCTGCAATAGCTGCTGCAATCAAATTGATAATGGTTTGGGACTTCCCAGTCCCCGGTGGACCTTGGATAACGAGATTTCGTCCTTGACTCACATCGTGGATGGCTAATGTTTGCGAACTATCCGCATCAAGTACGTGATGAGTATCATTGGGTTTGAGATATTTGTCAATGTTGGGTACATTATCGTCAATGGAGGGTTTTGGTTCTTGAAATCCGTTTACGAGTAGTGACTGCAATACCGGATGTTCAGGGAGGGTATTATCAGGCCAATTATTGGTGTCTAAGTCGCGGTACATCAAAAACTTGGCAAATGAGAAAAAACCGAGCGCGATTGCAGAATCATCAACCGACCATCGATTAAAGTTACCAATTGCCTCATTTACGTCTTCAAAGTATTTTAGAATGTTGGACTGATTAAGGTCATCCACTTCGGGAAGATCTAGTAATTTAATATCAAACTCGGCTTTTAGTTTCTCCTGAAGGGAAAGATTTGTCCCAATTTCTTCCTCTGTGTATTGAACACGGAAAGGAGCACGCACACTGGTACGGTCCAATTCCACTGGGATCAAAATTAGCGGAGCATGCCGTAAAATATCACTTGATTCAGATTCATACCATTCAAGCATACCGAGTGCAAGATAGAGTGTAGTCACTCCCTGCTCTTCAAGTGCAGTGCGCGCTGTATAATAGACATTATATAAATTTAATTTAAATTACAGTTGATTTCTGGCATAATAAAGAA
>JAPPES010000042.1 GCA_028824125.1 Candidatus Poribacteria bacterium
CTTTAGGACAACCGCCCTATTTATTCAATCATTTTTTTGGCGAAGGTATTGTTTTAACTAAAGTTTATAATTACGGTAGATTTTAGAATGACTTGGACACTCTGCACTGGCGAGGTTAGGAAACCTCGCCTACCGTGGCAAAGTGTCTATTTATCATAATTGAGACATTTCTGTAGAAAAAGATAGTAAAATATATTTGGTTGTTACTTTTTGTTTTCATCTGTGGTGCTAAGCGTTTTGCCAAAGGATGCCAATGTAAATGTATCATGAAACCAACCAGTGCAATTGCTGTGTATATAGGTGATGTCATTTATCACAATACGACGATTGTTAGGAAACTTTTTAAGCAAATCACCACGTAAATATCGTCCATCATAACGTCTAAAGAAGACGGTGCGTCCGGTTTCTTCTTCAATATAAACTTCCGCAAGTTCATCACCGTGCTCTTTGGTAATATCAGCATCAAGCACACGGAGACAGTGGAAGGTGTTTTCACCAATCGTAACGTGATATGTACCGGCACCAAACCCTTGACCGTCAGTAAGTTTATAAGAGCCATCAGGTTGCAATTGATAACGTCCATCGTCAACGATTCGACGTTTGCAAGGTCCGCCCCACTGGGCTTCAAACCATTCGTCCCCGATTGTATTGAAAATCCGCCTGCCATCAATTGTATTGACAACTGAAATCCACCTTGTGTGTGTTTCATCAATGGCAACATACATCAAATCTGGGGAGGGCGGCCAGTCCTTCGCAAGCCACTCTTTAAACTGAATTTCCACACAGTCAATATCTCTAATCGTTGCGGGGGCAGTTGGGATCATCTCCGTAACAGCATCTAACTTCTGTGTTGCACCATCGTATTCTGCCCACATATAGCGTTCACCCATTTTGGGGATAGCAAACCACCACTGTAATTCTTGGCAATCAACCTCAATAATACGATCAGAACTTTCAACTATCTTTATATCGGGACGAGTCGGCGGAAAAGGGTGATCTATGACTTCGCCAGGATGTTCTATTGTGAATTTTTGCTCCATCTCTTTATTTCCTCAGAACGGATTGAACATCTATATTTTTAATGATTTCAGAGCAAATATAAATGCCAATTTACGTTATTTTCAGTTAATGTTTTGGTTTAGCAAGTGCTATTATCGCAAGTATCGCACCTACAAAAAATGATCCGATAACTAATACGATAACAAGTTCTAAAGGACTTATACCTATCATCATTTTCATTCTCCTTTGTTGCTATTTCTGTGTAAACTTAATTGTGTTTGGGTTAGTTTTCTTTCCAACGTTTAACAGCATCTAATTTTGCTTGTTGCCAATCTGTCCAATCTTTTTTGCCTTCATACCGAACAACGTCATGGATAGTAGCACGCGGTTGATAAGTAATATAGTTGCCAGTATGCCAAGCAAGATTCCGATAAATCATGAAATCTCCCGGCCCCAAATGCACTTGAACCGCACCCGGAAACTGCTGGCAATGTTCTAAATATAACCGTTCTGCCTCTACATTAGACTGGCCTTCAGCAGGCTTGCGCAATATAGGGTTGCCAGTTGTCTGTTCTTCGCCGGGCATGTCCCACTGCCGAAGATGGCTACCGGGTACAAACCATGTGCATGAATCCGCATAAATCGCACAGTTAACCTGATTAAAATGGCGCAGGTCGTGCCAGACTTCTGCAAGTTTTGCGTTCACGGTTTCATCACGTGCTTCGAGTGGCACCTCAACCACACCATCGCGATGCCAGCCGATATGCCAAGGGTGTTCCATGGGTTCAACTAACAAGCCCATAATGTCAACATGTCCATGCGTATAGTCATCTCCAAGCAATTTCTGAACGGCATCTTGCAGTTCGGGTAACTCCGTGTAGTCATAAAACGGTTTCAAATCCAAATCATCACCGTAGTTTGACAACGGTTGAATACGTTGTGTCTGTGGCCCATTGAGTTTGTGTGCTAAATGCCGCGCTTTCTCTGCTTCCCTCCGTAAATCGGTGAGCAGGGATGGAGGTACAATCCCTCTAAAAATTAGGTAACCTTGTGAGAGATATTCGTTGACCATATAATCTTGAAAATCAAATGCCATTGTATTCCTAATATGATTAGTCGTGAGTTTTTAAGCGATTCTTCACATTTTCTACCAGCAGATCCGACTATGTCTACAATTCTCTCAGCTATTGTGTTGTTTCACATTTTCGGATGTATTTTGAGTTTTCAATAGCGTGATAACTTACGCATTGCAGCAAGATATAATGCTTTGCTTTGATTATCAAACGGTCCTCGCTTGGATTGGTCTTCTGGAAAGTGCGAGAACAGTTTCGCTTCGCTAACTTCGTTGGTATCTAATGGACTGCCTAACTTTTCGACCTCTCCTAAGTAAGCGATTCCCCAATATTCCAGGTTGAACATAAAGCAGTGGAGATAACACAACACTTCGAAATTTTTTAACGTTGCACCTGTCTCCTCCATAAGTTCACGGTGTAACGCTTCTTCAGCCGTTTCTTCGGATTCAATGCGTCCACCAGGTAAGACCCAAATATCTTCATCACGCCATTTGCAGAAGAGTATCTGATTTTGTTGATATGCAAGACAATTGACAAACTTAATTTGTCCTACATTTTTTGGAGGATCATCAAAATAGAGTAACATGTAACCGTCTGGTTCCTCAATTCTTTGAACCATATTTTCACCTTAAGTTCATCAGAAATCTATCAGGCACGGTATGCAGTCAGAGATACCTAAATAGCGATATCCATAAGCTAAGAAGAGATTGTCCAGGATTTTAATATTGTACTACAGACTGTATTTCTATGTCAATATAGAAACGTATGTGCTGATATATTTTTTCTTGACGATTACCTAATGTTATGTATAATGAATTCAGCATTGCATACAAGGAGAAAGCATGAACACTCAGCGTCCCAATTTGTTATATATCCATTCTGATCAACACAATTCTTATGTTACTGGGTGTTATGGAGACCAATTGGTGCAAACACCTAACCTTGACAAACTCGCTGCAGAAGGGGTTGTGTTTGAAAATGCCTACTGTCCGTCACCGATCTGTGTGCCTTCCCGTATGTCCATGTTGAGTGGACGATTTCCTTATGAAAATGGTGTGTGGACAAATAGTCATATCCTCGACTCTGGAATTCCGACTTTTGCACATGCAATGGGTGCTGCTGGGTATGAACCGATTCTCATCGGACGGATGCATGCTTTGGGACCGGATCAGCTGCACGGTTACACTGAACGTCTTGTGGGTGACCACGGCCCGAACCATCCGGGTGGACGCGGTGTTGACCATGGTGAACTTTCTGGTACTGCGGGACCGACACGTGTAAGTCTACAAAAATCTGGGGCTGGACAGAGCGCGTATCAGGTTCATGACGAGGATGTGACTGCCGCAACAATTGATTATCTCAATCGGCTTGGCGTTCAGAAAAGAGCGGGACTGCTTGATGCGCCGTTTTCAATTTCTGTCGGGTTTATGTTGCCGCATCAACCTTTTGTTGCGCGTCATGAAGATTATCAACTTTATGATGGTAAAATGACGATGCCGCAAAACCTTGAACCTTTTTCTGACAAATTGCATCCGTATTTTCACTGGTGGCGCAAAAAATGTGGTATAACTGAGGTGCCGAATGATGAAGTCCTTCGGGCACGTACAGCATATTGGGCGTTGGTTACGCGCATGGATATAATAATAGGGCAGATTCTGACAGCACTCAGGGAAAACGAATTGGATCAAAACACGATAATCCTTTATAGTTCCGATCACGGTGAACAGGTTGGTGAACATGGACTGTGGTGGAAGCAGACGTTTTATGAACACTCCGTGAAAGTTCCTGCAATTTTATCGTGGCGTGGCAACTTGCCTGAAGGTGTCCGGTGTGATCGTATTATCAGTTCCCTTGATTTGAATGCGACAATGATTGATGCTGTTGGCGCACCGCCTTTGCCGAATTCTCGTGGGAGAAGTGTCCTAACGCTTTTCCGTGAAGAAAATGCGGCGTGGGAAGACATTGCATTCTCTGAATATTGCACAGATGAGGGTTGTTATCATCGGATGATTCGCTATGAAGATTGGAAACTGAACTACTATCATGGACAACCGACCCAACTGTTTAACTTGAAGGAAGACCCAAATGAGTTATATGACCGATCAGACGATCCAGCATGTCGGGACATCTTAATGGCGTTGACCAAAAAGGTATTGGATGGATGGGATCCGGATCAGATTGCCGTCCACATGGAAGATAAACGTGCCGACACACGCGTTCTTGGTCAATGGGCACGTAGTACACAACCTCCTGACCAGTACCGATGGAATCTTTTACCAGAAATGGATTATCTGGATTGAAGTCTATGTTTGGTGTAATGAACTTAAATGACAAATTTCACTCTATTTGAAGGAGGGACGAAATGGCAAACAGCCCAATCCTAAATGGTGAGCCTTTTAGTGAAGAGAAAACAACGGAGATTGCCCAACAATTCTTTCGTGACGGGTTTGTTCATATTCCGGGTGTGCTAACTGAAGATGAGGTCACTGCACTACGAGACAAAACAGATGCGTTTTTCGCAGATCCGGAACTTGCCGAAAGAACAAACCCTGACCTTGCAGATGTACGATATATCCAGATGGGAACACATGCTGAATCAGGTGATGCGTTACCTTTCATTTTACGAAACACGATTGAACTGGATCCGATCTTTCGGGATATGCTACTCCGTGAACCGATTTTGAGTTTGGCGGAAGCGATAGTCGGGGAAAACTGTAAGTTTTGTGGTCAGAATGTGCTTCGCAATCTACCCGGACTCTCTATTAGCAGTTGGCATGTAGACGGTTCGGTGCATTTTCCTGTTACTGATGAGATGCCGCGCCATGATCCGCGCTTACGCATGCCTGTGATGTGGTTCACAGTACAGATGGCACTGAACGATATTGATACAATTGAGGAGGGACCGACACAATATGTCCGTGGTAGCCATTATTCAGGTAGAGGTCCTAACAGTCAAGAAAATCCAGAATTTGAAGGAAACAAACCTGAATCAATCTACTGTAAAGCAGGTGATATCTATCTGCAAGATCCACAGTGCTGGCATCGCGGTGCACCGAACCTGTCGGACAAAACCCGTTATATTTTACAATCTCAATATGCGGCATATTGGGCATACTGGCGGTTTAGTCTTTGCAACGGGGTGCCTGTACCAGAAGATACATTACAAAATGCAAGTGATCGTCTGCTGGGTCTGTTAGGACGTAGTCGTCCGAATGCTTAATTCTTAATTGTAAAATGAAGGAAGGCTTAACATGGCTGAAAGTCCACTTCACTATAAGACTATTACTGAAGTTGCAGAATTAATTTCTTCAAAAGCGTTGTCGCCAGTTGAGCTGACAGCTGCTATGTTGCAGCGCATTGAACAACTTGACGCCCAGTTGAAAAGCTATGCCACAGTCATGGCAGACCACGCGATAGCAGCAGCACAGAAAGCTGAACGGGAAATTGCAGCAGGTAAATTTCGCGGTCCGCTTCACGGTGTGCCTATTGCTGTCAAAGATCTCTGCTTTACAAAGGGTGTCCGCACGATGGGCGGCGCAAAAGTTTTGGAGAACCACGTAACTGACTTTGACAGCACGGTTGTTCAAAGACTAGAAGCAGCCGGGGCGGTGCTGCTTGGCAAACTGAACCTAACAGAAGGTGCGATGGGTGGTTACCATCCGGAATTCGATATTCCTATCAATCCGTGGAATCCAAACCGATGGACAGGATCATCTTCAAGTGGTTCAGGGGTTGCAACGGCGGCAGGATTATGTTCAGGCTCAATAGGTAGTGACACAGGTGGTTCCATTCGCTTTCCGTCAGCTGCTTGTGGTATTGTTGGAATAAAACCAACATGGGGTAGAGTGAGTAGACACGGCGTGCTTGCGCTTGCTGAATCAATGGATCATGTCGGTCCGATGACGCGAAGTGTCGCTGATGCCGGGATTATGCTTGAGGCAATCGCTGGCTTTGATCCAAATGACCCAACTTCACTGCCTGACCCTGTGCCTGCTATGCTTGATGGGATTGATAAGGGCATAAAAGGTGTGCGAATAGGGTTTGACGAGAATTACGCAACGAAAGACGTTGACATTGAACTTGCCGAAGCGGTATGTGCTGGCGTGAACGTTTTAGAGGAATTAGGTGCTGAAATCGTAGAGGTGCAATTGCCGGATATGGATGAATATGTGTTGGCGTGGCCAACGATCTGTTCAGCAGAAGCGGTAGTAGCGCATGCAGCGACCTATCCTTCACAGCGTGATGATTACGGGCCTTGGTTCCAAGGATGGCTTGATATGGGCGCAAGCGTGACAGGTGCTGGAT
Organism: Candidatus Poribacteria bacterium; assembly: GCA_028824125.1. Lineage (GTDB taxonomy): Bacteria > Poribacteria > WGA-4E > WGA-4E > WGA-3G > MSPOR6. Next base: position 6,378 of record JAPPES010000042.1, read on the forward strand.
ACGCCGAAGCGAATAAACTGAGATCCGCCTGCACAGGACATCTCAGGCGGGTGTTCCAGGATATTGATGTGTTGGTATGTCCGTCAATGTCAGCGCCGCCGCACAAAGTTACGCCAGAGTTGCTATACGGACCAAAAGAAACCCGGCCCGCGAGATTTCAACGATTCACTGCGCCGTATGACTACAACGGTGCGCCAACCTTATCTGTGCCGTGCGGCATGAATAGTGAAGGACTGCCATTGAGCATTCAATTTGTCGGTAAGCATTTGACAGAACCTTTGTTATGTCAAGTCGGTCATGCTTATGAAAGTGTAACGTCATGGCACAATCTTCATCCAGACGTTTAAGCGATGTGAACGTTATTTCTGTGGAAGATGATACCCATCTTTTCCAACGCGAATTCTAAAGAGACTCCCTCCTGCTGTAATATAGAGCATCTTGCTTGCTTCATCACGCCCAAATGCAACATTAGTCGGCAATTCGGGTGTTTCAATATATGCCAATTCCGTTCCATTAGGAGAATAAACGCATATTCCAAAACGGGTTGCATCGCGAACTGCAACGTAAAGATTTCCTTCAACATCAACTTCAAATCCATCGGGCCCGTGTTCTGGCGCATAGTCAACAAGCATTTCACGGAAGGTTGCTGTGCCATCAGACGACAAATCGTAAGCGAGGAGTGCCATCCGTCCCATGCAGGTTGGCAATTCATCAGGCATCTCCCTGAACGAACCGCTGTCGTTGCTGCCAATATAAAGTGTTTTCTGGTCAGGTGAGACCGCTATGCCGTTCGGTTTGCCAGAATCTGCAACTACGAGATGAACTGAACCATCCGTATCAATCCGATAGACGCCCATCACGGGTTGTTCTACCGGTTCATGTCCAACATAGCGCGGGTCAGTAAAATAGATACGTCCCTGTTCATCAATGGTGAGATCGTTAGGTGAATTAAAAAGCTTTCCTTCATATAGTCCAGCGATAATATCGCTTTTCCCCGTTTCCATGTCTGTTCTGGTAATCCGCCTTCCGCCAAAATCCGCCCCTTCTGCGACAACCAACCTTCCTTGCGCATCAAACTTCATCCCGTTTGACATCCCGCTTGGTGAACGGAATACAGTGGTTTCGCCTGTCTTAGGGTCGTATCTCATAATGTGTCCGGCTTGCATATCTGCCTGATGTGTGAAGGTGATGTCACTAAAATAGACTGTACCATCTGGCGCGACGGTTGGTCCCTCCGTAAAATGTGCATCGCTGAACACTTCCTCCAATTCAACATCTGGTGGTAGAACATCTTGTCTGTCTGTTTTATTCACTTCTGTCATACATAACTCCTTTTTATTCAACTAAATAGGAATAATTGAGCCTTCCAGAATAGCTGCTAATTCGTGACGTAAACGCTGTGGATCAGTACATTCATAAAATGCCCAGGGGCCACGCTGTTCTGGTTCCCCGAGTTTTTTTCGATTCCAGTTGTTTACCGCAGAAACCCACCGCTTGGCACCTGCATGTTTCGCGCGAGTTTGCTCTGGAGCATAGCCTTTGGTTTCCAAAAGCAGGTTGACTCCGTTCTGCAGCCTCACTATAAAATCAGGTTCGTAGTGATGTGTAATCCCCAAGTACTCATAGGGAATAGTCAATCCAAGATGGTCATTTCTAACATAGGTCTTTACTGCATTAGATTGCTCCAACCAAAAACACGCTGATCGTTCCCATATTTTGGTATCCAGCACGACCTGATTAACTTGGCTACGTTGTGTCCCATGACACGCGCGGGTAGTGAAGAAATCCACAGCTGCAGATGTCCCGACTGATTTGTAGCGATTCAAAATAGGCAGCAGCGGCGTTTCACCTTCTGTTTCGTCTGGTTGAATTGCTGCTACCAACCGTTCAACAATCAGTGTTACATATTTTTCAAGACCGAGTTCACACCTATTACAACCACGGAAATCTACTTTGGACTCAATATAGTTATCAACTAACTTAAATACTTGGGGAAATAACCTGTGGCGTGATCTTAGTCTGAGTCCGGGATTGTTCTGTGGATCAGGGACGGTTTCACTATCACCGACTAATCTCCAGACAATTTGTCCTGCAATCTCAAATTTGATAGTCTGAATGTGTGTTGTCCTATAATATCCATTTCGGTTTTGTTCAACGAATTCCCCTGGTCCCAAAGTGGTTGTTTCCCCAATCTGATAACCGACTGCAGCTTTTACAAAAACGTCTGTAGGTGTGTGTTCTAAATCAAGGCGGAGCGGTTCCATTGATTTAATGTCTGCTTTTATTTCGTTTTTTTGCAGTGCAAAAGCATATCCTTCCACAACTGGAAATCGTATCTCATAAGCTTTTCGCGCTGGTAACGCTCGGACATGATTTTTAGGTCTGTCCCCCTCTTCGGGCGCTTTGGTTTTCCTACCCCTGAATGGAATAACTGAAAACGGAATCCCGTATACATCAACATATTCCTCAGTAAGCAATCCTGTTTCTGGGTCAGGTGTATAATTCATTCTGCGTAACCCGCGCCCGACTACCTGTTCACAGAGCAGTTGACTGGTAAAAGCACGCAATCCAAAAATATGTGTGACATTGTTTGCATCCCATCCTTCATTTAGCATTGCGACTGAGACAACGCATCGTATCTGTGCTCCTGGCTTACCAGGCTTTCCTATTGTAGCAACAATTTCTCTGAGTGCCTCTGCGGCTTGTGATGCATTCTGGTTAGGATCTCCGCTTTCTGCTTGTGCCAGCATTTTACTGTCAATGCGCAGCGTTCTTTTTATATTTTTGGTGTTTGAAAATAGTTCGGAAAAGACGGGGCCTTGTCCGTAAGCAATCTTTGTCTTTGCCTTTTTCTTCCCCTTTCCACTGATACTGTTTTCGTCAATATCCTCAACCACACGTTCCCTGGAAATCCTTTGGTAAAAATACTCTGCAATATCAGTGTTATCGCAAACAATAATTAGCACTGGTGGTGTTTTGTCCTGTTTATCCGATGCTTCTTCAATATATCCAAAACGTTCCTCCCACTGACTTGCAAGTGTTCTCAGTGCATCTTCTGCTTCCCGATAGACGACTTCCGGTTTAGGTTTTCGCGCTCTGCCGGGCAATCTTTCTGCTGGTAAAATCGCATCATTAATTGTTTTCCATAAACGAAAGAATTTCGGTTCAGGTCTACCAGTATTGTCACTTACTGGCAGGCGAGGTATTTTCGTTATACCGCTTTCAATTGCGTCAACTAAACCAAAATCGCTTACAAGCCACGGGAATGGAGAACCTTCGCGGTAACCGCTTCCTTTAATGTAAAACGGTGTAGCAGAGAGATCAACACAGAATTTGATACCACACCCACCGTTAATCTTATCCAAACCTTCTACCCACACGGTTGCATCTTGGCGTTCTCTTTTTTCCTCTGCAGAGAGTTTATCCTCAGTCGGTGCGGGACGATAGGCATGATGCCCTTCATCGTTTAGTACCATAATCGGCGCGCGATCATGAAGTTCACCTAACACACGTTTGGCAAAAACGTCCGGTGTTTCCTTGCCTTTATTGACAACGGTATAAGTCTTTCCACCTTCGCTATGTTCTGATTCAGGCGCAAATTGATGCCAATTGGTAACCAACACTTTCCCACTATTGAGCAACGGACGGAGTTTTGTCGGAATGAGTTCAAATTCATCATAGTAATTATCTGTATCTTCGGGACGTAACACCTGCAGCCGTTGTTTGATTGTGAGATTCGGACAAACGACAAGTGCTGCTGCGGGGAAACGTTCATCAGAAGGTACTTTGCCACGATTGCAAAATGCCCACGCGATGAGCATTGCCATTACAACAGTCTTGCCGCTGCCGGTTGCCATTTTACAACCGTAACGGATCAAGTCTGGAATATCGAGATCGTTCGGGGAATCAACTAATTTGAAAAGATCATCTTTGGAAAATTTAGGATTAAAGCGTGGTCCTCTCTCTCGCTGAAGTATTTCGACGAGATAGATGATGGTCTCTACTGCTTCGCGTTGACAGAAAAAGAGTCGTCTTCGTAGGTCTTCGCGTCCCCAATGTCGCAGCAATTCTTTCGTTACATTCGTCCCACTTTCGTATTTTGAGTTGCGCCACCGCCGGACATCATCGCGGAGTGCGTTCACTAACGGTAAATCGTCGCGCTGTTCTTCTTGAAAAAGTTTAAGTTGGTCGCTACCGGTACGTTCTGTTTTGTACCAATATCCTGCCTCGCGCCGTCCCGGTTGCTTGGATGCCTCACCGGTTTGTGTATCGTAAACCCAGTGTGCAGTTGGTTCTTCGTAGGGACTGCACAGGATCGGTTGTTCTACGGGTTGGATTGGGAGTTCAAGCTGGTCTTGGTTCATGAAGATTTCCTTAGATGTCGCTGTAGCTTGTTTTTAGGAGTGGATTTACTTACCTGAGTTTTATTGATGATTCCACTACTTTATTTGGGTCAATACCATATTGTTCTACTGCATCTCGGATAATTGGCAAGGCATAAGACTCTGTATAGGGAGAAAGTATAATATTATCTATAAGTAATTTTGGGTCTACAGAAACCTGCTTTCTGCGCTGAAGCTCATACGAGTTATTTGGCGTGCGAACAACAAGGTGCCCGTCTGGACTCAACGCTTCTTTTTGTGAATATGGATCGATTATAACACCCAATTCCTTATTGTAGAATGGTATATCATTTAACATTGGTCTGCCCCAAATTTGATACGTTATATATCTATAGGACATGATTATACGAACTTCATTTTCGGCTTTGTATAATTTTTGTTTGTGAAGTACTGGTTGATAAAAAAGTTCCTCTATAATTACAGGGTCTGACAGATTTTCATTAGAGAATTTATCAAATCCGTTTATATGCTCTGTATTATAGTCTTTATATTCTATTTTTCCTATGTATAGCAACCCATTTGAAGTATAAAACGCATTTTTCATTGCACTTATTGTAGTCTTTATTGCTAATGTTGCATTCTGGTGTCGGTACCTGTCCCACATTAAAATATTTTCTGTGGAAGCTGCAGACCAGCAATGCGTTAGCATAAAGTGTCTTACGAAACTGGACATTAAATATTCAAAAGTGTCTACATGAAGATTAGGTGTATAACTATAAAGAAGTTCTGATGCAAATGACATTTTCAATTTGTGTTTATCGTAGTATTCATCTTTCAGAACGGGTGTTGGGTCTTGCCAAAGTAAATGCTTACAAACTTCATTATAAGATGGAACACTTAAAGTGGCTTCAGCTGGATCTTCATACAAAGACACCGGTGAAAACACACATTTGCTTGTCTTTAATATTGATAGTAATTGATATATGTTCAGGTAATGCATCAATTGTGTGTCATTTGACGGTGTTACTATATAAGAAGGTTGATCTGTAATAACCATCATCGCATTTATTCCTTGAAAAACATAATAACGGGCAAAGCGTGATTTTCTATTGGGATTGTAATTCTACACAATTTCGTTACACCAATCAAGTATATCTTTCTGTTCGTAAAGCATGCACGCGCATCACTTCATTCCCACGCGGATCAATTACTTTGACTGCTACACACGCATGTTCACCCGCAGGAAACGGCAACGATTCTGTGCCACTAAATTTCTCAAAACATTCTGGGTCAATTACACCTTTGAGATCGCGAGCAATTTTGTCCCATGCTTTTTTGTCGGGAAAGAAGGCCTGTGTGATGCAGAAATCGCGCCCATTATAATCGGAATCAATAAACCACGCTGCAACCTTATCTGCACCTGCAGAATTCACTGTGTTGTCCACAGGATTATAAATGTCTACACCTTCCATCTTGACGGTGAACTCACCATTTTCTAATGGTTTGAGTTCTGTACGCGGCAGTCCGAACACGGTAAACAGCTGGCTGGTGTTTCCTTGAGTAGGTCCCCCATTACCACGTCGGGGTTGATGTGTGCCATGTGAGTACGAACGCTCGGATTCAGATCTTTTTGGATTGCGGTTTGTGCTGCGTCATCAAAACTGAAACCAGCAAAGACGAGATCATCAAATCCGTAACGATATGCTGTACGTAAACACTGTTCAACTTGCATGGCAGTAACGGGTCCGTGTTGTGGTCCAAATGCTACTGCAACGCGACGTTCAGTTTCATCATCTTCCCAGCTCCCTTCGGCGTGAAGGACATCCCCCTCAAGCGGGTCAAGTGTGGCGAATTTCATCGTTTTGTTATCTGGAAACCGCACACCATCATTCTTAAGCAAGCGGATTATTTTATGAAGGTATGCTTCTGCATTTACTGCCTCGTGTCCTTCTTCTTCATCTTCAAAAGTGTCTGTTGCTTCTTCAGGTTCGCCTCCGATAGGTGAATCAGCATCAAGTGACTCTTCGGCGGGTTGCACCGCTTCCACTGTGAAAGGACCACTCACACGAATCCGCTTTCTGTCCACTTCTGGCTGATCGACTAACTCCTCACCTTCGGAGGATGCGGCGATGCATTCATTTATCTCGTCCATCTTTTCACGCCAATGGTTGCGGTAATCTGTTAATACATCTTGTAAAGATTCGGGCCAATCTGGATCGATATCAAAAGGCACTTCCCATTCTTGCCATACTTCATCGGGAAGCTGCCAACGTCGTCTATCTGCATCTGTGATAGATCTTTTCCCTTCGCGTTTCTCCTTCTCTGCGAGTTTGGCGTGGAGTTTAGTACGAATTTCTTGTGTAACTTCTGCTAAAGTGTTGTTTAGTGTTTCCAACTTGTCTTTTAGAATGGGTTCATGCTTTTCAAAGATAGGGTCCAGTGCAGTGTTTTGGGCAATGTTCTTAAGCATGATATGTGGAACAACTTTGTTAATGAACCCACCCGCTATACCATTCGATTCATCCTTAAGTTTGTAACAGTCGAAAGTTGCAGTTAAAAGACGTTGACGCGTTATAGCGATTGCGACACGACTCGTGTCAATTGTAAGCCATCGCCTGCCCCACTGCTCAGCTACAAAAGCAGTAGTGCCACCACCGCAGGTTGGATCAAGGACAAGATCACCTGGATCAGTTGTCATTAACATACAGCGTTGGATGACCTTAGGATTTGTTTCTACAACATACATTCTTCCGGGTCGCGACCCAGCAGTATCGGTCCACTGGTTGGTAATTGAGCGTCCTGGAAAGTCACCAGCGTACCGAATATAACGGAGAGCATTTTCAGTTCCAATCAATCTTCTCTGTCTCGCTAATCTGTCTAATCCGTCACGGTTTGTACTCCAACCTCTATCCCCAGGAGGGGTATAAGTTCTGCCTTCAAATTCATACTCATAAGTTGCACTACCCCCAGTTTGCGAAGTAATTGAATAGTCTACAAATCTCCGACTTCCCTCAGGTAAAAGTCCAGGATTTTCCACTTCTTCCTTTGTCATTCTTCGCCGTATCCGATTCGGTAGTTCAACTTGTGTATATGAGTCAAGGAGCGGATCAGGCGTACATTCATCAAATTCATTCCAGAGTTGTCTGTACTTCATTTGATCTTTATCCTTAGAATACCATAACAGATAATCAGATATTGCGGCTAACCCAGTTGAAGAGGTCATCTCGCCCCGTGTCCAAGTGATTATGCTGGCAAAATTTTCACTTCCAAACACATCATCCAATAGGCATCGCACAAGATGGACATGATCATCATTAATCTGTACAAAGACACTTCCACTGTCATGTAATAAGTCTTTGGCAACGATCAGACGGTCACGCAGATAAGCAAGATAGGAGTGTACACCGAGCGTCCACGTATCACGGAAAGCTTTAATCTGCTCTTGTTCTCGAGTTAAATCTTGAGGTCTATCACTTACATTACGCTGAAAGACAGTAGATTGGAAGTTAGAAGCATACTTGATGGCGTAAGGAGGGTCTATATAGATCATCTGGACCTTGCCAGCGAGGTCTTCCCGATGTGCAAGAGAGCTCATCACGGTAAGACTATCACCTAAAATGAGTCTGTTTGCCCATTCCACGTCACGCTGGTAATAATCCAACGCCTTATCATAAGTCAGCTGCGGATCGGCAAATAGGTTACGTTGGACGTTTTCGCGTTTTGCTACCTTCAGAATCGCTTTTGCACTTACACGTTCATGGATATGCAATGCAACTGGATCAACGGCAAAGGATTTTTTCTCCTGTTTGCCTGCCCATTCAAGCCACGGTTCGTGGTGTTTAAGCGCATCTGCAATTGTTTTCGCTTCTTCGGCAGAGAGGACTTCGCGCTGTGCTTTTTGGAGCAGTTCGGGGAGTTTATCGGCATCACCGTTTGGGTCAAATCGGAGGTTTGGCGGGAAGTGTGGATTGTATACGTATTCCTGCTTCGGTTTTTCGTGGATTTTTCCTTGTGCTGCGATACCTGCGGGTGGGTTGTTCTTTCGTTTTGCGTTGTCGTGTCGGTAGTCTTGGACCTCTTTCTCTTGAGTGGTGCGTTTTTTTGTTGCCATAAATGTCCTCCTTGTCGTTATCGGAGATAATACCTTAAACTGTGCCTGAGGTCAAGTGATTTTCAGAAATAAAAACAAGTAATTGATTAAATTGTGCAAATTTGACACAATACCTTGCAGATTGAACATCTATCACAAAATATCAAACAATGGAACACAGGGCGTAGAAGTTCCAAAGGAGTTGGGAAATGATTCGAAAATTCAACAAGAGCAGCGTTCACAGGTTTACCATAATCATATTATCCAACCTTATTTTGTTGCTATTTACTTTTTTACCGGTTCTGCAAGTAGATGCGCAGCGCAACGAAGCAACGGTCGCTGGGGACTGGACATTTGACAATGGAAATGCAAAAGACACCTCAAAAAATGGGATCCATGGCAAATTTGTTGGAAACCCGGTATCCGTTTTAGGAATAGTTGGTAAGGCGTTTGAGTTTGATGGCAAAGGCGATGGTATAGGTATTCCGGATTCTCTACTTATAAATACGGGTGGACCTTATACTGATCGAACTGTCGCAGCCTTTTTTAAATGTAAGGACATTAGCAAAAATGAGAAGCAGGTGATTTTTCAAGAAGGTGGCGCCACACGCGGCTTATGTATCTATGTACACAGTGGTAAAGCCTATGTTGGCGGTTGGAATCGCGCGCAGTACAATTGGAATGGTGCGTGGATATCAGAGAAAATTAGATCAAATCGGTGGCATCATGTGGCTGTAGTCATTCGAAATGCCGTTGATAAAGTCGAAAAAGATAAGTTAGAAATGTGGTTAGATGGTAAACTTGTTGACACAGAAGCAGGTGGGCAGCTTCATGCTCACGGGAATGACACCTCGATCGGTTACGTCACACAGAAGACAATTTACCATGATGGTGTTGAAGAGTTAAGCAATGTTGGCTGGTTTGATGGGATCATTGACGAAGTGCTCGTCTACAATTCAGCTTTTGATGATACAGATTTTCGGAAAATCGCGCATCCCTTAAGCATTGAACCGAAAGGAAAATCCACAACTATGTGGGGATACCTAAAAGCAAAGCGGACTGAAAATCTGGGGAGCGAAAGATAAAAATCTACAATACTTATTGGACAAAACATATTCGCTCATTTGTGTCATTAAAAGAATACTTGAAATAACCTGGGAACTTAACATTTTCCTCGACCCATATTTTGATCTAAACGATTGTGTGAGATAAAGTTCGTAGCAGTTCAGCATGGACTTCTTCACACAAAGCATCTAAAAAACCTTATGTACATTTGCCTCTACAAAAACTGGGGTAAATCAGGAAAAAAACCTTGCTTATAATATATTTAATTTGCTATAATGATGGATAAATTTGGATCGTTGGAGTACCCTGTGCGTTCTATAGAGCGTCTGGTGCTAATTAAATAGAGTTACAGAATCAAAAGGAGTTACAGAAATGAAACGTTTGTCTATATGTTTTATTCTTTTAACGCTGATAGTTTTTATGGGATGTGGAAATCAACCCAAGTCCCTAACAATTGTCTGGGCAGAATGGGATCCGGCTAACTACTTACAAGAACTTTCTAAAGACTTTACTGCCGAAACAGGAATTGCTGTTGATGTAGTACAAATTCCATGGGGTAATTTTCAAGATAAAGTCTTCACATCCTTCGTTGGACAGGAAGACATCTATGACATCGTAATCGGAGATAGTCAATGGCTTGGTAGGAATTCCGTTGGAGGACATTACATGGATCTAACCGATTGGATTAAGGAAAATATTGATGTTGATTCAATCTACGGACCTGCGATGACTGCTTTTGCGGAGTACCCGAAAGGCAGTGGAGAGTATTGGGCATTACCCGCCGAAGTAGATGCAGCTGGATACGTATACCGAAAAGACTTCTTTGAAGACCCGAAGGAGATGGAAGCGTTTCAAGAAAAGTACGGTTATGCCCTTGCACCGCCCAAAACTTATGCTGAACTTCGTGACATAGCCGAATTCTTTACACGTCCTGATGACGAACTCTACGGAATCGCAACGTGGTACAGCAAAGAATACGATGGAATTACAATGGGTTTTCAGCAAGTCATGTGGAGTTTTGGCGCGTCTTACGGTGACTCAAAAACTTACAAAGTTGATGGACATATTAATACTGATGATGCTGTGAAGGCACTTCAATTTTACAAAGATTTGTTAAAATTTGCGCCACCGGATGCACCGAATTACTATTGGTCTGAAACCTTGGATGCTTATCTTGCGGGTAAGGTTGCGATGGCAATGAACTATTTCGCCTTTTTCCCAGGTGTTGTTGACTCAGAGAAGAATCCTACCTCTCATGATAAAAGTGGTTTCTTTGTTGCACCTGCTGGACCGAAAGGACACTATATCAGTATCGGTGGTCAAGGCATGTCAATTTCTACTTATTCCAAAAACCAGGATATCGCAAAGCAATACCTGAAATGGTTTATGCAGAAATCTGTACAAGAAAAATGGGCGAAATTGGGTGGGTTCACACCGCTCAAAGAAGTTTTGGAATCGGATACATTCAAAACAGCGACTCCATATAATGAAGCGTTTGCCGCAAGTTTTCCATATCTGCGTGATTTCTGGGCAGTCCCGCAGTACGCTGAACTGTTAGAGGTCTGTCAGACCAATTGGAGTGAAGCTATCACCGACATCAAGTCCTCTAAGGAAGCTCTTGACACTATAGCACAGAAACATGAAGAAATCTTTGCAGAGGCGATGAAGGAAAACACCGAAGAATAAAATACGGTCAAAAATGAATTTTGTTAATCTTTATACCATTTCTAAAAATGATGGGTATTACCAGTTTTATGAAATGTGATTTCCGACGGCACAAATTGTCCGAAGTTTAAGTAAATAAATAAACGGTAATTTGGCGAGGTAATTGTGGATTTCAAGATAAAAAATAATCTTCGGACAGTTTGTACTATATAAACTTGAGTTGCTACCTATAAGTTTTTAGACCTGGAAACATCGTTTTTAATAGAGAATAACGCATATTTCGCAAGTTTTCGTAGCAACTTGGGTTATATAAGAGAGATATATTATCAGAAGTGGTATAACATGAACATCAAAATTCATTAGAGCGGTTAGGAAACCGTTCCTACCGTTCAGGGTATATTGAGCAGCAATTGACTCGTCTACCGAATATTTTTCTGTTTTCATAACTTCATTGGATACTTGCAAATTAGCGTCTTGATTATTGCTTGTACCTATAAGCACGCACTCTGTAGAATATGCAAATAGACCGTTTCTCGCGTGGGATGAGCGATTACCAACTTAAGATGGCATTCATCATGCCAACGATGGTTTTGCTCATCTTGATGAATATCTTTCCACTTTTATGGTCGCTTTATCTGAGTTTTCATGATTATGAAGCGTCCATGCCGAGACCTCCAGAATTTATTGGCGCGAGGAACTACGTAGAAGTTCTCACTGACCCCGATATATGGGGGTATTTTCGAACTACTGCCTACTTTGTAATTTTAGCTGTAACTGCTCAATTCCTAATCGGTTTTGGATTAGCACTCTTGCTAAACCGTGCATTTCCAGCCAAAGGTTTGGTAACGACGCTGCTGCTGCTTCCAATGATGTTATCCCCTGTGGTAGTTGGTCTATTTTGGCGATTTATTCTCTCATCGGACAATGCCGGGCTGCTAAACTTTCTTTTGAGTCCAATCCTTAATTTACCCTTGATTAGAACCATCTTCGACCCACCTATTGCGTGGACTACCGACCCGAAGATAGCCATGTTATCAGTCGTCATTGTTGACACATGGATGTGGTCACCATTCATGATGTTAATTGCGTTAGCAGGGTTGAGTGCTGTTCCGAAATATCTTTATGAAGCCGCAGATGTGGACAGAGCCTCGGCGTGGTTCAAATTCCGATGGATTACCTTACCATTAGTATCCCCGCTTTTGCTCATTGCGCTTTTGTTCCGGACGATGGACGCATTTAAGATGTTTGACATTGTTTATGTTCTTACCCGTGAAGGCGGTCCTGGTACCGTTACTGAGACCGTTTCCATGAATCTTTATCGAATCGCTTTTCGGAACTATGACACCGGTAAAGCGTGTGCAATGGCTTATATTTTGCTAATAATTATCGTTGCGTTGAGCAATATTTATGTAAAATACCTCAATCGCGTCAAAGGAGAAACTTAATCTGTATGATAACCTATTTAAAAAAGATATGGTTCGGCACTCGCAGCATCGCAAAAAAATTTTTTAGGTCCTGCCGTATCGTAATAAAGAAGTTGCTTAGATTGCTCCGTACCCTAATGTTAATCATATTAATCGTCTCCGCGGTTATCGCCTACATCCTTCCCATTTATTGGATTTTGGTAACATCGCTGAAAGCACCGGCGGATATCAACACCAAAGAGCCTAAGTTTCTCTTTATTATTTCAATGGAAAATTATCAAAAGCTGATACCTGAAGGGAGTGTGCCGATTGTAACGTTTCTCTTTATAGGGACAGCATTTTTAGGGCTAATTCTTTTTGCTTTCTTTTTGTATATGAATGTTTCTCTTCCGCGCCGTTTTTCTATTCGCAACATTGGGATCGTGTGGAATATCCTGTTTATATTAACGTGTCTCTATAGTTTTTTCAGCACGCAGCCACTACCAAGCCGCCTGCAGGTGGATGTCCGAATTCATTTTTTTACGCTAATAATTTGTTCAGTCTTAGCTTACTTGTTGGCTATACCTTGGAAGAAAAATATCTATTCAGAATTTATCAATTCCAGTAGAGATGTTACGCATAACAAAAAGGAGAAACTTGCGTTTATTATTCCAGTTATCTTTGCAACTATCGGTGTTTGTATTGTCTTAGCAAATGGTGGATCCAAATTTTTCTATCAGCTGCTCAACAGTATTATCATCGGTGGCGGTAGCACGGTTCTTGCAGTAGGTTTAGGCACTATTTCGGCTTATGCCTTTTCTCGCTACAACATTCCTGGCAAGGATGATCTCCTCTTTTTTATTTTGAGTACTCGTATGCTTCCACCGGTTGTGGTTGTAATCCCCATCTATTTAATGTATAGAGCACTTAACTTAAATGATACACATTTTGGATTGATTTTGCTCTACACGACATTCAACGTTTCATTTGCTGTTTGGCTCATGAAAGGGTTCATTGATGAAATACCAAAAGAATATGAAGATGCCGCCCTCGTTGATGGATACACCCGATTTCAAACCTTTATCAAAGTTGTTTTACCACAATCTGTCACAGGGATTGCCGCAACTGCAGTATTTTGTTTAATCACGGCATGGAACGAATTCGCATTTGCGCTTGTTCTGACACGAACCGGTGGTAGAGCTGTAACTGCTCCACCCTCTATTCAAAGTGCCACAGGTTCGGCAGGCATGGATTGGGGTAAAATTGCTGCATCCACCTTTATTTTTCTGCTTCCGGTCGCAATATTCACTTTTTTGATGCGGAGCCATTTGTTGCGTGGTGTCACCTTTGGTGCAGTAAAAAAATAGTTGATTCTGCCGTTTTTTCATGGTAGAATTTCAAAGAATTCAATACCCTATCAAGCATAATTTCAAACCGCATATCAATGCCGAATCCACTTACGGCAAATGCTCGTTAAATTACCATTAAAAGCCTGACGGCACGCGGAGCGTGTCTACTACCTTTAAACGCACATCTCATTAATATTAAGTAATTCACTAATATTTCTTGTAGTTTACTTCGTAAATATTATTCCAAATTGGTATTCTTGGAGGAAACAGATGGCGAAAAAGAGTAAAGTGAAACCACCCAAAATCTCTATAGAAGAATGCACGCTCAAAATGCAAGCACATATCCATCAACTTGGCTTATCTACAGTTGAAGATTATAAAACATGGTGTCAGCAGCATAATTTCAGTCGGGGTTTAGATAAAAATACTCGGCAACTGAGAAATGAACTAAACATAGTAACCGCAATTAATGCATCCGAGATAATGGCAGAGAAGAAGAAAGCGCGTAACTTGAATGAAATTATCCCGAAAATATATAACGGTGAATTGCAGAGTCAAAATCTAAGGAAAGGAACAGCTAAGGAAATTGCACTTGCTTTTGAGAGAAGTTATTATCCGAATATTCTATTGAAACTTCTATTGTGCATTGAACAAAACTCTGATCTCTTAGAAGATCCTACCTATATTAAGGGAATTGAAGCAATAGCAAACCATTCTGAAAGTTGGATTAGTCCTCTTGAGACGTGGCATGTCAAAAGACATAACCGTGATCGGCAGTTTGCAGAACTTCTCCACCACCTATTTGTGGCTTATGATGTCCCAGCTTTCATGAATCGTGTTTGGTTAACTGAAAACGAAATGTATCAGAATTGGTATATACATATCGGTGCAGGGCAAAATATCAGAACTGCCCCAGGGATACCGATTGCGTTGACCAAAAAGATGGCACACCATTTTCTTACGGCACCTAAGCAGTACACAGTTGAAGAAGCAATTCGATGGGGACAGGTGCAGGCACTCGGTGGGGATAAACGATTAATGGATGCACTCCGTGGAACGCGCATGTTAGGAAATTTCAAAAACGATGATTTCTGGCTGAATGTTATCCGCTTCTTTATTGCGAATCCGATGTTAGATGTCAGTCATGTGCATCCGATTATTGATTATATCTGGAATCAGAAATTCGAAAATCAACGGGTGTTTGTTGAAAGAGGAGTCGCTGAGGAAATCGATCCACCTCAACCGAACTTTAGTATGAATGGGAGGACACCTAAAACTTTGCTTCGCCAAGTTAATGAATGGCATCGACAACTCGGTAAGGCAACGAAAGGGGGACACTACCAGTGGCCTCGATCAGAAATCGGTGAATTCCATTTCCGAGTAGGAAGTGAGAAGAAGGGGAACTTGAGATACTGGCATATTCGGGAACTTCTCAGCACAGACGAACTCATTTATGAAGGGAGAAAAATGAATCACTGTGTTAGTAGTTATGCAAGGTCATGCTACTCTGGAAAAAAGTCAATTTGGACAGTAGAGTCGGAGGATGAAAATGGAAGACACAAGGCTTTGACAGTTGAGATTTCACGCCCTGATAACCTCATCCGTCAAGTTCGCGGAAAGCGGAATCGGTTACCAACACTGTCAGAAAAATATCTCTTAGAAAGATGGGCGGCAGAGGAAAAACTGGGAATTGCTGAATATTTAAGGTTTGAATAGCGTTGATTCTGAATACAATTTATGGTAAACTGTCTATCAGTATTTGGAGCGATAAAACCGGCTATTGTTATTGAACCGACAAGGAGGCAACACAATGGAAAATCTAACGACTATTGAAGAAATTGTTCAGCGATTAGAAACGTTTTCACCAGCGAAACAAAAACAGGTTTTAGATTTCACGTTAGGACTTGCAGGCGAAACACCAAAAGGTATACCGCTTCAGGAATTGCTTGAATTTGTAGGTATGTTTCCGCCTGAGGATTTGAAAGAAATAAAGCAGGCGATTGAGGAAGACTGTGAAAAGATTGACGCATCAGAATGGTAAATATCTATTGGACACCAATGTCCTTATTGCTTTATTGGAGGATGAGATTGTAATTCAAGTCCAAGACAGATCACAAAATGCTACTATTGTGTCTTTGCCTGCGCCAGCGATTGGTGAACTCTACTACGGTGCCCGAAAATCGGGCAACCTTATAGAAAATCTCGCGAGAGTCAACCGTCTCACACAACGGTTTCCACTTCTCTTCTGTGATTTAGAAACTGCCCAGTGGTACGGAATCATCAAAAATCAGTTACGGCGGAAAGGTCGTCCTATCCCGAACAACGATATTTGGATCGCAGCAATTGCTATGCAACATGGGTTAATTTTGGTAACGCGCGACTCACATTTTGAGGAGATTGAATCTTTGCAAACAGAACGCTGGTAGATTCAACTATGTAACGGCACATTCCCCACAACCCTATAAAACAGCAATCATAAAAGTAGACGAGCTCATAAGAACCCATCTACTTCAGCAAGTTATACAGGTATTTTATTTATTAGAATTAGTATTCTTTTCCCGATACTCTTGCAATAGTGCATTAATCTTATCAAGAAACTCTTGCGAGTATATTTGACCAACAAGTGCGTTGTGGGTTTCAACAGCGATGGCATCCCAAGCCGCAAGCGCACTTTCTCGAAACTTTACAACTTGAATCCCCCCTTTCTGTTTAAGTGCCTCAAGCGATTTCTCATTATCTTTCCGAATAGCCTGAATCAACTTACTCTGATATTTTTCACCAGCTTCAATCAGAACTTTTTGTTGCTCAGATGTAAGTTGATCAAACTTTTTCTTTGTCATTACTGTTGCACCCACACCAACACTTACCGGTAAGTTCGTCATATATTTAAATTCTTGACTCCATTGCAGTGCTACTGTGACATACGGTGATGCGGTTAACGCATTGATCTGACCCGTGTAAAGGGATTGCAACACCTTTGTAACTTCCCTGGGAACAGTTGCGATTTTCGCTCTTTTATAAAATTCAAGCCCGATCTTGTCGCTTGTTCGTGCCCACATCTTAACGTTTGGTGACTGGAGGTCGGCAATAGTGCGAATCGGATGGTTACTGAAAATGTAATAATATCCGATGTCACCCATTCCGATTAAAACATAACCTGCATCCAAAAAGGCTTTGTCTAAATCTTCACGCAGATGATCGCGAACATAGTCCAGTTCTTCGTAAGTTTTGAACATTCGGGGCAGTTGAAAAATTAGCACTTCTTTCTGTATTTCGCCAAGTCCTGTGGCAGTCATAGCCCCCGCATGAAGTAACCCAGCGCGCATTTTACGAATAACCGCAAGTTCGTCTCCTTGTATTCCATTTGGATAGAATTTCAACTTGATTTCACTGCCTGTTTTTGCCAAAATCTCTTTTCCCATCGCATCGAAATTGTTCATCCATGTTGACCCTTTCGGCGCAAGCGTAGCGAACTTAATTGATTCGACTGCATGAGTAGATATAGGTAAACATAACATTCCCAAAATAACGAAAAGCGCGCTTGCAATCCCAGCGGTTCGGATTTTATTGCTTATTTTATTACACATTATTCAATTTCTCCTTCTATTAATTCTAAATCAAAAAGCATGTCAACCTGAGAGAGCCAACGTTTTGAACGCGATTTTGCTAACGATGTTGCTGCTTCTTCTCCAGGAAATATATCGGATGGTGCATCAATAACTTCCTGTAACGATTTCTTGTAAAGTTCCACATCCTGTTTTGGATAGGCATAGTATCTTGCCAGAAAGAACTTGCTCATCAGGAACTTGCCATCATTAATCTCATCAACCTTATCAATATGTTCTTTTGCCTTTTCTGGATCTCCCCCAATTGCGGGGGGGCGATCGCCGTAATAGACAGCATAGAACAGATGTGCACTACCGAAATAGAATTTTTCGTCTAATTCAAGGACACGCCGCATCATCAGTTCCACACGGGCGAGATCAATCACTTGCATCGGGTCATCTTTCTGCAGGCTAATCCCACGTCCGACTGCATAAGCTGCCCAAAATAGCGGCTCTACATCTTCCTGCTTCACTTTCTGAAGCAACTTTTCGAACACTTCCATGCCGATAGTTCTTGCTTTGTTAAAGATTTTGTTTGATTTTGCGAGTGCCTTGAACGCATACATTTCAGAACGTGCATAGTGCGCAATCGCTTGTGTACGCATCTCCGCTGCTGTCTCAGTATCACCCGCAATCTCTGCCTCTTCCATCCTATCTTCAAGAAATCCGCTGTAAGACGAAAAGGCGCGGGCAGTTTTAACAATCAGAGACTTATTCCCTAACTTTGCTAAACGTTCAAGTGTTTTAAGATTTTTTTCAAGAGTGGTTTCTACCACTGTTAAGTCACTTTCCTGTTGGATTTTGGATAACTTGCTTAAACCACACCCACCTGCAAGTATCGGTAGTAAAAGCAAAAAAGCTATCCGAAAATAAAACTTTTTGCTTATCATTTTATTCAATTTACCCCCTATCAGTGTTGTGTGTCCAATTATAGACACAGTTTATGATCCCAAAATGCGATATTGATTTTTCACTATAGTAAAACCTATAATTAATGGGGCACTTCTGTCCCGCAAACTTTATGAACATTATTTAATTCGGTAATTTCTTAGCGAGTGAACCACTAAATCGCATGTTCCATATTTCTATATCCGAGCTTCATGGGATAAAAATGGCAGCCCAACAACTGTTCCATTAACGCGCCCATCCGCAGTTTCAATCTGAATCCGACTACCGTGTTCTGTAAACGCCATTCGGACGTATCCTAAAGCAATCGGTTTTTTGAGTAGTGGTGAATAGGTTGAACTTGTAACCCATCCGACTTCTTTTTCTCCATTGAAAATTTTTGAGTTTTGTTGTATAGGATTTTCCGCGTCAATCTCAATTCCGCGCAATAGACGGTTCGGGTGGCCACGATACTTCATACGTGCCACAATTTCTTGACCAATATAACAGCCTTTCTCAAAATCAATGGCGTGTTCTAATTCTGCCTCAAGTGGGATAACCGAATCGGTTAATTCTGTACCATATCTTGGCGTGCCTGCTTCAATCCGAAGCGATTCAAGCGCATCCCATCCGATAGGAACAACATCCGGTCTTTCAGCCATCAACCTTTTCCATAATGTCTCCAACTTATCGGTTGAAATATAGAGATGATATCCACATTCTCCCACAGTATTCGATCCTACACAATTGCCCCAGTATCCATCAAATAAGTAGGATCGGGAATGATACTCTGATAAACCGCCAAGATCCTCCGTATTTAAAACAGACTGAACCAGTTCTGTAGATTTCGGTCCATAAACGGCAATTGTACCAAAATTGTCCGTGTCCACAGTAAGTTCTACATCATCTGCAATAATGTACTTGTCCAGTTCCGCGAAAACAACTTCAGTGCATTCAGGTGCAGTGCTAAGGCAGATTTCATCTTCAAAGATGTATACCTTCATATCAGCAATAATTTTGCCACGATTTGTCAAAAGTGTGGCAAAATTCCCCTCGCCATTTGCAAGGTTTTCAACATCGTTAGAGATGAGGCGGTGCAAAAATTTTGCCCGATCCTCTCCAGTTAAACTGAGAGTCCCATAATATGAAATATCAGCAATGCCGACACCGTTTCTAACAGCTTTGTGTTCAGAAACAGTATCAGTAAACTGTACTGCCAAGTTCCAACCTTCGTGTCTTTCACCAAAGGTTGCCCCAAGTTTACGATGTACTTCATGTAACAGCGTAGTTTTCATTTTTTCCCTATTCTGTGTTGTTATTTGCAAATATCTAATGCATTATGGTAAAATCCGAAAATATGTGGACATCTCAATAAACAACAATCCCTATATACTCTCGCTGGTGCGGCGTGTCCGATTAATTCTAAGCCTACTATATTCCCTTACTTTTTCATATTAAAGAGTTTTGGGTCAATTTCAGCGTTGAAGGTGATTTCGTGAATAAAATTTTCCTCAAGTAACCCCTCTTTTGTAAAATATGGGATTTTAATGCCATCTACCTCTTTATACCAATCAAAGGAAGTTATAGATATCGTGTCATCTCTTGGGTCTACAAATATCAATTGCGTGAGTGTATGTGTTTTTTCACTAATGAAGATTTTGAGAGGGGCGCCCCAAGGTTGTCGAACGCGTAGTACTGATGTAGGTTCACCATTCACTGGCTCAGTCCCGACATATTGAACCGGTATTTTGTCTTCAGCAAGGGTTTGCAATAACCATATCGGTTGATGGAACAATACACTTTTCCCGTAAGCAGGACTCCTGTGCTTGTTCCTTTGGTTCATCAGGTACCATTCTTCGTCTACTAATCCCTTCATGTAGAATGCACTACCATCAAAGACATAGTTTCTATGATATTTATAAAAACTATATTTATCACGGTAGTAGTAAACTTTTACCGCATTTTCATCTCTTTCTGAATGTGGGCCAGACGCAGGACTGTGAACAACAGAAACCTTATTCACGACAAAGTTTTTAACTGCAACGATTTTTTCACGTCCACCGTGTGCTGTAAGTGTCTCTGCAATAATCTCTTTCATTCTTGGATCATGATATGTCGCGAGGTTTTCCCGCACCATCTCATCTACTGCTTTTTCAAGGACTGTTGCGTCAATGTGCGTTCTGCGAACAATGCCCTCACTATCAATCAGAAACAGAGAAGGGAGACTACGCACTTGGAATGTATCAATAATTTTTCCGTCTATGGTGTTATAATGCAGCCATGCGCCAGTTTTTTTGACGCGCCCTTGTAAGAGAGACAGATCGTGCTGCTTTACATTAACACTGATAATTTGAAAATGTTTGTCTTTATATTTTTCATGAATCGGCTTCAGATTCAACGCGTCGGTTTTCCCGATGTAGAGTAGCACAACCTTTCCACTGTATTGCCGCAAGTCATAGAACTTCTTATGCAACTCATCTTCTATCCCAAATTGCGGAGCAGGCATTCCTATCCAAGCACTATGCACCGCAGGGATTTCGCCTATTCGAGATGTCTTATCGAATTCAAGTATCTCTCGCGCAAGTCGTGCCTCTAACCCTTCACTAAATTTTGGGTGTGTTATCAGTTTTTGGTATGTGGCATCTGCTTTCGCGTGCTGTCTAGTTTTGTCATAAGCCAATCCTAAATCCAACAAACCACGCTCAAAAGGGTTCCACCGAAATAACACATCGCCCCTATAATAAAAAATCGAGCTTACATAACGATCCGAGTCTGACGGTATATCCTTTGTCAGTTCTTCAAAGGTAGTGATCGCTGCGTCAACACGTCCTAATAGCATCTCTGCTTTGCCACGGTTATAGGTAGCCGCAAAACGATAATGCGAAGGCAGGTGAAAGTTCCTTGATTTCTCTATCACCTCTTCTAATATTTCCGTTTCGTTTGGATCATCAAGGTGCATCAAATATGCACGCCTTGCCAAATATAAAAACTCGTTATATGCTACAGCGTGAGGTGAAACTTGAAGATCTGCATCCACAACACGGACACAAAAAACGATTTGCAGCAATGTTAGGACACCGATCAACCACGCTATCTTTGTTTGTTTACGGAAAAACATGAATAAACTACTCATTCTTTTCAGGTTTCAGTTGAATGTGTTTCATAGAGACGCAATGCTAATCCAAAATCGTAAAATTATTGTGTAAGTTGCAGTACTAAAACATCCGTTCCAAACGCCAAATTATTCTCGGTGTACGTAACGAATACTCAACATTGAGTGGAACGGCAATTTCAAACGAAGTGCTAAGCGGTTGAAAATCTTCCGTCGGACTAATGAAAAACGATATGCCTGCACCGATTGAAGATTTAAACGCCACTAAAGAAAAGTTAGAAAACGGATTTTCATCAGACTGCCAAACTTGTCCAGTATCGAAAAAAGAACTTAATGTCCATCCAAATACCGCATCTATATCACTATTCATACGGGTCTCTTGTAAAAAACGATATTCTATATTGAGAAGAATTCGCTTGTCACCTGCATAAGTGTTGAAATCGTATCCACGCAAAGTGGTTGCTCCACCGAGATAGAGCAGACGTTGTCTCGGCAAAAGCGCGTCCGAATAATCTCCGGAAAATCGGATATTTAGATGATGCGGTCCAAACAAGGGCGTATAGCGAACCAATTCAAATTTGTAAAAGTTAAATGTCCATTCTCCCCCAAGACTTCCGCCTGCCATTTCAATTCCGAAATGTCCGCGCCATCCACGTCTTGTCCGTTCATTTGGCCACAGTAACAGGTGACTTCCAAGATTTTGCGCACGCGTCATAGTTGATTTTCGGTCGCGAGTATCGAACGTATAATCGAGGGAAATTGCTTTTAAATGTCCATGTTCAATTCGCGCGTTACCGCGCTTAAGCAGATTGCGGTCAAAATAACTCCAGTCAGTTGATTTGGACAAGTTATCGTGGTCTTCTTGTGTAAACTCAAGTCGCAATAGTGAAAATGTTCCAAACGTTTGGGCAATCCAAATTTGTTCTCCTTGACGTTGATAATAATCTTCAAGAGCAAAACCGTAAACCGCAGCGCTGAGATTCGCTTCAGTAGGGAGTAGACGATAGGCATTAGAACTAACGCCTGTCAGTTTGAAAATACCGACACCCATTGCTAAGGGAAAACGTTTAAAAAAACTTTTCTCAACTCCGAGAGTATAGTTTAAAATTTTACTGGAAAATCCGCCACTGATTGAACCGAACAGTTGTTCTTCACCAGTGAAATGCGTCGAAAGTGTTCCACCCGCGCCGAGTACTAATCCGTGAACACGGTTGAAACCAACAATAGGATACCATCCCGGTTTTATAAACGGCTCTTCTTCAATATCAACTATCAGCATGTTTTTGCCACCTTCGCGTTGCACATGCCAATCACGAATTGATTTGAATGCCTCGTTATTCTTACTAAGTTCTTTACGCAATTGATTGATTCTTGCTTGTCCCAGTGAGTGAAAATATACCTCGTCAGTATTTATATTGAGTGCAGATTTGAGTTCAGAACGTGAGATTCGCCGGTTTCCAATAAATTGAATTTCATCTAAATATCCTTCGTTGACATGATACTGTAGCACATTATTGATAAATTTGTGTGTAACTTTTGCAAACGGAAAACCACGGTTTACATAAAAATCGGCTATCATCTGCTGTTTCAACTCTATATTTTTTTCAGCAAAATGTCCCGGTTGTAGGTCAAACCAATTTTTGATGAATTGTGCAGGAAAGCTCCTATGGCCGTTGATTTTTATTTC
Organism: Candidatus Poribacteria bacterium; assembly: GCA_028824125.1. Lineage (GTDB taxonomy): Bacteria > Poribacteria > WGA-4E > WGA-4E > WGA-3G > MSPOR6. Next base: position 29,582 of record JAPPES010000042.1, read on the forward strand.
GCTTGCAAACTTCACTGGTGCCTCGGTAATGTTAATTTGCACAGTTACTTTTACCGGTTCGGTTTTTGGAAGATTATCAATTTTGCTATCAGATTCAGTATCTTTGATAGCAGCACCAGATAGATCAATCGGTAGGGATTTTGGTTCTTCGCTCTCCAAGCCAGTTGTCTTCAATTGCACCTCTTGGAACCAATCAAAGTTTTCTAATTCTACAATCAACCGGGTAAGTTGTTCGTTTGTAAAGGTATTACCGGGCGCTATCGGAATTTTTTCTAACAGGACCCCCGTTGGAATTGTTTTGTTCCCCTCAATTTCAACTGCACTAATTTTGTATTTTTCCGAAACTTCAAATGATTCTGAGATCGGTGATTGCTCAGCTCCTAATTTTATTTTTCCCATCCCCTCTTTCCAATGCGGCCACCACGGATACTCCTCATCATACATTGGAGACCAGTAGCTGTATTCATACTGGACGCTTGGGTTTAAATCTTCACCAATTACTGATTTTAATTGTGCTTTACGGTGGATGTTAAAAAGCCAAGCCCCTGCTTCGTTTTTTCGCTCATATTTGCGGGGGATAGCAATTTCAAAACTCCAGAAATTCACGTTAATTTGGGTGGCGACTTTGGCATGTGAATTCCAAGAACTATCACCTTTGAACTGTTCTATTGAATCGTTTACCGGTTCACGTTCCACGCCAGTTGGAGCGAATCGGAAATTTGGGAAACCTTCCTTTGTTACCCATTGATCAAAGAGTCCGCCAATTGGATTTACGATAAGGTGTGAATATGGCTCGGTTTCGGGATTCATATCAAGCAGGATTTCAACGGATTCATCTTCCCAGATCGGTGAATCCAGTTGTGTTTGGGATACACGCGGAATTTGTGTGTCTTGTATGTATGCCCTTGCACCAATATAGAGGTTTTCTTTATCCCACATTAAATAGACATCCGTTGGATTTTCGGCTGTTTCCGTTCCTGCAGGATTCTGAAAAGCGGTAAGTGCTGCAGCATTTAACCACACTGTTTCAGATAAATTTCCATCAATAATAGGGGATTGTGCGGTTTGAGGGATAGGTAGCACCGGTGCGGTTGATACCAACTCATTTTGTGTTGTTGGTTTAGCATTTTCTGATTGATTTCGTAGTCTCGGATTCGGTAAAACTGAAATTGCCTGTGTAGCTGTTAAACGGAGCAGTGGGCCCCCTCCGTTCATGATACCGACATTGTTGTCAATTTCTGATGGCAAATTAATTATATAAAGTTGTTTCTCACTCTTTAATTCCACATCTGCCGCGTAATTATTGGGCAGGAGTAACCTAATCACGCCTTCAAGCGCGGATAAATCCAGTGGTGCTGCAAGATCATCAAGCACTGTAAGATCAATTGAACCGTTATGTGTTTTTATTTCGTTTTGTCCGGGAGCTAACAGAATTTTTCCGTGAATGCCTCCCTGCTGGATTTCAACATGATAGTTCCCCAACGTTTCATCAAGATGCACCCGTCCCATCTCACTTGTAATGTTTATCTTTCCTCGGAGATGGTGAAGATATACATCGCCATTCTTTACTTTGAGTTGCACAGAAACATCTGGTGGTGTCTTAATTACATAACTCAAATGGAGCTGTTTTTTTATTGCAAATTCACTTTGACCTTCTAATATCTTTTTAAACACTTCTGCAGGTAGTTGTGAATTCAACTGAAGTGTGCCATCTTCTTTTACTCCGGTTAAGGTAATGTCTTCCAGAAAGGTTTTCGTGAGGAGGGCGTTGTGTTCCATCACACGTTTTTCAAGCGTAACACTAATTGTGTCTTTGTCTTCTACGTTACTGTCTATAGCAACTATTTTTATGTTCCCAGGAACATCTAAATCCAGTTCTAATCGATAAACATCGTCAAAACTGAAAGTCTGTGAAGTGGTTAAAGCGGGGGATTCTGTTTGTTCTTTGAAAGATAGAGAACGTTGCGCGCCTTTTGTTTCATCCTCGGCTGCTTTTATAGACTGAGTAGAAAAGAGACATATTCCAAATAGTACGAAACAAAACAGATAGTATCCTAATTTAGTCGGAAACCGTAGAATTAGATTAAAGCGGGTAGCGGTATGAGGATATAAATCTGCAAAGTTGCTTGATATGGTATTAGTGATAATCAAATAAGTTGCAGACAACATCCCAGAGACCCTCATTCCAATTTAATTCATGTAAAATGACTTGACACTATTAAAATAATACTTTATACTTATTAAAAAAGTCAAGAAGTTTGTTAGAGATAAGGTAACTTAAGATAGACCTCATCGTTAACGTAATTAGAGAAGTTATAACCGGAGCAATTAGATGTCCAATTCGCCTACAGAATACCGTTTTTCTTTTGGTCCTTGGAATATACATGAGGGTGCTGACCCTTTTGGACCGCCAGTCCGAGAATCGTACAGTTTTGATGAAAAGGTAGATTTTTACCGAGACCTTGGTTTTTTGGGAATTCAATTTCACGATGATGATGTTGTGCCTGATATTGACGAAAAGACGCACGCACAATTAATATCCCGCGCAAAAAGTGTAAAAACGCAAATTGATAACCACGGCTTGACTGCTGAAGTGATCGCCCCGCGATTGTGGGAATCATCGCTAACGATTGATGGAGCTTTCACCTCAAATTCAGCAAAAGAGAGACAGTATGCACTGGAACGTTCAAAACGTTGTGTTGATATTGCCAATGTGCTTGAGTGCAAAAATTTTGTGCTGTGGCTTGCACGTGAAGGCACTTATATTCGTGAAACAAAGAGTTCTTCAGATGCAGTTGGTCAGCTTTTAGACGCAATTAATGCATTGCTTGACTATGATCCTGAGATTCGGATTCTGATTGAGCCGAAACCGAATGAACCGATGGACATTGCTTATATTCCAACGATCGGACATGCCATCGGTTTAGCCTATGCAAGCGCAGACTCTGACCGTGTGGGTGGACTCATCGAAAGTGCGCATGCTATCCTTGCAGGATTAGAACCATCCGATGAAATGGGTTATGCACTTTATCACAACAAACTTTGGAGTGTGCATCTTAACGACCAGAACGGTCTCAAATTCGATCAGGATAAAGCGTTTGGTTCAGCTAATTTACGTCGCGCCTTTAATCAGGTGCGAGTCCTTGAAGAAAACGGTTATGGTCGAAACGGAGAATACATAGGATTAGATGTCAAAGTCATGCGGACACAACCGCGCGACATTTCGACAAAACATTTATTGAGCAGCCGCAGAACCTTTCTTAATCTACTTGAAAAGGTTCGGACGTTAGATAGAAAAGTGGAGCAGGAGTTTATTGCAGCACGAGATTACGAAGGTTTAGATTTTTACATACTCGAACACTTACTTGGGAAATAACTATTCAGCAAATATGCCCCTAAATACCACCCTACCTTGCATAAACTCAACCCCTTCTCAGCAGAACATATAGGACAATTGAGGACAAAACAAGCATGACAAAGGATAAGAAGTTTTTATTTCCTGAGAGACCTCTATTTGAGGAGGAAGGACCTTGTTTGCAATCTGTGCTACTACTCGGACCGCCAGGAGTCGGCAAAGGAACACAAGGAAAGCTTTTATCACATATTCCCGGTATTTTTCACCTTTCCAGCGGTGATATGTTTCGGGAACTTGATGAGGATTCCGAATTAGGACAACTCTTTAATCAGTATGCTACGCGCGGCGAGTTCGTGCCAGACAAAATTACTGTTAAGATATGGAAGGAATATCTCCGATCCAAAATCGAGGTGAATTTTTATAATCCAGAAACCGATTTGCTTATTCTCGATGGTATCCCTCGGAATATGACGCAAGCCGAATTATTATCCCCTTATATTAATGTTCTTAAGATTCTCTACATGGTCTGTGAAGATCGTGAAGTGATGTTTGAACGTATACGCGGGCGAGCTGTTAAAGAAAATCGTCGTGACGATGCTGATGAATTAATTGTCCGGTATCGATGGGATGTTTATAAACGTGAAACAGAACCTCTGATAGATCACTACCCTCAAGAAATGGTTAGAATTATTGATGCTGACACTATTCCGGCTGATGTGTTGTCACAAATTTTATCTGCTATTGTTCCAATTCAGAAGAAATGTTTTTCTCCACCGCACCTATAATCTATCTTTTGTCCTTTTCAAAACACAAAACCTATAGTTATACCATTTCTAATTGACAAATTGTCTAAACATATAGTAGGTCGGGTTGAGTGAACGAAACCCTTAGGTGTCAATTTTAAAAAATTGCTGGATTATCTCTTGTTGGAGGGAAACCTTGTTCGCCCAATTCTCTTCTTGTAGGAGCGCGCTCCAAAGATTCCTACCAGACTTTAACATCAGTTACAGTGTCCACCTCCGTCCTTACGTGTGTCTTATTGCGATCTCAGCATTCTCCCTTGCAGTCGGATTAGGCATTGCACTTCAGAACTATCTCGTATTTGAATTCCATGACAATTCAGGCGTAGTTGGTCGGCTAAGTGTTGACGAGTACCCGAAGCAACAAGAATTTTTCTATTACCTACTTGCGCTAATCGGAATCCCTGCTGCTATTTGGCTTTATTGGTTTGGGTGGTTTACGTATTCAAATTGGGCTGCCCAGGCAACTAATCAACCGATATATCGCGTGTTGAAACTGAATGCGCTTGCTTCAGTCCCTTTATGGTTGAGTTGGCTACAATTTTTCAACTTCGATCAAGCTGGATTTTTGGGATTAACACTTCCAATTGGATTAACACTCTTATTTAAACTGGTGTTATTCAATCTTAAGTATCAACCTATTGAAGGCAAAGACGATACTGTTTCGTCAGAACCTCTTACACTTCAAAGTGGTAAAATCTTCGCAATGCCAAGAAGTGTGCGTGTTTTGTTCCGAGGTTGTGAATATATTCTCATTCCCATTTTTATCTATCTGCTTATGTATAATGGCAATATCAATGGTGGCATTGATATGTTTCATGAAGGTGAAAGGTTAGCCCCTTTGAATGAAATGCTTCATGGCGGTGTCGTCTTCCGTGATGTCTATGTGCAACATGGACTTTTTCAGAATGCGTATTTAGCATGGGTCGGCAGTAAAATCTTTGAACCGACACTGATGGGGGTGCGCGCTATGGAGCGTGTCTTAGCACCACTCGGTTACATTGCGCTATACCTACTCGGTTTACAGGTATTCCGTGGACGATTTTTAACCGCCTTCTTATGTTTTCTTATCGCTTCTGGAAATAATTTTTATGTATCCCCAAGACATTGCCTTGGTCTACTCAGTTTTGCTTGTGTTGCTAACTATCTAATATACCATAGAGAAAAGGGACTTTTCGTCAGTTGGAACCGTATTCCGCATGATAAACGGATTTGGATATTATATCTGTTTAGGTTCGGTTGGAAACTGGTTCTGGCAGGATTTTTTACCAGTTTAGCGTTTTGGTATAGCACCGAAGTTGGGTTGTATACGCTTGGAGCTATCGGTCTTTTTCTGTTGATTTACAGTGGACAACGCAGAATTCAACTGCACCTACGACCTTTACCGTTAGCGGGTTATTGTTGTGGACTTCTGTTAGGTTTTCTGCCAGTAGCGATCTATTTTCTGTCCCACGGTGCGTTGGACGATGCCATCTGGAATTCGTATATTCAGTGCAAATACCAGCTTGCCACGTGGGGACTCAAATTTCCATCCTTATCTGCGACGCTTGCTATCATTTCTGAACAAGGATGGCAGGCATTTTTTCTGAGCACAGGATTTCGATGGTATTTACCAATCTGTGTCTTTATGGTTACAGCGGCGTATCTGACCTATCGCCGATTATGTAGAACTAACATTTCTCCAGACGATGCGCTGAAACTTCTGCTTCTGTTGCTTGGCGGAATTGCATTTTTCCGTACTGCTCTTGGCAGATCAGATGGTGGACATTTGAATTTTGGTGCTACCTTCTTATGGTTACTCTGCTTATTTCCGATAGACAGAGGTATATCTGGAATATTCAACACCCTTTTTGGAGGAGAATCTGGTGAAGGTCTTCGGGCACGTCTTTCTCTATTGACAGATGGGGCGCGCTGGCGCCGTGTGTTGAAAGCAGCATGGATGGTCATACCTTTAGCAATGTTTATCTGGTATGTTGGTGAAATGCATCGCCCTCTTACAAGATTTTCGGAAAGATTGGAAAAGCTGCGTCATAATCCGTTTGATCGGAGTCTTGTTGAGGAAGAATTGGAACGGGCAGGACAGGTGGACATTCCAGATAATCAGGTTGAACAAATTCAAAAAGTTGTGGCTTACATCAAAGAAAACACTGCTCCGAATGAAAAGATTTTCGATTTTACGAGTCAAGGTGCTTATTTTTTCTTTGCGAACCGACCGAGTGTTACCCGATTTCACATGGTCTCTTATGCCGCAACGCCTGGGATGCAGCGTGAGGTTATCTCGGCACTTGAAAACGATCAAACACGTTTGGTAATTTTTAAGACAGGGGGATGGTTTGATAGGGTTGACGGTATTCCTGTTGAGGAACGTCATCCGCTTATTGCAAAATACTTGGAAGATAACTATGAGCTCGCTATTGATATTAACAACACAGAGATTTTGTTGCGAAAATGAGATTAATAGGACACTTCTATAGACGCAAACTGTTAGTTTGCGTCTATAGAGCACAAACTAACAGTTTGATGCTCAACATCCCCGGTATGTTCGGTTTCCTAACCGATTCGGTTTGGGCCCTTTTATGCGTTTCTTTAGATGCGGGTCGATATAACGATTAAAATCCTTACGCGAAACCTGCTTAGGAATACCATTGTATCTGAGGGACTCTTGAGCCTTGTCTGCCATAACAACACCTTTCAAAAACTATAGATATATGAAGTGAAAAGAATAGGACATAAATAAACTCTTGCGTTTCCCTATTGGACAACATCCTTATGTTTTACTCAATATGAGTTCACTGAATAACCCTGGTTAGAAATGAAGCGGAATGTGGCACAAACTGGAAAGTTTATGCTACAAAAAAGAGACATTATATATCAGAAATGGTATTAGTTAGTGTTCAATACGGGTTGAAGATACATCTTCAACCCGTATTGTCTTATGGTGAATTATAAAAAGGGATGTGTTCTGTCCTTTTTAACTACTTTCAACGACTTCGGCGCCGGAAGTTTCACCAAAGAATTCGTTTATCTGGTGTGTGTAGGCTTTACCGTGTTGCAGCAGCTGTGAAGAAACATCATAAAGTTCGGAGGCTGGGACCCCTTCATAAGGGTTAGCGATCTTCTGATAACAGTTTAAGGCCTGTTCAAAGAAATTCAGTGTTTTCAGATCGATGACACCGCTCTCTTGAACGACACGAAAGCCCTGGAATTTTTGGTAAGGAGGCGTTTTACCGCTAAATTCTATGATGGCATTGTTTATGTCTACTGCACGTTGCACAATCATCAGGAAGCAGCTTTTGATATAAGAATGTGTTAGCCTATCAGCTGCTACATATTCCTCTTTGTTTGCTGGAAGACCACTCTGCAATTGTCCAAAACATTCCTCCATGTATGCCAATTTTGCCTTTACTGGATTGAACTGGTGCTGCAACGTTTTCTTTTGCGAGACTTTTGACATTGCTTACTCCTATAAGATAATTTTTCGCAATAAGTCGTTTTGGACTTGCTTTTTGATAGGGTTAGTGTCGTGGAAAACATAGCAAAACAAATATTTCTTTAACACCTTGAAAATCAATTTGACAATCTCGTAATTTCATGGTATTATAATAACCAATATAACCCACAGAAAACAATTTCTAAAGAAAAAAGGTTTGCAAGCGATTTAAAATCTCATATTGCGTATAGATTAACAAATGCTCGCAAACCCTGATTTAAGGAGCTGTGTCATGTATAATCATACATCTTTAACTAACACCGAAATCAAGGCGTTGCCTCAATATTTAGCAGATCAACATGTTGAGATAAACAATATTTATAGATTTGTGAAAAGATATTTTGGCATTTCAAAATCTGGCAAATTGTCTCAAAAGATGAAATGTGCGTTAAATCCTGATTACGGACACATGCATATTACTCCGTAAAAATGATACCACAAAAAATCATATTTGTCAAGTAAAAGATCCGTGTATGACTGGTTCATCACGGATTTTTTTGTGATTGATTTTTGCTGAGAGTTAGTATTTGAGAATTTAGGGTTGACAGTGATTTGGAAATATGCTTTAATTGTATAAAACATCACGGAGGCACAAGACACCTCCGTGAAAATATTAGATCCTATTATTAAATGCAAAGTTAAGAGGTTAAAAAAATGAGTTATTCAACAACTTTAACACCTAATGATTATAAAACGTTATCAGAAAACTACAAGAATTTTCTAAAACAGATTTCTATATATGCGTTGTTATCAAAATATGAGTTTTTGAAAATCAGGCGTAGTATGAAATCTGGTAGTCATTTCAATATCAGAAAATCTAAAATCATTGCTATTGTATCAGATCCCGATGCTTTTGAAAAGTAGTTTGTGTTATCAATATTGGTGAAAACACACAAATTATAACCCCGCATGGAAAATCCGTGCAGGGTTATTTTTGGATATGAATTAATCACAATCCCCTGGACTTGCATAGAATTCTGTATTAACATGCTTGCCGTTTTCATAGTATTCATAGACATGCATATACGATATTATGCAAGCACCTTTTCTGCCTTCATTTGGAAAGAAAAGTTCTCTGATAAAGACATGCGTAGTAACTGACAAATGATGTATGTCGTCTTTACCGTCATCAACTTCATAACTAGACATAGGTTCTGATGTATCAGAAAATTTCCATCCGTCAAGGTATTTTATTGTTCTGAGTTGATATGTATATGTAGTTGCGTCAGATGTGTCAACATATAATATGCAAAGTGATATTGCGAATATCAACCCCATAACAAATGACCTTTTCATGATTTCACCCCCTTCCTATTAAAATGTTGTGTTAAATCTATATATGGATACTACACGCTGTTAATCGCAATCGCCTTGACCTGGATAAAATTCTGTGCGATAATGCTTGTCATTCTCATAATATTCGTAAACATGCATATAGAATATAACACAGGTTTTGACTTCTCCATTCTCAACGAATTCCCTTTTGAATACATGGGTAGTGACTTCTAATCGAAACACGTCATCTCTCCCATCATCCACTTCATAACTAGATATCGGTTCACCTCTCGCTGAGACTCTTCTTCCATTTACATATTCTATTGTAGCAAGCTGGTATTCATATATAGTTGCATGTAAGTCGTTAATATAGAAAGCACAAAGTGCTAGCATTGCAATTAATCCTAAAACAAATGATTTTATCATTAATTTAAACCTCTTTCGTCAGTATATTAATACTATATACAGTTATAGTATACTAACCTAAGTTGCCACCTATTAAAGGACTTCTAAATCGATGGGATTTGCTCTATA
>JAPPES010000141.1 GCA_028824125.1 Candidatus Poribacteria bacterium
ATTCACAACACGCAAGCCAATCTTAATCCTGGATAATTGGCGAAGGTATTGTTAAAACAAACCATTGAACAATCCAAGTCATTTGCAACTTTGTCTATTCTCAAGGAGGTTTCCAATGTTTGGACGTCAAAAATACGCAATCGTGTTATGTATTTTATTTCTAATATGCTCTACCTTATGTTTTTCTCCAATTAGTCTTGCACAAGATGAAACAAACGATGCTAAAATCATTGAACGGTACAAGTTGATGCTCAGCCGTAAACCGAAAGAAGGCAGCACATTTGATCGGCTTTATCAGTTTTATCTTGAAGGTGATGGTTTAGAGAAGATGGTCACAGATTATCAGGCAGAAGTACAGGCTAAACCTAACGACCCAAACGTCCAGCTCATTTTGGGACATATCTATAAACGACTTGGGAAGGATAAGGAAGCACTTACAGCATATCAACGTGGCGTGGAACTTGCACCTAACAATTACTACGCCTATTTCGCCTTGGGGCAGCTATATGTAACACTACGCCAACATGAGGACGCAATTCGAGAGTTAGCCAAAGCCGTAACTTTTTCAGAACAATCGCAATCCGTATCTCCCGAAGAATTAACTGAAATTTACAAAACTCTCGGACACGCTTATTTCAGCCGAGATAAGTTAGACGATGCTATTAAAGCATGGAAAAAAATCTCTGAACTTGATCCACAGAACGTGTTTGCCCGCATTGAACTCGCCGACTTGTTCCGAGAGAAGGAACTCTATCCGCAAGCAATCGCACAACATCAAGCAATTATTGATACTAAAAAAGACGACCCATATCGTAGGTGTCTCAGTTTACGGGAAATTGGTAAAATACATGAAGATACAGGCGAGTACGAAAAGGCGCGTGAGCATTACGATAAGGCATTGAGTCTAACTGCCACAGGCAATTGGCTTAGGAAAGACCTGCAACACAGGATTATCGCAATTTATGCGGCAGATGCAAATTGGAAAGACCTAATTACATATTATCAAGATAAACTCAAAGCAAACCCGAATGATCCTGAATTACTCGGTTTACTTGCCGCAGCATATATTGAAAACCAGCAGCTTGAAGAAGGAACAGACACATATAAGAAAGGCTTAGAGCTCGCCCCAACAGATACCGGTCTTCGCTTAAGTCTTATCACCGCCCTTCGCAACGCTGAAAAGTTTGAAGATGCGGCCGCTGAATATGAGTCGCTCAGTGAACAACAACCTGATAACTTCGGCATCTACCGAGAACTCGGCAAATTATATCTGCAGCTTGAAAATGAAGACAAGGCAAAGGCAGTATATCAGCGAATGATTGATCAAGATCCGCAAAATGCCAGCACACACCTTACGCTCGCTGAAATTTATACCGGACACGAATGGATGGAAGATGCCGCTGCCGCGTATCAGCAAGCGATCTCGCTTGCTCCTCAAAATCTCGATTACATAGAATATTTTGGTGAGTTCTATTTCCGTCAAGGCAACCGTGAAAAAGCGGTTGAAACATGGGATCAGATGGTTGCTGATGACAAGAGGACTGCTGAGAATTATGACCGTTTAGCGCGATTATTAGAGGCAAAAAAGTTCTCTACCGAAGCAATTGACGCAAGCAAAAAAGCAGTGGAACTAATGCCTGATGCTTACCGTTTTCGTGAGGCGTTAGCAAAACGACTCATGAGCAATAAGCAATACGATGAGGCACTTTTAGAATATAACGAAGCAATTAAACTTGCTCCCAATGATTTTTTTGCGGAACAGATGGACGATCAGCGAATTGAACTTTATCGGCAGCAAGGAACGCTCGTTGAAAAAATCGAAGCGGCAGAAGAACAACTTAATAACCCTGAACTCGCTGATGCCGACAAATTTGCACAATTGAAGCGCCTCGCGAAAATGTACCTTAAGTCAAACAATACTACTTATGCCCTTGAAATCCTCTTAAAAGCCAAAGCACTTCACCCTAATGACATAACTGTTAATCGTGAGACAGCAAATCTCTATACAAAGCAAGGCAGGCGTGATGAAGCGATTGCAATTTACACACACTTAACTGATATTGATAGCACAAATGCCCGAGAATACCATGCAAATATCGCAAACGCATATCTAAAAGGTATGGATTTTGAAGCTGCCATTGACGCTGCAAAGCAAGTAATTGCGCACAGTCCACGCAATCCTGAAGGGCATCAACTGCTTGCTGAAATCGCTAAACAATCTGCGAATTACGAAGCGGCAATTGATAGCTATAAGCAGGCAATCCGACTGCGGCCTGAAGCAATTGACATCCGAACAGAACTTGCTGCCCTTTACAACCGTTCCGGGAACTCTCGACAAGCAATCGCACAATACTGGAGATGCTGGGAATTAAGCGATAATATAAGCGACAAAATCAGTTTCATTAAACCCCTTACCGAAGCATATTATGACTTAGGGAGACGCGGAGAACTGGAAGAAAAACTGAAGCAGATGGCAAAATCTAATACATCTGGTGTAGGCCCAGTTTTAGCGCTCGCACAAGTCTATCGCATTGAAGGTGATCTTTCAAAGGCACAGTTCCAACTTGCACGCGCCTTAGACCGGCAACGTGAAAACTCAGAACTTTTGTCCCAACTTGTTGATATAAGTCTTGACCTCGGCGATATCCAAGAGGCACTTACATATCAACAAAGGCTTGTTATGGCAAATCCCGATCCTATACATCAGCAAAAACTTGGCGAACTGTTATTTGATGTCGGGCGTGAGCAAGAGGCAGTCCAAGCATGGTCAAAAGTACTTCATGCTAAAAATCAAACGCTTGAAGCCGAAGTCAAACTTGCAAGATTATTGATACGACACGGTTTATTAGAAGAAGCACTTTTTGCATTGGACAGCGCAGCAGAAAAAATTTCTGGCAAAGATGCCCATCTTGCACTATACCAAATCGGTGCTACACTTGTTGAAATAAACGAATCAGAAAGAGCAATTCCCCACTTTCAACGAATTATAGCAATGCCTGAACCTGCTGCTGATTCTACCGCTACGACTGCTTCTAATAACACTACAACCAGTTATGGTCCTCCCGGAATTAACACAAGTAAACTTGCACTTCCACACAATATTCTTAATCGTATCCAAAGGCAACCTTACGGATATACAAGTAGACAGGCATGGCGCCCTAATAGTTTCGATGAAGCACAAGCTGGCGCACTTGTACAGCTAAAAATTATTATGGAAGAAGAGGGAAAACTAAACGAACTTGTCGAACAATTTGAGAAAAATGCTGAAAAGAAACCGAAAGATGTGCAAACACTTGAACAATTAGCACAACTTTACGTCTTGACTGGAAACCATCAAGAATCTGAACAAATCACCGAAAGGTTGATCGCTGCATCTCCAAACAATCCCGCGTATCAGGGTATGCAGTTGAATATGCTGCATACACAGGACAAGCTTGACTATGAGGCGCTAATGCAACAACTGGAAAAAATGAGTTGGTTAACACCAGAAGCACGCCACTGGTATATGGCAGACTTCGCCAGAAGGTTTAACTATCAAGGACAGAAAGAGGATGCAGGAAAACTTTTAGACGATCTTGAAAAAATAAAAGTAATCAATCCAAATATCTTATCCATGTTAGCCGAAACTTTCGTACAGGCGGGAAGGGTAAACGTGGCGGAGAAAATGATCTCCCAATTTTCTGCTACGACCTCCCAATTATCTCAACAGCATGTCCGCATCTATCAAACACTTGCTACTACTTATCTTCGTGATGGAAAAATTGACAAAGCTGTAGCACTCTATTGGCAATATTTAGAGCGTACAAAGCCGAGCGTTACTAATTCGCGCCGGACAATGGCACTCAGTACATCTACCTCTTACTCTTACGGAGGATACTCTCAGATTCAAGCAAATTTTCCAGCACCAACAACTTATTATACCCAAGATAGATTGCAGTCTCTACAGCAATTTTTCAATCAATTGTGGATAAATGATCAGCAACAAGCATTATATACTGTTTTACAGACACAGTTAGAAGCTGCTGAAGGCAGAGACCGAATCTATCCCGCGTTAGCGATGTGCTATTGCTATTGGTGGGAAAACAAACGCGAAACGTCATTGGAAATGCTCTCTGGTCTGCAGAAGGAATTTGCTGATGACCTCACACTTAAACTCAATACTGCTTTGGTCTCAATTCAGGCAGGTGAACATAAAGCAGCATTAGAACTTCTGAACAACCTCGCTGATGCGGACCCCAGGAACCGTCGCCAATATTACGATCTCACACTACAGATCGCTGTTCATATAGGTGATACTGTTACTGTTCGCGAATTGATAACAAAAGTTCTGAATTCTCCAAGTAGTGTCCGCGAACTTTATCAGTTTTCGCAGAAACTTCAACGAACCGGTCTCACAAAATTCGCTATCGCTGTTGCCAAAAAAACAATGACCTTAGCGATGAGAGAACGTGACGCGAACTTCCTCGTGCAATTAAGTCAACACTTAGAGCAACTCGGTAGAGGACAAGATGCCGCACGCATAGCAGCACGCGCCCTACAATTCGCTAACCAAAAAGATCGATACGGACAGATGTTGTACTCTTATCAGTTTCAACAAGCAGCACGTCTCGCCAGTCGTTCCATGTCTGTGTCTGGCGGAAACCGTGCAGCACAGTTAATTGAAGCAGCAGAAAAAAATCCAAATTCATTTCAAGCCCAGCTAAGATTAGCGTCATACTACGAAGGCAGAAATCAAATTAACAACGCCTCTAAAGCGTACGAGGCAGCACTCACACTGCGTCCTAAAGACTATACAACCCGAATGCGGTATGCACAGATGCTGCAACGAAATAGACAATCAAAAAAGGCTGTAACCCAATATAGCATTCTCCTTAAAGACAAAAACAATATTAATGCAGTCTATTCCAACTATTGGGAAGTAGTCCGAACTTTTGTTGAGGCAAGGGAAATGGATAAACTTGTTTCACTCGCAAAGGAATTAATAGAACCTGATGCCCAAAATGCAAGAGGCACTGAATTCGCAAGACGCGCTGCAGAAGAATGCATCAGAAATAAGAACCCAAAAGGGGCAGTTCAAATCTATGAAAAGATGATGGAATCAGGCAGAATGAGCGTTTATCACCAATTAGCCGATGCTTATTCAGCCGCTGGTCAACGCGAAAAAGCAATTCAAATGTTACGCGACAAATTACAAACTGAGCCAGAAGAAGCAAAGGTCCGTATTGTGTTAAAATTCTCAAAATTTGATGAAACACAAGATGAAATTAAAACTTTATCTACCAAGTATGACGAAGCGATCAATAAAGAAAAAGTTGAACCATCCCTACTGTATCTTGCCATTATTTCAAAGATTGTGGCAAACAATATAGAAGCCACAGACCCCATCTTAAATAGACTTCTTGAAGATGTGCCTTCGCGATCCAGACTTCAATGGCTAAATACTGTAGCGGATACATACAAAGAAAAAAGGGACGTTGATCGAGAAATCCGCACACTTGAAGCCGCGATTCAGAAAGTTGATCCGCAAAGTTACTGGCAACTTTCGGATACGTATAGAAAACTCGGAACAGCCTATTCACAAAAAGGCGAAAAAGAGAAAGCTCAGGGCTATGTTCGTAAAATGGGGACACTTCGACTGATGCGGCGTGGAGCACCACCATTTTATGAAAAAGAGAATGTTGCGCGAACTTATGTTCAACACGAAATGTGGGACGACGCGGAACTTCTGTTAACCGAAGTCATCAACGATCTTTCGGCAGATCAATATTATAAAGAACGAGCACAACAGCAATTAATGACAATTAGACAAAAGCGAGATGGTGTTACAGGTGATGAACAGGCAAACCTTACAGGGCGGGGTAATATTGCGTTGCAACGAGCAATGGCACAACAACACATGCGCCGTAATCAAATCCCTGAAGCAATAAAAGTTTATGAGCAGCTCGCGAAAGCGATGCCGGAAGACCTTGAATCTCGGTCGCAACTGGCCAATCTCTATTCACGTCAAAAGCAGCACGATAAGGCACTCGAAACATGGCAGGCGTTACTTGAGGCTGACCCAGAAAACACAAAATACCAAGATGGTATTATAAGAGCATACCAAAGCGTTGGAAAACTCAATGATGCAATTCAACTCGCTCTAAAATATATTCAGGACGATTCTGAAAACGGTGTTCATTATGCTCGCCTTGCACAACTCTATGGTAGCAGCGGTCAGGTTGAAAACGCTATTACAAACTATAAAAAAGCTATTGAACTCTCACCAGGCAATGCACAAGTCTACGAACAATTAGGGAGGCTCTATCTCCGTAATAACAAAGTTGATGATGCTGAAAAAGCATTCAACGAAGCACTCCAATACGCTGCACAAGATGGACAAAGACAAAATATTGAGCGCCAATTAATGCAAATCTATCAGCGTAAAGGAAAACTCGATGAATTTCTAAAGGAAGCGGAAAAGAGAGGTACACTTACCTTTGACATGCAAAAAGAAATCGCACGCAACTTTAATAACCAAGGGAAGTTGGATGAAGCCGGGAAGGCTTATGAAAAAGCACTTCAAATGACAACCCGTGAATGGGAACAGCGTGAGGTTGAACGGCAGCTATTAGCAATCTATCGACGTCAAGGAAAATTAGAAGAAAAATTAAAGGACGCAAAAAAGAAAGGTACCCTTACATTTAATATGCAAGTGGAACTTGCCCGACAATATCGCGCGAAAGGTGAATCGAAAAAAGCAATTGATGCCTATAAGGAAGCACTCGACATGATGTCGGCCAGTAGCTATGACATGGAAAGAGCCTATAGAGAATTGATGCAAGAATACGTGCGGCGCG
This sequence comes from Candidatus Poribacteria bacterium, assembly GCA_028824125.1. GTDB lineage: Bacteria > Poribacteria > WGA-4E > WGA-4E > WGA-3G > MSPOR6. The sequence goes on from JAPPES010000141.1 coordinate 6,837, forward strand.
GTGAGGATAATTTAGCCATCGAACTCTACGAAACTATGAATCAGGCTGATTCAAGCGGCACTTCTACTTCATATAGTCAGTCGTCAGGTTTCGTTATTACTTTCGGTAATGATGAAGCGCGGCAAATTTTAATTAATGCCTATAAAGGTCAAGGAAAACTTGATCAGTTGAAAACAATCTTTGAAAGTAAACTTGCAAAAAATGTGAAGGATCCTATCAATCTTGAAATAGTTGCGGAGATATATAGGAATTCCAGAAACCATGAAAAAGCGGCAGAAACTTACCACGCGCTCAGCAAAGCTGCCCCAGAGAATATTCGGGCTTTCTACTATGCAGCCGCTGAATTCAGCAAAGGTGGAAAACCGGAACAAGCAGAAGAAATGTTAAATCAAGGCACTATAGCCCTTTCAACAAGCCCCCGCAAAGGGGAAACGTCGTTACTGAGTTCACTTGGATCCATCTGTTATGAAAGTAAAATGTATACACCCGCGATCAAACTCTTTAAAGACGCTCTTGCTGCACACACAAGCCGCATGCACGGCGGTAGCAGATGGGAAGAGGAGGGATTATATGAGCTCATTGGAAAAAGCGCGCTCGCTACAAAACAGTACGAAGAAGCTGTTGAAGCATATCAGCAGTTGAAAAAAATTGCTCGCAATAATAAAAAAAAAGAGAACGCGGAAAAAGCGATTAAACAGGCATATAAAGATGGAAAACTTCACCAAAAAGAGATCCCTAAACAAATCAAGAAAGTTGAGGACAATCCTGATGATGTAGACGCGCGCCTTGCACTTGCACAAAGCTACGAATTAACGGATAAGGAAGAAGAAGCAATCGCGCAATATCAAAAGATTAGCGAACTTCAACCTGACAAGGCTCAATGGCACAAAAAAATTGGAGACCTATATGAGAGATCAACGCAGACAAACAAACAAGAGAGATTAGACAAGGCAGCTGCGGCTTATGAAAAAGCCATCTCACTTGAAACTGACTCATATCAACTCTATGCATCATTGGCAAAAATTCATACAAAACAAAATGATCTATCTAAAGCCGAAGCTGTATATCGTCAAGCCTTACAAGCTTCCCTTAAACCCGCAGAACATGATTCAGCTGTGAAAGCTATATTAGAAATTTACGACGGTAAAGAGCATGCAGACAAGCGGCTTGCCATTCTTAAAGAACTTGGGACGAAAACGGAAAACAGTCCGTTTTTACAAAAAAAGTTAGGTGATACCTATATTGAATCTGGTGATATGGATAAAGCCGCCGCCGCGTACAAAAAATGGTTAGAAATCCCGAGTGATGAATCTAATCAGGGAGTGCGCGCGCAGGAATATTTTCAACTTGCTGAGGAACTGCTAAATGAGAATGTACTGCTTGATGTCGCCTTGGAACTTGCAAAACGCGCAGCTGAAATACGTTCAGAGTCTGTTTATTTTTCAACTTTAGGGCATGCGTACCTCGCGAATGAACAGTATGACAAGGCACTGGAACAGTTACAACGCAGCCTAAACCTCATGAATCAATCTGGAAGGTTCGGTGCAGAAACAGAGATAAAATTTCTACTCACGCGCATCTCACAAATAGGTAAAAATGTGAAAGACAAGGCGCGCTACATTGAGATGATGGGAAAATTGATTAACGTTATACCTGATAATTTAGGGAACGAGTTACAAGCTAACTTATCATTAGCCGAATTCTGTCGTGAACTCGGCATGACTAACAAGGCGAAAACATATATTCTGAAAACCGGCTTTTTTCCTGAAACCGCATGGTTAACCCTCGGTCCATTTGACAATACAAAGGGAGTGGGATACAACACAGCCTACATTCCAGAAGAAACAACCCAGATAGATGCTAAGGTAAAGTACGATGGGGCATTGGGACAAGTGGCTTGGAAACAGGGGACTGATGAAACCTTTGATGGATTCTTCAGTTTCGGTGACGCTGAGAAGTATCACGCCGCGTATGCTTGGATAACGTTCACCTCACCTGAGGAGCGGAAAGCACAAATCCGATTCGATAGTGATGATCAAGGGAAGGTGTGGCTGAACGGTAAAAAAGTCTATGCCCACAGAAGAACTCGTGGCGCACAAGTTGACCGGCGTACTATTCCTGTAACCCTTATCGCGGGGCAAAACACTATCCTTGTCAAAGTCTGTAATGAATCACTACCTTGGGGATTTTATCTGCGGATCACTAATACTGAAGGCACACCTTTTGATGATTTGAAACTGGTTACCCAATAGAAATTAACGCGGAAATGCTTCGCAACAAATTCCATTAAGGAGATATTTCAATGTTCAAACGACATAGCAATTTAATATTAGTTTGTTTTTTATTTCTTCTTGTTTTTGACTTCAGTTTTTCGACTGACATCTTCGCACAAGATTCAGCGAATGACGAAAAGACTGTCCATGGCTATGATAAAACAATTATGGATACTGCGCTCAGCCTTGGCGGAGATTTTAGTTTTGTAGAAATCGACGACAGTGATATGCTGAACACTATTAACCAACAAGTTACTGTAACAGCGTGGATCAAACCGACGGACTTTCCCAACAGGTACGCTTCTATCATATACAAAGGCGACAAACGAACACCTGACATCAGCAATCGGAGTTATGCCCTATTGCTACGGGATGACGGGGCTATCCAATTTGCTTCATCACCAAGAGGACAGGGAGAAAAATATATCTTTTCACCACCCGGTGCAATTACGCTCTACAGATGGCATCACGTCGCAGGTGTTGTTGATACACTAAGAAATACGATTAGAGTATTCATTGATGGTAATGAAGTCGGAAGAACAAGTTTTAACAGGCAAGAACATTTTTACGAAAGCTTGCTTCCGTTACGAATTGGGAATTCACATGAAGATGACAGAGAAACTCACTCCACTTTTGTCGGACAAATTGATGAGGTAAGTGTTTGGAACGTTGCTCTGACTGAAAATCGGATCCGATCCTATATGAACAAGCGGTTGACGGGAAATGAGAGGGGTTTAGTCGGCTACTGGAAATTTGACGAAGAGATAGATGGAGTCGTTTCTGGTCTTTCACCAAATCAAAATGATGCTTTCTTGATCGGTGACGTAAAACTTGTCAGATATATCCGCCCCGTTTCTATCAATGCGGGCCCGGAACAGCTGGCAAAAGCTGCTACTACGTATGAAAAAGCACTTGCGCTTGAACCAAACTCTTATGAAATATACCGTTCGCTTGCGGAAATATACATCAAAACAGGACGTTCATCAGATGCAGAAGCGATCTATCTTCGTGCTTTGGAGGTTGATCTTACACAGTTGGAACATGATGATGCAATTCGATCTCTTTGGAAACTTTACACTCGGAGAGGCGCAGAAGATGAGTTTATTGCGTTCCTTGAAGATCTAAGACCGAAAATGGAAGGCAGTGCAATTCTACATAAACTGTTAGGTGACGCCTATAAAAATGCAGGTGAGGAACAAAAGGCTGAACTCGCTTATTCCCAATGGATCGAGATCGGTAAAAGAGAAGTTGACGGAAAAAATCAAAAATCGGTATATTACGATCTTGCTGTAGAACTTCTCAATAAAAATATTTTACCTGAAACGGCTTTAGAATTGTTAGTCCTGAAAGCAGGAGACGGCCCATCAAGTACAGATTACATAATTACACTCGTACAGGCATTTCTTGTGAATGAACAGTATGAAAGCGCATATCAACTCATCGAAAGCATCTTTGACATGATGTTTTTACCGTTTGTTGAACGCGATCTGTTATCGCAGGTTGTCAAAGCCGGAAAAAATGTAAAAGACAAAGACGGTTACGTTGAAATGTTGAATAAGCTGATTGACTCTAAGCCCGACAACCTCCGCTTACAACTCAGTACTACACTTGCTTTGGCGCAATTTTATGCAGAAAATAACCAAGATGAGAAAGCAGAGGCACTTATCCAAAAGACTGGCTTTATTACCGAAGATGCTTGGATGATTCTTGGTCCATTTGATAATGCTGGAGGAGGAATTGGATTCAATACGAGGTATATACCAGAAAACATGCCGCAGATTGATCTGACCGCAAAATACGATGGGAAAAATGGAAAAGTAAGTTGGCAAAAAAGTACAGATGATAACTTATACGGCCACATACATCTTGGAGAAAAGATAGATTGGTGTGTGGGGTATGCGTTCGCAACTGTCCATTCGCCAGATGAGCGTGAAGTTGAATTCCGATTTGACTCCGACGATCAAGGGAAAATCTGGTTAAACGGTATCGAGGTGTTTTCACATACGAAAACTTTTACTGCAGAAATTGACAATTACGTTTTCCCTGTAACCCTCCAACCGGGTAAAAACAGTATCCTTGTCAAAGTATGTGAGGAAGTAGGCGGCTGGGGATTCTACCTGCGGATCACAGACAAAAACGGAAAGCCTTTTGACGATCTAAAAATCAATAGTGCTGAACAGAATTAGCAGATTTGATTTCATGTAAAACAGCTTGTACCATTTTTTCTAAGTTTTGTGCGAGATCATAGTTCACAGAAAAAACGGACTAATACCAAATTAACGCGCCTAATCCAAGAAAAGGAGATAAATCACGTTAATTTGGTATTACATCAAAAAACAAAGGTGCCGCCTAAAACTAATGAGATGGCATAGTTTTAGCAAGCGAACCGTCGCCTGAAGCAGTTTATGCCGTATTAGTTATTATTTAGACTACACCCTTAGTTTTTTGACTGACAAGCAGTCAATTTGGTGCTATTTACTCAAAATATGCAGCGTTGATTTCAATGAAATGTTCCCACTCTTCTGGCACATCTTCTTCCATAAAGATAGCCTCAACAGGACATTCCGGTTCACACACACCACAATCAATGCATTCTTCCGGATCAATGTAGAGCATTTCTACGTCTTCAAAGTCGTCAGGTGCATCAGTTGGATGTGGGTGAATGCAATCTACAGGACAGACATCAACACAAGAGCTGTCTTTTTCGTCAATGCAAGGTTCGCAAATTACATACGTCATTTTGTTGTTCTCCTTTCGTTTGTTTTATCGGTTTAAACACTAAACTGTTGTTTATTGAAATAATCAGCGTTTATTTGTATGAAATGTTTCCATTGTTCCGGCACATCTTCATCAAAGAAGATAGCCTCAACGGGACATTCCGGTTCGCAAACACCACATTCAATACATGTTTCTGGATCAATGTAAAGTTGGTTTACCCCTTCATAGTCGTCAGATTCCTCCGTTGGGTGTGGGCGGATGGAATCACAAGGACAGATATCAACGCATGCACTATCTTTTACATCAACACACGGTTCGCAAATTACATACGTCATTTATTATTTCTCCCTTTATTATATTCTATTTAACGAAATTGTCAATTGTTTTTATTGGAAATAATCAGCGTTTATTTGTATAAAGTGTTCCCATTCCTCAGGAACATCATCATCCATGTAGATTGCTTCAACTGGACATTCTGGTACGCAGACATGACAGTCAATGCATTCTTCTGGGTCGATGTAGAGTTGTTCTACCTCTTCAAATTCGTTTGGGTCATTGTCTCGCATTGGGTGTATACATTCCACAGGGCATACCTCCGCACAAATGTGGTCTTTTACGTCAATGCAAGGTTCGCAAATTACATACGTCATTTTGTTGTTCTCCTTTGTTATGTTATTGTTCAACTAAAATCAATAGGGATATGCACGGTCAGCACGTAAGTAGGTTGTTCTCACTTCAATTCCACCTGTACGAAATCCACTTACCCGAAAGTCGAGTCCCGTCATAACCGTTAGGTGGTATGCTAATTCCTCAGATTCAGCCCTATGTATGTCAAGTTTATTATCTGATTCCAGAACAAAACCTTCATGAAGTAATTTTGCATACAGTCCGTGCTCTACTATTTCAGATTGCAAATAATTCGCCAACTCCTGAAACTTTGAAAAGTCTATATCAGGAATTCCTTCTTTGGAGGCAAACTGAAACCGCTGTGACGAACATATATGTTTTCAATGTCTTCTTCAAGGGAACCCTCAAGTTCCATTTTCTGAAGTAAGTCGTCAAGTTCTATCATTTCTTTAGTCCGATAGTCTATAGGTTTGTCCGGAAGAATTACGACTTTACAGTGTTCAATTATATTGATAGGTAATGCTTGTTCTTCAATTAAGGATTGTAGGACCTCTCTAACTTCTGAAATACGAGGTGAATCTGAGGCAACGCGTTCAACTTTGTTATGTATCTCAGAAAAGGATTCCATTACGGTTGCATACCAAGTTCCATCGAACATTCTATCCTTATATTTTTTTAATATTCTGTCACCTTTCCACTGATGTATTATTGTCTCAAGGCATTGCTTTAATTCTGAGTATCGTTCTGATGCATTACCTGCTGGGTATTCACCCTCAACTATCAATAGGATCTTACCGTTGTGAGCAGTTATCGGTAGTGCATGTTCTTGAATTAAAGTTTTTAGCCCTTCATTTACATCGCTTGGATTCATGATTTGCCTCCATAGTAGTGTTTGCTATTATCAATAGGAATAGGGATAGGCACCGTCGGCACCTAAGTACGTTGTATTCACTCCAGATCCACTTACCCGAAAGTTGATGCCTGTCATAATCGTTAAGCGGTATAATATTTCCTCAGTTTCAGTCCTATCTAAATCAATTTCATTATCTGTTTTTAGAGCAAAACCCTTGTGAATTAATTTTACATGCAGTCCGTGTTCTACTATTTCAGATTGCAAATAATTCGTTATCTCCTGAATCTTTGAGAAGTCTATATCGGGAGTACCTTTCTTTCGGCCAAAACTGAAACCACTATGACGAACATAAATGTTTTCAACGTTTTCTTTTATCGAACCGTCAAGGGACATCTTTTGTAGTAAATCTTCAAGTTCTATCATTTCTTCAGTCCGATAATCTATAGGATTGTCCGGAAGAATTACGACTTTAATGCGGTTTTGAATGGTTTTGATAGGTAGTGCTTGTTCTTCAATTAAGGATTGTAGTACCTCTTTTGCTTCTGAAACACAAGATGAATCTGAGGCAACGCATTCAACTTTGTTATGTATCTCAGAAAAGGATTCTGTTATGGTTGCATACCAAGTTCCATCGAACATTCTATTCTTATAATCTTCTAATATTCTGTCACCCTTCCACTGGTGTATTATTGTCTCAAGGCATTGTTTTAATTCTGAGTATCGTTCTGATACAGTACCTGGGTATTCACCTTCAACAATCAATAGGATCTTACCGTTGTGAGCAGTTATCGGTATGGAATGTTCTTGGATAATAGAGCTAATCAATTCGTGAACATCATTAGGATTCATGGTTCATCCTCCTTCTATTATATCAAGTTTTGCTTACTTTGAAATTTAGGGTTTTGGAAAACGTGAAAAACGTGGAAAACGCCAGAGAGATATTCGAATATTAGCACTTGTACATTCCGTAGATTCGAATGCGTTTTCAGAACGTGGAACGCGGCATGAATCAAGTCTATAATTATTGCCGAGGACATCATCTATCCGTTTTGTTATCTCCTCAACTTGTGAGATAGGTATATTTGCTTCTGAGTTCTTCTCTAACCTAAAACCTCTATGGAACAGTTTTGCTTTTGTTCTATTCTCTTTTAGAACCATTTCAAAGCAATTTGCCACACCTTCCAAATGTGATCGCTCCATCTTAGTTTCGTGCCTTTTCTCTAACCGAAATCCCCCGTGTAGCATTTTGACAGGGTAACGCGATGTGTCATCCTCTTCTAAAGTAATCAAGCGAAAACCGTGATCAATGAAACGGATTTGCAAATTCTGTTCAGATATAATGGATTCAAGGAGTGCTTCTACCTCTAAAGATTCTAACAATTCCTTAGCAGCGGATTCAGAATCAGTTTTACTATAGAACTTCATGAGATCTGACCGCCATGGATGACGTGTATTCACTTTATCTTTTTTATTCCATTGATGGACAACATCTTTAATGCGATTCTGTGTGGTAAGACCTGATGAACCAGTGTGTTCCTCATCAGGTGGCATGTCCACCATATCAAGCGGAAGTCCTTCTTCTGCGATTAAGGTTTTTAGCAATTCCTTGACATTATTCGGTGTCATGTGTGTTCTCCTTTTAGAGTAAGAATGCAAATCGGTTGAAAAGGTTACATAAAATTCGTTTTGCTGGACTATTCAACCTGTTTTTGCATCCTCTTGTTTTCCAAATATATGGTCAAATTCACCGGGGTATTCCGCTTTCATCCAAGCGACAACTTTTTTTTTGGCGCGATGCAGACGTACTTTAGTCGCTGACAAAGTGATTTCCAATTTTTCAGCGATTTCTTCCAACATCATTTTGGGATTTTCCAACTTCATTTCAAATACTTCTTGTTCGGAAATTGGTAGTCGTTGTGCCAAAGCATATACAATCTCCATCTGTTCTTTAGCTATGATACGATAAATTGGGGAACGATGTTCAAGGTCAACCAGATATGCTTCAGGATTCCCTTCAAGTGAACCGATTTCAAGTTTTCTTTTATTTTCACGAAAGTGCGCTGCAATGAGTTGATGCGCGATACTATACAGCCAACTGGAAAAGCTTTTGGGGTCCCGAAGTGTGCTAAGGTTCTGATGTACCTTAATAAACGTCTCTTGCACCAGGTCTTGCGCGGTTTCCCAATTGCCAACGCGCCTATAGAAAAAACTGAGGAGTGGTCCTTCGTAACGGTGATAAAGGATTTCAAATGCTCCATCATCCGCAACGTCTAAATTTTGATGTACTAATTCTTCATCGCGAAATTCATCCATACCACCAGTCCTCTATTTCCATCACTACTTTCATTGCCCAACTCAAGCAGGCGAGCTTGCAAAGCTCGCCTACAGAAAAACCTGTATTTACTCTTTTTTACCCTCAATCTCTGATGCAACAAGTTCCCCTAATAGCTGGTTCCTTGCATTAACAGAGATAACTTTTCCGTTTCGGTCAATCAGAAACGGTGCGGGAATACCACGGACACCATACTGTTCTGCAAATACGCCTTTAAAGCCACCACTATCCAAAATTTGTCGCCACGGTATCTCTTTTTCTTTGATGAACTCGCGCACTACTGCCTCGTCTTTGTCAAAACTTACGCCAATGACATCAAATCCTTTGTCGTGATATTTCTCATATACTTCCTTAATATTCGGAATTTCTCCGACACAGGGACCGCACCACACTGCCCAAAAATCAAGTAGTACCACTTTTCCACGGTAGTCGGCAAGTGAAATTGGGTTGCCATCAATGTCAAATGTTGCTGATGAGAAATCGGGCAAGATCTGTTCCTCCCATGCTAAAGTCGGATCTTGCTTTAGTTGGTATTGGCGGGAAAGTTCGGTATTTCCTAACTTCTCATGTATATTAGCGAGAGCGTTTTGTGCATCCCAATCGTCCGGTTTTTGCTCCAGTACCTTCTCAAAAATGGGTTGTGCTTCCTTAAAAACTGATTTCACCGCTTCAGTGTCGCCTAATGTTTCGTGAATCTCAGCTAACATCCGTGCAGCTTCCCAATTGTTTGGTTTATGCTCTAACTGTTTCTTCAAGATAGTTTGTATTTTGCTAAACACGACTTTCCACCGTTCAATGAATGGATCGTCGGAATTAAGACCCTGATAGATATCATTTGGATTTTGCCAGACTTCACTATAGTCGTATAATCGGTATACCCATCTACATTGTATCTCTTGAGAAGCATCTTGAAGTCTCTCAAACATTCTTTCCAAAGATTGGAGTGCATTTTCGTCTTCTTCATAGGATCCATATTGCATAAAGGCGAAGAAGCAGATTTCAACATCTTTTGACAATTGTTCTATTGCTTTTTCCAAAAGTGGGCGTTTTTGATTGAATGGAATCGTTACATTAAGTACTTTCAACGTTTCTATCACCAAGTATTTTGCTGCTGCACCGTTGTACGGATCCCTTTCTAATGCTCCCTCAGCATAAACGCGCAGCATCCACCGCATCTCTTTTGGGAAGCGATAGATGTAATCTATTAGATCGGGTGGCAGCGATGTTTTTCCATCAGAAACTCCTTCATCAATTTTTGATTTGAAGTACTCAATTAACTTTTCTTGATCATCTGATGCCACTTCCCAATCCACGACTGCAAGCCCGCGATTTTCAAGTGTATTGAGATAGTCATTCCATACATCCACACTATTTTCTTTCATGATTTTCCTCCATGTTTTGTTTTTGCAAAATATTTTTTTTAAACTTTTTTATCCTCAATCTCTGCTGCAACAAGTTCATCTAAGAGGTTACCTCTTGCCTTAATAGAGATAACTTTTCCGTTCCGGTCAATCAGAAATGGAGCGGGGATTGATCGGATCCCGTACTGCTCCGCGAATGTGCCATCGTCTAAAATTTGCCGCCACGGTATCTCTTTCTCCTTAGTAAATTCGCGCAAAACAGTTTTATCTTTGTCCAAACTTACACCAATAACATCAAAACCTTTGTCGTGATATTTTTCGTAGACTTTTTTGATATTTGGTATTTCTCCCACGCAAGGACTGCACGATACTGCCCAAAAGTCAAGTAGCACAACTTTTTCTCGGTAATCTGCAAGTAAGATTGAGTTGCCATCAAGGTCAACTGTCCCTTCTGAGAAATCGGGTAACACCGTATCCACCCATCCCAAGCTGGGGGACGCTTTGAGTTTGTATTCTCTTGCAAGTTTCTCGTTACCTAATTTTTCATGGATGTTTGCTAAGGCACTTAGCGCATCACAATTGTCTGCATCCTGTTCCAACTGTTTTTCATATACCATTCGTGCATTCTTAAAAACCCGAACCATTTCTTCTGTATCTCCTAAAGCCTCAAGAATCTCAGTAAGCATGCGGACAGTATGCCAATGGTCGGGCGTTCGTTCTAAATGTTTCTCAAAAACGGTTTGGATCTGCTTCAGGACCGCTGTCCAACGTTTAAATAATGGGTCATTGCTATCGAGTTCCACATAAAAATCGTTGGGTCTCGCTGTAACATGCAAATAATTATAACAACAACGGTATAGCCATTGATATAGAGTCGGTTCTTCACCTTTACGATGCCGTTCAAATAACCTCTCAAGCGCAACAACGCCTTCATCATGAAGGACATCAAGACTTGCGTTTTCAAATGCCAAATAGCATATATCTACATCGTTTGGTAGCAATTCCACCGCTTTCTCGTAGAGATCCCAGAATTCGTCAGGCGGAATATCGTACGATATTCCTGCTGTCACCATTGCCAAAAATTTGACAGCAGCCCCATTATCAGGATCGGTTTCCAACACCTGTTCAGCATATACAGTCAGTTTTTCGCGCATCTCATCAGGAATTCGCCACACATACTCATTCCACATGAAATCGGACGGAAAAGCAGTTTTCCCATCAATAACACCAACATCTATTTTGGTTTTGAAGTAATCGGTGAGTTTTTCCTGAACCGCTAAAGGAACGTCCCAACTATGTGATACACCTCTGTTCTCAAGTGTATTTAGATACGCTTCCCATACATCCAAACTATTTTCTTTCATGATATTGTCTCCTATTTCTTATTTGCGAAACATTTGGTTTCGGTTTGATATATTGTAAATTTGTATCTTGATTTTATAGGTAAGAATGTAAATTAAAGAAAAAGGTTACATAAAAGATGTTCTGGTTGGCAGCGTGTTCAAAATAGAGATTTCCCGTCAAGCTATTATGTAAGATTTCAGGGACATTTTCAAGATTTTTTGAAGAAAAGCAATTCAGTTGATAACTAAAAATAAAAGAGAATAACTTATCTATATCTATTGATTTCTACAAAGGAGAAGAAACCGATGACGAGAAATATGAAAGTCCTATTGATAGTGGTGATAAACTTATGTTTATGTGCTATTGTGTCTTGTTTTATGATAACAGAGGAACCTCCTGTCAAATATGAGGGACCGCACCCACAAACACCTGAGACTATTCTTGAAGCATTTGTAGACAAACGTCACATAAACAATCCAAATCCTGAACAACAGCAGAAATTAAATGAGAGGTATCCTACCGAATGGCTTGAGATGCTACTTGATAGAGGTATCTTTATTGAAGATGCTGATGATTTTAGCGGGTATATGTCAATACAGAATTCTTTACGTAGTTCTTTGGATTTTTGGAAATCTAAGCCGGAAAGATGGCGTTTATATGGAGTCCAATATAATGACAGGAAAACTTATGAAGATGCTTTCATTGATAGGAGGATTTGGGAATACCAACAACTGAAAGCAGCAAAGCGGAAGAACCGTAACGTAGTATGGGTTGACTTTTTAGGAGCAGACGGTAAAACTGTTATTCCAATTACAAACTCAAGCAAATATATCACAGTTAATATTACTAAGCACAAAGGTATGGGTGTAGGCGGTAGCATAACAGGGGGAGGCGGATCAAAACTCTCTGAACAACAAAAATTTGACCTTTTTTATAAAGGCAAACATCCGTGGGGTTGGAAAATAATATACGTTGATGAAGCGAATAATGTGCTTCCTGAAAGACCTGAACCTATCAGTCGTGAAGATTTGGGATTCCCCGCTGATGTGCCGTGGCCACCTAAAAACCGAGAACACTTAGATCAAATCATTGAGAACGTAACGCGTCGCGAAAACTTGAAGGAGGACCGATAAAATCATTTTATTTGGAGGCCAAATCATTATGTTCAAGAAATTAGCAAAGATAAGCAGTGTGTTCATGTTATTGGTGTGTTTCGTCGGATGCGGGAACGTTGACCCAATTCCGGTGTCACCTCCAGACTATTTGGCAATTAACAACGTTTTAAAACGGTGGCGAGAAGGTTATGAAACTGAAGATATAGAAACTTATATGAGTGCTTACTGGGCGCAAGGTTTCCGATACGTCTCTGACTGGGGAACAGACGGCGATAAAACTGATGACCTGATATTTGACGATATTCGAGATGAACGTGATTCTGCAATACGTGTGTTTAGTCAATATCAGGATATTGAAATAGAACTCTCTATTCCACCAGAAATAGCTATGAATGAAGATGGCACGCAAGCCGAAGTCCGAAATCACTATAGGATCCAAGGTTTTGTGGCAGATGGCGAATCCCTTGAAGGCGGATTCACCGGATGGTTCGCGGAAGGCGATAACCTGTTTATCTTTGAAAAAAGAGATAATGAATGGCGCATTGCCGAATGGCATGACGAATCTTTCAATGATGAAGAAATTCGCAGTGCGAATAATCTTTAGCCTGCCATAGTTTACACAACATTAAAATAAACCAAGATGAGTTGTTCAAACTTTAGGAACATCACAAGGTATCTCATGAATATTCATGAGATACCTTGATTCTTTTTCACAGATGGGTTATGCTTTAAGCAGATATGCATTGAAAGATTATCCGTTAATTTTCAATATCATTATTCATCGTCCCAAAATTTGACGTAAGTTTATGAAGATTGAAGCAATAAAAGATACCCGTGAGCTTTATAAGTCTGGACATATATTCAATCTCACGGCATTCAGGAAAAAACGTGTCATGAAAATCGTCCTTTGTGCAATACTTTTGACTACTTACGCTATTGTACCGAGTCATGCCGGAACCTGGAGAGATGATTTTGATGACATAAACCTCAATGGTTGGGAACGTATTGTTGAGGAAAATCCTTGGTTTGCAGACTGGGAAGTTAGCCCATTTACCATTGGACGTTTCCTTGCAGTAATAGAGAAACCAGAACAGAAGCAGGGAACAGCTGCAGATTTCCTACACTGGAATGCTCATCAATTTCAACTTGACAAGATAACAGTAGTAGGTGATGAAATACGTTACCCGCGTGTTCCAAATAAGCCTGGTATGCCTGGTGAACTTTGCTTATTCCTCGGTAAACGACAACCTTCACCTGACTTTGCAGAGGGTTATATTTTCAGTCCTGAAAAGACAACAAGAATACAGTTTACCGAAAACGGCGTTTACAAGAAAGGTGAAGTGAAAGAGGATTATGCTCTAATGTTTCGACTAACTTCTGAGCATTTAAAGGTTGTTTTTGAGGTTGGAAAGTTTCAACTCTGGACGCAAGACCTTCTAATTACAGAATTTTTTGACGACGATATTCCCATGATTGATGTTGTTGGTTTAATCAGCGTGTGTGAATTTTTAGGGCAATGGTTTGATGGGACTATTTCAACCTTTTCTATTACGGGCAGTGGCATCCCTCAATACTATCTTCTTGATGAACAGTTACGCGAAGTGCAATTACGAGAAAGGCAATTAACGACAACCTGGGGAAAGTTAAAACGATTTTGAGCACGGTCAAAACGGGTTGTTCTCGCCACAAGCGAAGTTATTGACTACATGGAGGCAACTTAAGCAGATGAGGTAATACCATGTCAAAACGTTCCATTATGACAACAATCATTCTTCCTGTTCTATTAATTTCTGTGCTGGTGATTGTGCTTGTTAATAACCAGCGGGAGTATCCTGGAGAATTGGTTTTTGCTCAAGATAAAGTCGACTTCGGGACAATTCCTGAATGGGAGGGGACCGTAACACGTTCAGTGACAGCGAAAAATGTGGGAAGAAGTCCACTGCGAATAGAAAGAATTCGGGCAGGGTGTAGTTATGCAAAGATTAACGGCCCAAAGCTGATTCAGCCCGACGAGGAGGGAACGTTCGAAGTTGTGCTTAACCCCAAAATTGTTCCACCTGATGCAAAAGCTGCGACAGCGATCCTTTTCACGGATAGCGCAAGGACTCCGCAGGTTTATCTAACAATTGTTGCTGCATCAAAGCGGTTCGCGACACTGAGTGCGAAAATTTGTGATTTCGGACAGATAATCCCTGAAACGACACATGAAAAGAAAATTAAACTGTGTGTGAATATGCCGCTAAACTTAAATAAAATCAGACTCATGCCGTCAGCACATCCAAGTCTGACGTTGAAAATGTCGCCAGATCCGAATTCAGCGTGTTTCCTCATCACAATTCAATTAAAGGTACCCAAAAAATGGAAACAAGAAAACACAGAGTCCCGACCCTATAATGTTGAAAAACTTTTCTCTTCTGGATTGACCGTTGCTTTTCCGAATGAGCGAACCTTGACGTTACCGATTGCTGCGAGAATTGTGCTACCCGTGACGGTTCAACCGAAAACCCTCTCCTTCGGTGCAGTGGATAAAGACGCAAACCCGTCTGCCGAATTCACACTTTCCGCAAAAACGGATTTTAGAGTGTTAAGTATTCAGCTTCCTAACTATTTACGTGTTACCACGCCGGACGATTGGACACAATCCTTGCACGCCTACAACGCGCAGTCACAACAAGAAAAACGGTTCAAGGTTTTTTGGCAAGTGGAAAACTCACCGATACTGCTACGCGAAGAAATTAAAGTATTGACTACAGCAGATACGATACCAGTTTCTATCCCTGTCTACGGCTTAATTCGTACCACAGAAAGTGAAACAACCTCAACAACGAAGAGATAACTTTAATGAAGACTAAAAATATAAGAAGCCTCCGTAAGCTTATAAATATTTTCAATCCTGTTGCAGGAAAAAAACAGGTAATTGTAAAAAACCTTTTATATTTCGTGCTTTTCAGTATTTTTTTGAGTGGACACAGTTACGCCGGTACTTGGCAAGATACGTTCAATGGTGATGAGTTAAAAGGATGGGAGCGCACTGCGGAGCACAATATTTGGGACGCACAATGGGAAGTTGTTGAAGGGCTCCTTTTTTCCCGAGTTCAGACACGTGGTGCAGAAGGATGTGGGAAGAATACAGCTGATTTTCTGCACTGGAATGCACACCAGTTAAAACTTGATCAATTAGAAGTGATAGGCACAAAAATAGATTATCCACAAGAAGGACCGAATGGAATGGGAGAACTCTGCTTGTTCCTCGGAAAAAAACTAGATAACGCTGACTTCGCAGTTGAAGGGTACATTTTCAGCCCCGAAGAGACAAGCAAAGTAACATTTTCGGAAAAAAACGATTATAGTAGAGGTAAAACGAAAGCGTGGTACGGGAATAAATTCCCATCCACTACCCAACATTTAAAAGTTGTCTTTGTTTCAGGTGAGTTCCATCTGTTTACGAACGGAGTTCTGTTAACCCAATTCGCAGACAATCATTTTATGGAAATTGATGTTGTAGGATTACTCATCACGTGCCACTTCGGTGGAACATGGTTTGGGGCAAACATCTCAAGTTTTTCGGTTTCTGGGAACGGTATTCCTAATCACAATTTGGCTGTTCAATTGAGCAGCACACAATTAACCACAATTTGGGGCGCGTTGAAGCAGTTCTAATCAAATCAAAACTTGGCGTTAAATGTAAGGAGTTGCAACATGAAGTACATCATACATAACCGAATCTGCATTGCGTTAATCGTTTTTTCCACTGTTTTTTGTCCATCCGCTTTTTCACAAGGTTATCGGGATAATTTTGATGTTTTGAAAGAAGATAACTGGGAACCTTGGGGTGAATTTTCAATATGGAAAGCCGAAAATGGTTTTTTAAAAGGGTGGATTCAGACTCCACATCTCACATTTGAACTACTCCAATTCAAGGATTCCAGTGGTTTGTATGAAAACTTTGATATATCCGCCGGTATCAACCCAATTCAAAGACAAGCAAGAAATCCGGGATACGAAAATGCCACAATTATCGTCAAAAACATAGGTAATAAAAATTCGGGGCGTATAGGCATTGCTCTGGGGATACCTGGAAGGATTCCGTTATTCTATTTATTTCTAATGGAAAGGGTGCATACCGCCCGTTTCAATGGATTGGGTACTGTGATGATTGGTGATAAACTGACGCGGAAACCGTTTGTTCCTAAGACATCTTGGGATACACAGGTATTGAAATCCATGGAAATTCGTTTTAATAGAGGGCATTTTCAGTGGTTCGCAAATGGTGAAAAACGTGCGGACTTTGAAGATCCTGATTTTCCTTCAATTGAGATTCTTGGGTTCGTATTTATAGGGGAGGTTGTCCGGGTTGGGCACGCATGGGTAGATTCGTTTACGATATCAGGGGCGGGGTTATCCGTTTCACCACAAGCTAAGTTAGCGACAAGGTGGGGAGAATTTAAGAAACAGCAATGAATGATTATAGGAAAGTTTCGGGTATTTCACAATATAAGATGAAGTTTTGCTTTTTCCCAATCTTATTCTACTTTCTTCTGTTCTTGTTATCTTTCGGTTTTTCTATCGGAATTTGCCAATCTCAAGGGGGTTTTCACGCACAGTTAGGGACAATTCATGGACAAGTTACAGACAAACAGAACAACCCCCTTACTGGTTACATCATCTCAGCAGTTTCACAAACAGATAAAGTCCATTACACTGTCAAAACAAATTCTGGCGGACAGTTTACGCTTAAAAGCCTTGCTGCTGGCACGTGGGTGGTGAAAGTTCGTTATTTAAGTACGTTACTTGCACAACGCGAAGCGACCGTTACTGAAGAAACCGAAGTGACAGCAAATTTTGTAATTGAAGGGACTGGTGTGGTTTCGGGATTCTTGCTTGATTCAATTAGTGAACTACCACTACCAATTACGGATGGGATTCAAATTGGGCTCCTAACACAGGACGAAAAACGGGTAGATAGGATATACAATGGCGAAGTATCGAATGGATATTTTGAGGCAAAAAATCTATTGCCTGGACGCTACCGAATTATTGATTCTTTTGATGGATATGTGTTTGCAATCATGCGGAATGCCTTAGGTGCATTCCGCCCGCCTATGATGACGGTCTATCCGGATAGTCATGTCGGGGGTGTGAAAGTGTTTTTGAAACCGGGTGCATCTCTTTCTGGTCGCTTCATTGATGCTGAAAATAGGCAGCCTATCTCTGGCGTTACTGTCCGTGCAGCTTCCGAAGTGAAAGATACCGTTTATCCTGAAAGTACGTTTGCACACCAAACAGAGACAAACACAAACGGAGAATTCCATCTAACAGTCCCAAATGATTCCGATACCTATTACGCCTTTACAATAATAGCCTTACATCCCCAGTATCAAACCCACCACTGGCGATGGGACATGTTCCCCGATAAAAATGTATATGATTTAGGTGAACTTTCACTGAAAAATTTTCTCTCACTGCAAGGCAAAGTTACTGCTTCAAACTCAGGGTACACAGTTGATGGACTCAAGGTGCAATTAAAGATGCACAACAAGTCTGCTGACTTCTTTCGCGCCGCGGCCCAACCCGAACATATCGTGCAAACCGATGCGGA
Source organism: Candidatus Poribacteria bacterium (assembly GCA_028824125.1). Taxonomy (GTDB): domain Bacteria; phylum Poribacteria; class WGA-4E; order WGA-4E; family WGA-3G; genus MSPOR6. The sequence continues at coordinate 25,059 of JAPPES010000141.1, forward strand.
TGGCAATTTCCTCTTCTCCGAACTGCATCCGATTGAATACAGTTTGACAATTTCCCGAAATGGTGTTATGATTGCATTTTTAGAGGCGGTCAACCCGCAAAGCAAAAAACCGCTTAAAATCCGTTTGCCAAAAATGCAAAGATTGCACGGAACAGTCGTTGATGAAAATCAGAATCCTATTGCAGACACGAATCTCTATGCAGCACGGCGCAGCGAAACCCCACACGGACACGGTGCGCTCTTAGCGATGACGCAAACAGACGCAAACGGTGCTTTTCAAATGCAGCTATTAGAGACAAAGCCACATCTTCTGTCTGTTGAAGTGTCTAAAAAGGGGTATCTTTCAAGGATATACCCAAATGTAAAAATCGGAAAAGAGTCGTTGATTGTTCCGCTTCAGGAAGGATTTTCAATTAAAGGACGTGTTATCCTACCCCGTGATGTTCCGATTGATGGCTTTTATGAGGTGAAAGTTTTCCCTGAAAATGCCAAAATGGCATCGACGCTGAATCCGCTAACATTGAACAGGCCACTTCTGTCCAAACGATTTCCAATAACAGAAACGACTTTCGTATTAGATGGTCTCTTTGAGGAAAAATATAAACTCTATATTATGGGAACCGGTATTACTGCAACTGAAATGAACGTAAAAGCATCTACGGATAGTGAAGAAGTACTCATCGTTGCGGATAAACCAACATTAGGGATAAAGGGACAAGTGCTTTGGGAAGCTACGGGCGAACCTGTGCAGAATGCTTTGGTGTCGCGTTCGTGGTATCCGTGGGAACTAAGCCAATATGATATGTCATTGACCTTAGACCGTTTTGAAACGGAAACAGACGCGCAGGGCAGATTTTCGTTTTCAAATTTGACTCAGGAACGTTATAATTTGCGTATTCGTGCTGTCCAGTCGGTATTTGAAAAAGAGGCGAAAACATATAGACGTGTTTACATCCAGAAGCAGGTTGCCATTCCAATCTGTAGTGATGATGCACATCATATCTATTTGGGAAAGGCAGATGGAACACCATTTGCAAAGTAGTAGGTACACACTGTGCCGTTTAGTGAAAAACTAAAATGAAACCAAGTACTCGTTACGTAAAAATAGTCGAATGGTCTGATGAAGATGCGTTAATGGATCGCCTTTAATCTTTTAATTAAAATAATTAGGAGAAAAATACAATGACAATTACATTTCATATTTCCCCAGATATTGAGAAACAAGTGCGCGAAAAAATAGCACTTGAGGATACAGATGCGGTTCGTCGTTTGTTATTGGAAGCACTTGAACCGACAGTAGAAACATTAATGAATAACAAACCGCAATTATCTGTTGAAGAATTGGAGATAAAATTGGATCAGTTAGTAGATGTATTTATGGATTGTGTTGGTCCTGATGTCCCACCATTGTCCGATTACGCTGTCAGTCGTGAAGGAATATACGAAGATCATTTATAACTCATGATTTATCTAACAGACACTAATGTTTTATTGAGAGTCTTACACCGCACCGATCCAAGGCATCCAATTGCTCAGGCTGCTGTTCGGAAATTGTTGTCAAATGGTCATCAATTACAAGCCACGACACAAAACTTCATTGAATTTTGGAACGTATCAACCCGCCCTATTCACCAAAATGGTATGGGACTTACGCCATTGGGAGCAATCCGTCCTTTGCGTCGGGCAGAACAGTTTTTTCCTTTGCTCCCGGACTTTCCTGCTGTATATGCTAAATGGAGAGAACTCGTTGTAAATTATGGTGTGTCAGGTGTTCAGGTTCACGATGCAAGGTTGGTAGCAACTATGATTGTTCATGGAGTGACGCATATTTTGACTTTTAACACATCAGACTTTACCCGTTACACTCCTATAGGAATTATTGCAGTTGATCCAGCGACGGTTTAAGTCGTTAAAAAGATTAAAAATTGCACACCATATTAACTGAAAAATATAGGTAAAGCTGCAAGGTGAACGCTACATGAGAAGCAGAACACTCATTTTGAGAATAATCATCACGATTTTTGCCTTCCTCGTTTTTCAAGGAATCACAAGTGCTGTTACGTGGCAAGATAACTTTGACCAAGAAATAGAAGACAGCTGGCAATTACAAGGCAGTGACTCTATATGGCGGGTTGAGGAAGGGTTTTTGAGGGCAAAAATTGAGACGCAAAAACAGTGGCAAACTATATTTGAACTTTACCAATTTATAGCCTTCCCCAGACTTTATGACACCTTCACAATTACAGTTAATAACATCGGCGCATCCGGAGATATTAAATTCGGCATTGCACTTGGAAAACATTTCTTAAATGACGATCAGGAAATAGAGGAGACAGGGTATTACTTGTTTTTCACAAATGATATGCAGGCATCAAGAGACGGAAAAGTGTTTCTCGGTCCCGGCAAACGCTGGCATACAGATGTCCTAAACGAGATGGTGCTTCACTTTGATGGAAGCAGATTTCAGTTGTTTGGTGATGGCGAAGCGCGCATGGATTTTCGGGACGCGAACCTGCCGAAAATTGATATTATCGGTTTTGTGCTTGTAGGGTATGTTACAGATAGAGCGAGTACAGGTGAAGCATGGGTAGATGAGATTACGATTTCCGGGATTGCGGTATCACCAAAACAAAAATTGACAACAACATGGGGACACCTGAAACGGGAATAACCCTAAAAATAATGTTACGAAAAAATTTAGATATACTTTTTAATGTCCTTCTGCTATTAGCAGTTTTAGGTGTGATGTTTTGGAGCACATTTGCGAAGGCAAAATTGAATTCAAACGAGCGCGCTGAACCTGCAGCATCAGGGGCATATTATAGAACACCCGGTAAAAACGGAAAGTGGTTCGGACCTGAAATAAACTCCTTAACACTCTGTGAGGGTGTGCATAATCCTTATAACAATAGAGGTTTTTTTAATATTATAGAAACCATTGAGAACGCAGTTATATCCAAGTCACGGATTCCAGGAGCGTTACATTGGTACAGACGACAGAAATGGGGTTTTGCCGACGACGAGACACCTTGGGGGACAAACGTTTCTTATATTACGCTTCACGACGATCTCGGATGGAGTGAAATTAACCGTGGAACAGGGACAACAGGTTATCCTTGGAGCGGAATTGAACGGCATTGGCGCGATGGCAACATTATCCGATCACAAGCTTCTGTGATGGGATGGCGGCAGTACGCTCGCGGAAGAGAGAGATGGGTTTGTCCCATGTATTACAAAACCGGTGGTTGGGAAGGTGAAGACCTTGAAGTGCATTGTAAAACCCTCCGAACATGGTTTCCCCCCGACTGGAATGTCTTGACACAGAAAGATCGCGACTTCGGTTTTCCAGTCGAGCGGAAACCTGGTGTATTAAGCCGAAAAGGAAAACGGACACACCGATGGTACGACTGCCTAAAGATCAATTAAGCACGAAAACTAATCGCAGGGACACCCTGTAGCACAAACTGTATGAAAATTAAAAAATAAATTGGGTAATTTAGCGAGGTTAGGAAACCTCGCCAGCAGAGATGTACACCTGCTGCTGGCGAGGTTTCCTAACCTCGCCCCCTGACCAAAATATTTATTTAAACTTCATTTAGTTTGTGCCGATGAGACGCAAACTGACAGTTTGTGGGACAGAAGTGTCTTATTAATTATAGGTTTACTATATTTCCATGCAAGCAGTGAACTGATGCAAACTATTTCAAAAATCTTAATAATTGTTTTTATCTTATTCTGTAGGACCATCTCCGTTTCTGCAGTAACTTGGCACGATGATTTTGACACCGAGAACCCAAAAGCGTGGCACACCGTAGGAAACGATAAGGTCTGGAAAGTCGTTGACGGATTTTTACGCGTTGAAGTCAATCGAGATTGGGCAGTTCAATACGATCTCTACCAACTCATCGCATTTCCTGCCCCTTATAGAGACTTTGCAATAAAGATTAAGAATTTCGGCAGCGACAAGGTCCGTTTCGGTTTTTGCGTAGGACGGCATTTCCCTGATACACCCGAAGAAGACCCATTTTTTTATGTGTTTTTTCCGGATGAAATTAGAGCCCGACGTTTTGATGGCAAAGGAAGTAGCCATCCTTTTCAGCCTCGATTGTCGCGAGAACCTCGTATCCGATGGAATACAGACATTTTGACAGAGATGGAGTTATATTTTAACTCAGGAAATTTTCTATTGTTCGCGGATGGCGAATTTCGTGCGAAATTCCGAGATGCGAACTTCAATAGAATTGAAATTCTCGGATTTGTCATAGAAGGAATTAATATTGCAAACGAATGGGTTGGCGAAGGATGGGTTGATTCGTTCACGATTTCTGGACTAAACATTTCTCCTGAGGTAAAAGTAACCTCAACCTGGGCACAACTCAAAACAAGATAATGCATAATTCCCCAAAACAACAATCTCAAGGCGATGTTCAAAATGGCTCTGAAGACAAAACAGGACAGCAAATTATGAAGGAATCGCTCATTGTTTGCGTTTGGATCGGTTTTGGGGCCTTAACACTCTGGGGTTTGGATGGGGCCGGACTGCTTTCTGCCACTCCTGATGCCCCAAGCGATACCACCTTGCAAGTTGACTTTCCTGCTGTCTACCAAATTTGGAAACAAGGCGAAGCAACTTTCATAGACACGCGTTCTGCGGTCAGTTTCAAACAGGGACACATCCCAGGTGCGGTCAATCTACCAATCAATCGTGTACAGCAGACTCTATCTGCCCTGCCAACAGACAAAGAGGTGCTTCTGATTACCTATTGTGGGAGCATTGAATGTCCAAACGCCTATCAGTTGATGAATGTCCTTTTAGGATACGGCTATCAAAACGTGAAGTTCTTTCCGCGTGGGCTAAGAGGTTGGCAGGCCTTAGGATATCCATTGGAAACAGAATGATAATTCCATTACTGTTGGTAACAACCCTAAGAATAATTCTTGGGACAATCCTCTTTTTTTCAGGTATTGCTAAACTCGCTAATTTCAGTGCCTTTGTCGCTGCTGTAGTTAGTTACCAGATGCTACCGACAGCCATAGTAAAACCGGTAAGTTACCTGTTGGTCTCGGCAGAGATAACGTTGGGAATAGCGTTATGTATCGGTTATTTTTCGCGCGGAGCAGGCACCCTATCATCACTCCTTTTTCTCATATTTGCGGTTGCATTAGCAAATGTGTTGTTGCAAAAATTGCCTATATCGGATTGTGGCTGTGCCAATTTTCTTTTTCGTTTTCTTGACTTCTTAGGGCTTTCAGTTTCAACAACGCCTAATTGGAAGATGGTGTTTGTAGATAGCGTATTAGCGGTTGGTAGTTTGGGGATAGCTTGTTCACCACGACAGGGGTATGGTTTGGAATCGTTAATCCGACAAGTAAGACATTACAAAGTTTAATCCAGTTCGCTTTAGAGTTAACCGCTTGTGAATTCTTAGATTAAAAATATCTCTCCAATCATGTTCTACGTATCACCACAAATCGCATCAGCGCGTAGCATGTCGTAATACGGCAAACACTCCGATAAAATACCTTCCAACGCCTCAGGAAAAGGTTCACGTTTCGGTTGATACGGCACAAAACCCACACTTTGATGCACGTTATGATACCAATGCGGTGCCCAAACACCATCTGACGGATGTCCGCCACGTGGCCATGACAACATTGACTCCTCAAACGGAAGACCTAACCGATCACACAGTATTGACAATACACCTTTTGGGGCAAGCAATAATTCCCGCGCATCCAAAATCGGCGGCGATTGTCCCACTTCTCTTAAATTTGTCAATAATTCGGTTTGTCCCTTCAAACCGGTATCCTTCACTGTCGGAATCCCGATGACTTTCATTAAAGACGGAAGCATCTCCCGCGGATCGCGGATAAGCAAAATATTGACAGTTTCCTGCATGAAAGATATGTCAATATCAACGAGGTGGTGTGCCATCTGCTTCATAAATAGGATAGGCTTAGTGCAGGGGCCGAGGATAACGTCACGGATAACGGCAGCACCGTCAGTCTGCATAGATGCCATCACCTCTTCTCGCCCAGGGTGCACCGCACCTGTGACATGCAGATAGTGTGCATACAATGGCTCATCAATGATTTCGGTATCACTTCGTTGTCCGAAAGCATACATCAATGCTGTTGAAATGTTCCGCGGCCCTGACCAGAGACAAATTCGTTGGGTTTGCATATAAACTCCTATTATAGATTTAAATACAAGGACATCTCATGCTAACTCAGCTTATCAAACCTATAAACTTTTTTCAACTAATTCTATCTTCAGGACTCATGAACGAACAGCCCCAATTTCAGTAATAAAAAAGGGTGGCTTATTGCTACCCTTGGGATATATAAGCTTAACCAATCTAAACAACTAATTAACCAATTCAAACACAACCGGAAGTTCAAGCCGTATGCTGTTGCCTGACTGTCCTTCGGGGAACGGTGGATAAGGTTCTGCGTTTTGGACAGCCGCAAGGGCGGCACTATCCAACACACGCGAACCAGACGAATTTGACACCTTCGGATCCCGGATGGTGCCGTCTCTCAGAAGTGTAAAACGTATCGTTGTTGAAGAACCTTCTTCTAAATTCCGAACGTTTGGCGGAAAACGTTGCACCTCTTTAATCCGTTCACGTACCTGTCTCAAAAACTCTGTGAATGACTGTTTTGTTTCCCCAAAATCTGCCGCAGCCAGTCCAATATCAGCAGAAGCGCCAAAATCCATAGACGCTAAACTTGTTTCCATATCCATTTTCATTGTTAATCCTGTAGTTTCAAACTTTGGCATTTGGAATTTGGGGACTGAGGAAACAATTTTCACATGACGAGTTTGTGGCATCATGTCTCTGCCAGCGCCTGATGCCGTGAGTTGCATCGTATTGTCAGATGGAAGTTCAGTCATTGGGATAGTAAAATCTGCTGGTCCTAATGAGACATTTGTATGCGTAGTTATAGCATTGCTTTTCGGTACAAGGACTTCAATGGGTTTCGGTTTGGCTGTTTTCTGAGCCGCGCGTGGGGCACTGATGCGTTTTGTTTGTGGTGGCGGTTTGTCCACAACAACACTCTGCACTGTGTCTGTGTGCCTCTGCAAAACTGTCTTTTTCACAAACCAAACACCGAGGTAAATAAAAGCGGCAGCGTGAAGACCTATTGCAAGTCCGAATGCGTACTTCCTTGCTTTCGCTTTCCACTTTTTAGATGCCTGACGATTTTCACGTTGCGCATCAACAACTGTGATTGAAACTTCGGATGCTTTTTCAGATGTCATCCGCCTCGCAACGTTTGGTGCTTTAACACCTGCGCCATCAGCTGCTACCATCTTTTTTTTCAGACGTTTCTTTCTCTGTTTGCCAGATGTATAATTAGAGAGTGCGTAACTCATTCAATTTTGTCCTCCCAGATTTTGGAAAAGGCATTTGCCTATATTTATAGATTCAGTTTTCGATATGTATCATACCAAAAGCATATAAAAAACAATTCAATTCACGGGTAAACCGAACTTAACCATCATCATAACTGAGTAGTTTATAACGATTACCCTTCTGGACAACGGAACCAAGAATCTTCAAATTCAACTTTTGTCCCTCAGAATTTTTTAACGTCAAAAGGGTTCCACGTAAAAGTTGGAACCCTTTATAAGATTCTGTCGGTTTGCCGAATCGTATATTTACGAAGTTAAGGTTGAGGCCTCCGTATCGGTTAATCCACCTTCTCATGCCTACGTTACATTTTTTATTTAGATTTGACCAAGCGAAATCAGGTGGAAAATTGCTTTTTGGAAAAGCGGGATAAATCCAAGAAAGGTATTCTTTCCGTTGTACCCGCAACTCGTTTAACTTTTCAATATTTTTCTGATTTAAAGCGTCAACGACTGCCAGACCAAGTTGGTCTGGCGAGTCGAGACTGTTTTCCCACACTCGCCGCTCACACCCTATCAAACAGCTGCTAAACAGTAGAACTGCAGTCGCAGCGTAAGAGAGGTAGCACCGAGTGGAGATTGTAGTACTACGTTGTTTAGTTTCGTGCATTCGTTGTCCAACCTGTTGTCCAGTTGTTAGAAGGACTTACACCGCCGATGAAGTTTACAGCATCAAAGAAACCGTCCGAAGGTGGCGAAGCGACACTAACAGAAGAAGTGCCATCGCTGGGGCTGAAATCCGGATTGTCCTTGTTGAATGCATCTTTGAGGTTCGGGTCGGTTTCAACGTTGCCAAGTCCCTTTGCCCAGGCTGCTTCGTCAAAACCGTCATCATCTTTTTCATCACCGAAGTTACCCTTACCGTTGAAGAAAAAGATGCTGTTCTTAACAACCAATTTGCCATCGTCAGCTTGCTTGTGTGAGGACTCGTTGTTAACATCAAGCCCTACTTTAGTAAAGCCTGTGACAATAAAGTTTGCATACGTTCCCGCGGCACCTTCCCGAATCAACATACCGTTATCACTTTCGGGGCCATCAGGATCACCAACAAGTGTTACGTTATAAATCGTCGGTGCAGAACGTGGCGTTGCTTCATTATTTTTACTGCTATTATCGTTTTCAAAACCGTTATCTGCGTCGTCACCGTATTGTTGAGCAACCCAGAATTGGCCTTTACCTGTCCAACCATCGGTCCAGTCAAATGAATCATCCCGAGCACCAGTGACAAGCGCATATTTGAGATTAACAGTGCCACCGAACATTTCAATCCCATCGTCTTGGTTCATGTGTACCTGGACATATTCTACAACAGTCCCTGAACCGACACCCTGGAAGGCGATACCGTTCAATTCGTTGTCTGCACTAAACTCTATACCCGCATATTCAATACGGACATAACGTAACACACCGCTGCTATCTGCAGGATTATCACCACCAAAAGCACCTGTATCACCTTCACCGAATGTAATACCTTGATTCGTTGGTGCCCTACCGTTAATAATCAAACCACCCCATTGACCACGACCACGTTCTCCAATTTTTGCATCGCTTGTCATTACGATAGGTGCATCGGCTGTACCTTCAGCCATAATCTTCCCACCTTGTGCAACGATCAGGGTGCCGTTCGTGGCATTTTCCCCATAAATTGTGACACCAGGTTCAATCGTTAGCGTTACACCGTCTTTGACAAACACGGCATCACGTAACACATAATCATAATCTGATGAAAGGGTTCTATCTTCTGATAGGTCACCTTGAAGAACAGCCAGATCACGCCCATCGCCAGTGATGATTTCCCAATCTACAGGATCGGGATCAGGATCGGGTTCACTTTCTCCGCACCCAGCAAAAACCAAGGCTAATCCGACTGTGAAAATGATCATTATTTGGAACAACCAATTAAGTTTTCTCTGTGTCCATACGGATTTCAGGGCTGACACAATATTTGACATTAGCTTTACAGAGCTCCTTTTTTTATCTTTTATATTCCACTATGTATGATGAGTGGGCGTTCATGATTGCGACTTGATTTAAGGTCACTGCTATCAATTTCTGTCACGTTAAAATTACTCTTTAATTGTTGCAAAATACTAACGATACTATGACTTTTTATTAAAACTACCTTACACCATTGCCAAACAGTAAAGAGAAAATTTGCTCTCCGACAAGGCGAAAAGATAACCTTAGCTGGTTATAGGTTATAACTTATCCCGAATGAGAACGACCTACCGACTTTGTATTTAACAGATGTTGCCTCACCCTGTTTGAATTGGACAGGCCGGTCGAGTAAATTTTTAGCAGAGAAACTAAATTTATATGCATCAGCGACTGTCCGACTAAAACTCATATCTAACTGGCCACGCGGTTGTTCATATACATCTGGTGCGCCATGGTTCCCTACATCAGAGAGTCGTCGTCCATAAATATTGTATACAACTGAACTTGAAATGTCCCAGTTTGGCTCTTCATATCCCAATGAAAGATTAATGATGTATGGACACTGTCCTTGAAGAGGACGTTCGGAAGAGGTCTGAATTCCAACATCTTCGGGGAGTACGACTCTGGACGCAATAAACGCAGCGTTTGTATTAATTGAAAAGGCACTCAATTTGGGGGAGAGCACCTCTAAGTTCTGACGCGCTTCAAATTCCAAGCCGTAGTTGTTAGCACCTTCTGCATTTTCGTAAGTAATGCGAACTTCGGCTTGCGGTTCAATAATTTGTTCAATTGGTCTATGGAATCTCTTATAAAAAGCGCTGATAGCGACTACTCCCCCACCGATTGTGTCTGGAAAGACTTCCCAACGGAAGTCGTAGTTATCAATCAGCGTCCGCTCTAACTTAGTATTTCCAAGTATTGTTCTACCACCGACAAAATCGGTAAACTCAAAAGGTGCAAGTTCTCGTAAATCGGGACGTGTAACTGTGCGTGATGCAGCAAGTCGCAAATTCATCCGCTCCGTTAAACGATATGTGATGTTAAGGCCTGGAAGTCCGTCAGAGGTTTTCAAATTTGCCTGATCTTTTTCCAACACTACGGTGGAGAACGGATCGAAAGCTGTAAGAACTTGATCAGAGTGTTCCCACCGCAAACCTGTCATCACTTGCCATTTTTGGGTGAGAGGAATGTCAAGCATCAGATATCCTGAATAAACACTGTGGTCTGCCTCGTAGTTATCGGATCGTCGGGTGGATTCACGTAACTCAAAGACGCGCGGCGCAATATTTTCGGTTTGGAAAAGCGTTTCCGGCGCTGATGACAAGTCAACAGTAGCATCAACATTATCTGCGGGGTGGAATCTGAATTTTCGAGCATCAAACGCGCGGGATCTTTCACGTACAAGGCCACCAAATTTGAAAAAACCTGTTTCCCTGATCGGTAATTTCCAGTCAACCCTTGCATTGTAATCATCATCTTCAAGATCGAAAAAGTACCTACTTGCGCTATTTGAAGAATCACGAAATACGTACGTTCCATCACCGTCATCTTCATAGATAGTCTCGCGTGTATCGGGTTCATTACGCGCTGCACGCGAATAAGTGAGCCGCCATTCCACAGAAAGGTCAGATTGATCTGATTGCATTTCCATAGAATCAGCGTTTTCTTCCTTAGGAGCGTTTTTAATTTCCGCCTCTCCAAAATTGAACCCGTGAGTACCTGCCAATTGTCCTGAGAAGAGTTGACGTTCAACAAATCGGAGGCGGGTACTTCGATATATCGTATTTCTATCGGCGTTATCTCCCTCCCAGGTACGTGTTTGGTCCTCTGCAGCATGGGTTGTGAGTGTTCGTAAACTGAGAATGTGATCCGGTGAAAACCGCAGACTCGCACTTACGACACTCCCCCAGTCCACTTCATGTCCACTCTGTTCAATAAAGTAATCTGTAACGGGAGAAAGAACCTCATTTAAGCCGATACGAAAATCTTTACGTTCTTGCGTACTGTAACTGTGGCTATTACCGTAAGAGATGACACCGAGATAACCGAATTGTTTGCCAAAGATTGTGTTACTGTTGCCGATACTGAATTTATAACCTTGATTTACAGGGATGGCTTGTCTTTCATAGGACCAAACATTAGAGAAAGCACGTCCAAACTCTTGAATCTCTTCATGTGTGAACCCTGTAGTGGTGAAACGTCCTTGTTCACGAATAGGAATTTTATCAGCTTTTTCTTCAATAATTTCTGGTAACCTACGTGAACCGTCATCAAACCCTAAAAAATCGAGACTTCCACCAGGATATGTCAATCCTTTCGTACCAGTCGCTTGTGTGTTAAAACTTGTTGACAGCGACAGCGACATCATCAACGCTTCTGGGAAGTCTTTAGTAAATACTTGCACCGAACCGCCAGCAAACCCACCCGGTTGGTCAGGGGAAAATGTTTTCACAGTTTGCAGACTCGCAAGCAGGCTTGCCGGGAAGATGTCCATCGGGACAACCCGCCGATTCGGTTCCGGACTCGGAATCTCAACATTATTGAGAAGCGTGTTACTATAACGTTCACCTAACCCACGAACAAATACGTATTTGCCACCTACAATACTGACACCTGTTACACGCTTAATTGCCTGAGCTGCTGAAGAGTCAGGCAGCTTGCTGATTTCTTCAGTACTAATGCTATCCTCAATTCGAGAACTCCGCATCCGTTTTTCAAGAAGACCGCGCTCCCCAGATTGGCTTAATCTAACCCTCATATTAATCGCATCTAACTTTACAACTTGTGGTTCAAGTATCACCTGTAACGGCTCCGATAAACCTTGGACGTTGACTTTAATATCAGAAAGCACAGCAGCGTTATAGAACGGAGCAGACACTTGAAAAGCGTACGTGCCAACAGGCAATTCTAAAGAAAATGCACCTGTTTCATCAGTTTTTACTTTGATGTTTGTATCTACTACCTTTATCGTCACATCCGCTAAAGGTGTATTCGTATCACTGTCTATGACAACACCTGTAATTTTTATAGTCTGTTGTGTTTCTTGAGCAAAGATAAATCCAATACCGAATATTAAGAACAACAATCCGATGCAAACGCCTCTCATTTTTCCTCTCATTTTAGTTCGTTTATTTTCTGATCGCACAATTTATCCTCAAAGTAATTTCCAATGGTAAGAAAATTTTAACCCGAAATTGAAACAAAATTGTGTAATTTTTTTGCCAAATACAAGAAATTATTTTGCTTGTGTCTATTTGTGTAAATCTGCAATAATTAACCGAACACAAGTTTTAATTTCATTGCGTGGAAACTTCAAATTCATGATTACGGAATTGCTTAGAAAAACAACCCATCTGGCAGGATTCTTCTTACCCCTACTTTATATTGTGCTGGAAAGGTCCACTATGTTGCTTATTGTCGGTTGTTTAGCAGGTATTGCAGTAATAGTAGAATTCTTGAAATGGGTATCTGAACGTTTCCGAGAACTCTTTTTTCGCGTTTTCAAATCCATCCTTCGCACCCACGAACAGAAAGGCGCAATTACCGGTGCGACTTACTATATCGTCAGCATCTTACTATGTATTTTCTTTTTTGAGAAATCTATTGCTATCGTCTGTATTTTTTTTATTATTTTAGGTGATACGGCTGCCGCCTTAGTTGGGAGAAGGTGGGGACGTACAAGACTTATTGGCAATAAAAGTTTGGAGGGAAGTGCAGCTTGTTTTATTATTTGTGCAGTGATTGCGCTTTTCTGGTTAAACCCAATTATCGGTATTACTGGGGCATTTGTCGCAGCCCTTGTGGAACTCCTGCCTCTCCGAATAGACGATAACCTGACAGTCCCTCTCATCTCTGGTGCTGTGATGCAACTCATGATTAAATATCTTCCGCTATAACGGGTATCTACGAAAGCAACCGCGCCTTACACCAGGGTTATTTAGTTTTCGGTTTTTCTGGCATATTTTCACATTTTGATATAAACTAATATGTATGCAAAGTAGTAGGCACACGCCGTGTGCCATCCACCCAAAAATGTAAAGCGGACGGCACCAAATCAACGGTATGAATCATGGCGAATGCCATACGCGCATTCGTCTTTGCATTCCCCGCAGAGCGTGCCTGCTACCTTTAAATCAACGTTAAGTTGACACATAAGGGAGAGCACAAGCGAAACCCGACGGACGACATAAACTATCAATCCTACTCATTAACGGAAAATTCTTAAAACTATAGTAGCATTTAGAATTAAAGCAACATTGTTTCTGTTTTATGATAGAA